>JAWKON010000025.1:0-106520 GCA_041391125.1 Caldilineaceae bacterium
CAGCTATATCACGCTCAACAACGCCGCCGGCAGCGGCGCCGGTATTTACAACTATTCGGGACCGCGTGCTGTCTCACACAGCACGCTTGCCCAAAACACGGCCGCCAACGATGGCGGCGGTCTGCAAAATGATGGCGCTGTGGTGGGGCCAGCCGCGGCGACCATTGACAACAGCACCATTGCCAACAACAGCGCCGGTGGTAGCGGCGGCGGCATGATGGCGACGATCAATAGCTCTACGGCTACGGTCGACGTATACAACAGCGCATTTATCAATAATATGGGGTCCAGCGGCACCGGGATATACATTATTGGCACTGCACCCGCCAACGTCGTCAATGTCTACAACTCCATTTTGCGCAATGCCGGTGAAGAATGTGCCGGCAACACCTTTACGGCCGGCGGCAACAACTTAATCGACGACGCCACTTGTGGCCCCACAGTCGGCGCTATCACTAATTTAGGGACGATGCTGGCGGCGCCGGGCGCCGTCACCCCCATGTACGCATTGTTATCCGGCAGCAACGCCATCGACAGCGGCGACAATGGCCATATCAATGGCGCTGATTTCGATCAGCGCGGTGCGGCGCGCAACGTCGGCAGCGCGGTCGATATTGGCCCTTTCGAATTCGATCCAGCGCAACCGGCTGCGATCTTTACCGTCAATGCGGCAGACGATGTCAACGACGGCGTTTGCGACAACCTGCACTGCGCACTGCGCGAAGCGCTCCTGTCTGCCAACGAGTGGCCCAATGGCGTCGACCTGGACGAAATTCACTTCAATATTGCCGGCGCCGGCCTGCATACCATTCAGCCCGGGTCGGCGCTGCCGGACATTACGGATACACTGATCATCGACGGCTACACCCAGCCCGGCGCCAGCGCCAATACGCTGGCCGTGGGCAACAACGCCGTGCTGCTGGTCGAACTGGACGGCGCCAATGCCGGCGCCGCCAGCGGGCTGACGCTGCTTGCATCCGATAGCACAATCCGCGGGTTGGTGGTCAATCGCTTTGCCGGCGCCGGCATCGTAGTGGCCGGGTTTAACAATCAGATCGAAGGCAACTTTATCGGCACAGATTCCACGGGGACGATTGCGCGCGGCAACGGCGGCGATGGTATTTTCGTGGCCAATTTCACCATCGGCGCCGGCCACAACACCATTGGCGGCGCCACGCCAGCCCAGCGCAACGTGATCGCGGCCAACGGCATAAGTGGCAACCAACGCAACGGCATTACGTTGGATCAGGTGGTCAACACCTTCATCTATGGCAACTATATTGGCGTCAACGCCAGCGGTACGGCGGCCCTGGGCAACTACACGGGCATCGGCATCTATCGCGGCGGCGGCACGCGGGTGGGCGGCAGCGCGCCCGGTCAGGGCAACCTCATTTCCGGCAACCTGCTGGATGGCATCGGCGCTGGCGATACGGTGCAGGTTAGCAGCCATTACATTCAGGGTAATCTTATCGGCGCCGATGCCTTGGGTAACCCTACGCTGGGCAACGGCCGTCACGGTATCGCGCTGACCACTGTCAATTACGCGGTTGGCGGCCCGAGTGCGGGTGAAGGCAACACTATTGCCGGCAACGGCCAGGCCGGTATCTTCATCGGTGGCGGGACGGGCAACACCATGCGCGGCAACGCCATCTTCGCCAATGGCGGTCTGGGCATCGACCTAGGCGGCGATGGCGTGGACAACAACGATATTGGCGACGGGGATACAGGTCCCAACAACCGGCAGAACTACCCGGTCATCTTCAACGCCACCAGCGGCAGCAGTACAGGGGTACAGGTGGGCATGGGGGGTCCCGTCACGACAACCTTTCATATCGACTTTTTTACCAGCACCAATTGTGACACCGCCGGTTTTGGCGAAGGCGAAAGCTTTCTCGGCACAGCCGACATGACCACCAATGCCGACGGTGTGGCCCTTCTTGACACCTCTTTGCTGGTGGCAACCGCGCCAGGACGCTTCCTCACCGCCACCGCCACCGACCCCACCGGCAACAGTTCCGAATTTGCGCTCTGTATGCCCATCCAGCCGGACAACACGACCTGGCCCAACGCGCTGGATCTCACCCTTAGTGGCCCGCCCGAAACGCAAACCGCCAACGTCAGCCAGTTTCTCACCCGCCGCGGCGAAGTGCGCTGGTACAAACTGCCGGTGCAGCCCGGCAACACCATCATCGCCGACCTAAGCAACCTGCCCGCCGACTATGATGTGGCCCTCTTCAAAGATATCGCCCAGGCCTATCAAACGCTTGCCAACAGCCAAGATCTGGCCCAACTCACCGCCGAATTGGCGCCTTCGGCCTTTGCCAATCCCTTTGCGGTGAGCAACCCGTTTGCCGTTTCGAATCCCTTTGCGGTGAGCAATCCCTTTGCTGTCTCGAACCCGTTCGCAGTATCCAATCCCTTTGCGGTCAGCAACCCCTTTGCGGTGAGCAATCCGTTTGCCGTCAGCAATCCCTTTGCCGTCTCAAATCCCTTTGCAGTGAGCAATCCCTTTGCCGTTTCGAACCCCTTTGCCGTCAGCAACCCGGATGCCTATTCTAGCGCCCAGCTCCAGGCATTGGTGGGCTTTTCGGCCCAAGACGGCGCCGCGGATGAACACGTTGTCGTGGGCACGTGGAACAATACCGGCGAATACTACATCCGCGTCAGCGGACGCAACGGCGCCTTTGACAGCCAACAGCCCTTCCAATTGGATGTGACGCGGCTGGGCGGCGCTTGTGGCGACTTTGTCCCCCAAACGCTGCCGCCATCCGGCACGGCTATTACCGGCGCCGGGTATAAAACCATCATTCTGCACGATGTGGCGCGCATGGAGGTAGAAAATGGGGTGACAGGCAATGACCTATTGTCCAAGTTGCAGGTGCTGGCAGGATACAACGAGGTTGGCGGTGTAGTGGTCAATCTGGGCGAGGACGCGCGGATTAGCGCCGTCCGCCAACAGGCCGAAGCCAACGCCGGTTGCCCCTATGCCACCAACCTGTGGGCCAATGAGGTGCGCGATATCATCCAGCGCTATCGGACTGCCAATGACCCGAACAATGAGCTGGCCTATGTGGTGCTGGTGGGCGGGGACAACATCATCCCCTTCTTCCGCTACCCCGATAGCGCCCCAGTCTCGCCGGAGTCGGACTTTGAGCCCCCCGTCCAAGACACCAGCATTTCCGAGGCCAACCTGCGCTTAAATTATGTTCTGGGCCAGGATGCCTACGGTTCAAAGCGGCAGATTTCGCTGCAAAATCGGCTGCTGCCCATTCCCGATTTGGCCGTCGGTCGCCTGGTGGAAACCACCAGCGAAGCAGCCCGCGTGATCGACGCCTATCCCAGCGCTACCGGCGGTACTGTGACCACACCGACTTCAGCGTTGGTCACCAGTTATGGCTTTTTGGAAGACGGCTCGCGCGCCGTGCTCGAACAGTTGCAGGCGGGGCTGCCCGCCGGCAGTACTTTCAGTGAACTGATCGATCCCTTTGACCGCGCGCCAGAAGATGCTCTCTCTTGGAAAGCGAGTGACTTGCGTCCTCTGCTTTTGGAACAACGTCATGACCTGATCTACCTGGCCGGTCACTTCAACCCCAGCCGCCTGCTCGCGGCCGACTACAGCAGCACCATCAGCGCCGCCGAATTGGACGCCGCCGATGTGGACCTGACCAACGCCATTATCTACAGCAGCGGTTGCCACGCCGGCTACAACATTGTCAACGACCACGCCATCCTTGACGTGACCGACGACCCGCCGGATTGGACGCAGGCCTTTGCCGGCCACGGCGCGCTGCTTATTGCCGGCACGGGTTATCAGTATGGCGACGCCGACTTTAAGGAATATGCGGAGCGGCTCTATCTGTCGTTTACGCAGCGACTGCGCGTGGGCAGCGGCCCCGTTGCCGTGGGGCCGGCGCTGGTGGCGGCCAAGCAGGATTATCTGGCCGATACCGGCGTGGAAGTGGATGGCATCTTTGAAAAGACGATTCTGGTGTCTACGCTCTTTGGTCTACCCATGTTGAGCGTGGATCTGCCCAATCGCATTGCCGAACCCTCGCTGCCGTCTGCTTTGCCGCGTACGCCCGTGGTGGTCGGCAGCGGTCCGGGCGCCGCCCTTGGTCTGAGCACGGTAGATTTGATGCTGTCGCCAACCTTGACGCGCACCATGCTGAGCTTGCTCGATGGCAGAACCCTGACGGAAACGGTGGATACCGTCTATTATAGCGGGCCGCAGGGCCAGGTGGCGCGCCCCGGCTACCCGATTCAGCCGCTGGTGATTGCCAATGTAACCGATGACGCGGGTGTGGCGCGCGGCGCCGGTTTCCGCGAGGGAACGTATGTGGATGAGCTGGACATCCGGCCCCACACCAGCGTCCCGGCCACCGAACTGGCGGGCAGCCATCCGGTCTTTTACTCGGCCAACTTCTTTCCAACACAGCCCTGGCAGCTCAATTACTATGATTTCCTGGCCGATTCGACTGACGGCGCCATCCGGCTTATGGTGACGCCCACCCAGTTTCAATCGAATACAGATGACCTGACCATTGGCACGCTGCGCCGCTTTACCAACATGACCTTCCGCGTCTTCTACAGCCCGGACACCAGCGCCGCCGCCCTGGCCGCACCGCCGACCATCGCCCATGTGGAATCGACGGCGGTTGGCGCCGACATCCACTTTGCCGTGCAGGTCAACCGCAGCGATGAAATTGCCGACGTGCAGGAGGTCTGGGTCACCTACAGCACCCGTAACGGCACAACCTGGCAATCGGTTGACCTGAAACGCAACACCAGCAATCCGATCTTGTGGGAAGGCATATTGGAGGGCGTGACGACCGCAGACGTGCGTTTCATGGTGCAGGCGGCCAGCGGCACAGGATTGATCACGCTGGACGCCAATCAGGGCGCCTATTACACGCCCGGCATTGATCCCGGCGCGCCCACGCCACCGCCCATTGGCGGCCAGCCGCCCGCCCAGGCCGCTGCGATCAACTTCATCAGCGCACCTAACGCGGGCGTCTTTGGCGATCTTATCGAATTCACCGTACAGCTTACAGACAGCAGCAACGCCGCCCTGACCAATCAAAGGGTCAGCGTGAGTTTGGGGGCGCAAACAGTGGCCGCCATAACCGACAGCAGCGGCCAGGCCAAGGTCAGCGTGCTGCTCACTTCTCAACCGGGCGCATACACCCTGCAGGCGGCCTTTGCCGGCGCCGCTGCCTACGTAGCATCAACCGCGGCCAATCCCTTCACCATCAACAAACAGACAACGTCGCTGACCCTTACGCCGCCCACGCTCACGGTGGCGCCCAGTGCCAGCGCCCCTATGACCGCCACTTTGCACGACGGCGCCGGGCGCGGCTTGCGCGAGCGGACCGTGCTCTTTGTCGTCCGCGACGACAGCAGCGCCATCGTCCACAGCCAGGCTCTCATCACCGACTTCCAGGGTCGCGCCGCCTTGACGGTGGCCCTGCCGAATGAGGGCGACTACAGCGTCACCGCCTATTTTGGCGGCGGCTCGCCCATTCCAGCGCTGACGTTGAGCGACGCCTATTATGAACCATCCACCGCCGACGGCATTTTGCATGTGATAATGCCCGTGGCCCTCGATACGCAGATCACCGGGCAGCCGGACAATCCCAGCAGCAGCTCAAGCGCCAGCTTTACCTTTACCGGCAGCGGCGGCAGTGGCGCGCTCACCTTTGAATGCCAACTGGATGGCGGCGCCTTTATGGCTTGCACCAGCCCCCAGGAATACACCAACCTGGCCGATGGTCTGCACACCTTTGCCGTGCGCGCCGTGGATGCGACCAATCAGGTTGACTCAACGCCGGCGACATACACCTGGACCATACAGGCCGCGCCGGGTGAATTTATCGGCAGTTGCGGCGGCTACGATGTGTATCTGGCTGCGCAGGGCCAATACGTAGCGCCCGGCTGGAACGGCGCCATTGTGGTGGGTACGCCAGGTGACGATGATCTCAAGGGAGGTTCGGGCGATCAGATCATCCTTGGGCTGGGCGGCAAAGACAAACTCAAAGGCGGCAGCAAAGACGACATTCTCTGCGGCGACGAAGGCGATGATGAATTGGATGGCGGCAGCGGCGCCGACCAGCTTTACGGCGGCGCTGGCGATGACAAACTCAAAGGCGGTTCCGGCGATGATCAACTGGATGGCGGCGCCGGCAGCGATCAACTGGACGGTGGCGCTGGCCATGATATACTGACCGGCGGCGCTGACAATGATATACTGACAGCCGGCGCTGGTAATGACCAACTGGATGGCGGCAGCGGCGACGATACATTGGATGGCGGCAGCGGCGCTGATGTCATGCTGGGCGGCGCTGATAACGATCAACTTGCCGGCGGTTCCGGCGATGATCAACTGGAAGGCGGCGCCGGCGACGATAGGCTGGATGGCGGCGCCGGCAACGACATTCTAACCGGCGGCAGCGGCGCCGATGATTTCAAAGGCGGCGCCGGCCAGGATCGCGCCACTGATTTCAATCCGGCGGACGCGGACATTGATCAGGGCGGAATCGAATTCTTTGGCCCCGGCGACTCCTCAAGGCAATTCGTCGTCGAACCGGATGCGCCATCGACCGAACAGTTCTTTTTACCATTTGTTAGTCGCTAAGTAACTATTCAGGTGATTGGACCCCTCCCCTAGCGAAGCGGCCAGCGGAGGGCAGGGAGGGGTGAATAGTTACGTCGCTAAATATGGCAAGGAATTCCCCATTCTTGTGAACAAAAGGAGCTTTGGAGACATATAGGTTATTGAGAAGATAAAACCCGGCGATTTCGCCCGCGCGCCCAGGAGGATTTGCACCCGTCCTCCAGGCAAGAGGTGAAGGGACCGTTTTAAAAACTGTTGGGGTGAGGGCAAATTGCACCCCACCCCAAACCCCATATGAACGGTTACGAAACATCGCCACCACAACATAGAACAAAGTTGCCGTTATGACGTTTCCCCAACGCCTATGGGTGCTGCTCAATGTGCGGGAGGCCGAGATCCCGCTGGTCCGTTTGGTGCTGCTGTTGGCCGCGCTTTTTGGCGCCACGCGCTTGCTGGAAAGTACGGCGGCCTATGCGCTCTTTCTGGAAAGGCTAGATGCCCAACACCTGCCGCTGGTCTACATTGGCTCCAGCCTGGTGACCACCGGGGTGTCGCTGCTCTATCTGCGGCTTGAAAAGCGCTATTCGCTGGCCCAACTGCTCGTGGGTCAACTGGCGCTGCTGCTGATGACGCTGGTTGGCTATCGGCTGGGGCTGGCGCTAAACGCCGGCGATTGGCTGATCTTTAGCTTGCCAATCTATGACGGCGTGGTCACCGTTTTTCTCTTCATGGCTTTTTGGAATCTGCTGGGCCGCATCTTTAACCTGCAACAGGGCAAGCGGCTCTTTGGGCTCTTTGGCGCCGGTCAGGAAATTGCCAACATTCTGGTCGGCTGCGCCCTCCCCTTGCTGGTGCAAATGGTAGGGGCGATCAATCTGCTCTGGTGTGCGCTGCTCACCGGCGCCGGCGCTCTGACGCTCTTGATCGCCATTATCCGCCTGGCGCCCGCGGTGAGCCAGACGGACCAAACCGAGAGCGGAGGGGACGAGACCACGGGCCAGACCACGTCAACCCGGCAGTGGCTGGCTGACCCCTATATTATCCTGCTGCTCTCCCTCTATATCTGCTTTGGGCTGGCCGACTTCTTTGTGGACAACATCTTCTACGCCCGGGTCGAAGGGGTGCTCGTTGACCCTGCGCAACTGGCCGGCTTTCTGGGCATCTTTGCGGCCGCCGTGAGCAGCTTGAGTTTAGCCGGCCATCTCTTCTTCTCCAGCTACGCCCTGCGCCGTTTTGGCGTCTGCACCATCATCCGGCTGGCGCCGCTGCTGCTGCTGCTGGTCACCGGCCTCTATGTGTTCAGCGGTCTATTGACGCCGGCCATATGGCTGCTTTGGGGGCTGGCCGTCGCCATGAATCTGGTCCGCCAGGTCACAGACGCCTTTGACAACACCGCCGTCAACTTGCTCTTTCAGCCGCTGCCCGCCGCCCTGCGCACGCGTACCCAATCGGCCATTGACGGCATGATCTATCCGGCTGCCGCTGGCGTGGCCGGTCTGCTGCTGCTCTTCCTGACCGAATATCTGCAATTCAATGCGCTGCAGTTGGCCTATGCGCTGCTGCCGTTGACGCTCGTTTGGTTCATCATCACCTGGGCCTTGGGGCGCGCCTATCCGCAACGCGTGCAGCAGGCATTGCGACGGCGCCTCATTCGCGGCCATACAGACTTCAAGCCCGATCGCGCCACCATCGAAGTTATCCAGCAACATCTGGACAGTCCACATCCCGGCGCCGTGCTCTATGCGCTCGACCTGCTGGCCACCCACACTAGCGCCGAAGTGCAACCCCTGCTGCCGCCGCTGCTGCACCACCCCATCATGGAAGTGCGGCTGGCCGCCATTGCGCAGATCGAAGCCCTTGGTTTGGTCGAGTTGCGCCCCGCGCTCGCCGAATGCCGTGCGGCCGACCCAGACGCCGCGGTGCAGGGCGCCGCGCTGCGGGCGTTGGCCATGCTGGTCGGGCTGGACGATGACGACTCGCTGCACGCCGAACTCACAGCCGCCAATCCGCAGACGCGCCAGGGCGTGATGGTCGGCCTTTTGCGCAGCGGCGAATTGGCGGGCATTTTGGCCGTGGGCGCCCAACTGGCGCAGTTGGTCAACTCGCCGGCGATAGCCGACCGCATCCTGGCCGCGCAAGTGCTGGGCGAAAGCGGTTTGGCCAGCTTTTACCGTCCCCTGCTCGGCCTGCTGCGCGACCCGGAACCCGCCGTCCGCCGCGCCGCCTTGACCGCGGCCGCCCAAATGCCCCACCCCAAACTGTGGCCGGTAGCGGCGGCGGCGCTGGGCGATAGCGCCACGCGGGCGGTCGCGCAGCGGGCGCTGGCCGCCGGCGGCGACGAGGCCCTGCTCGCCATCACGAATGGTTGGCGCACAGCCGCCGACCCAATGCTGCGCAAAGCGCTGGCGCGTGCGTGCGGTCGCTTGCGCAGTCCCGCGGCCGTTACCTTTCTGCTCACGGTGCTGGATGATGAGGATGTGGGCGTGCGCGGCCAAATTGTGCTGGTGCTGACCCAGTGCGGCTATCGCGCCGAGACGGCCGCGCGGACGCGCCTGGCAGAGGCCATCCACTGTGAACTGACCCACGCCGCCTGGACGCTGGCCGCCATTGTGGATCTGACCAACGCGCCGGACCTAACGCTCGTGCGCGAGGCGCTGGCCTCCAGCCTGCACCAGCAGCAAATTCGGCTCTTGCAGTGGCTGGCCTTGCTTTATGAACCCGCGGTGATGCGCCGCGTGCGCGATGCCGTGCTGCCCGACATGGCCCCACTGGCTGTGTACAGTAAAGAGCAGCGCGCCTATGCGCTGGAAACGCTGGATTTGTTGATTAAAGAGACTTTCAAATCAGCCCTCTTGGCGCTGTATGACGATTTACCGGCGCCCAATAAGCTGGCGCGCATGGCGACATTGGCCCCACAACAAGCACTCACCCCAGCCGCCCGCCTTTACGACATCCTGACCAGGCCGGCCAAATGGCTCACGCCGTGGCTGCTGGCCACCGCCCTATACAAGGCGCCCTCCATCGCCCCCTGCGCGCCGTCCGCGCTCGCGACCGAACTGCGGGCAGCGGTACATCTGCACCGCTCCGCGCCCGACTGCCTGATTCACGAAAGCGCCGTCTGGGCCGCCCAACAGTTGGCTTGAAAATGCTAAGCAAAATTAAAAAAACGATCAACAGATTTGAAAGATTTCACAGATTAGGAAGCGAAAAATCTTTTTCATCTGTGTAATCTGTTGATCTGTATTTCAAAAAAATTCTTGGGTTGACTTAATATAGAAGAGGAAAATCTATGTTGCTAACCGTCGAAAAAGTAATCGTGTTGAAAAGCGTCGAAATCTTTGCCCATACGCCCGCAGAAATTCTGGTCGAAATTGCCGGCTTGCTCAAGGAAATCGAAGCGCCGCCCGCCACCACCATTTTCAGCCAGGGCGAGCGCGGCGACAGCATGTATATTATTACCGAGGGCGAAGTGGAGGCGCTGGATGGCGAGCAGGCCTTTACCCGCATGGGCGAGCGCCAGGTTTTTGGCGAGATGGCCCTGCTGGATGGCGAGCCGCGCACCGCCACCATCCGCACCACCAAAACCAGCCGGCTGCTGCGCCTCGAACAAGAACCCTTCTACGAGCTGATGGATGATCGCATCGAAATCGCCCGCGGCATCATCAAGGTGCTGATCCAGCGGCTGCGCGCCCGAACGCACGAGGTGAACCAGTTGCAGGCGGAACTACAGGCGCTGAAACTGTAGCGTGCCACAGAATGAATTCTGCGTCTGATACGGGAAACCGGTTAAAACCGGTTGGTCGCCGCGACCTGAACGTGCTTTAGCACGTTTGCCGTAGCAGGCTGGGAATTCATTCCTTGCCCCCATACAAGCGATAGACGAGCGAACGGCGGTTGAGTAGGCTGCGGTAGTTTGCAGCCCTGGGAGCACAGCGGCTGTATCTAAACCAGAGTGAGCGGGTCGCCCCGCTTTGGTTTCGATACGGCCCAAACTGCCGGGCCTACTCAACCGCCGCTAGTATGCTATGCCGCGCTAGCCACTCCCCAACGCCTCCGCCACGGCATCTTCCAACGTCAGCGCCCGCCCGCTTTCCCAGGCCGCGGCGGCGCCCGCGCCCAAGGCCTGCCGCGCCGGCTCCAGCGCTTGATCCAACTGCGTTTGTTCGGCGGGTGAGAGGGGGGTTTGGAGCTGGTCGCGCAGGGCGGCGGCGGCGCCGGCCAGCCGCAGGGCGCGGACGGACTCCCCTTGCAGCGAGAGCAGGCCGCCCATGCTCTCCAGCAGATAGGCCAGCGAGCGCCGGTCGCCCAGGCCGCGGTAAATTTGCAGGCTTTCCTGATAGAGCGGATAGGCGGCTTGATAATCCCCCTGGGCGCGCAGCACATTGCCCAGCGTCAGCACCGTGTTGCCCAGCGACCAGCGGTCGCCAATGGCGCGGTAAATGGTGACCGCTTCCTCCAAATAGGGGTGGGCGGCGGCGTATTGCTCCTGCATGAGCGCCAGTTCGCCCAGATTGTTGAGCGAATTGGCCACGCCCCACTGATCGCCCAACGTGCGGCGGATGGCCAGGCTCTCGGCAAAAAGCTGGCCGGACTGCGCCAGGTCGCCCTGGTTGGCCACGGCAATGGCCAGATCGCTCAGCGTGTTGGCCACCTGCGATTGATCATCCAGGCGGCGGCGGATGGCCAGCCCTTGCGTATAGCGGTCGTGCGCCGCCGCATAATCGCCGCGATAGAGCGCCAGCGAACCGGCGCAGACCAGTGCTTTGGCCACGCCCGCTTCATCACCAATCTGTTCGGCAATGGTTTGCGCCGCCCCAAAACAGGCCGCCGCCTCTTCATATTGGCTCTGCTTACGATGCAATTCGCCCTGCGCTATCTGACATTGGGCCACCAAAGCACGATCTTGCTCCTGTGTGGCCAGAGTCAGGGCGGCTTGGAAGTGCTCTTCGGCTGCGGCATAGCGCCCCACCGTGTCTTCAATTTGGCCCAACTTTAGCTGCACCGCCCCCTGTTTGGAAGTGGGCAAAATGATCAGCAGACGCCTGAAATAGTCCAGCGCCACGGCATTGGCATATTCGTTCTGGGCTGCTTCGCCGGCCAGCCATAAATAGTGCCGCTGCTTCGCGGCATTGGCGCTGCGGTCATAATGATAGGCCAGCAGATCTAGATATTGGTCGATGGCGTCGGGATAGGTCTGCTCAATAAATTCCCCGATCTGTTCGTGCAAGACGCTCTTGAGCGCGTGCGGCAAGCTTTCATAGGTCACGCTCTGGGTGATCACCTGGCGGAAGCGATAGACCAGTTCCGGCGCCGTTGGTTCGCTGAGCAGCAGATCGCGCTGGTGCAGCAATTCCAAATCGCCGCGGATGCGGCTGGCGTCGCCCAGCTCCGGATAGACGCCGGCCAGCCAGGCCGCCCGAAAGAGCCTGCCTATGACGCTGGCCACCTTGAGCGTAATCTTCTGGCTTTCGCTAAACTGATCGAGCAGACTCAGCGTCAGCCGTTGCAGGCTGTCCGGCAATTCCACCTGCGCCAGCGCCGCGCTGTCCTGAAAATCGACCCCACGCGTGTGCAGATAGGTGAGCAATTCCTCCAAATAGAACGGGTTGCCCTCGGCCTGGGTCGTTACCAAATCCACCAGTTGGGACGGCAGCGGCGTCGCCCGCCCCAACAACTGCGCCACCTTGCGGGCCATAAAGTCAGCGGCTTCGGCAGGCGTCAACGGCGCCAACTGCACTTCGGCATAGTGGGCCAAGGCGCGGGCCTGGTCGGCGCGCAGCCGCGTCTCATGCTGCTGCAGGCGCGAGGCAAAAACGAGTAGCACCGGCAGATCCACAATGGCGGGGGCAATCGCCTCCCAAAGTTCGTACGAAAGAGGATCCACCCATTGCGCAGCTTCCAGCACGATCAGCAGCGGCTGTTGCTGCGCAAATGCCCGCAAACAGTCGACCAGCAGCTCCTCCAGCAGCGTTTTGCGCAAACGCGGGCTCAACGCGCTGGTAAATGCATTTTCGGGGATGGCCAAATTGAGCACCGGCCCCAGCAGCGGCGCCCGCGTGGGGAAGGTGGCGTGGATTGCGGCCAGGCCATCGGTCAGCGCCGCCAACTGTTGGGCCGTGGACCATCCGCCATCAATGCCAAAGAGCCCGCGCCAGATCGGCTGCCAAACCAGATAGCTGCTGTTGGCGCCATAGGATTCACATTCGCCGCCATATAGCGCAAATCCCTGTGCCGCGCCCAAACGCAAAATCTCGGCTGCCAGCCGCGACTTGCCCAGACCCGGCTCGCCGCGGATGCCCAAGAGCTGGCGCGGCCGGCCGCGGCCAGCGCCAGTTTGGCGGCAGCCTCGTTCAACGCATCTTGACGACCGATCATGGGCAGCGCATAGGCGGGGACCACCAATTGACCGCTGCGCGCCTCCTGCACGCCGGTCACAGCAAAGATGACGGCAGGCTCACTTTTGCCTTTGGCACGAATGAGGCAGATTTTCCAACATAGCGCGGGCTCAACGAGCGGCGCGCCGCCTCGCTCATCACAGTTTGGCCCGGCTGGGCCGCCATCATCAGCCGGGCGGCCATGTTGACCTCGTCGCCCAGCACGCCATAGGTGCGGTGATGGGTTCCGCCATAGCGCCGGCACTTGCGTTGCCCCTGGCTAATGCCAATTTGGATCGGCTCAATATAGGCGAGGTTTTCCGGCGGCGCCTGCAAAAGCAGGGCGGCGGCGGCGGCGCGGTCGGCGTTGTCCTCATGGGCCAGCGGCGCGCCAAAGTTGATATATAAATAGCTGCCCTTGTCGCCAATATTGAGGTCGATCAGCGTGCCTTCGTAGCGGGCCACAATGCCCTGCACCCAGCGGATATAAGCATCTAATTTTCCACCGGCCGTATCGTCATTGTCGTAATCGATGCCGGTAAAGCGTACAAAGAGGGCCACCGTGGGCCGCAATTCGGCCAGAAAGTTGCCCAGCCCGCGCCGCAGCCGTTCATAGACTTGGGGCAGCAGCCAGACCCGCACCTGCTCATCGGGCAGGCGGGCTGCATCCAAAATAGGCCAGGGCGCCGCCAATGCCGCCGCGGCATGGGGCGGGGCGAACCCCTGCACAACCGCAACGGTCTGATCGTTCACTTCATCGTAACGCTGCTCGCTGACCCGCAGCCGGTCGGCCAGGCGCGCCAGCAGTTCGCCATCGATAACCACCTCGCCGCGCTGCGCCTGATGTTCGGCATTGGCCAGCCGCACCAAAGTCTCGCCGGCCAATGCATCGATGACGCGCTGTGCCGGGTCGCCCACGGTAAAACGGCGCGCCGGTCCCACCGCCACCGCCGCCTTCATGGCCAGCGCCACCGTGCTGCCGGAAGCAGTGGTGACGGCGGCATAAGGCTGCATGGCTTGCTGCATGGCCAGGGCGCAGGCCACGGCGCGCGCCGTCGTCGCCATCGATCCAGCAGGTAATGGCGTCGCCAGCAAAAGCAATCACGCTGCCGCCGTAGCGGTGCAGCTCGTCGATGACAGCGTCGTAGACCAGGTTCAGATAGCGCGTCAATTCTTCGGCGCCGCGTTGCCGGCCCAGTTCGCGCACCAGCGTCTCGGTTAGCGGCGTAAAGCCAGGGTGTCCACAAAGGGCGCAGTAGCCCTGCGTGCGGTCGGCCAATGGGTGGCCGCCGGCCAGGGGCAAAGCGGCGGTCATGGCCAGATAGGTAATTGAATCGTCCATATTGGAAAAAGAAGTGGTTGCCAGGAGCGGAGCCCGCTCCTCCCCCTGGCCTCCTCCACTTGTGGAGAGGAGGGGGAAGGACGTACGAAGTACGTCAAGGGAGAGGAGAGGCCATGCCGCGCCATGAGAACAACAGGAAATCTATACTTTCATATTCGTATGTTCAAACTGAATGCCCCACACCCGGCCATTCGACAGCTCAAATCCGGCAATCGCGTCATCCGCCGTCCGGTCAAACACGAGCTTGCGGTCGCCTTCATCCTGGAATTGATCGGTGGCTGTGGATTGCAGTGGAATGGACTCTTGCCCTCTGAAACTTAGGGATAATTGGCCAGCGTTGGCGGTCAGCCTGTAAGTTGCGTCAAGCTCGGGGCTGAAATATGCACCCGTATATGCGGACAGCGCGGTCGCGTCTAGCTGAATGGTTGCCGGCGCGGGTGCAGCATCGTCGGCTGGCGGGGCGTCGCCGGCATCGCCTAAATGGTCGACCAATATCAGATCGGCCACGCGTTTGATCATGGCGTGGGGGTCGAAGCTGGTCAGGTTGGCGAGGCAGATGATGGTGCAGCGCTGGTCGGGGAAGCGGAACATCTGCGTGCGGGCGCCATTGAGCCCACCGCCATGGGCGATGATGGGCAGGCCGCGGTACGTAGCGTGATCCAGGCCAAAGGCGTACGTATGCGGCGCGCCGTCGCTCAATGACGCCGTGCTGTACATCCGGTCGATCAGCGCCGGCGAGCCTTGGCCCAACCGATTGGCGTAAAAATTGGCGTCCCAGCGCGCCAGGTCCGCCACGGTGGAATAGAGCCCGCCGTCGCCCACCACCTGCAAGTTGTGATATTCGTTGATAAAGCCGTCGCCATTGGGTGCGGGCGCATAGCCGCTGACCCGATGGGGGATGATCTGCTGGTGGTCTTCTTTGAAAACGGTGTGCATCATGCCCAGCGGGCCAAATATCTGTTCCTGCGCAAAGGCGCCCAAGGACTTGCCCGTGACCCGCTTGACAATGAGCGACAGCAGCACGTAGCCTGTGTTGCTGTACAGATAGCGCGTACCGGGCGCAAAGTTGAGCGCCTTTTGCCGGCTCACTTGGGCCAAAAAGTCGGCCTCGGTCCACACATCCTCCATGCGCTTGCCCGCCATAAAGCCCAGGTCCAAATAGTCGCGCAGGCCGCTGGTGTGGCGGATCATCTGCTCGATGGTGATCGGCGTTCCATAATCCGGCACTTCCGGCACATAGGTGCGCACATCATCGGTCAGCTTTATCCGTCCCGCCTCAGCCAGCAGCGCCATGGTCATGGCCGTAAACTGCTTGGAGACCGACGCCAGATAGAAAGCCGAATCCGTTGTAATCGGTGCGCCCAGTTCCAAATTGGCCATGCCGTATCCTTGCGCATAAACCAACTCCCCATCCTGCACCACCCCCAACGCACACCCCGGCGAAGCAGGCGTATCCCACGCCGCAAAAAGTGCATCAATCTGTTCAGCCTGTAGAAACATTTTAACAACCTTATTCACAATCACATCTCCCCCTCCTCTCCAAATTTGGAGAGGAGGGGTCCGGGGGGAGGAGCTGCTAACTACCCTCCCCCAAATAGCCCGCAATCAAATCCGCCACCCGCGCCAAGCGCGCCGCCTCATCCGCCAATCCTAAACTTGCATACTTCACACTGGCCGCCCGCCGCTCATCAACCTCGCGCTGGATAATCTGGCGGGTATCCTCTGCCGACAACTCCTTGCGCGGAACCTCAGTGCGTTGCCCCATTACCGGCTCTGCCCAAGCCGCTTGTTCAACCGGCACTGCCTCGGCATTATCAATGGCGGCCAGCACCGCGCGCAGCCCGTCCACCGCTTCCGGCTGGCGCGCCTTCATGGCGCGGGTCAGATCGGCCTTCATCTTTTCACGAATCTGCATTCTATAAATCCTTTCCAAAAGCCCATTGCTGACCGCATTATACATGCTCGGTTACGAAGTGCGCATTTTTGCAGCGTATGGCATTGTGCATTTGTGGCGCATTGGCCATCTGCCGTATGCTGTATGGATCATGTTTCAGTCAAACACCTCCCTGTACGATTGAACAGGGGCGCGTTGCCCGAACGATCAATGCGATGAGCGCACGTATTTGATAAAGTAATGCGTAGTCAATGTCGTTTAGTTAAGCGTTATTGCGCCAAAGTAACCAGTTTTCAGTGCTCAGTTTGCAGTGGATGCTTCGCAACTGACAACTGAAAACTGAAAACTGACTACTGACTACTGACTACTGAAAACTGACTACTGAAAACTGAGTACTGATGACTGCTAACTTAATCACATTGAATACGTATTAGTCGACATGACTCCTGGATTTTTGGCGCATCATGGAGCAAACGGAGAGAGAGGAGCAGAAAACAGCATGGCCAATATCTTAATTACCGGCGGCAGCCGTGGGCTGGGACACGGCTTTGCGCTGGGCGTACCCGATGCCGGCGATACGGTGTGGCTGGTCTCGCGCGGGCGCCCGCAAAGTTTGGACAAACAAGACGGCGTCACCCGTCACTGGATCGAGGCCGATCTGGCTGAACCGGCGGCGAGCACAACAATTGCAGCCGCATTAAGTGACCGTCCGCTGGACCTTTTGCTTTATAACGCGGGCATTTGGGAGCACAATGCGTTTAGCGACGGCTATGATTTTGGCGCCGTCGATCTGCTGGAGACGCAGCAGATCATCAACGTCAATTTGGTTTCCATGCTGGCCTGCATCCGGGCGCTGCTGCCCAATCTGCGCCAAGCAGCGGCGGGCAAAATTGTGCTCATTGGCTCCACCTCCGGCCTGGAAAACAACCGCCAGCCAGAGGTTGCCTATAATGCCAGCAAGTTTGGCGTGCGCGGGCTGGCGCAGGCGCTGCGTCAATCGCTGCGCCTCGAAAATATTGCCATCACCTGCCTTAATCCGGGCAGCATTTGTGCCGGCGGCTCCGCCCCCGCCTATGAACTGGGCCGCGACGCCGTGACCAGCCGCTACGGCAACGCTCTGCTGCCCATGCACGATCTGGTGGCGCTGGTGCGCTGCGTCATGCAGCTTTCGACGGCGGCCAATGTGGCGGAGATCACTGTGCCGGCCATGGGGGATGGGCAGGCTTAGTCAGGAGAATTGTAAATGGTGAACGGTGAATGGTGAATGGTAAACGCGGCCGGCTACGGATATTCCGTTCATTTACCATTCACCGTTGACAATTTACCATTTACAATTTCCTGTTCACCATTTATGAACCACACCGATCACGTCAACCTCTTACAAAACGGTATCCCCACGCCCGGCGGCGTATGGGCCGATTTTGGCTCTGGGCGCGGCGCGTTTACGCTGGCGCTGGCGGAGTTGATCGGGCCGGATAGCGAAATCTATTCGGTGGATCAAGATGGCGGCGCGCTGCGTGCGCAAGAGCAGACCATGCGCCGTCAGTTTCCGCAGAACCAAGTCCACTATCGCACGGCTGACTTTAGTCGCCCCCTGCCGAATACACCGCCGCCCCTGGACGGATTGGTGATGGCCAATGCGCTCCATTTTCAGCCGTATGCGGCGCAGGCGGGCGTGGTGGCGCAGCTCAAAAGTTATCTGCGACCGGGTGGTCGTTTCATTATTGTCGAATATGATGTGGACCGCGGCAACATGTGGGTTCCCTATCCGCTGGCCTATCCCAGTTGGCAGAGGCTGGCGCATGCCGCCGGCTTTGCGCATACAAAACTCTTGGCGCGCAGGCCCAGCCGCTTCTTGCATGCCATCTATGCGGCGCTGAGCTGGTCGGACGATTAAAAGTGACGGCGCCAATTGGACTTCCCAACACATTCAAAATGGCCCTTGATTCGCAATCATTTTGGTGCTAAAGTTGCTATGATATTGAGCTCAATCGCAGAATAACCCCAAGGAAACCCACATGACAATCGTAACGCAGCATGAAAAAGCCAACCGTTTACGCGCCTTGCACGAGGGTCCGGGCGCTTTTGTGATTGCCAATGCCTGGGATGCTGGCTCAGTTCGCCTGTTGACGGGGATGGGCTTTCCGGCGCTGGCCACTTCCAGCGGCGCAGCGGCTGGCATATTGGGCCGCCGCGATCATCAGATCAGCCGGGCGGAAGCATTGGCGCAGGCGCGCGGCATGGTCACGGCCACCGATTTGCCCATGTCGGCCGATTTGGAAAACGGCTTTGGCGATGCGCCAGAAATCGTGGCGGAAACCATTCGCCAGGCGGCGGCAGCCGGTCTGGTCGGCTGTTCGATTGAAGACGCCACCGCCAATCCCAACCAGCCGCTATACGAGTTTACTTTAGCCGTCGAGCGCGTCACCGCGGCCGCGGAAGTGGCGCGGGCGCTGCCTTTCCCGTTTACGCTGACCGCCCGCGCCGAGAACTTTATCCGCGGCAACCCCGATCTGGATGATACGATCCGGCGGCTGCAAGCATTTGCCGCGGCTGGCGCCGATGTGCTCTTTGCGCCTGGTCTGCCGGATCTGGAGGCTGTGTGCGCGGTCTGTGCGGCGGTCGCTAAACCGGTCAATTTTATGGTGGGCATTCCCGGCAAGTCCTTTAGCGTGGCCGAATTGGAGGCAGCCGGCGTGCGCCGCATCAGCCTGGCCACTTCGCTCTATCGCGCCGCCATGACCGGCCTGTTCAATGCCGCCCGCGAAGTCCAGGAGAGCGGCACATTTGGCTATCTGGAAAACAATTTACCTACGCCCGAATGGAACCGCTTTATGCAGGGCTAATTCACCCCGGAGATTTCCATGACAGTTACCATACTGCCTTTGCGCGCAGTGGATCGCCCCCGCTGGGATGTGCTGGCGCGCGGCTACAAGACCTTTTACAAAACGCCGCTGCCCGCTGCCGATTATGACGCCACCTGGCAGCGGCTGATGGCCGGCCATGACATATTCGGGTTGGGTGCGCACGTTGATGGGCAATTGGTGGGGATTGCGCACTATATGTTTCACACCAGCGCCTGGTCTGCGGATGCTTGTTATCTGCAAGATCTGTTTGTGGATGAAGCGGCGCGCGGTCACGGGGTGGGGCGGGCGCTGATTGCGCGCGTGGCGGAAGTTGCGCAGGAACGCGGCTGTCCGCGCTACTATTGGCTGACGCAAGATAACAACGTAACGGCGCGCACGCTCTATGATAAAGTGGCGCAATACAAAGGCTTTATTCGCTACGATTACCCGCTGGCGCCCTGATAATTTCATACGAATGATACAAGGGACATATGACGCAAAAACAAGCCTGGCTCGGCTTTTGGGTTCTCGCTCTGATCTGGGGATCATCCTATCTGTTTATCCGCATTGGGGTGGAGCAGATGCCACCCTTTCAACTGGTCTTTATGCGCACCGGCATTGCCGCCATTGGCCTGTTGACCGTGGCCTACGCCCGCGGCAAACGGCTGCCCACCGACCGCCGCAGCCTGCGCGATCTGCTCTTCCTGGGCATCTTTAACACCGTCTTTCCTTTTGCGCTCATCACCTGGGGCGAGACGCGCATAGAGAGCAGCCTGGCCAGCATTCTACAGGGAACCACGGCGCTTTTTGCGCTCATCATCGCCCACTTTGCCTTCGTGGATGAACGTATTACGCCGCGCAAAGTCATTGGGTTGGTAATTGGCTTTTTGGGCGTGGTTGTCTTAGCGGGGCGCAGTTCAGGTGAAATCGACGCTGCGATCACGCCGGCCATGCATCGATTGGGCCAACTGGCGTTGATTCTCTCGTCGGTCTGCTATGCCGTGGGCGGCGCGTACAGCCGCAAAGCCATGCAAAACCGGCTGGAACCCATCGTGACCGCGGCGGGGGCCATGACCGTAGCGGCCATCACCACGGGGTTCATCGCGTATGCCGCGCCCATGTGGGGTGGCAACGCGCCCTTGAATTTGGGCGCGCTGTCGCCGCGCGTGTTGGGGTCGGTGGTCATGCTGGGAGTGGTCAATACCTTTGGGGCGTACCTGATTTTCTACTCGCTAATTGCCGCCTTGGGCGCCGCGCGCACGGCCATGGTGACCTATATTATTCCGGTAGTGGGGTTGGCGCTGGGCATTCTCTTTTTGGGCGAACAGGCCGATCTGCGGCTCTTTATGGGCGCCATCCTCATCCTGGGCAGCATCGCCATTGTGAATCTCAATCTCCGGGCGCGCTCTTGGACTTTGCTGCCGAAGGCGCAGCAGCAAGCCGGGGAATAAATTCCCCATCAACCACAAAATCTATTCACCCGCGCACCCCTCGACGCCAGTCGTGACAAAGGTACGCGTGATAGCCGGCACATAAAAACGTTCCTCGCCATCCCGCATGATCATCGACTTGTGGTACAGGTTGGCAAGTACGCTCATAGATAAGTTGGTTTCCAGTTGCGCCGCCGTAATATCTGAAATATTGGCCACGCCCGCCATAAACTTGAGTGCCTGCCGTTCAACGGCGGTTAACAATTGCCAGGAGTGTGCAAACACGGCGCGCAAGCTGCGGTGGCGCACCGGGATGTCGGGCAGGTCGGCGGCCAAATCACAGGAGCGATGCTTAGTCAGTTGGCAAATGGCGGCCAAACTTTGCTGGCGCAAGCCGGCCGCCGCCAGTTCAATGGCCAAGGGGCAGCCGCCTACATAAAAGCAAATTTCTTCGACCAATGGCATTTGCTCCGCCGTCGCCCGCCAATCGGGACAAAATGCGCGCGCCCGTTCCAGGAATAGTTGCACCGCATGAATTTGGGTCAAGGCGGGTACGCGCATGAGCTGCTCCGCCTGAAAACCCAGCGCATGGCGCGACGTAACAAGCAGTGAGATGCTAGGCGCCGCTTGCAGCATGCTGTGAATCAACGCCGCCCCCGCCGCCACATGTTCAAAATTATCCAGAATGAGCAACATCTCTTGGCCCCGCAAATAGGTGAGCAGATGTTGACGCGGAGTTCCCCTTGCGCCATTATCGATCGGCAGAACCCGACAAATTTGTTCGGCAATGGCCGTTTCTGCGCGCGCCTTTTCTGTTGTTGAAGGCAGTTCGGCCAGAGACACAAACCAGACGCCGTCTGCAAAACTGTGCTTCAACGTCTGACCTATGCTCAAAGCCAATCGCGTTTTGCCCATGCCGCCGCCCCCCGTCAATGTGGTGAGCCGCTGGGCTGGGTTGACCAAACCTTGCAGCAGAATATCCACTTCAGTCTGCCGGTTTACAAAAGAGGTTAACGGCTGGGGCAGATTATGCAAACAGGGCTGGCTGGGGGAGGTCATAGGCGAATTGGCGGGCGCAAAGGCCAATATGGGTTGCCGTCTCTCCTGCCGGTCACGCTGACAAATCTCGGCATAGAGCACCGTCGTCGATTGAACGGGCGCCACGCCAAATTCCGCCTCCAATATGCCGCGGCACGCTTCGTATTGCGCCAGGGCCGCGCTGCGCTGGCCGGTGGCATAGAGCGCCCTCATCAACTGGACATGCGCCTCTTCATTCCAACGCTCCAGCGCAATTTGCCGGCGGGCGTAGAATTCAGCTTCGCCATAGCTCTCCTTTTGCTGATGATGCTCGGCCAGCACATGAAAGCTCTGCATGGCCAACCGATGCATAGATTCGCGCCGCACCTGTCGCCATTCTTCAAAGAGCAGACTCTCCACCCGCAGATCGGTCAAGAATTCACCATCATAAAGCGCGGCCAGTTGCGCAAGCTGCTGGATGCACCAGGGGCAGCCGCTCAAACGGCGATGGGCATGGCGTTTGACCAGAGCCAATAATCGTTCGAATTCCAACACGTCTACCCAGATTTTATATTTTGGATTCCACTGCACCGTGCGGCGCGTCGCCAGAATCAGCGGTTGCGCCAACGCATCGCTATCATTCAGCGCTTTGCGCAGCCGGTTTAGCGCCGATCGCAGATTGTGCAGCCCACTTTCGACTGGCTGGTCGCACCAAAGCAGGCTGGCCAAAGATACACGTTCGTGCGCATGTTCCACCCGCAAAACCAGATAGGCGAGCAGGGCGCGTGCGCTGTCAGCATCAAAGTTGGTGATCGCTTCATCATTCAAAATCACCCGGAATGAACCGAGCAGGTGAATTTTGAGTATAGGGGGAGTGGTAGACATAAATCATTATTCCAAAAATGTGTGAAGCTTCGCTTCACGACAGATTTCGAGATGGCCAGTCTCACGATATGAAGCCAAAGCCGGAATCGCCAACAGGATGGCGGTACAGCGACTATATAAATGTAATAATTGTAAAAAGGAGATACATCAGAGCGATTTGCGTTTGCATGCTAGTAAACGCAACACCGTAAGGGGCAGAAAATGGGGTAATTCTATGATGCGTGAGCGATGGAATGGGAAGCCCTGCCATCTCGCTCACCATTATCCTGCGGTTCGCATTCAGAGCTGAGTATAAAATGAAATGGTGAGTTTAGCGTATTTTCCCATAGCAACAGATAACGTTAATTTAATCGTAATTTTTCCTAAGTTCCTTCGCTGTTTTGGCGAAGGCTCCACAAATTGCATCTGTCATTTGACTGAACCAACTACGACAAGCAAACGATTATCCGCACTAAACCGTGACGCTGCCGTGACGCACCCCTGATACCATATTCAGTAAGGTCATAATTACCATTATATAAGGTTTTGCATGGAATATCAACCTGACTTACAGCCTGAATACGCGTCGTTTCTGCTACGGCTCTGGCATATCAAGAGCGAGGACAGAGCCGGCCACCGCATTATGCTCCAAAACATCGCCACCCAAGAGCAATTCTTTTTTGTCGACCTGCCGGCGCTGCTGGCGTACTTATCGACCGTTGCCGATCCTGGCAGACAGCACACCGACCATGAATACCTTTGAAATTACCATTCAGCGCAAAAATGGCGATGGCTGGCCCGTAATTGCCGAACAGAATCAGCCGGGCCGCTTTTTGCCCGTACGCAGCGAAGGGCTGCTGACCATTGAACCCGAGAGGCTGTTGGCCCATCTAGATCCCGTGCAGTATGGCGCCGAACTGGGCCAGGCGCTCTTTGACAACGGCATCCGCGATGGCTTTACGCGCGCATTGGCCGACAGCCGCAACAATCTGCGCGTGCTGCTCTTTGTCGAGGCGGATGATCTGCGCTCGTTGCGTTGGGAGCGGCTCTGCGCCCCCCTAAACAACAGATGGAGCGCGCTGGCCCGCAATGCGCAAGCGCTCTACTCGCTCTATCTGCCCAGCGTCACCGACAGCCGCTTCCCCGCCATTGGCCGCCGCGACCTGCGCGCTCTGGTCGTCGTCGCCAGCCCCGCCGGGCTGGAACGCTATAATCTGCCGCCATTCGATTTGCCAGCCGCCCTTGAAAATATCACCACGGCGCCGGGCGATATCCCCTTTGACATTTTGGTCAGCGGCGCCGCTAAGAATGACCAGTCCGTCATCAAACCCGCCGGGCCAGCCAGCCTAGATGCCCTCTGCGATCAGCTCACCCAGGAACGCTATACGCTGCTCCATGTGGTGGCCCACGGCATGTTCAGCAAGCGCACCGGTGAGGTCGCCCTCCTTTTGGCCAACAGCCATGACCAAGCCGCGCGCGTCACCACTGCCGAGCTGATTGACCGGCTGCGCAAGCTGCGCGGGGCGCGCGGGCTGCCGCATCTCACCTTCCTGGCCACCTGTGATGGGGCGACGCCGGAGGCCGATGGCGCCCTGGGCAATGTGGGCCAGGCGTTGGTGCGCGACCTGGGCATGCCCGCCGCCATCGCCATGTTGGAAAAAGCGCCCGCCGCCGCAATGCAGACATTGACCCACACCTTTTACAGCCAACTGCACCAACACGGCGAAGTAGACCGGGCGCTGGTGGCGGCCGGCGCCGGTTTGCCCACGGTGGCCGCGCCCGTTCTGTATAGCCGGCTGGGTGGCCGCCCGCTTTTTAGCGATCAGCTTGCGCATGACCGCCCGCTGACCAACGCCGAAATTCAATTTGGCATCGAACAGTTGGGCCAATTGCTGCCGGCGCGCGCGCCCGTTTTGACCAACCACTATGCGGAACTGGCTGCCCAATTGCGCGCCACCCTTGGCGCCGAAATCGACGCTCTGGACGCTACCCTGCGCACAGAACGCGCGGCGGCATTGGATGCGCTTGACGCCCTGTGCAGCGAAGTGCTCGACATCAACTTCAACGTGCTGGCGCTGGGCCAGGAGCCGCCGCTCTATGATGACCGCTGTCCTTATCTGGGGCTGGCCGCCTTCCACGCCGAAAACAGCAGCTTCTTCTTTGGCCGCGAGCCGCTCACCGCCCGCTTGCTGCAGCGGCTGCAAGAGCACAATTTTCTGGCCGTGCTGGGTGGCTCCGGCTCGGGCAAATCATCGCTGGTGCTGGCCGGGCTGGTTCCGACTCTGCAAGCCCAACAGCCCAACCTGACCGTACATTACTTCACCCCCACCAGCGACCCCGTCGGCCAGCTCACCCGGACCCTCAACCAAGGCCTCCAAAATGAACACCAATTAATCGTCGTCGACCAATTCGAGGAACTCTTCACCCTCTGCCCCAACCCCACCCACCGCCAACAATTCCTCGACCGCCTCCTCGGTCTACTCAACGACAGCACGCGCGCCCCCATTCACCATTCACCATTCACCATTCACCATTTACAATTCTCCCTCACCCTCACCATGCGCGCCGATTTCTGGGGCGAATGCGCCGTCTATCCCAAACTGCGCGACCTCATGCAGGCCCATCAGGAGCTGGTCGGCCCCATGACGGCCCAAGAACTGCGCAGCTCCATGGAACAGCAAGCGCGCGTCGTTGGCCTGCGCTTTGAAACCAACCTCAGCAACACCATTTTGGACGACGTGGCGGGTGAACCGGGCGCCATGCCGCTGCTGCAACACGCCCTGCTGGAACTGTGGAAACGGCGCCGCGGGCGCTGGCTGCGCGCCGCGGAATATCGCGCATTGGGCGGCGTGCAGCAGGCCATTGCCCGCACCGCCGACAGCATCTACAACGCGTTGGATGATGAGGATCGCGAGCGCATGCGCGCCATCTTCCTGCGCCTGACTCGCCTCGATGAAGGCGACCAGACCGACGAAAGCCAACGCGATACCCGCCGCCGCGCCCGCTTTGAGGAACTGGCCGCCGACGGCGATGAAGCCGCCACCCACAACCTGGTGCAACGGCTGGCCGATGCCAGGCTGGTGGTCATTAGCGTGCGCGAAGGGGGACCACCCTCTCTAACCTCCCCTTACAGGGGAGGAACTGATCCTTCGTCGACAAGCCCACTGCTCCCTCCCCTCCGAAGGGAGGGCCGGGGAGGGGTCCAAGACTCCGCTCCCCCGTCGCCGAGCCCACAGCCCCCTCCCTCCAAGGGGAGGGCCGGGGAGGGGTCCACACAGGGGTCGAAGTCGAAGTGACCCACGAGGCGTTGATTCGCCACTGGCCGCGGCTGCGGCGCTGGCTGGACGAAGGGCGGGCGGCGCTGCGTCTGCGCCAGAGCTTGAGCCAGGCCGCCGCCCAATGGGACATGGGGGCGCGCGCCGATGAGCTGCTGCCGCGCTGGAACGCCCGCCTGGAAGAGACGCAGCGCCTCGCCCAGAATCCGCGCTTCGGCCTGAATCAGTTGGAGCGCGCCTATTTGGAGGCTTGTGTGGCCCTGCGCGACCGCGAGGCGGCCGCGCAAGAGACGCAACGCCAGCGCGAGTTGCAGCAGGTCCAGGCGCTGGCGGCCGAACAGCATCAGCGCGCCGAAGAGCAGACTCAAGCTGCCGCCAATTTGCGCCGCCGCGCCATCTGGCTGGCCGTGGCCGGCGCGCTGGCCGTGCTGCTGGCGCTGGCCGCCGGCTGGTTTGGCGTGGCCGCCCGGCGCAGCGAGGCGCAAGCCGTCACCGCCCGCAACAGCGCTGAAACGCGTCGCCAGGAGGCCGAGGCCGCCAAGAGCGAAGCGGTAACCCAACGCAACGCTGCGCAAACCCAAGCCGCCCTGGCCCGCTCGCGCGAACTCGGCGTCCACGCCCAAAACGCCGCCGACGACGGCAACCTGGATCTGGCGCTGCTGCTGCGCATTGAGGGCGCCCGCACCGCCCCTACGGTAGACATGATCAATGCCTTGCGCGGCCTATTGACCGCCGACAAGCGCACTCTGCTGCGCATTCACGGGCAGGGCGGGCCGGTCACCCAAGCGCTCTGGAATCAAGACCAAAGCCAACTGCTCCTGACCTATGCCGATGGCCATGTCGAGCTGCGGGATGCCGCGACGGGCAATCCGTTGTTCCCATTGGCTGGCCATACTGCCCGCATCAATACGGCGGCCTGGAGCCCCGATGAGGAGCAGATTCTCACCGCCGCCGACGATGGGCTGGCCATCGTGTGGGACGCCGCCAGCGGCGCGCAGATTGTCGAGATGCGTGCCGACGCCCAACACGTCAACGCCGCCGCCTGGTCGCCCGATGGTGGCCGCATTCTCACCGGCGGTGAAGATGGCGCCGCCCGCATTTGGGATGCCGCCAGCGGACAGCCGCTAAAGGTGTTGGAGGGTCACACGGGCGCGGTGCGCCAAGTGCAGTGGAATGCCGCCGGTGACCGCATCCTCACCGGCGCCAATGACGGCGCGGCCGTCATTTGGGATGCCGAGAGCGGCGACTCCCTGGTAACGCTGGCCGGTCACAGCGGGTTGATCAGCGCCGCCATTTGGAATGCCGACGAAAGCCGCGTCCTCACCGCCAGTGATGACGCTACAGCCCGCGTGTGGGATGCCGAGACGGGCGACGAACTTTTTACGCTGACCAGCCATGCCGACAGCATTACCAGCGCCGCCTGGAGCCCGGATGGCCTGCAAATCGCTACCGCCAGCCTGGATCATACGGCGCGCATTTGGGATGCCGAAACGGGCGACGCCCTTTTCACGCTGGCGCGGCACAGCGACGCCGTGCGCCAGGTGCAATGGAGCGCCGACGGTTTCCTGCTTTTGACCGTCAGCACAGACCGCACGGCGCGCGTGTGGGACGCCTATAGCGGCGAGCTGCTCTTTACGCTGGTGGGCCACACAGACAAGGTGACCCACGGCCAATGGAGCGCCGATGACAGCCAAGTTTTGACCGCCAGCGAGGATGGTTCGGTGCGCATTTGGGATGCCGCTGAGGGCGCGCGGCCAGCGGGCGAACTGCCCGATCTGCCGCAGCATTTTGGCCGCATTAGTCGCCTGTTATGGAATGGCGACCATACGCACCTGCTCTCCGCCGGCCGCGATGACCAGACCGTGCAAATTGTGGATGTGCGCAGCGGCGACGTGCTGGTCACGCTGGCCGGCCATAGTGGCGCCATCAACGATGCGCAGTGGAATGCGGCTGCCGATCGCGTACTCACGGCCAGCGCCGACGGCACAGCGCGCATTTGGGATGCCGCCAGCGGCGCCGAACTATGGCGGGTCGAGCAGGCCAAGCAAATTTTCAGCGCTCGCTGGAGCCCCGACGAAAGCACCGTGCTGACGGCCAGCGAGGAGGGGGTGGCCATGCTGTGGGATGTGGCCACGGGCAAAGCGCTGCGCATGTTGCGCGGGCATGGCAACGGCATATTGCAGGCCATTTGGAATGGCGATGGCAGCCGCATCCTCACCGCCAGCATGGACGACACGGCGCGCGTCTGGGATGCGCAAACCGGTCAGCCGCTGCTCAAGCTGGACGCGCACACCGCTGATGTCACCCAGGCTTTTTGGAATGCAAACGAAAGCCGCATTTTCACGGCCAGCGATGATGGGACCGTGCGCGTGTGGGATGCCCAAAATGGTGAATCGCTGTTGACCCTGATCGGTCACACGGACATCATCAGCACGCTGCGCCTCAACCATGCGCAAACTCGCCTGTTGACCGCCAGCCCGGATGAAACCGTGCGTGTGGGATGTCCAAAGTGGCGCCGAACTTCTGCACATTGACACCGACGGCGCGGTCGCCGACGCGCTGTGGAACGCCGCCGAGGACCGCATTCTGTCTGGCGGCGCGCATGGCGCCAATTTGTGGGACGCCCAAAGTGGACAGGAGCTGGCGGCGCTTTCCACATATGGCGTAAACGTGGGCCACGTGTTCTGGAGTGCCGACGAGAGCCGCCTTCACCGCCGGCGATGATGGCCACGTGCGCCAATTTTATGTCGACCCTGCCGCCGTGATCGAGGCCGCCTGCCAGCGCGGCGCCGTCCGCAACATGACGCCCGCCGAGTGGGTGCAGTTTATGGGCGAACAGCCATATCGGGCGACGTGCGGGAATTTAGGGGCGGAGGAGTGAGATGACAGGGTGACCGGGTGACCGGGTGACAGGGCATGCGTGTCAGGCTAAGCGATTTTGGCGCCGAACAGGGGAGCGAACGGCGGTTGAGTAGGCCTCGGCAGTTGGAGGCCGTATCGAAACCAAAGTGAGCGGGTCGACCTGTTTGGTCTCGATACGTGCGGAAACTGCCCCGCACTACTCGACCGGCGCTCACCAAAATGGTCCCCGGGTCCTTAGCTTGATACATATGCCGGGTGACCGGGTGACAGGGTGAGATTTCACAATTATGTTGAACAAAGGAATTCAAAATGCACGTTGATACAAATCATATTTCAAAAATTGCGCGGACCTGGCTGCTGGGTGGGTTAGCCCTATTGCTTGTGCTGCTAATGTTGCCGCGCACCAGCTTGGCACAGGCGGATGCGGTGCGGGCGACCGTGGTGCGCGGCGAGCTGGACAAAGGCTACAGCAAGCACTATTTGGCGCTGGAGCCGACGCGCCGCGACGCTATTATTACAGTGACGCTGGATATGGAGCCCCAGGATGCCCGCCGCGTGGCCAACAAAGTCAACCTGCTGCTGCTGGATGCAGATGACCTGCGCCGCGTGCAGGCTGGCGACAAGCCCGAAGATTTGGCCTTCGCCACCGGCAATCCCACCATTGTGGAGCGCAACGCGCCGCCGGAACTGATCTTTCACAAGACCGCTTCGTTCAAAGCCAGCGGACGCGGCGTCTACACCATCGTCGTCTACAGCCGCGCCCCCATCCCCACCTCCTACACCCTCACCGCCGAAAACGCCGAAATTGTCGACGAAAGTGGGCAAGTAGAAGCCGCGAATTAGGCAGCAGATAAGGCTCGAACAAATCTCACGTGTTTGGCAAGTAAGGTATCTCCCTCGTAGGTCACTCTTGCAGAGTGACATCCTTCGGTAGGCCAAGCATGTCACTCTACAAGAGTGACCTACGATTGCCAGCACCGTGAACCCGAGGCCATCTTTAAGCGATAACTATGCCAATGAGAACAATCTTCTCAACCGGTACACGCAATACGCAACACGCAACACGTCATAGTCAACATCGTTATTATTCGGCAATGCTCCAAGTCCAACAGGCACGCGCATGAACACATTTGAAATTACCATCCAACGCAAAACGGGAGAGGCCTGGCCGGTGATTGCCGAGCAGAGCCGACCCGGCAGCTTTTTGCCCGTACGCAGCGAAGGGGTGCTAACCGTCGACCCCGCGCGGCTGCTGGCGCTGCTGGAGCCGCGCGCATACGGCGTGCATCTGGGGGAGGCGCTCTTCCACGACGGTCTGCGCGACGCTTTCACGCGCGCCCTGGCCGACAGCAACAACGATCTGCGCGTGCTGCTCTTTGTGGAGGCCGACGATCTGCGCACGCTGCGTTGGGAACGGCTCTGCGCTCCGCTCACCGGCGCTTGGGACTTTCTGGCGCTGGACCAGCAGGTGCTCTATTCGCTCTACCTGCCCAGCGTGACCGACAGCCGCTTTCCGGCCATTGGTCGCCGCGATCTGCGGGCGCTGGTGGTGGCGGCCAGCCCGGATGGCTTGGATCGATATGGCTTGAGCCATTTTGATGTACCTAACGCCATTGCGTGCGCCGTCGAGTCGCTGGGCGAAATTCCGTACGATGTGCTGGCCAGCGGCGGCGGCATCGACGAACATCCCACGCTCAAGCCCGTTGGGCCGGCCAGCCTGGATGCCATTTGCGAGCGGCTGGCGCGCGAAACGTATACGCTGCTGCACATTGTGGGCCACGGCAGCTTTAACCAGCGCAGCGGCGAGACCAGCCTCTTCCTGGCCGATAACGCGGGCGAGCTAGGCCGCGTCACGGCAACTGAAATCATTGCGCGTTTGAGTGACATTGGCAACGCCAGCACGCTGCCTCACTTTACCTTTCTCTCCACCTGTGAGAGCGCCGCGCCGGAAGCCGAAGGCGCGCTGGGCGGCTTGGGCCAGCGGCTGGTGCGCGAGCTGGGCATGCCCGCCGTCATTGCCATGACCGAAAAGGTGTCGGTCAGCACGGCGCTGGCGCTGGCCAAGGCTTTTTACCGCCAGTTGCGCCAACATGGCGAAGTGGATCGCGCCCTGGTCGAGGCTAGCGCCGGTTTGATTGGCGCGGCCGACGCCACCGTGCCGGCTCTTTACAGCCGTTTGGGTGGGCGTCCGCTCTTTAGCGACCTGCTGGCCCAGGATCGCCCGCTGACCAATGCTGAAATTCGCTTTGGTTTAACCGAACTGGAGGCGCTGATCCCCGTGCGCGGTCCGGTGCTGAATGCCCAGTTCAGTGCCTTGGCCGCCACGCTGCGGGCGGCGCTCACCACGGAGAGCGCCAGCCTGAGCCCCACGCTGCGCAAGGAGCGCGACGCGCTGCTCAAACAGCTCGAGGCCATCACCAATGAGGCGCTCGAGATCAGCTTCAAGGCCCTGGCGCTGGGCCAGGAGCCGCCCATTTATGACGCGCGCTGCCCCTATCTGGGGCTGGCCGCCTTCCATGCCGAAAACAGCGCTTTCTTCTTTGGCCGCGAACCGCTGGTGGCCAAACTGGTCAACCGTCTGCAAGAGCACAACTTTCTGGCCGTACTGGGCGGCTCCGGCTCGGGCAAATCGTCGCTGGTGCTGGCCGGGCTGCTGCCCGCCCTGCAAGCCCAACAACCCGACCTGACCGTGCGCTACCTCACCCCTACCCACGACCCCGTCGGCCAACTCACCCGCGCCCTTGCCACCGAATCCAATGGCACACACCAATTAATCATCGTCGACCAATTCGAAGAACTCTTCACCCTCTGCCCCAACCTCACCCACCGCCAACAATTCCTCGACCGCCTCCTTCAGCCTCATCACTCCCCCTCGCCACCCGCCACCCGCCACCCGCAACTCGCCACGCTCATCCTCACCATGCGCGCCGACTTCTGGGGCGAATGCGCCGCCTATCCCCAACTGCGCGACCTCATGCAGGCACATCAGGAGCTGGTCGGCCCCATGACGGCCCAAGAGCTGCGCAGCTCTATGGAGCAACAGGCGCGCGTCGTCGGCCTGCGCTTTGAAGCCGACCTGAGCAACACCATTTTGGACGACGTGGCGGGTGAACCGGGCGCCATGCCGCTGCTGCAACATGCCCTGCTGGAACTCTGGAAACGGCGGCACGGACGCTGGCTGCGCGCCGCGGAATATCGCGCTCTGGGCGGCGTGCAGCAGGCCATTGCGCGCACCGCCGACAGCATCTACCTGGCCCAGGACGAAGCCGATCGCGAACGGATGAGGGCCGTCTTCCTGCGCCTGACCCGCATCGACGACGGCAGCCAGAGCGATGAACAGCAGCGCGACACCCGCCGTCGCGTCCAGCTGGCTGAACTGGCCGCCGACCCCGCCGAAGCCACCGCCATCCACGCCCTGGTGCAGCGTCTGGCCGACGCCCGCCTGGTGGTGACGACCGTGCGGGAGGGGGAAGGGAAGGGCCGGGTCGAAATCGAAGTGACCCACGAGGCGCTCATCCGCCATTGGCCGCGGCTGCGCACTTGGCTGGATGAAGGGCGAGTGGCGTTGCGCCTGCGCCAGAGCATCGGTAGTGACGCCGCACAGTGGGAAGCCGGCGGGCGCGCGGACGATCTGTTGCCGCGCTGGAACACCCGCCTGGAAGAGACGCAGCAACTGGCGCAGAACCCGCGCTTTGGGCTGAATCAGCTAGAGCGCGCCTATTTGGATGCCTGCAGCGCCCTGCGCGACCGCGAAGCCGCCGAAAAAGAGGCGCAGCGTCAACGCGAGCTGGAGCAGGCGCGCGCCCTGGCCGCTGAACAGCAGCGGCGCGCCGAAGAGCAAGCCGCCGCCGCCGCCCATCTACGTCGCCGCGCCGTGCTGCTGGCCGTGGCGGGGGCCGTGGCCGTGCTGCTGGCCGTGGCCGCCGGCTGGTTTGGCGTGCAGTCCAATCGCAACTTTTTGATGGCAGAGGCCAATGCCGCCGAAGCCAACGCCCAGCGCAGCAGCGCCGAAGAACGGCGGCAGGAAGCAGAAGCGGCCAAGATCGAGGCCGATGCCCAGCGCAACTTGGCCACGCAAAATGAAGCCGAGGCCAAAACGCAGGCCAATCTGGCCTTTGCCCGCCAGTTGGCGGCGCAGGCGCGCCAGGAACGGCTGGAGGGCAACCTAGACCTAGCGCTGCTGTTGAGCATTGAGGCGGCGCGCAGCGCCGAAACGCTGGAATCACTCTCGGTGCTGCATGGCGAAATGGCCACGCCGCGGCGTACTTTGCTCGACATTGCTGCGCACGACGGTCCGGTGACGCAGGCGGCCTGGAACCGCGGGCAGACGCGCATCCTCACCGGCGCCGCCGATGGCAGCGTGGCACTTTGGGACGCGCAGAGCGGTCAGCGCCTGTTTGAACTGATTGGCCACACGGATCGCATCAACGCCGCCGAATGGGATGCTGCTGAGGCGCGCATTCTCACCGCCAGCAGCGACGGCACCGCCCGCCTCTGGAATGCGGCGGACGGCGTCCAGCTCGCCCTGATTCATGTCGATGATTATGCGGCCCACGACGCTGCCTGGAGCCCCGACGGCAGCCAGATCGCCACGGCCGGCGACGATGGAACCGTGCGCGTTTGGGATGCGCAAAGCGGGGAAGAGCTGCTGAGTTTTGAGGGGCACGAAGACGCGGTGCTGGCCGTGCAGTGGAACCGCGCCGGCGACCGTCTGCTCAGCTACAGCGTGGACGGCGCGGCGCGCATCTGGGATGTGGAGACGGGGGAAGCAGCCGCTGCCCTGATCGGCCACACAGATTTGATCAACAGCGCGCGCTGGAATGCAGACGAGAGCCGCGTGCTCACCGCCAGCGCCGACCACACGGCGCGCATCTGGGATGCCAAAAGCGGTGAGGAATTGCAGCTTTTTGAAGGCCACCGCGATTGGGTCTACGCGGCCGCCTGGAGCCCCGATGAAAAGCGCATTGCCACCGCCAGCTACGATTATACGGCGCGCACTTGGGACGTGACCACCGGTGAGACCATCGCCACGCTGGAAGGGCATACCTCCTGGGTGAATTTCGTGCTGTGGAATCGGGCGGGTGACCATGTGCTGACCATCAGCGATGACGCTACGGCGCGCATATGGGACCCTACCAGTGGTCGCCAGGTGATGATCTTTCTGGGCCATGCCGGCGCCGTGACTCGCGCCCGTTGGAGCGCCGACGAAAGCCGCTTGCTCACCGCCGGGGAGGATGGCCGCGTGCGCATATGGGATGCCGACCTTTCCACCAACCCTGTGGGGGAACTGCCGCTGCTGATTGGCCACGAAGGGGACATTAACCGCGCCGTCTGGAGCCCCGACGAGCAGCGCATCCTCACCGCCAGCGATGACAGGACGGCGCGCGTTTGGGATGCCGAAAGCGGCGCCGAACTGCTGGTTTTGGAGGGGCACGCAGATTGGGTCAACGAGGCCCATTGGAGCGCCGACGGCCGCCGCATCCTTACCGCCAGCAATGATGGGACGGCGCGCGTTTGGGATGCGGAAAGTGGCGCAGAGCTGCTCCTGCTGGAACACGCCGACTACGTCTCCAGCGCCCGTTGGAGCCCGGACGAGACGCGCATTGTGACCGCCAGCGATGACGGTACGGCAGTCATTTGGGACGCCGAGAGCGGTGATGAGCTACAGGTATTGGATGCCCAGAGCGGCGTGCTGCAAGCCATTTGGAACCACGATGGCAGCCGCGTGCTGGGGGGCGATGCGGATGGCGCGGCGCACGTGTGGGACGCCGAGAGTGGCGCTGAAATCGTCCTGCTGGACGGCCACAGCGATGTTGTGAATATGGTGCTCTGGAATCGGGACGAAAGCCGCATCTTTACGGGCAGCGATGACGCCACCGTCAAGATGTGGGATGCCGCCAGCGGCAAGCTGCTCTCGACCTTTGACGGTCACCGCACCATGGTTTTTTCGGTGCGGCTCAATGCGGCCGCAGATCGCCTGCTGACCGCCAGCGAAGATGGCACGGCGCGCGTCTGGGATGTGGCCACGGGACAGGAAGTGCTGCTCCTGCGCCACAACGGACCGGTGGAAGATGCCCACTGGAACGCGGCCGAGGATCACATTCTTACCGCCAGCGATGATGGGACCGTGCGCCTGTGGGATGCCGCCAGCGGCGCCCCGCTGACCATCTTCGCCGGCCATACGGACATTGTGTTTCGCGCGCAGTGGAACCAGGCCGAAAGCCGCATCCTCACCGCCAGCGCCGATGGAACCGCCCGCCAGTTTTACACGCACACGGCAGATGTGATCGACGCGGCCTGCACCCGCGCCCTCCGCAACATGACGGCGGTGGAGTGGGCGGCGTTTATGCAGGAGCGGTCGTATCAGCCTACCTGCGCCCTGGACGTTCCGTAGCGAGGGGTTTCTGTAGTAAGGTTCTATGTTCATTGGAGAAATTACAGTACACCGATGAGCAACGTGTGGTAAGTAGGATGGATTCATGTCGCATCTGTTGGTTGCTGAGGGTCTGTTTTGTGGCATGTCTGCACGTTATGAACGACACGCCTGTTTGCGCAATATGGGCTGGTTTGCCTTGGCGTGCCGCCTGGGTACTGCTCATGTTGAATATGTCGAGCCTGCCTGGCGAACGGCTCGATACCGCCAGCCCCTCAAACGCCCCGTTTCATGAGTTGAGTAGGCATCGCCCAACGATGACGAAACCTACACTGGGTTGCGGGGGGGATCTCAACAGCGATGGCGCGCTGGATTTGGTATGGGCAACAATACCGGCGTGTTTTATCTGAATGATGGCAAGGGCAAACTGATGCGGGAACAACTGCTACGCTGCACGATATTACAGCGGCGCTGGCCGATGTGGATGATGACGGTGATCTGGACTCTGGTGGATCGAGCCTGCATCTTGAATATACAGCGCGCACATCCAACCCCTTGTGAACTGTCTGCAATCCTGCGGTGGGCGACATCGACAGTGACCGGTGACAGGTTTGGCCGGGAAGGAAATGGCGCAACGATGGCGCGGCAATCTTACTCTTGGCGCCCATTATCTGACGGTGCAACTGATTGGACGCTTTGACAATGCGGCGATCTGGACTCCGCAGCCGACCGATAACCCAGGTCGATTTTTCGCTCCAGCCGCCATTGTCTTATACACAACAATGATGCCGGGCGTATTTACAAGAAGACGCTACCTTGACGCCTCCAGATCTAACCAATGCCGCGGCCTTTGGTGAGGATGGCGATGGACAGTTGATGTGGCTTTCAGCATGGCCGATTAGTAGGCGGCTATAATATGACGTTGCTGCTGTGATCGTCAGCCGGCACGGCATTGCCTGCGATAACCGCGCCCAATTCTCGATGAGATCGATGGGGCCGCCTACATTCAGCTAGGCACTTTGATCTGACGGCGACCTCGATTTTGTGACCACCGGCTTGGGCGGCGGCAATGGGACCTGGAGGATGGCGGGCTATATTCACGAGTCAATGTCCTGACGTTTACGCGGTCACCCTGGGCGGGGTGTCTTGGGCGGCCACGCTCTACTGGCCGATTTAAATGGGGATGGCATGAACGAAATGTCGTGGCCAAAGGAACTTTGATACGATTTACACCAATTTCAAAGAGCCGAATTATACGCGTGATGCACCGCCAAATACGAGTTCAGCCCTGATTGATCTGACCGGCGACGGCGACTCGATGTGCTCTAACGGCATTTTGGCCGAAAACCAATGCAAGCAGCGATCAATGACGGCGGCGGTCATTTTCACATGGCGTAAACACAGGGTTGCCTTTTTTTCCCTGGGACAGGATCTCAACGGCAACGGCGAGTGATTTTTTGAGCAGGAATCAGCCCCCAATGTTTGGGTGGAATGGCGTATTTACGCAGCCACGCTGGACGCACATATGCGACCAGCCTGGCGACGGCGATATTGATGGTGATAGCGATATAGACTCATCTTTGGCCGGCGCATTATGTTGGCCGGGACCTGATCCGGCTGTCATCTATATGAACGTGCAGGGCCATTTCCAGGACCAGCGGCTGGCTTTCGCCTGATAGGTTATACGGACGTGGCTTGGGGTGATGTTGATGGGGATGGCGATCTGGTATCTGGCTTAGCGGCGCCTATGGCAGCGCGGTCTATCGCAATTACGGCTTGATGGAGCTGGCAAAGCGCTGAAGCAGATGTATTCTTCACCGGGTTGGGATCAAAGCGTGGCCTGGGGGATGTCAGTGGTGACGGCGATCTCGATCTGGCTATGGGCGCCGCGCGGCCACAATTCGACGGCCACATTCAAGATGGTCAAATCTCCAGCCAACCCGGGGCAATCAGGATTTCAATTCAAGCGGCGGCTTAGCCTGGACCGATCTGACGGCGATGGCGATCTGGATCTGTGGCCGCGGCGGCTCTGGGCGCGCAACAATCTACATCAACGGGCGTTTTTACCCGCACACAGAAGTTGTGCGCTTAACCAGCAGGTCGAGGCGAGGTTATTAGAGAGCGTGCCTTGGCTTGGGGTGATGTTAACCAGGACGGCCACCGGATCTTTGCCGTGCGGGTTATTGGCGACGATGCTGCTAAAATTCAGTGGCATTGCGCTCTATGTCACAGCGACCGGCAACCTGGCGGGCACAACGCAGACCACGCATGTCACCTCCGCGCAGATCAAGCTGATGCCATTGGCGCCGTGCTGGACGGCCCTATGCATCGCCGCAGATTTTCTACGCTGGCTCCATCCCTTCGACTACACCCTCTATATGACCCCAGCGGCCAGCTGGCCGATGCGCGGCTTCTACTCGCTGGATGGCGGCGGGCGCTGGTACCAGCCAGGGCTAGCCCGCCACATTGCAAAATCCGGGTTGGCACCCGGCCTGAACGGCCATCGCCACACCTATTCTTTAACTGGGATGCCGTGCGCAGCGGCTTTTTTGGGCAAAGTGACAATGTGGTATTTCGCTTAGAATTATTGCCTTTCCCCATCCGGCCTTGCCCAATGGCGTTGCCGGACCGTACCAGCTGGGGCGCCGTGTACCTGTACACACATATCCATTGCGCGTACGCGGCACGCAGGTACAGGTAGTCAACAGGAACGGCGGTAGCCCAACGCCCGTGACCGGCGCCCTGCTTTACAAGCTGCCGGCCGGGCAAACCACAGATGCACGGCCCATAGCGGATCAGACCAATGCGCCCTATCTGACAGACAGCCAAGGCTATCTACAAGGCCGCGGCCAGTTAAACATGGGCGACCGGCTGGTGGCGCTGGCCCCCATTACGGCCACCGAGAGCTACACGCTCTACAACATGAGCGCCGCCCCCACGCTGACCGGGCTGGCTGCATTTACGGTGACCACACCCGGCGTGCAGGAGCTGACCGTCTCGCCCGCCAATCCGCTGCTGCTCTTCAACCTGGACGTGTCGCTGGAATGGGACGCGCGCAAGGATGCAGCGTTCCTGGCCCAACTCGATTTTGACCTGAAGCGCACGTCGGAAATCCTGTTCGACGCCACCGATGGTCAGGCCGCGCTGGGCGAGATTCATCTCTATCACAACAAAGAACGGTGGGAGCGGGCGGATGTGCGCATCTACGCCAGCAACGCGCTGATTCCCAACGCCGACCCCGGCGGCATTGTGCTGGACAAAACCAGCGAGGTGATTGCCAGCAATCCCTTTATCAACGCCCCCGCGCCCTACGCCATCAGCTATCAGCCGGGCGCCATCCGCATTGGCGCCGTGTGGAACCGCTTTGGCGAGGCCAATGGCACGCTGGGCGAAGATTGGCCGCGTACGCTGGCCCACGAACTGGGCCACTACGCCTTCTATCTCTACGACAATTATCTGGGGCTGCAAGACGGTGTAGTGGCGCCGGTCACCACCTGCACCGGCACGCTGATGACCGACCAATATCGCGATGACTTTAGCGAGTTCCGCACGGCGGCCAACTGGGCGGCGGAGTGCGGCCAAACCATTTCGGCGCAGCGCAGCGGGCGGGCGGATTGGCAGACCATCACGCGCTTTTACCCCTGGCTCAAAGCCCCCGCCGGCCAACCCAACCCCGGTCCGGTGACGCTGCCGCTGGCCGTCACCCAAATTGAGAGTCGCTTTGGCCCAACCGGTACGCTGCCCCTGGACATAACCATCTTTGACCTGGTGGACCGCAACGGCGCCGCCCAGTTGAGCAGCGAACACGCCCAGGCCGTGCTCTACACCAGCGAGGGCCGTCTGCTTGACCTGGGCCATCCGGTGGTGGACGCGGTAGAGGCGCGCGGCGCACACGTGGGTGACCGCCTTTGTGTCTACGACCCGCCAGTGCAGCGCATGGGTTGCGAGACCGTTGCGCTCAACGACAACTATCTGGCCCTGGTGGATCGACTGGACTGGCAGCCGGAGATTATGGTGAGCCCCGTTACCTCGCGCACGGTCAACGTATTGGTGAGCAACGTAGCCACCGGGCTCGATCTGCGCGGCAGGCTCTACCCCGAAAACAGCCCGGCCACCACAGACAATCTTTTTACGCCGAGCAGCAATGGCTACTTCACCTCCTTCCAATTGACCGACGGCGTTTTGGCCGGTCACATCCAGATCTGGGTCAACGAAGCTGATAGCGCCCTTGATCCTCGGCGCGAAAGCCTGACCAGTTACGCGCTGGGCGGCAGTCCGGGCAAGCGCCGCAAACCGCTCAAAGGGGGGGTGGCGGCCGCTCAGGCCGCCGCGGACGCCGGCAACGAAAGCATTACCCCCGCCATTGCGCCCGATGGCCAGGTACTCATCTACGGCAATGTCACTTTTGACAATGGCGAGTTTTACGCCCTGCAAAAGGTGAATCGGCTGCCCACGCCGCCGGCCTGGACCACCGTGGTGGGCGATGGCTATCGCATTCTCAAGTCGCAAAATGCACCGGCGCTGGTCGATACGTCGATCCTTTTCCGCTACCGCGGGCAGGACGCGCCGGCGGGCGAGGAGAACTTTCTCAGCCTCTATTTCTGGGATGAGGGTAGGCAACAGTGGGAGAAGCTGACCACTGCGCTCAACCAGGCCGTGAATGAGGCGTCGGCGCCCGCCCGCGGCCCCGGTCTCTATGTGCTGATGAGCAGCCTGGAGATTCCGCTCTATCAAGTTGGCTGGAATCTGGTCTCCTATCCAGTGCAGGAGACACGCGCCGTTTCGGAAGCGCTGGCATCGATCAGCGATGGCTACAATATAGCGTATACCTATCGGGCGGCAGATGCGCAGGATCACTGGAAAGTCTACGCACCGGCTGCGCCATGGTGGGTTAATGATCTGACCCAAATGGAGTTCGGCCAAGGCTATTGGATCCATGCCACCGCAGCAATGACCTGGCTGATCAAAGGGCCGGAGAGCCATCAGGTGCAGAGCGCCAGCGCCGACAGCCTGCCCACGCCGCCTGCCACGTATTATGGCGTCATCTTGCCCGGCAACGGTTTAACGCCTACCGCCGGCGTATCCGTGCAGGCGTTGATCAACAACGTGGTCTGTGGCCAGACATTAACTCGATTCATCGATGGACAGATCGTCTATGCCATCAACGTGGAAGGCGATGGCGGCGCCAATCCGGCCTGCATTGGCGCTGGCCAGCAGGTCGAGTTACAGATTGAGGGCGGGCGCCCGGTCACTTTGCCCTGGCAGAATGACGCCGTGCAGTACGCGCCGCTCAATGGCAAACCCTATTTCTTGCCGATGATTGCCCGTCCGTAGCGCCCCCAATTGGTGGGAAAGGAGAGTGCGATGCACCGGCCCAATCATTGCAGAACTCGACGAGTGGTATTGGCCGGTGCGTTGCACTTGACTGAGGTGGTAATTATACGTTAATGGCAGCCGGTTAAAATTATGGTTATTACCATTTCTGGCTACGCAGATTCGGGTACATCTCGCCCCTAAAGCGAAGCGGCCCCGTCATTTTTTAGTCGTGACGGAGCGGTGACGATTCCGTGTTATAATAAGCAGATTGCCTGTCTAATTTAAAGGAGTAATCATATGTCAAATCCAACTGCAAGCAGCTATGTCGTCCAAGCGGGCGACACGCTCTATGCTATTGCCGTCCGCGTCTACGGGGACGGCGAAAAGTTTCCCCTCATTCAGCAGGCCAATAATCTGGCCAATCCCAATTTGATTGAAGTAGGGCAAACGCTCCTTATCCCTGCGTTGGACAAACCGGCGGATGATCTGGCCACGATTGCCCAGATCATGGGAGGCAGCTTGGCTACGCCCACTACACCGGCGGCGTCAGCCGTCACGCCACCCACCCCACCGCCGGTCGCACCACCGCCGGTCACGCCACCCACCCCGCCAACGCCGCCGCCCGCCCCGGCCACCGTCGACGGCAGCGCGCCTATTCAAGGCGCCCAATATGGTGTACTCTCCATTGCCAGCGCCCCGTCGGATCGACCGGCGGCGCAGCACGGCGACATCAACCTGGCGCTGCGCGGCTTTGCGCCCACGCAGAGCACGCTGGGGCTCATTGACATGAGCGGCCCCACCGACAATCGCGCGCCGCAACTCAACGGCCTCTTTGCCGACAAGCGACAGCCGCAGGTCAGCAGCGTCTATCGCGCCCACAACTGGGATTGGGGACGCAACGGGCGCGGCGACCCTCTGCGCGATTTTGAGGTGACGGTGGTGGGGCTGCGCACGCAGGCTGGCGAGACCATTCATACGCCCGGCGCCGGCTACGATATTGGCGATGGCTATCAAGTGCTGGTGCTCTACGCCACGCCCGAGCGGCTGACGCTCAAATACACGCGCGAAGACAACGTGGTCAAGGGCTACACGGTGCATATCGACAACGTCCACGCCGAGCCCAGCCTGCTGGCGCTCTATGATCAGATGAACGCGCAGGGCCGCGGCGCCCTGCCGGCCCTGCGCCCCGGCCAAGCCTTGGGCCGCGCCCGCGGCGACGAAATTGCCGCCATTCGCGACAACGGCCGCTTTATGGACCCGCGCGTGCGCAAGGATTGGTGGCGCGGGTGAACAGAGAAAGGGTGAAAGGGTGAAAGGGAGCATTGGGCCCTTCTCCCTTTCACCCCTTCCCCTTTCATATTAGTTAGAATGGAGAGCAATTATGTTTCAACATACAGATCACAACAGCAGATTTCTGGCCGCGCCGCGCGGGGTACAGGATGTGGCGCAGTATGAGGTGCGCATGACGGCAGCCGAGGCGGCGGCGGGTGCAGCCTGTTGGCGGATCATCGGCGTGCATCACTTGGCGCCGGGTGAAAACCGCAGCCGCCACAATGCCTTTGTGGAGGTATTGGACGAGAACGGCCAGCGCGTCAAAGATCCTAACTTGCGCGTGGGTTGGAGTTGGGCCGGGCGCAGCGGCGATCAGATCGCACCGCCCAAGCTCCTCGATAAGCCGGACAGCGAACCAGCGGGTGATGTGCCTATTGAAAAGGGCATGGATCTGGAGCTGTGGATCGAGGGCGACGCCTGCCCCAGCGACCGCGTGCATAATCTGCACACGCGCCATGCTGACGAGCCGGGGCCGGCTGGCGAGCTGTGGAACTCCTTTGGCCACCACTCCTATTATGTGGTTTTTCAACGGTTGAGCCACACATCCGGCCAGGCCATCAGCCTGACCGATTTGTTGATCCAGGAAGGGAAGCGCAATCAGGTGCTGCAATTCAACCGCGAGGCGGCGCTGCAAAAGCGCATCTTTGCCGATGGCTTTGTCCCCAATTCGACCGAATTCACCATTGCACAAGACGGTGTGCAGTACATCGGTCAGCAGGCCGAGAATCTGGCCGGCGGCGAGCGCCGCGTCTATTATGTGCCGGTGGGCGACTGGGGCAACGTGCAGTTTGTGGCGAGCAGCTAGCGCGTGGCGCATATTTGCTGCGGGTGGCGGGTGGCGGGTGGCGAGTCGCCGTTCTTGTCGGGCCCCGACGTGAGCTCGGTCGAACGTTTGGGGCGCAGTTTCGTTGAATAGCGGCGGCCATTCAATGAAAGGAAACAAGCGCGCCCTACGTCTTAAATTGATATGGTAGAGTGCTAGTTGAGACCGCCGAATTCATTCGGCGTCTGTTAAAGAAAACCGGCTTAAGCCGGTTTCCCGTAGCAGCCACCGGTTTTAACCGGTGGTGGGATTGTCAACCACATGAGATCCCAAAGAGCCGAAACAGCTATGCCAGATCGAACAAACTTCTCTACCCGTACACGCAACACGCAATACGCAACACGCATATTTTCAACATTTTGGAGGAAAACATGACCCGAACGTGTCGAGTCGGCGTACATGGACGCAACGACAACCGCTTTGAGGACGCGGATTTTCAGGTGATCCGCGACGCTAAAATCGAAACAGTCAAAATGATGAGCCTGACCAATCCTGATGTCTTTCAGCGGCTCAAAAATGAGAATCCCAATCTGCAGATCATCACGCGGCTGCATCACGGGGGATTCAACACCGGCGGGCATCCCAGCCCGGACGAATTTGTCAACGCCATGGCGCCGGTTATGGCGCAGCTAAAACCATTTTGCAGCGATTTTCAGGTCCACAACGAGCCCAACCACGTACAGCGTTATGAGGGCTGGGGCAACAAGGATGAGGATGCCCGCGATTTTAACCAGTGGTTTCTGGCCGTGTACGCCCGGCTCAAGCAGGCGCACCCGTGGGCCAGCCTGGGCTTTCCGGGGCTGGCCGTGCCCGATCCGCTGCATCGCGACCGGGCCTGGCTGCAAATCTGCCGCCCGGCCATTGAGCGCGCCGATTGGCTGGGCTGCCACTGCTATTGGCAGTCGCCCCCCAATGGCGGTTCGGTGATGATGGCTGACCACAGCGGTCTCTGCTTTAAGTATTATCACGAATTCTACCCCAACAAGCTGATCCACATTTTGGAGTGCGGCAACTCCAACGGTCAGGGCCAGGGCTTCTCCACCGATGAGAATTTCTACGGCGAGGAGTATCAGCTGTGGCTCACCGAAGTTTTCAAATATCCCTATATTGGTTCGGCCTCCTTCTTCATTCTCTCATCGCCCGACAAAACGTGGGATTCGTTTGCCTGGCGCACCGGTGGCTCTATTAAGGGCGGCATTGTGGGCCGCATGGCCCGGCTGGAGCGACCGGAGCTAGTTGCCGTGCAGGCGGGGCAGCCGGCCGGCAATGCCGCACAGCCGCCAACGCCCGGCGCAACGCCGGCGGTCAAAGTGGGCGACCTGCCCGATATTGTCACCCACCAACAGCTTATCGATGCATTCTATCGAGTGGCCGATCAGCTTGGTTTGGGCAACTGGGATGTGCTCAACAAAGCCGGCTTGAATGTGGAGCAACTGGCGCAGAATCGGCAGGCGCTGTACAAGGGCTTTGCCCTGGCCGCTCTGCCCAATCTTTCCATTCCGGAGCGGACCATGCTGGCGGCTGAACTGGTGACCCAACTGCGCAAAGCCAAGCAGACCACCGGCGTCGTCAACGCGCCCGATGGGCTCAACCTGCGCCAGGGGCCGAGTTCGGACAAAGCGATTCTGGAGACGCTGGGCGATCAGACGCCGGTCGACGTGATGACCGAGCAGGGCGACTGGCTCTTTGTGGCCACCAATGCCAACAACGCCGGCTATGTGCATCGCAACTATGTCAACCGCGCCGATGCGGCGCCCCAACCGGCTCCTCAACCGGCGGTGGCGCCGGTTGTATCGGGCGGCGTCAGCAAAGCGCTGCCGGGCTTTCTGGCCTCCACGCCCGAACTCATGGCGGCGCCGCTGGCTGGGGAACAATTTGTGCTGGGTCCCAATGCCGGTCCCGGCGCCAAGCTGTTGACCAACATCTGGAATCGCTATGGCGGACTGCTCAGCGCGGTGGCGGCTAAACTGGGCATCGATCCCGCCTTGACCGTGGCGATTCTGGCCGTCGAATCGGGCGGCAACGCCTTTGGACCCGACGGGCGCATGATCATCCGCTTTGAAAATCATCTCTTTTATCAATATTGGGGCAAGCAAAACCAGGCCCGCTTTGCTCAGCACTTTACCTACAATGGGGACCGCGTTTGGGAAGGCCACACCTGGCGCAGCGATCCCAACCAGCCCTTCCAGGAATTTCACGGCAACCAGGCCGCCGAATGGGCCGCGCTCAACTTTGCCGCCGGCCTGGATGACACGGCGGCCAAGTATTCGATCAGCATGGGGCTGCCGCAGATTATGGGCTTTAACTATCAGCGCATTGGCTACGCCAACGTGCAGGACATGTTCACCGCCTTCCAAGGCGATGAGCGCAACCACGTGTTGGGCATGTTTGACTTTATCAAAGCCGACCCCAATATGCTGCAAGCGCTGCGCACCAACGATTACAAAGCGTTTGCCGGCGGCTACAACGGCCCCGGTCAGGCCGAAACTTATGGCGGCTTGATCCAGAAATGGGTGCAATCGTTCAACATTCTGCGCCAGGATCCCAGCTCGGCGGCCTTTGGCGTCGACGCGGCGCCCACGCTCACCGATGATCTGGATGCGGCCATTTCCTTCCTGCCTATGCCGCTGCCTTCGGCCATCTTCGCCCAGGCGCAACCGGCGGTCAACGCCATTGTGCCGGCTACTTCCGTCCATACGGATGTTGATGGCGAGGCCGAGCAGTTGCCGCCGATTGAAGGACAGGCCCCGGTTATGGATGAGCGGCTGTATGATCTGTGGCTAAAGCATATTGAGCACGGCTTTGCAAACAACAACATTATGTTCAACCGCGTGCTGCGCGCCTTTATGGTGCCCTACTACATGACCATTGCCATGTACGTGGTGATGTTTATTGTGGGGATTGGACTCTTTGTGGTGGCGGCGCGCCTCAGTTCGCAGCAGGGCACGCAGTTGGCCGGTCTCTTCTTTGGCGGGCTGGGCGTGGCCAGCTTCCTGGGCTACTTCATGAGCAAGCCATTGCGCTCGCTGGAAGAAAATCTCCAGTTCATCACCTGGCTGGGCATTGTGTACAACACCTACTGGACGCGCCTGCTCTACATGCAGAACGCCACCTCCGTGCAGGACGATCTCAAAGAAGCCACCGCCGAAGCCGTCGAGCAGATCGAACACATGCTCAACAAGAATGTGGAAGTGGCGGGCAAGCGACCGGATGTGAAGGATGAATGAACAGGGGGAAGGGAGAAAGGGGGCAGGGGGGAAGGAGGGACAGAGGCTCCCTTTCTCCCCTGCTCCCCTGCCCCCTTTCTCACCTCCTCGGCATACAAACTGCAATAGGAACAAATGACAAATGAGCGACGATTTACTTTATTTCAACGGCGTGAATGGCGACTTGGGGGATTACGAATTGCCGCCTATGACGGGTGAGGAGCTGTTTGGGCTGATCCGCGGAGAGAGCGAGATTGAAAATATTGGCGAACTCCGTTTTCGGCACGGGCAAAGCAGCACCGAACATTTCGGGGTGAAGGAGGGAGTGGATCCCAAGAAGCTGGATGAATCGGGCTGGGGCATTATCTTTGCTCACGACGCCGACCCCGCCATTGAGGCGGCGCTGGGCGAGCTGATCCAGTGGCGGCAGGAACAGGCGGGCGATCACTTTCGCCTTTACAAAGGGGCGGATGCCTTCCGCGTGGGCAAGGACAACAAGAACAGCTTTCTGGCCCGCAACGGCGCCGGCCCTGGTCCCGCCGACCCGGACAAAGTGCCTTATTATCTGCTGATTGTGGGCGACCCGGAGAAGATTCCCTATCGCTTCCAAAGCCAATTGGACGTGCAGTACGCGGTGGGCCGCGTCCATTTTCAGACGGTGGAGGAGTACGCCAACTACGCCCACAGCGTGGTCACGGCGGAACGCGATGGGCTGAAGCTGGCGCGCGAAATGGCCTTCTTCGGCGTGGCCAATCCCGATGACAAGGCCACCGAACTGAGCAGCCAATATCTGCTGGAGCCGCTCTATCAGCAGTTTCAGATCGAAGATGCAAGCTGGCGCTTTCGCACCCATTTGCGTGAAGAGGCCACCAAAGCCCAGCTTGGCCGCCTGTTGGGGGGCGACCAGACGCCGGCGCTGCTCTTTACGGGCAGCCACGGCATGGGCTTTAACCGCGGCAGTGAGCGCCAACTGGCGCATCAGGGCGCGCTGTTCTGCCAGGATTGGCCCGGTCCACAAGGCTGGCAGGGCAAGGGCGAGATCCCGCAGGATTTCTACTTTGCCGGTGACGATCTGGACAGCAATGCCAAACTGCACGGGCTGATCGGCCTCTTTTTTGCCTGCTACGGCGCCGGCACGCCCATGTATGATGAGTTTGCCAAACAGGCCTTCAAAGATCGGCAGCAACTGGCCGATGAGTCTTTCCTGGCCCAGTTGCCGTGCAAAATGCTCAGCCATCCCAAAGGCGGCGCGCTGGCCGTCATCGGCCACGTGGACCGGGCTTGGGGCTATTCGTTCACTTGGCCCAAGGCGGGTGGGCAGACTGAGGTCTTTCGCAGCACCATCAAGCGGCTGCTGGACGGTCATCCGGTCGGCTCGGCAATTGAATATTTCAACGAGCGCTATGCCGAGCTTTCCACCATGCTGACCGACCAATTGGAGGAGATCGACTTTGGCTTGCAGGCCGATCCATACGAGGTGGCCGGCATGTGGACGGCCAACTAACGACGCCCGCGGCTACGCCGTCATCGGTGACCCGGCGGTGCGGCTGGTGGTGGCCGGTGCGGGCGAACAGGCCACGGGGCGTAGCGAAATAGGTGCGCCCGTGGCCGTTACGCCCGTGGTCAGCACAACGCCATCCACCAAGCCATCAACACCTGTTGCCGATACCCCCGTTGTCAATTTCGATGCGACCGCTGATGCGGCCTCATCGGGTGCGGCGTCGCCCACCGATGCTTCGCTCAAGGTGGTCAACGTCACCACCGAGGCGGCGGCGAGCGATGGCCGCCAATTGCGCGCCACGTCGCAAATCGCGCTGGACGGCGATGTGACGACAAAGCTGGCCACGCCGGTGACCAATGATGATGCGCAATTTGTGGCGCTGCACAGCGAAATGGTGAAGGCCGCCCTGGACGCGCGGCTGGCCTATCTCAAGCTGGCGCCGCCGTCGCCGTGAGGTGAATAAATCGTAGGTCACTCTTGCAGAGTGACATCCTGGGTTAACCGGGACATGTCACTCTGCAAGAGTGACCTACAAGAAACGCCGCTGCGACTGCGATGCACGGCCGATGGCGCGGCCGTGCATCGCAGTCTTCGCTGTTTGAAGCGTTTATTGGGGAATCTGGTTAGGAATCGTCATCAGTATTACTATCGAGGCGCGCAACGGCAAAGGGGGGCAATTCGAACTGCAATCTGCCCTCTGCCGCCGCTAACCGTTCGCCAACCCCGGCGCGAAAACGTTCCGGTTCGCGCATAGCGGCCTCCGCATTAGCAGCATCCAATCGCCGCAACTCCACAGCCCCCGCCAGCCCGCTCACCGTGACCTGCCGGGACTGCGCCGTGAAATTGGCCAGCAGCACGCGCGTCCGCCCCTCTTTGGTCAGCACAAGGCCATCCACATGCAGCGGCTGGCTGGACTGACTGCGCACCACTTCCGTCCCGGCAAACTCACCCACATCCGCCAGCAGATGATACAGCGGGAAAACGCCGCCCGGTATTGAGGCAAATTTGTCCGGCAGCGGCGAACCGGCGGCAATCTCCATAACGCCGCGCCAGCCCGTGGTTTCAAAATAGGTTACGCTGTCCAATGCGCCCGTTTCGGCCAGACATTTGAGGCTGCCCAGCGTCCAGCCGGCGCCAAAGAGCGACATCTGGCGCGGGTCCACCGGCGGGGGCAATTCGCCCGGCGCCGGTTCGGGTGCGGGTCCGGTGGCGTTGGGGTTGAAGCGCGGCGCAAGCGTAATAGGGCTGACCGAAAGTTGCCGGTCGCCGCAAAATTGGCGGGCGCTGGTTGCGGTGACGGCTTGGGCGGCCACAGTTTCCACCAGCGATGCATTGTCAAAGGCGTGGACTTGCGGGTTGACCGACCAGTTCATCAGATCCGCGGCGGCCAGTGCATCAGCATCAGGGCGGCGACTGTTCAGTTCGGTAAAATAGATATTGGTGCCGCCGCCAATGTGGGCATCCGCGCCGACTGGAGCCAGCACTTGGCGGACAAGCTGAATCCAGCGCGCCGTGGTCACCTTTTCATTCACGTGAAATACGAGCCAGGTTGCGACCGGCGGCTGCATCTCCTTGACGAGTTCGGCCAATCCCTGCAGCTCGGCCTCGCCATTATCGGTGAGATGCAGCGCCACTTCCAGCGCCACGCCAAGTTCGTTGGCTTCATCCATGGCGCGACGCAATGCGGCTGCCGTGTCCGCCTCACCCAGCCGCAAATCCACGCGCAGATGGGACAGCTTCAACGCCTGCAAGCGCGTAATCTCCTGCGATGACAGCAGTTGCCCGTGGCTGGCCACGCCCAAACCAATACGCGGCAGCTTTGTGCGCGCCTGGCCGATTGTAAACTTAATGCTTTCAGCGGCGTCCACAGCCGCTTGCGCGCCCGCTGCTTGCGGCCCATCGATGAGCCCGATGGTCACCGTCTGCGCAATCTTTGTCCCCGCGGTCACTTCAGCAGGAAAGGGCAAGCGCAGCGGCGTGCCGTAAGTCTTGTACGAGGCATCGGTCCAGTTGCGCTGGTCTTCCATTTCAAAGATGTCGCCCGCAAAGCGCACCTGCGCCCAGACGCCCGGCTGCACTGCATGAGCCACCGCCGCCATTTCGTTAAAGGGCGCCACCGGCTTGATCTCACCGTTGATCACGAACTGCGGCGCAATGTGGACGGGGAATGCGTTTTCCTCGGTGGTCCCATCCACATGTTCAATGCGGGCGGCAGCGCCGGCAATGGCCGCGGGGTGCAGCAGACAGAAGCCAATACGGTTGCGCAAAAAGGTGGTGCGCGCTTCACCATCCATGCGGCAGGTGATGAGTCCATCGGCCGCGCCATGCAGCTCCCCACGCCAGACAAAGTCAATGTCGCCCAGCTTGTTGGTGCAAATATAGCGAATGGTGAACGAATCGGCGCCAATCTCCATTTGCACATCGGAAAGCAGATTGGCGGCGGTGTCCCAATTGCGGTTGCGGATGGCCACATATAACCGGCGCACAATTTCGCGCGCGCCCAGTTTGATGTAGCGCAGGTCGCCGTTTTCGTAGATCATGGTGAGGGGGCCGGCGCGGCGGAATTTGTGCGGGCAGGGCATCGTTGCGTCCATAGTGGAGAACGTTTATGGGCAGGGGCATGATGAGGATCCCGATGAATGATGACAAGGTGACAAGGTGACAAGGTGAAGGCATGAGGTGAAGGGGTGACTGAGGTTGTCGATGTCACCTTGTCATCCCTCACCTTGTCATTACTTCGAAGAATAATGACCGTTCACACCCGATCAGCGACCGGCCAACCCAGCGGTCGTAATGCCTCAATGATCTGACGCTGGAAAATGGCGTAGAGGATCAATGGCGGCGCTGAGGCTAAGGCTGGAAAAGGCCAGCCCACGCTGAATGTAGCTGCCCTGGATTAGGATCAGCAGACCGAGGCAGAGTCAATGTGCCGCGCTCGCCAACACAATGAGCGGCCAGAAGAGATCGTTCCAGAAACCGAGGAAGGTAAAATGCCCAGCGCCACTAATGCCGAGCGCACCAGGGGCAGGGTAATATTCCAGTAGATGCGAGCGGTTGGCAACATCCATAAAGGCCGCATCTTCTAATTCGCGCGGAATCGAATAAAAGTGCTGGCGCAACAAGAAGACGCCGCCCACGGAAGCGGCGCCGGGCCACCAAATGGCTTGATAGGTATCGAGCAGGTGTAAATCGCGCAGGAGCAAAAAGGCCGGGATCAGCGTGACCGCGCCGGGGATCATCAAGCTAAAGATCAACATGGAAAAAAGGAAATCGCGCCCCGGAAATTCCAGGCGGGCAAAAGCATAGGCGCTCAACGAAGAGAGAAAAAGCACCGCCAATGTACCCACCGTGGCCACTAAGACACTATTACCAAACCAGCGCGCCAGGGGTAGGGTGCCGTCGGAAAAAATGCGAAAGAAATTGGCCAGCGTGGGCGATTGTGGGAGCCAATTAATCGGCCAGTTGAGCTGGTTCTGTTCCGGCGTAAAGGCCATATCGGTCAAATACCAGAGCGGTATGATCACCGTGATGGCCAAGGGCAGGAGGATGGCCCACAACAAAATGCTGTCGCGAATTTTCCGGCGTTGTGCATAGGTTAGTGCAGCCACAGTTTCTTTCTCTTTCGTTCAATTTGCAACTATTCAGCCAGTAAACGAGCGAACGGCGGTTGAGTAGGCTGCAGCAGTTGGCAGCCGTATCGAAACCAGCGTGAGCGGGCTGACCCGTTTGGTTTCGATACGTGCGAAAACTGCCTCGCACTACTCAACCAGCACTAGCCTGAGTAGTTACCAATAGTGGTTATAGGACCAATATCAAATCAATAGTCGCCACGGAAGCGGAGCATCCTAAATTGGATCAGTGTGACAACAATCATAATGAGGGCCAAGGCCACGGCAATGCTGGAGGCATAGCCAAAGCGGAACGCCTTCCAAGCCGTTTCGTATAGATATTGTACTATCGAACGCGACTCGTGGCCGGGTCCGCCGCCCGTAATGGTATAGGGCTGGGCGAATACCTGCATGTGGCCGATAAACTGGGTGACCACCACAAACAACATGGTCGGTGTGATCAATGGCAGCGTAATGCGAAAAAAGCTTTGGCGGCCGTTGGCGCCATCAATCTTGGCCGCTTCATAGAGCGGCTCTGGAATGGCTTGCAACCCGGCCAAAAAGACCAGCATGGAAAGCCAAAAAGTCCACCAGACGGTGGTGACCGAGAGGGCCGGAATCACAAATCGCACCGAACCGGGCCAGTTGGCGCGGGTCAAGTTCAGCGAATTGACCAGGAAATAGTTGATGATGCCGCGCTGCTGATCCCACATGCGCAAGGCCAAAAACCCAGCACCGATACGGACATAATGCCCGGCGCGTAAAAGAGAACGCGGAAAAAGTCACGGCCAAAAAACCGCTTCAACGCAGTTGCCACCAGTAACGACAAAACAACGTTAATGATGACGGTCAAAAAGGTAAAATAAAGCGTGTTTCCCAATACCTTCCACCACAGCGGTTTTCCACAGTTCAATATAGTTGGCGAACCCAATATATTTCTGCGTCGCCAGCATGATCTTCCAATCGTAAAAGCTGATCTGCAAGCCGCGAAAGATGGGCCAGATCAAGAAGACCAGAAAGATAATAAAATGGGGCAGGATAAACAGATAATTAGGTAACTGTTTGCGAATCTCTTTCCAACGTCGGTTGGAACGTGCGCTGTTGGCTTGCAGGGTTGTGGTAGTCATGATAGCAACTCGCAATTTGGGGATAGTTGACAAGGTGACAGGATGACTGGATGACAAGATGAAGGAGCGACTTCGCATTTGCCGTCACCCTGTCATCTTGTCACCCTGTCATCCTGTCATAATCTTAGCCGCGGTCGAGAATCGACTGAACGCGGTGTTGCCTTCGGCCAGCGCTTCGGCAACGGGTGTCGTGTTGGTCAGGCGGCCCTACGGCGGCTTCCCAGGCCGTTTGAATTTCGATAAAGGCCTTGTGCGGCACTTCGGTGACGCCAATCGAATTGAATTTCATCGGCAGCAGCCTTGACGGACCAGATGGCCTGCACGTCCGGATCCTGCTGCACCGAGACGCGGGCGGGAATCTGGCCAGAGGTGGCCCAGGTGGTGCCGTTGTCCGACAGCCACTTGATCAGACCAGCCGCGCCATGTTCTCGTCGGCCACGCCGGGCGGAATCGTCATGATGTGCGAGTCCATCTTGTTGGCCTGGTGGCCGTCCGGCGCCAGCGAAACCAGGCTCGTGGCATAGGATGTGGGCGGTTCAATGTCGGGATTGTCACGGAAGAAGTTGAGCGACCAGGTGCCGTCCCACATGATGGCCAGCGAGTTCGTCTTATAGAGATCATAGGAGCTTAACTGGCCGGGAACCTGGGGCGGAACCACATGGTGCTCGTACATCAGATCGTGCCAGAACTGAATGGCGGCCAGCCGTAGATTCTTCGCTGTCCAACAGGGCGGTGGTTTGGTCACGGCTGATGGTGCCGCTCTGATATTGGAAGAGCGTGGACGGAATGGTAAAGCGCGGCCAGCTCTGGTGCAGCGCAAAGACGGCAATGTTATCGGGATCAAAGCCATCTTCGTTGGCATGCTTGCCGGAGGTGTCCGTGGTGACCTGGAGCGCCCATTCGACAAACTCAGCTGCATTGGTGGGCAGTGCGTTTGGATCCAGGCCGGCGTCGCTGATCACTTTGGTGTTCACATATTGCACCCAGCCGTGATTGTCGAAGGGAATGGCCATGGTGTTGCCTTCATAGGTGATGGCATCCATAATGGCTTTGGCAAAATCGTCTTTGGGCAGTTCGCCCGAGGTAAAGAAGATGTCGTCCATGGACTGCATCAAGCCTTGCGAAGCCATCTGCTGGACCTCGGCGGCATGGAAGATGGCCCAGTCGGGCGGCGTGCCGGCGGCCACGGCAGTGGGGTACTTCTGGAAGAAAACGTCCCAGCCGTAGGTTTCCGACTGAATGGCAATATCCGGATTTTCATCGGCATATTGTTGCAGCATGGTGGCAAAGGTGGCGCCGTCTGCACCGCCCAGGCCGTGCCAAATGACGATGGGGGTATCGGACTCACCAAAGGTGCCAATGGCGGGCGCATCGGCATCGGCGGGCGCCGCATCGGCGGCCGGCGCTTCAGCAGCGGTATCAGCTCCGCCGCCACCGGGGGCGCAAGCACTCAGGGCGAGCAGGGCAGACACGGCCGCGCTGTTCACCAAAAACTGGCGGCGAGACATACCTTTTCCTGGTAGAGAAGGGGTCATTGTTGGATTCCTCCTGTGATCGTAGTTGAACTATCGTTGACGAACTTTGCAGAATTTATTTATAACTACCCACCCCTCGAGGCCTGAGCTTGTCGAAGGCCGGTGTTCCCTGGGCGCCCAAGCTGCGCTTGGGACGTCGAAGGGAACCCCTAAGTAGTTACATTTATTTTTATCAAGCCGATTCACGTTCGATCAGCCGGCACGGCACGTCAAAAAGCCGTCGCTCACCCACTACAATCCCGTCAATCCGCTCGAAAACTGCCTTTGCTAACTGCCTGCCAATGTCGGCTGGGTATTGGGCAATGGTGGTCAAATTGGGGCGCACCCATGAGGCGGCGGGAATATCATCGAAACCCACTATTGCCACATCTTCCGGCACGCGCACGCCGATTTCCTGCGCCTTTAAAAGCGCGCCAATGGCCATGTGATCGTTGCAAGCAAATACCGCGGTGGGCGGCTTCGCCAATTGCAAAAGTTCATACATAGCGCGCTGGCCGCTTTCCACTTGCCAGTCACCTACTTTTATATATTCGGGGAGAATGGGAAGCTGCGCCTCCTGCATGGCGCGTACATATGCATCATAGCGGCGCTTGCCGGGGGGGAACGCCGGTTGGACGCCCACAAAACCAATGCGTCGGTGGCCCTTGGACTCGATCAGCCAGCGCAGAGCGTCATAGGCGGCGCTTTCATCATCACAACCCACTGTGTCAATTTGTGGATGGTTAATGTGTTGCCCTAGGACTGCTACCGACGCCCCTGTGCGCACGATCAATTCATCCAGATCATTTTCGGTCAAATGATACGGCACCACAATGATGCCGTCCACCGGGCGTCGGATCATCGATTCGCAAAAGAGCCGTTCATTCTCCTGCAAATGGTCGGAGTTGACCACCAGCACATCATAACGGCGGGCATGAGCCACATCTTGCACGGCCCGCGCTATGCTTGATAAAACGGGTTGGCGATGTCGGCGATCATCATGGCGATCAAGCGCGTCTTTTGGCCGCGCAGACTGCCCGCATGTAAATTGGGATGATAGCCCAACTCCTGTACCGCTTCTAAAACTTTCAAGCGCGTCGATTCACCAATCGGAATCGTACTTGTCGAGCGATTCAACACGCGCGAAACCGTACTTTGCGAAACGTTGGCCATTTTCGCCACGTCGCGCATGGTAACGGGCCTGGGGCGCTGTTGGCGACTCTGCTCTTGTTGCATAAAGGGGCGGGAGCTTGTTCTCAGTGTGCATTATTGATAATGCGCATATTGGCCATGAGAATTGATGCAATCGTATGCGGTAAATCGAATTCTAGCACAGCGCAGATAGAGGCGTCAAACTGCCAAAGCCGATAAATTGGCAATGTCCGCTACCCTTCCAACTCGCGCCCCATGCCGTATCTTCCGGCCATCAACCCACCATCCACATTGAGCACTGCGCCTGTGATCCACGATGCCTGGTCCGACGCTAAAAAGAGCGCGGCGTTGGCCACATCTTCCGGCTGCCCCACGCGACCCATTGGATACCATTTGGCCAGCTTCTCAAAGACGGTCGGGTCTTTGTCCACGCGACTCTGCCAGATCGGCGTTTGGATGGTGCCGGGACAGATTACGTTGACGCGCACGTTGTGTTGGCCATATTTGATGGCCATATTCTGTGTCAAGTTGATCACACCCGCCTTGGCCGCGCTGTACGGCTCCTCGCTCAGCCCGGTCAACCCGTTGACTGAGGCAATATTCACAATCGCGCCGCGCTTTTGCGCAAGCATGGTGGGCAGCACCGCCTTTGAGCAGAGAAAGACACTTTTGAGCACCACGTTCAGGTTCAAATCCCAGGTGGCTTCGTCAATCGTCAAAATGTCGTCTCCCTGCGAAATTGCCGCATTGTTGACCAGAATATCAACTTGCCCCCACTTGTTGATGACCTGCGCTACCGCATCGGTCGCGGCTTGCGCATTGGACACATCGGCTTCCAGCGCCAGGCTGCGCGCCCCGGTCGCATCCACCAATTGCGCCGTCTCTTGGGCGCGCGCCAAATAGCGGTCCATAACGGCGACCATTGCGCCCTCGGCTCCAAAACGTTGGCAGATCGCTCGCCCAATACCCGAGCCGCCGCCGGTGATAATAGCCACTCTATTTTCCAATTGCATGTGCATTCTCCATCAGAGGTTAATCCCCGACAGCTCACAAATCTCGTCAACAAACTCGTAAATCGTACATCCAAAATCGTAAATCACTTCGGGTACGTCAACTGCCCCGGAATATTCAACTCAATGGCATAGAGCGACGACGAAGCCGCGATGTACAACGTGCGCAATTCCGGTCCGCCAAAGGTGCAATTGCCCGGTATTTCGCCGGTAGCAATAAAGCCGAGCTGCGCGCCATCGGGTGCGATCACGTAAACGCCGGCCTTGTCGCCTTCGCCCGCGGTCAGGTAGATATTGCCGTCCGCATCCAGCACCATGCCGTCGCCGCCATAGCCATCGCCAAAATCGGCCAGCGTGGCGCGCCGGCGCCAGACGCCCGCCGTGTCCACATCATAGGCCAGCAATGTGCGCGTCCCGCCCGGCTCCGGATTGTGATCTACGATGTAGAGCGTGCGGTCGTCGGGCGTGATCAGGATGCCGTTGGGCGTCTGCATGTCGTCGATGACGCGAGTCAATGCGCCGTCCAGCTCGATGCAATAGACCGCCATGCAATCCTGTTCCACATCGTGTTTGTAGCCGTAGCGCGGGTCGGTAAAGTAGATGCGGCCGTGCGAATCAAAGCAGAGATCGTTGGGGGCGTTGAGCTTTTTGCCCTTGTAGTGGCTGGCCAGCGTGGTGATGCTGCCGTCAGCTTCATAGCGGCGCACGGCGCGCGCGCCGTCATCTTTGCCATCGCAGCAGACCACCAGCCGCCCGAGCGCGTCGAAATTCATGCCGTTGGCGCGCAGGCTTGGCTCCTGCCAGATTTCGGTCTGCCCTGTGGCGGGTCGATAGACCAGAATACGGTTATTGGGACAATCGGAAAAGTAGACGTTGCCTTCGGCATCAGCGGCAGGGCCTTCGGCAAAGGCGCAGCCGTCAAAGAGGCGTTCCAGGCGGGCGTTGGCGGGAATGGGGTGTTGGGACATGATGGGCCTCCGTGGGTTGGGGGACAAGCTGAAAGCTTGTCCTACAGCCAGATTTCGTGGCGCACGCTGCGCACGTCCATCTCAAATTCGAGACCGGCAATGGGGGGATAGCTGTAGTGCCAGTGGACGCCGTGGGTGCTGGCGGCGCCGGCCAATGTGCTGAAGATGGGCTGTGCCAAAATGGGGTGCAGCGGCTGCACGGTGTAAATGTTGGCCGTGGTCACATTTGCCCAGCCGAGGCCGAGGCCGGTCAGGCGCGCGGACATTTCCGCCAGCACCACTGCGGCCTTTGCGCGCATAGCGTCTACCGACGTTTCGCCTGGGCGCACGATGGCGGCGGGCGTCAGGTTGGCCTGGTCATTCAGATCGCCAGCGCCCGCCACGATAAAGGTGGGCGTGGAAGTATCGGCGGCGGGAACGGTGTAAGAAAAACCATAAAGTGAAGGTTCCGGCGGCGGCGCAATGGCGGGCGCAATATTGGTGCGCGCGATTGGGTTGTGTTCACCTGCCAGCAGATCCAGCTCGGCCAGCAGATCGCGATAGCCATTGTTGAACTCAATAAAACCGGCAAAACTGAACGGTTCAGGCGAACGCAATTCCACCGCGCACAGCGCTGCAATGGGCCGACCGCGCGCGTTCAGGTGCGCCACAATGCGCTCAAAGCCCTGCCGATAGGGGATGGGTTGCCGCAGCGTGGCGTGAATGATCTCATAGCCGGGCATCGCTTTGACGCCGCCCGAATAGGGTGCAATACCGGTAAAGAAGTGATAGTTGCCGCGCGTATTGTCGAGGAGTTGCATGGGTGTTGCTTACTCACTTTCTGTGGGGTATTCGTCTGATTGGGCAGGCAGCTTATCCAGATATTCGAGAATCTCGTCGAGGGAACAGTTGGTTAAAGCCATATCAATAATGGCTTCGATCTGTAGAACCTTCAAAGGAGCGAAACGCTTTTGCGTCCCCTCTGAGAGTTCACCAAACCGATAAGTTAAGAAGCGCTCTAATAGACGCAAAGCTTCTAAGCGGCGACCTTCTTCACGACCTTCTTCACGACCTTCTTCACGACCTTCTGCCATGGCCATTCGTTCAAAGCTCGTAATATAGCGTCTCAATTTTTGTGTTTCCATGTCATATACCTCCTGTCGAAGCTGTTGCTCCAAATCGGGCGGCAAATACATCAACCAATCTATAAAGTGAAACAGATTGAGGATATCCTCGCGCTGGTATCCCCGCTCATACAAGTGCCGAATCAGGTAAAACTTCCAGAAATGCCGCTCCTGACTATCGTGCTGCGTCTCCTGCGTCTTCAAATGGGCCATCACCACTACAGCGAAGGGATTCCGGCTCGCTTCTAGCATTTCCCACTGTTCAGCATAGGTCGCCAATTTGGCCGTGGGAAAATCAAAGCTGACTCGACACCCCCATAGCTCATAACCAAATTGCCCCGGCGCCCACGCCGGTCTGTCATCGCTGAGAATAGCAAAGCTAGCTACTTTGTGCTTGTAGCGGTCGAAGAGGCGGTAATTGTACGTATACATGCGCTCTTCAAAATCCGCCTCATATTGGCCCTGCACCTCGATGTGTACCAACACCCATTGCTCTTGACCGCTCCTGCGCCAAACTTTGGCCAGCTTGTCCACGTGGCGGCGCCCGAATTCAGCATCGCGCACTACTTGCTGCAACTCTTTGTCCAAAAATTCAACCGGTTGGCGCCAATCAATGTCGGCATACGCGTCAGCCATGAAAAATGCCACGAACTCCTCAAAATACCATTCGAGGATGTTCTTCCACGGGCTGTCAAAGTCGTCAGATTGGAGCGGGTGTGCGGACATTATGCGAATTCGCCATCTGGTTGGTCACGATGCAACTATTATATCATAGGGTGTGCGAGTTGCGGGTAGCGGGTGGCGCATTACCCGCCACCCGCAACTCGCTACCCGCCACCCTTTACCCCCGATTCACCTGCTGCAAACTGAAGCCCGCCGCCTGCTTATAGCGCTGTGAGATCTCTTCTAACTCAGTCTGGGCAATCACGTCGTGGATATTTGCAAAGCCATTGGGCGCGCGCTCTTCGGCCATTTGCATGACCTGTTCGGGGCCGTTTTGGCGATTCATCAGCACGATTTTGCCGGTGGCGGGCCGCCGTTCGGCTTCATAATTGGCCAGCGCTTGCGCAACATCCGCCTGCTCCGCAAGCTGATCGGCCAGCAGCTCGGCGTCCAAAATGGCCTGCGACGCGCCATTGGAGCCAATGGGGTACATGGGGTGCGCTGCATCGCCCAACAGCGTCATGCGACCGCGGATCCAGCGGGGCAGCGGCTCGCGATCCACCATGGGATATTCGTAAATGGCGCTGGTCGCATCAATCAGCGTGGGTACATCCAGCCAGCCAAAACGCCAAGAAACAAACTCGGCGGCAAAACGCTCTTTGGAGACCCGATTGCTCCAATCCTGCGGGGGCGGCGTCCAGTCCGGCACGTTCAGCTCGGCAATCCAGTTGATCAGCGAGCGGCCGCGGTCGGCATGAGCGCGCGAAATGGGATAGCAGACAAATTTCTGATTTTGATGCCCGGCCATAATCATGGTGCGCCCATCCAGATATGGTTCACCCTCGCTGACGGCGCGCCAGAGGATGCGGCCCGAATAGAGCGGCTGCCCTCATCGGGGTAAGCTGCTGCGCCGTTGCGAGTGGATGCCATCGGCGGCGATCAAGCAGCGGCCCATGACTTCATGCTGCGCGCCGTCGGCGCCGCGCAACTGCACGCGGATGCCGTCGGTTTCGTCTGCCCAGTCTGCGAGCGCGCAGCCAGTTTGGATTGAATCCGCACCCAGCCTATTGGCCGTCTCATAGAGCAGCATTTGCAGCTCGCCGCGGTGGATCGAATACGGGAAGTTATATCCGGCGGCTACTCCACGCGGTCGGCCCAGATGAGCTGGCCAAACTTGTTCACATAGCGCAGCTCGGCGGTCTGAATGGCCAGGTTGGCCAGCCCTTCTTGCAACCCTAACGCGCAGCACGCGCACCGAGTGGGGCAGCAAGTTGATGCCCACCCCCAGCGGCTTCAATTCCGGCACTGCCTCGAACACCCGCACGGGAATGCCGCGCTGATGCAGCGCCAACGCCAGCACCAAGCCCCCGGACCGGCCCCGGCAATAATAACAGGATATTGCGAATTCACCTCGGTGTGATAGCGAGTAGATCGCGACATTGGGACAGTGAGACAGCGAGACTGTCCTACTGTCCCACTGTCCCACTCGACAATTGCGCCAGGGGTCCATCCACATACCCGTTTCACAGCACCCCCCGTTTAACATCCCCATAGCTCACCAGCCGAATGTGGCGGCGGGCGATAATCTCCTTCACTCCAGCATCGGTCCACGCCTCCACCACGCCCTGGCGATCAATGGCCACGCGCTCGTAGCCCACATGATATATTTGGCGCGCCTCCGGCGTGTCGTAAGCCGGGTGGTCCACGTGAATCCAGCGGCCGGGCTGCAACTCTGCCAGCGTTTGGCGCAGGCGCGCGATCTTTTCGGCGGGATCCAGCGCCTGGCTATTTTCACCGAAGGCGCGTACCCGCTCAAAGCCGTTGGCTTGCAGGTCCACCGCCAGATCATACCGGCGATCAAGCCATCCACCACGTTTTGAAAATTGGGATTGTCGCCAGACCACCCATGTGGGTGGTAGCGTGAGTGATCCACGGCACGTGTTTGCGGATCAGCTCGATCTGGGCGCAGCTCTTTTTCCACATCGGCGGGTGTCCAGTCGCCCTGCTCAAAGGTGATCTCGGTGGGATAGTTGTCGTTTTTGCGATAGGTGCGGTAAAAATAGCCATCCTCGGCGGCCACGCTTTGGGCGCCGGAAACCGGTCGCCACTTCATATTTTCCCACTCGCTGGTCAGCGTAAAGTGGACGCCCACATCGTAATCGCGGTGGGCTTGCAGCAATTTGACCGCCTGCGGAAACCAGGGGCAGGGCGCCATAATTTCGACCGAGCGGCAGATGCCTTGGGTAAAAACGTCGATGCAGGCCTGGTTGGCAGCCTGACAAAAGCCGATGTCATCGGCGCGCACGAGGAGATAGATGGTCTCGTCCGACATGGATTGAGCCTTTCGTGTTGGTTAATGCCCGCGGTTGTCACAAAATAACATTTTCTATCCGAGCATAAATGTTACTTTGTGACAGAGCTAAATGAAATTAGGCAGGGGACAATTGTACCCTGCCATGATAGCATGTATGCTGTGGACAAAAGAAATACTCGGCCAGCGCGACCGAGTATCTACAAGTGATAAAGTGACAGAGGGTGAGAATCATTCAATCATTCAATTTTCGCTTGACAAGCCACCTTTTTCGCTGTATATTCACGCAGTGAATAGAGTACTCTTGCAACACAGCCTATTGGAAGGTGACAGATGATCGTAACGGAAAAAGTGACCCTAACTCTGCCCATTGAACTCATGGCGCGCGTGCGCGATTTGGCGCCGGCGCGGCGGCAAAGTCAATTTATTGCCGAAGCAATCCGCGCCTATATTGCCGAGCAAGAACGGCAAGCGCTGCGGGCGCGATTGATGGCCGGCTATCAGGCCAATGCAGGAGTTGATGTGGCTGTTGCGGCAGATTGGGAAGCGGTTGACGAGGAATCCTGGAACACCCTTGCCGCTCCACAAGTGGTCGGGGCATAAAACCATGACGCAACCGATTCGGCGCGGGGACATTTACACAGTAGATCTGGAGCCAGTGCGTGGTTCAGAACAAGGCAAGGTACGCCCGGCCTTGGTGATTCAGAACGATGTGGGCAATCAATACAGTCCAACCGTGATTGTCGCGGCCATTACATCCGGCACGCATCGCAAGTTTGATATCAATGTACTAGTGAACGCTCCCGAGGGCGGCTTGAGTAATGATTCGTTAATTCTACTCAATCAGATCCGCACGGTGGACAAAGCGCGTCTCGGGCGTTATTGGGGGCGTGTCTCAACACAGACAATGGCAGAAGTTGATGCGGCCATCCAGATTAGCCTTGGATTGGTAACAATTTAATTAAATGATGGAGGATGACTGGTTTTGCTTCGCCACCTTGTCACCCTCTCACCTTATCACCCTCTCACCTCGTCACCCCCTCACCTTGTCACCCTCTCACCTTGTCACCCTCTCACCTTGTCATTTCTTCTTGGCCCGCGTATCAATATCCCCCTCATAACTCAGCGCCGCGCGGCCGCGCTCATTGGTGCGGATGCGGATCACATCTTCCACCGGATAGATAAAGATGAGGCCATCGCCCACCTGGCCCGTATAGGCGGCTTGGCGGATGGTTTCGACGGCTTTTTCCACGTTGTGATCGCTGAGCACGATGTTGAGCTGGTAGCGGGGCAGCAGATCGACTTTATATGTGCCGGTGCGCCAGGCCATGGTGATGCCGCCCTGCCGTCCGTGGCCATGCACCTCGATTACATTCATGCCCACAATGCCGATGTCATAAAGCGCCTGCTTGACATCCTCGAACTTTTCTTCGCGAATAAATGCTTCAATTTTTTTAGTCATGGTCTGTGCCTCACATCATGGTCCGAATATTGGGGTGCGATCCCTGCCAGTAGCCGCGGGCGCCCATTTCGGGAATGTCCAATCCCAAAATTTCAGCCGCGGGATCGCTGCGCAGCAGCCCCCAGCCGTTGAGAATGCGAAAGAAGACATACGAAAGGCCAAAGACAAAGACAAAAATCGCCACAATTTCGGAGATCTGCGCTAGCAGTTGCCCCGCGCCACCGCCATAAAAGAGACCGGTAACGGCGCTGTCAATGCCGTTCCACGCCGCTGTATCCGGGTTGCCCGCGCTGAAAAGACCCACGGCCAGCAGCCCCCACAGGCCGTTGACAAAATGGACCGGCACCGCGCCCACCGGATCGTCAATCCGCATTCGCTCCAGCGCGAAAGACGCCCAACAGACCAGCACGCCGGCCACCAAACCAATCACCACTGCGGCCCAGGCCGTCACAAACGCACAGGGCGCTGTAATCGCCACCAGCCCGGCCAGCACGCCGTTGACCGACATGGCGGGGTCGGGCCGCTTGGCCGGGCCAAACCACCACATATAAAACATGGCGCTCATGCCCGCCGCCGCGCCCGCCAACAACGTATTGACCGTGGCCAGCGCCACCAGGTTGATCAGCGCGCCCTGGATGCCCAATGTGGAGCCCGGATTAAAACCAAACCAGCCAAAGAACAGAATAATCGTCCCCAATACGCCCATGGGAATGTCATGGCCGGGGATGGCGTTGGGCGTGCCGTCTTTGTTAAAGCGCCCTAATCGCGGTCCTAGTACCAATGTAACCGCCAGCCCGACGGCGCCGCCCGTCATATGCACCACACCTGAACCAGCAAAATCGACGGCGCCATTGCCCAATCCCAGCGTGCGTCCCAAATTGGCCAGCCAGCCGCCGCCCCATACCCAATTGCCAACCAGGGGATAGATAAACATGCTGACCCAAAAACCCATCAAAATAAAGCCGCTAAAGCGCAGCCGCTCGGCGCCGGAGCCGGTGGGAATGGTGGCGGCGGTGTCCATAAAGACCATTTGGAACATAAAAAAGGCAAAGATGCCGGCCAGGCTCAATTGAATCCCTTGCAAGAAAAAACCGGACATTCCCAAGATGCCCCACTGCTCACCAATGCGCAGACCGCTGGAGAGCGAATCGCCCCACGCCCCCAGCGTCACCGGCGAAAAGGCCCAAATCGGCGATCCTTGGGTGGCGCTGCGCGCCGTCTCGGCATAGCTATAATTCACGGCGCCAAACTCAAAGGCAAAGCCGCAGATCCAATAGCCGATGGCGCCCACACAAAAGACCATCATGTTCATCATCATGGTGTGCGCCACATTTTTGGCCCGCGTAAAGCCCGTTTCCACCAATGCAAAACCGGCTTGCATGAAGAACACCATGAAGCCGGCCAAAAGTAACCACAATATATTGGCGTTGACGGTCAAGACGTCAACGCTGGTTTTCAATTCATCCATAAATTTTCCTTGTTAACCTCGCTTTAACTGCATGAAAACAACCAAAGCGACCCTTTTGTGCATTGTGCATATTTTGCGCACAAAGCACGCTCCACCATTCACGGCGGCGCCCCCAGCGGCCCGACTGTGGGCATGATTCTTCCCTGTGTGGATCAACTGTTTTACCCGATAGCCATCATCCTTTCTCGCGTCAATGGTCCAAAAGACAACAATATGCATAATTCTGCATTGCAGCATCAGAGTATACTCTTTTGTTTCAAGCGCTGCATCAGCTATTTTTCACAATCCCTCTTTACGCCCCATATGCACTTTGCACAAATTTTAATGAAAATTATAGCCCAGGAAGTTATGAAAAGGTGATCGGGTGACACCTGACTGGTCACCTTGTCACCCGGTCACCTTTTCATCTTGTCATTCATGGCCGTTAGTATGGCCAATAGTATTATTCGCCCGCCAACCCCAAAATCTGTTGGATGGCGGGAATGCCCTGTGGTATACTGCGCCCAGTCTCTTCACACACTTGTAATTCCCACACATTTTCATACAAATCAATGGAGAAAAACTTTATGAAGCACTCAAGGCTTACGACTGCCCTGCTGTCAATGCTGCTGGTCATGGGTTTGCTATTAGCCGCGTGCGCGGCGCCGCCCGCTGCACCCGCCGCTTCTGAAGCAGCCGCTGATAGCTCTGGCGGCGCCATGCAGGAAATTGGCGAAGGCGAGGGCGAAGTGTCGATTGTGGCTTGGGCGGGTTATATTGAACGCGGCGAGACCGACGCCGCTTACGACTGGGTGACCGATTTTGAGGCCGAAACCGGCTGCAACGTCACCGTCAAAGTGGCGGCCACGTCCGACGAAATGGTCTCGCTGATGAACGAGGGCGGCTTTGATCTGGTCACCGCTTCGGGCGATGCCAGCTTGCGCCTGGTCTTTGGCGGCAAGGTGCAGGAGATCAATACGGCGCTGATCACCGATTACAACACGGTAGACGAGCGGCTGCAAAATGCGCCCTGGCACACCGTGGACGGCAAGCACTATGGCGTGCCGTACCAATGGGGCTCCAACGTGCTGATGTACAACACCGAAGCCTTTGGCGGCGAAGCGCCCACCAGTTGGAACGTGGTTTTTGAAGAGACGACGCTGGCCGACGGCCAATCCAATAAGGGCCGCGTGCAGGCTTTTGACGGCCCAATTTATATTGCCGACGCCGCGCTCTATCTCAAAGCCCACCAGCCGGAGTTGGGTATTGAGGATCCGTACGCGCTGACCCAAGAGCAGTTTGACGCCGCCATTGAGCTGCTGCAACAGCAGCGCGCGTTGGTGGGCCGCTATTGGCACGATGCCTTTGTACAGATCGACGACTTTACCAATGAGGGCGTGGTGGCTTCGGGCTCGTGGCCCTTCCAGGTTAACTTACTGGTGGCCAACGGCGAACCGATTGCCAGCGTGATTCCCGATGAGGGCGCCACCGGCTGGGCTGACACCACCATGCTGCATGTGGACGCCGCTCACCCCAACTGCGCCTATATGTGGCTCAACCATTCGCTCAACCCCAAATTGCAGGGTGACCTGGCTGCCTGGTTTGGCTCAGTGCCGTCCGTACCCGCAGCTTGTGAAAATAACGAACTGCTGGGCGCTGAAGGCTGCGCCACCAATGGCTCCGAAAACTTCGATAAAATCAGCTTCTGGAAGACGCCCACGGCGGACTGCTCGGGTGCGGGCGGTACGTGCGTGCCGTATGCCGACTGGGTGACCAGCTATGTGGCCGTCATGGGCGGGCAATAGGCAACGCCTCTATGAGTGAACAGATCGCCGTCGAGTTCCGCAACGTCAGCCGCCACTTTGACGAAGTGCGCGCCGTCGACAATGTGAGTTTGCGCATTGTCGACGGCGAATTCTTTACCATGCTCGGCCCCTCCGGCTCGGGCAAAACCACCTGCCTGCGCCTGATAGCCGGCTTCGAGCAGCCTACGGCGGGCCAAATCTTCCTACACGGCCAGGAAGTATCGAAGCTGCCGCCGTACGAACGCGAAGTCAACACTGTTTTCCAAAACTATGCGCTCTTTCCGCACATGAGCGTGGGCGAAAACATTGGCTATAGCCTGATGGTGCGCAAGGCGCCCAAGGCCGAGCGGGACAAACGGGTGGCCGAGATGCTGGAGCTGGTGCGGCTGCCGGGGATTGCCAACCGCAAGCCGTCGCAGCTCTCCGGCGGCCAGCAGCAGCGGGTGGCGCTGGCGCGGGCGCTCATCAACCAGCCGCGCGTGCTGCTGCTGGATGAGCCGCTGGGCGCGCTGGATCTGAAGCTGCGCCAGGAAATGCAGGTCGAACTCAAGGCCATCCAGCACGAAGTGGGCATCACCTTTATCTTTGTAACCCACGATCAGGAAGAGGCGCTGACCATGAGTGACCGCATTGCCATCTTCAACCACGGCCAGATCGAGCAGATCGGCGCGCCGACCGAACTGTATGAAGCGCCGCGCACCCGTTTTGTGGCCACCTTTATGGGTACCTCCAACGTAATTGAAGGCGAGCTGGCGCAAGTGCTCACCGGCAGCCGGGCAGCCATTGCCATCCGACCAGAGAAGATTCGGCTGGCGGCTGCCGAAAGCGCGGTGACTGACGCTCAATACAGCGCCATTGGGACCATTCAAGCGATCACCTATTTGGGGATGTTGACTCGCTATCTCGTCAAGTTGGAGCAAGGCAGCGAGCTGATTGTCACGCGTCAAAATGATGATTCCGCCGACAATGGTCGAAATTGGCAGCAAGGGGACCGGGTGCAAGTCTTGTGGCCACGGTCCGCCGTAATATTGTTGGCCAATGATGAAGCGAAAAAGTAGATTTGAGTGATGGCAGCAGCCACAATAATCAATTTGACACACCCAACTGAGAAGGGAATTATACGCAGATTAGCATAACCTGCGCGTATAATTCGTATGTATATGACCGATCCCAATCGCAAGAGCTGGCGGCGCCAACTCTCCACAACGCTCTACAATCGACCGTGGCTGCTGCTGATTTTGCTGCTGGCGCCGCCGCTGCTCTATATGGTGCTCTTTTATATTGGCGCGCTGGCTGCGTTGTTGATCCAGTCGTTTTTCCGGCTGGATGGCTTTACGGGCCAGGTAGTGCGCGAATTTGGCCTGCGCACGTATGCTGATCTCTTCACCTGGCCGCACATGACCATTGTGGGGCGCACGGTGCTGATGGCGGCGCTGGTGACGCTGGCCAGCGCGCTGCTGGCCTTCCCGCTGGCCTATTACGCCGTGCGCTATGCGTCGCCGCGGCGCAAGGCGCTGCTCTATTTGGCGGTGCTGCTGCCGCTCTGGTCGTCCTATATTATCCGTGTCTATTCGTGGAAATTGATTCTGGCCAAGGAAGGGATTATTACGTGGGTTTTTGGCCAATTGGGGCTGGGCAGGCTGCTGGATGGGGTGCTGGCGCTGCCGGGCATTGGCGGTCCGTCGCTGTCGGTTTCGGCGTTGGGGTTATTTATTGTGTTTACCTATATTTGGCTGCCCTACATGGTGCTGCCCATTGTGGCCGCGCTGGAGCGAGTACCCAAAGCGCTGCTGGAAGCCTCCAGCGACCTGGGGCGCGGCCAGCCACAACGCTGCGCTATGTGATTCTGCCGCTGGCCTTTCCGGGCGTAGTGGCCGGTTCGATTTTCACCTTTTCGCTGACGCTGGGCGACTATATTATTCCGTCGGTCATCGGCAACTCAAATCCATTTATTGGCATGGCGGTCTATAGCTATCAAGGCACATCGGGCAATATTCCGCTGGCTGCCGCCTTCACGACAATTCCCATATTCATCATGGCGATCTATTTGACCGCCGCCCGCAGATTGGGGGCCTTTGATGCACTCTAACCAGGCTGAACCGCGGCGCCGCTGGGCCTTTCGCTGGCGGCTGGCGTCGTGCTGCTCTTTTTGCACATCCCTTTCTTCATCGTCATGCTCTACGCCTTTACCACCGACGAGGCGGCCTTTACATTTCCGCCGCCAGGGCTGACCACCAAATGGTTTGGCGCGGCCTGGGCGCGGCCCGATCTGTGGGCGGCGCTATCGCTGTCGGTGCGGGTGGCGCTGCTGGCCACGGGGATTGCGCTACTGTTGGGGACATTGGCGGCAGCGGCGGTCTGGCGCAGCCGCTTCTTTGGCCGCGAAGGCATCTCGTTTCTGCTGGTGCTGCCCATTGCGCTGCCCGGCATTGTGACCGGCATTGCCCTGCGCTCCATGATGGGACTCATGGATCTGCGCTTCAGCTTCTGGACCATCCTGATTGGCCACGCCACCTTTTGCGTCGTGGTGGTCTACAACAACGTGCTGGCCCGCTTCCGGCGCACCGGCGGCAGCCTGATCGAAGCCTCTATGGACCTGGGCGCCGACGGCTTCCAGACCTTCCGCTACGTGATCTTGCCCAACATTGGCACGGCGCTGCTGGCCGGTGGCATGTTGGCCTTTGCCCTCTCGTTCGACGAGGTGATCGTCACCACCTTTACCGCCGGCCAGCAGTCTACGCTGCCCATTTGGATATTCAGCCAGCTCACCCGCCCGCGCGACCGCCCGGTCACCAATGTGGTGGCCTTTCTCGTGGTGGCGATTACGGCTATCCCCATTTTATATGCACACTATTTGACGCAGCGGGCGGATGAGGGGTAGGTTTGGTAACGATTTGTATTTTTGACGTAATGATAGCGTTGCCAATCAAAAAGGGATTGTGCAGAATTTGCGCAATCCCTTTGTCTTTCCTATGCTACGTTCGAATCCGGCGGCGCAGGCAAATGCACAACAAACGCCTCCCAGGTGGCCGTATCAAGCGCCGGGTTGACCAGGGCGTCAAGTTGAGCCAGCGTGCAGGCTTGCAGCCGTTTCGCCACGTCGCTTGGCATCTCGCCCAGGCGATGGTTCAGAATCGCTGTAAGGGTATGTATAATGCCCTGCTCAATGCCCTGCTCAATGCCCTGCTCAATGCCCTGCTGCACTTCGCGGGCCATCTGCCGGCGAAATTCTTCGAGCTGCCAACCATACAGAAAGGTCGTATCCGTTCGGGGAGGATGGTCGCGTAAGAAATCTTCCTTGGTATACATGTTGCGTATCTCCTTCTCAATTTGACTCAGAATCTCTTGCCAGTAGATGCTGACCTCTGCAAATAAGTCACGTTCAGCCACCAGCGTGCGAAATGCGTCCTGGACTTGCTCTAAGTTGGTCGAAAAGAGCCCCAGAATCGGGTTGTCGGTCCGGTTGCACACAATGAAGCGCACGCGTTTTAAGGTGCTAATCGACGCATCGTACACTTCGCCACGCCGCACTTCGATTGCCAGCCCCGCCGCCAACAATGGCTCCAACAAATCGCGTGGATAGTGCGTCGTAATGGCATAAAGGTTAACCTGCCGGCGGTGTATTTCCCGCACTTTGCAGTAGTTGGTCAAATGGCCATAGAACTCCTCCAGCGCTTGCCCATTAAACGACTCACTGTAGGATTTGAATGAAATCAGGTTGTGTTCATTGAGCTCATCAAAGACCTGCCAGTAGATCGGCGGCAATTTCTGCTCCACCACCTGCGTCCGACGTACTGCAATCAGATCCACAATCTGCCGCTGAAATGAGATGTCTACCTCGACTTCGGTTGTGTAGCCCAGCCGATTCATCACCGGCGCCAATGCCAAACCGGCAATTCGATGGTGGTCGGTCCGCTCCGCAGATGAATCGCCTTGCTCAGAGTGTGCGGTCATCGCTCGCTCTTGTCTATCCTCTAGGTGAACTGCTCATTTTGATATCCCTATTGTATCTTGCCTCGAAATGCCTTGTCAAGCACTTTGCATACTTATCTTCAGGCTCGAAGCCGCGTCTAAAAATCGACGGACGATGATCATGAATCCTCTATTTTGCAATAATCGGCAGATAAAAACGCGGCTCATCCAGTGGCGGCGCCTCAAACACGACCGCGTTAGAAACGCCCACACCGCTTCCCTCTTCATCCTGCACCTGCACAATAAATTCGCTGGCCGCGCCCGGCGCCGGTGACTTTGTCGTATATACGGTACTGCTCAACGCTTGCGTATCCAGCAAAACCCAGTTGATCGTTTCCGCATTACGCTCGAAAATCCAATACTCGGCGGCGTCATCCAGCGCGCTGGCATCCCAGTTGAGCTGCACCAGCTCGCCCGCGGCCTGCACGGTGAGCGAAATCGTTTCGGACACGCCGTCGGTCGCCAGCACGGGCGGGGAATAGTTGCACCACTCGCCCACCGTCGGTTTCAGATCGGCGGTGTACCAGGCATTGATGAAATTGTCCCAACGCCCTTCTTTGACAAAGGCAAAAGTGTCGGTGATGGATAGCGTCTGCGTGGGCGACGGCGACCAATCCGCGGTCAGCGGCAGCGTTTCGGTGTATATTGAAGCCCGCCACACCACATCCGCGGTCAGATCGCGCTGCAAGGGGGCCAGGATGGTGAGCGTATCCTGATAATCCCACTCTGTATCGGGTGCAATGTAGGGCGTGCCGGTGCGGGATGTGCTCTTGAGATTGATCAGCATCTGGCGCAGCGTCTCCGCCGCCGCATAGACCGGGCTAGGGCTGGGGAATTGATCCTGCAAGCTGCGCGCAAACGAACGCGCGCCGATCAGTTCATCCGGCGGTCCTAACACCAGATTTTGACTGCCGCACTGGTTGCTATCTACAAACTGGCTGGCCAGCGCGGCGTTGAGAATTTGCGCATCCGCGCCGGCGGCGAGCGCAGCGGTCAACGCATCGCCCAAATTGTTGACTGCGCCGGCAATGTCGGTAATCTCCTGACTGCGAATCCAAAAGATCGAGTTTGGCTGGCGATCGGTGAGCCCGGCCTGGTAAAAGTTGATGATGCCGGAGGCCATGCGTTCGGCGCTGGCCGTCGGCGCGAATTGGGTGGCATAGGCCCGATAGGCCGCCAGCAGCCACGCATAGTTGGGCGAGGCCACAAAGACATCGGCCGCCTTGCGCACTTCATAAAGCGCATCCAGATTACCCATAAAGCATTGGTCAAAGAAAATCAGATCAAAAGGATCGGCGCCATTGTTCGTGGCTTCGCCCAGCGCCCGGCCATAGTCCAGCGGACTTAAGAAGCCGCCCTGATCATTAAAATCGCCAGGCGTATTGGGGATATCTTTGGGCAGTGCCGGAATCCCCGGCTGCGGCGTGGGCGGCTCACCCGGCGCGTCGGATACGAGCCAACTAAATTCGGGCGCCATGCCCACACCATGCCCCATCATGCTCACCAGCGTACGCGTGGCCGGATATTGGCTGCGGGCAAAGCGCAAAAACCAGCTCAAAACAGCCGGGTCGGTCGTATCCAGTTCATCCACCCCCCACTCTGTCTCGACCGCATCGGTTTGAGTGATAACGCCGTTTTCAATCGTAAATAAGCGCGTATTGTGATCGCCTATCCGGTCGCCCAAAAAGACAATTTGCAGCGTGGGATTATAGGCCGTTCCCAGGCGCAGTTTCTGCAGCACGCCATTCATATAGGGTGACAGATCATTGTCGCCGGGGAAATAGACAATGAGCAACACCTTCTGTGCCGAACCGGTTACGGCTGAAGTGATGGCGTCGGGGCTCCACTGGTCATTTTCCTGCTGAGGGTGGGTCGGCGTATGGGTGCGCACGCGCATAAAATAGCTCTGTCCCGGCGTCAGATTATCCAGCAGATAGCTGGCCGCCAATTTGTCGGCGGTGACGCCATGCACCGTGAAAGGGCCGGTAATGGTGGGCGAATAGGAGATTTCGTAAAAACCGCCGTCGCCCGTGTAGGCAATGGGCGTCCACGCAAGCTGAATGCTCGACTCGGTGATGGCTGCCACGTGCAGCTTGGTGGGCTTTACCGTCTGCGTGGCCAGCGTATCCGGCGCAAGCTGCTGCATACATTGGCGCGTTTTGCTGTTATTGGTATAAAGCTGGTTGTAGCTGAAATCGGCCTGCACCAGCGTATCCGTCAGCTCGCAAATCGCCCGCGGAATGGGGTCGCGCAGCTGGTTGTCCTGCACCAGCAAATGGGTCAGAAAGTTAAAGTTCCCAATGGCGTCGGGAAGCTCCCCGTGCAGATGATTGCTGGCCAGGTTGATCTGCGTTACGTGGCCGTCCTGACAGGTGACGCCAAACCATTGACAGGGCGCATCGGCAGCGTTCACATCACCCCAATGGCTGTTGTTATCCCACTGCCCCCCTTTGGTGTCGGCATACAAGCGCAGCAGGGCGCGGCACTCCACTAGCGGCACGGCCGTCACGCCGCTGCAATCGGGTACAGTCTGCACGGCCACGGCGCTGGGCGGTTTGCTCGGCCTCTCCGCCGCATACACACGGGGCACATCCATCCAAAGCCCCAGGGCCAGCGCGCACAGGCAGCCCAGCCAAAGGCGCACGCCGCAGGGCATTTTAACATTTTGCGTTTTCATATTTTTCTCCTTCTTCTCTCATAGCGCATTGGTGACTTCGATATTGGAATCACATCCTGCCAGGAAGAGGCGGAGACAGCCTTGGACCGCGCGTACGCGGCGGCTGCCTCTTCCTGGAAGGGGCGCGCCTCGCTCCCAAAGCGAATGGCTCCCTTGCGCATTCGCCAATCCTCTACTTCTCCCCTCTTATGGTATAGTAATCTATATGGAAATAGTGGCAAATCCGGGAAGAAATCGCCTCAAAAATACCTATGCACCTGCTCGATTCTGCTGAAGCCTTTGCCCATACCCTCAATGCCCCCGCCTGGACGCAGAGCGATTTTACTGAGTTTGTCAATGCGGCGCTCAAAAATTTTAACAGCGTGCTGGCGCTGGCGCGTTCGCCGCTGGCCAATTCAGCGTTGGTGAGCCCGCTGCTCGTATTGGATGACGTGTCGCCAACGGCGGAGGAACGCGGGCGCGCCATGCGTTTGGTTTTGGCCTGGGCCGTCAACCGCCTGGCGCCCGAGGCCATGCACTATCCGCTGGGCGTCGAGCGTCCCTTTGACGACCCCACCTGGAGCGACCCGCGCTGGTGGCGCTATAATATTTTGCGCCATCGCTATCTGGAGCCGCTGCACCCGGATGATTTTCTGGAAGGCGGGCGTTTTACGGAAACGTTGGTGGCTTTGACCGGCATTCCCAGCACGGATACCTTTTTCGATGAGCGCAATCGCGCCATCCGCGAGGTGGCGCAGTGGCTGCAAGAGCAGCTTGAAGGGGGGCGCGCCAACAGCGAACTGCAAAATTTGGCGCTGGGCGAAGTCTATCAATTGTTGCAAAAGCAGCAGGCCGCCCTGGATCTGTTGGGGGTGGCAGCCACGTTTGACGCCGTTTTTCCGCGCCAATTGCTCAACAAAATGGCCGCCACGGAAAATTTTCAGCGCATCGAAAACGCGCTGGATTATTTGACCCGACATCGTTTTCTGCTGACGGAAGATGCGGGCGCCAGCCTGTGGCTCTCGCCAGTGTTGCGTCGCTTTATTTACGCCCGGCAACCCCAAGCGCTGACCAAACGCCGCCATCAGCGCGCCGCTGACTATTATATGGCGCAAAATGAAGCGTTGCTGGCTGTCCGTCATTTGCAGCAGGCTGAGAATTGGGGAACGGCCGCCGGGCTCTTGCTGGAATCCGCCCCCGAATTGATCAACGAACTCCAGTCCACCGAGCTGCGCCAAATGTTGCAAAAATTTCCTGTCTCCAGGGTGGCCGTGGATCAATGGCGCGACATACAGATTCTGTTGAGTGACTTGATGATGGTGAACGGGGATCACGATGCGGCGCTGGCAGCCTGCCGCAGCGCGCTGCGGGTTACCGATGAGCCGCCGCGCCAGGCGCGTATCTATCGCCGTATGGGAAAGCTATACGAGTTTCACAATCAGCTCCACGCCCTCAATTATTATCAGCAGGCTTTGACCCATTTTGAGATCGAAGATCCGGAGCGCATCGATCTCTTAAAAGATCGGGGCTGGATCTATATTCTGCGCAAAGAGTGGAGATCCGCCGAACAAGATCTGCTTTTAGCCCTGGCCCAAACGTCTATCATCACCCCGCAACAGCGCGCCGATATATTAGACGCCCTCTCCTATCTTTGCGGCAAAAATCAGCGCTACACAGAGGCCATTCGCTATGCCCAAGACGCGCTGGCGCTGCGCGAAAAGCTGGGCGACATGGTGCGGGTGGCGCAATCCTTTGGCAATTTGGGCATTTTGTATGCCAACATGGGGGAATATGCGCAGGCCATTGCGGCGCATGAAGACGCGCTGCGTGTGCATCGGCACTTAGACAACCGGCCCAAAATCGCCGTCTGCCTGAGTAACATTGGCATGGCGCACCATCTGGATGGGCGCCTGCAAACTGCCATTGCGCACTATCAGGAAAGCCTGGCTATTTGTCAGGAAATCAGCCTGCCGCTGGCGGAAACATTTGTCCATTACAACCTGGCCGAAGCCTATGCCCAGTTGGAAAATTCAGCGCCGGCCCAAGAGCACTGGCGGGTCGGCTACGAACTTGCAATCCGCTCTGGCTTTGAGGATCACGCCGCGGATTTTGAAGAATTGCGCCACAAATTCCCGCTTTTCCAAACCATTGAAGCCGCTCCGCACGACGATACAGCCGATGCCCACCGCGCAGTCGTCACGCCGCCACCACTGGACGAGGATGAATTGGCCATTTTGCAGATTGCCAAAGGCGAGACTCGGTTGACCCCGAAAATTGTCATGGAGGCGGCCAACGTCAGCCGCGCCACGGCCACGCGCCGCCTCACCAGCCTGACCGAAAAGGGCTATTTGCAAGTGCATGGCAAAGGACGCGGCACCTATTATACGCTGGCGGAAGATGTGGCCATCACAACCCAGCCCGCGGCGTCACCTTTACTGTCTCCTCAATTTGCCAATGATGCCTCTCTGGCTCTCTTGCGGGAAGAAATTTACGCCGTGTTGCGCAAACATCGCCAACAGCTTTTCCAGCGCTACAGTGTGGCCGCCATTGGCCTAGCGGCGCCACCCGCCATCAACTTGCCCCATTCGCAACTGGTGGTGCGCTTTGACGCCCGCCCGAATTTGGAAAGCTATCTCGCCCTCAAACAACACTTGAGCGACCTGCTGCATGTCAAAGTTGACCTGCTGCCCGAAGCCAATTTGAGCGCGCAAAACACTGCGCCCATTCAGCAGCCCGGTGAAATCGCCTGGGTTTGGTCGCAGTGAACAAAATACAATTGTAAATGGTAAATGGTGAATTGCTAATGGTGAATGGGACGGAGCAAGTAGCCGGCCCGTTCACCATTCACCATTCACCATTCACCATTTACAATTTTCCGCCGCATTCGTAGAATACCTGTCCCATCCTACAGCACACCCCGCAAAAACTGAGCCGCCGGCCCAGCCTCCGCCGCCAAATCTTCCCACCGGCACTCGACGGAAACCAGCCCATCGTACCCGGACTGATGCAGCTTCTGCACAAACTCGCCATACGGATAGCTGCCCGTCCCCGGCGCCCGCCGCCCCGTATCCGCCACATGAATGTGCGCCAGCCAATCGGCATATTGGAGCAGATGGTCCAGCGGCTCATTCTCTTCATCCATGTGGTAAAAATCGGCCAGCACGCGGATGGACGCGCGATTCACATCCTGGGCCAGCCGCACGCCTTCGGCCACGCTGTTGAGCACATTCGACTCTTTGGTGTTGAGCGGCTCGATCACAATCGTAATATCGTTGGCGTCGGCCGCGTCAGCGGTGATCTGCAAAAAGCGCACTAGTTGCGCCCACGCTTCATCCCGATCAAAGCCGTCGGGAATCGACCGCGAACGTCCGCTGCCAAAGACAATCATGCCGGCGCCGATCTGGTTGGCGCGCGCCAATGCCGTATGCACATATTGATCGACGCGAATCCAATCCACGTCCGGCCCCACCACTTTCAGATCGCCGGGCAGAAACACATTGAGCACCGGCGTGGGCAGCAGGCTGGCCTGATAACGCTGCAAAATTGGCGCAAAGGCTTCATCGTCCTCTTCACCCGCCAATGACGTAACGGTACATTCAATGTAATCGAAGCCGGCCGCTTTCAGCAGCCCCGCATTCTCAATCGCACTACAGCAGCCAATCTTCATTTTGACTCCTCACAGCCGCATTCGGCCATCACTTTGCGCAGCGCCTGCACCGCCGTGGCCATGCCGTCCGGCCCGCTAAAACCGCTGCTGTGGCGCGCAATGGCCAAATGCGGCTCCAGCGCCAGAAAGCCACCAAAGTCACGCTGCCGCAGCACCCCCAACAGCTCGGCAATCTGCCCATCCCCCTCGCCGGCCGGACGGATGCCCGACCCGCGCACGGCGTCTTTGACGTGAACATACGTCACATATTGCCCCAGCGCATCCCAGCCGCGCTCGGTCACGCGGTCTTCGCCCACCAGCACAAAATTGGCCGGGTCCCACACAAAGCCCAATGCCGGCCGATCCACGGCCTGCATCAGCGCCTGACAGCGCGCCACCGTATCGCCCACGATGCCTTTTTCGTTCTCCAGCATGAGCGACACGCCGTGTTGCGCCGCCGCATCCACCAACTGCGCCAACCGCTGCGCCGATGCAGCCACAAATTGGTCGGCGCCCTCGCTGGTTTCGGGTGGATAAAAAGAGAAGACGCGCACATTGGTCACGTCCAGTTGATGCGCGATCTGGCTAATGCGCGCCAGATTGGCCAGCTCTTTTTCCGCCGGATCGACCAGCGGCGATTTGCCGATAGGGCTGCCGATGCTGGCAATGCCGACCCCGTGCGCCTCACAAATGCGCTTGACCTCGGCGGTTTCCGCATCGGTCAGCTCCAGCACATTTTTGCCCCACACGCCGCGCAGCTCCAAATGACCGATCTGCAACGCATTGAGCACGCGCACCTGCTCCAGCAGATCATCGGCGATCTCGTCGCCGAAGGCGCTTATTCTAAACATGGATTTTCCTTTCCACTGATTTTATCAGAATATGATCAACAGATTTCACAGATTATACAGATTAATCTTCAACCAGATGCAGCTTCATCTCCTCATGGGTGGCCTGAAAACCCAGATTTTCATAAAAGCGTTTGGCATCCACACGCGCCTTATCGGTCGTGAGCTGCACGATGCGACAGTTGCGCTCTTTGGCGCGCTCTATGGCCCACACGAATAGCCGCTTGCCCACCCCCTGCGAGCGATAACTTTTGGCCACGCGCACCCCTTCGATCAGCGCCCGCCAGCTTCCTTTGTACGTCAAATAGGGGATGAAAGTGAGCTGCAATACGCCCACAATTGTCTCACCCAAACAGGCCACGATCAGTTCGTTGTTGGGGTCGGCGTCGATGGCGGCAAACGCAGACAAATAGCCCGCAGCCAAAGGCAGCGAACTATCTTCGCGCGCCGCTCCCAGCGCATCATCCGCCAGCATGGCCACAATTGCAGGCAAATCGTCTGCCGTTGCCTGCCGAAATAGAAGTTCAGAAGCCATTTTGAATTCTCTGTCATTGCTTATTGCTGTATTGCTTATTACTCTCGGCGTAAGTCATACAGCAATACAGCAATAAGCAATAACTTACCTCAACTTTTATTTCCGATAGAGCCCGTGAATTTATGTCGAATCGTGCGCATATCAACCCGGCAAAATCCCCGCCGCCGCATAAATGCCCAGCACGGCGGCCAGGCTGCGCCGCCCCTCGGCGCCGTCAATATGGGGCGCCCGATCTTCACGGATGGCCTGGATCAGATCTCGCATAATGGCCGTGTGGCCGGCAGTACTAATGCCGCGCGGGTCGGCGGCGGCGCCGGCGCTGGCCGGCTGCGTGGTGACAAAAGGCTCCACGCTGGCCTTGGATTTGTCGGCCAGCGTCCACGCGTTCACGGCCTCGCCCTCAAGCTGGATGCCGCCATTGGTGCCGTAAATCTCCACGCGGTGCGGAAAGCCGGGCGGCGTGGTAGTGGTGGCCGTAATGGTGGCCAGCGACCCATTGGCAAAACGCAGCGTGGCCGCCGCCACATCCTCCACCTCGACCGGACGATGCAGCGTATCGGCGTGGGCCTGGATCGAGACCGGGTCGCCCATAAACCAGACCAGCAGGTCGATCAAGTGGATGCCCTGGTTCATGAGGCACGCCGCCGCCATCCAGCGCCCAGGTGCCGCGCCATTTCGGCCTGGGCATAATAAGCGGCGTCGCGGCTATACGGCATGGTGACCACGCCCAGCGTCAGCTCGCCCAGATCACCGGCGGCAATGGCTTGACGCACGCGGATGCAGAGCGGTTCGGCGGCGCTGCAGCGCAATGCCCAGCTTGACGCCGTTGCGGGCGCAGGCGTCGATCATGGCGTCGGCATCGGCCAGCGAAAGCGCCATGGGCTTTTCCACCAGCACGTGTTTGCCCGCATTGGCGGCGGCCAGCGCCTGCTCGGCATGTTGACCGCTGGGCGTGCAAATGCAGACCACATCCACATCGGGCCGCTGCAACACATCGGCATAGCTCTGGCACGGCGCGCCAAAGCGCTGGCTAATGGCGTCAAATTTCGCCGGCGCATAATAGCCGACGGCCACCAGCCGCGCCCCCAAATCAGCATTGGCCGCAATGGCCTGCCGGTGATAATCGGCAATCATCCCCGCGCCGAGGATGGCGAATCCGAGTTTGTTTGTGTCAGACATTGGCTCTCTCCCGTTTTGATGACAAGATGACAGGATGACAGGATGAAGGGATGACTTCGACAGGCATAGTCATCTTGTCATCCTGTCATCCCGTCATCCTGTCATCCTTACTTTCCCTGCAACCGCGCCAACAGCCCCGCATATTCATCACGCGCCAGCGGCAGCTCCACCTGCTTGCCGGTGTGGCTGCTCAGAATCATGGCGTTGGCCAGTTCCAGCGACTGGGCGGCTTCGTGACCAGGGGCGACCAGCGGCGCGCCGTTGAGGATGGCGTCGTGGAAGTTGCGATAGATGGCTTCGTGATTGCCGCTGGTTGCGGGCAATTCGACCGTTTCGGGGTGGGCCGCCGGGCTCGAATACATCTGGTCGCTTTCGGCAATGTGGGTGCGCACATCCGGCTCGAAGACTTGCAATTCGACGCCCTTGTGGCTCCACTGTACGATGCCTTTGGTGCCGATAATCTCAAACCAGAAGGGCTTGCCCGCCTGCGACGTGCTCACGTGGAACGAGCCGGTGGCGCCATTGGCCCATTCGAACATAGCTTGCACCGTATCTTCGGTTTCGATGTCGTGCATGAGCGTGCGCGTCCACGCCGCCACGCGTTGGGGCAGCCCCACCAGATAGCAGAGCAGGTCCATGTTGTGCGGCGACTGATTCATGAGCACGCCGCCGCCCTCGCCTTTCCAAGTGCCGCGCCAGCCCGCGTTCTGAAAATAGAGCGCCGTGCGCGTCCAGGTGGCAGACATTTCCACGTGCTGAATATCGCCCAGCCGCCCGTCGTCCAGCAGCTTGCGCAGCGCCGCTGCCTCGGGCCGCAGCCGCTGCTGAAAATTGACCGCCAGCAGCCTATCCGCCTTTTGGGCCGCCGCAATCATGGCGTCGGCCTCGGCGGCCTGCACGGCAATGGGCTTCTCCACCAGCACGTGGCAGCCCGCGGCCAAACAGTCAATGGCCAGCGGCGCGTGAAACGGGTGCGGCGTGATCACCACGGCCACATCCGGCTTCAGCTCGGCCAGCATGAGCTTGTGATCGGTGTAAAAGGGCGCGCCGGTTTCCGCTTCCAGCCGTTCGCGCGCCGCCGGGTTCACGTCGCATACGCCCACCAATGCGGTGGTGGGCAGCGCCAACCCATCCTGGTGCAGCTTAAAAATGCCCGCGCCCGCGCCAATCACCACGTGGCGCAGCCGCCTCTGTTCGTTCGGTTGCAAAATCAAGTCCTTTCTGTGTGGAGGGGGATTGGGAAGTAGGGATTAGGGAGTCAGGAGTCGGGAGTCAGCGCAGAGTGCGATGCACCCATCCCTCAACATCACGCGTCCCGTGACGCCAAAATGGGTGCGTTGCACTCGTAGCGGCCAGACTACCCCAACCCCTCAATCAGTTCAGCCAATGACACATCGGCCAGCGAATTAAGCCGCCGATCTGCGCCATCAAAAGATAGATGCGTCGTCACGGAATTGGGAACAACCACACAATACATGCCGGCAGCCTTGGCCGCGTTCAATCCGTGTCCTGAATCTTCCAACGCCAGCGCGCGCCGCGGATCCACGCCCAATGCCGCGGCCGCGGCCAAATAGAGCGCGGGATCGGGCTTGACGTTTTCCACATCATCGGAGGTTTTGATCGTCTCAAACGCATCGAGCAACCCCAGCCGCGTCAGGTGGCCGCCCACCCAATCATAGGACGAACTGGAGGCCAGCCCCACTTTAATGCCCATCTTGCGCGCCGCCGCGATATAATCCAGCACGCCGGGCAGAACGGGCTGCTCGGCAATCAAATCCAGGTGGCGCTGGCGGCGGGTCGGGCGAATGGCGTCCGCGTCAATGAGCTGGCCGCTTTGCTCGGCGAGAAACGCGTACGGGTCAAAGTGCTGCGCCAGCGAACCGCCCACCGCCGTCACCCAGCGCTCCAGCGGCAGGTGACAGCCGTACGCGCTATAAACTTCCTGCCATGACTGATATTCGGACGTCTCCGTGTCCAGAATCAGCCCATCAAAATCGAAGATCAATGCTTGAATCATAATTGAGTCCAGTACGAAAAGGTTATTTAACCGCAAGGCTGTTTGAACAAGGCCGCTGCGACTGCAACGCACGGATGACCACTCGACTGCAAGGGCGCAATTGTCTGAAGCCGTGCAGCGCAGTCTGCGCTATTTGAATGGCAAAATCAAGGTGACGCCATCGGGGTCAACCGCGGCGCCGGGCAAATTGTTCAATTGCTGCTCGGTAATGGGCAGCTTTTCGAACGTTTCGGCATCGTATACTTCCAATAAAATAAAAAGCTCGTGATCATTGTCCACCGGCAGCCGGTCGGGCTCGGGCGGAAAATCGGCATATTCCACAATGGTCTGTTGCGGCGCCCAATATGCGGTGGCGATCCCCCCTTCGTATGGCTCGCGCTCGGTTTTGGCCACTTCGCGCCATTGGCCGTCGGGCAGCTTTTCAGCCAGACGCAAAATGTAGCGATAGCGCCGCTCCGTCTGCTGGCGGATGCCCCAAAAGAGCGTCACCGGAATTGAGCTTTGCGGCGTCAGCGGCTCGCCCGCTTCATAACCGGTCAGCCGGATCAGGTCGCCAAAATCCACTTCCACCGGCGTTTTATGCACGGGTACGTTGACCTCGGCCGGCGAATTGAAGACCGGCGGCTGCGGCGTAAAGAGCGTGACCTTGAGCGAAGATTGGCTATAAAAGGTCACTTCCTGCACGGCATACATGTTGTCAAAGAGCCACGCCTCCAGCCGGTCGTCCAGATCCATATAGGGCTGTGTGCCCGAGGTGACCAGCCAAATGCGCCGGTAAATGGTTTTCGCTGCGGCCAGCGTGTCAAAGGTGACATCCCAACCGTAAATCATCGGCACGCCAATATGGCGCGTGGGCCGATAATTAGGGTTTGCCGCTGATCGTGCGTCTGGTTATATTCATCAATATACTCCAATGGCGCATAATAGTGAAAAATGCGCCACGAAGCCGAGGGGTTGAGCAGCACCAGATCACCCGGCAACATGCGCCGCCCCATAAAGCGCCCGAGGGCGGCAAAATCATCTTTCTGGTAATCGTGGCCGAAAAAATAGGCGTAGCTGCTATACGACGCGCCTGCCGTTAACAGCAGCGCCAGCACCAGCGCAACCGCGGCCCGTCGATTCCAAAGCAGCGCCAGCCCCCCGGCCAGCAGCAGAAACCAGCCGCCCCCCGCCACGCTCAGGTGGCGAGCGTTCATGTAGCCCGGTTGAATCAGTTCGACCAAGCGGATCATCACAATGGGGACCAGCACAAAGGCCGGCAATAGCCAGCCGCCGTCGCGTATGGTTGCCCAATTGCGCAATGTCCAGATCGCACCCAGCAGTGCAATCAACCCGCCCAGCAGATCGAGCGCCCAAATCCAGCCCATGCCAATGTCGGCGCTGGGTCCCAATGTAAAGGCGTTGAGCAGATCGGGCAGCAGTATGCGCAGCGGGACGTCGTCAAAGTTGGCGCCGCTGCTGTTGCTGAGCACGCGCCAGGCCACCAGCCCCCCCAATCCCGCGCCCAACAATGTGAGAAGCGCCATCCACACCAGCGCTTTGCGCTCCCCATGGCGGGCCAACCAGCGCCAAATCAGCACCAGGTGAATGGGCAGCAGAAACGGAGCATAATAGTGCGTCGTCAAAAAAGCGCAGGTAACGCCCACGTAACCCCAAAACCAGCCGGAACGGCGCAGCCTTGACCATGTTTCGATTTCGACCGCGCGCAGCAGCAGATATGTGCTCAATAATGCCAGCCACGTCAGCAGCGCATACGACGCGCCTCCTGTCCATACCATAGATAAAACGGGCTGACGGCCGCCACAAAAGCCGCCCAAATCGGTGCACTCGGCGCCAGAACCGTGCGCCGCACCAGCACCCGCGCCATGCACCAAGCTGTGGGCGGCAGCAGCGTCACCGCCATGACCGACGGAAAGCGCAGCACAAACTCGCTCTCCCCGGCCAGGCGAATCAGGATGCCCACCAGCACAAAAAAGGTAAACGGATGCTGATCCGTTGTGGGCCACTGCGCCACGTTGTCATCAATTAACAGCACCCGCGCAGCAGCGCCCTAATCGGATTCCGCCCGCTGCAGCGTCAGGCTCTCATCCCACCAGAGCGCCTTGGCGTCCAGCCAGAGCACCGCCCGCCCAAACGCCAGCAGAATTAAGAGGAGCAGCAGTATGCACAGTCCGCTTTTGTTGATCGTTCGTCACCGTCAAATTTGCCCGCTTGCTTTATCACTGACAAGGATGACAAGATGATAGGTTGACAAGATGATAGGATGACAAGGTTGCAAGGTGGTAAACGACTGCAACTCTGCAGCTCTGCAGCCTTGCCACCTTGCAGCCCTGCAACCTTGCAACCTCATCCGGTCATCGGTCACCTTGTCATCCGGTCATCGTCATCCGGTCATCCTATGCATCCGGCTCAATAAATCCGCCACAATAAATTCACGCCAAAGTAGGCCAAAAAGAGCGCGGCCACGCCATTGACCCAGCGGAAGAATTGGGCGTTGATCCGCTTGTGGCCGACGCCGACCAAGAGCGAAATGAGGAGCGCCCACGCTGTGGCGCCCAGCATGAAGGCCACAAAAAAGGCAATGTAGTGGTTCCACTGCGGGTTGGCAATGGCGGCAAAAACGGTGGAGCCGCCCACGCCCAGCCAAAACGCAATGGCGAATGGATTGCCCACCGATACAATCACGCCGGTGGCAAAATCACCGGCCATGCCGCTGGCCCCGCTTTGCGGAACCACGCTGTGCCAGGCATCGCGCGCCGCGCCCCAGGCCAGGCGCAAGAGCATAAAGCCGCCCAGCAGCCCCAGCGCAACGCGCGCCGTCGGGCTCTGCGCAATAAACGCCGCCCCAATCAGCGCAATGATGGCCCACAGCGCATCCCCCACCAGCGAGCCCAATTCCACCATCCAAGCCGCATTAAACCCGCGCGCCAGCCCGCGCCGCGTCGCCTCCGCCGTAATCGCCCCCGGCGGCGCCGCAAACAACACCCCCAACATGAACGACGAAACAATCAACCCCACCATTCAACCCCACTCCTCAAAACTAGGCTCTGCACGAGGCCATGAGTTTTGCCTCTCCGGTAGACTGTCGAAAAACTCATGGCCTCGTCGCAACCGCGGTATGGTTCCTGAGCTTGCCCTGGTTCCTGAGCTTGTCCTGGTTCCTGAGCTTGCCGAAGGACTCCTCCACTCCTCTACTCCCCACCCCCCACTTCCACCTCCCCCAACACCACATCCGCCCCCACCCCCGTCTCCACCGCCGCGCCACTGCCCGCATCATACAGCCGCAGCGTGATGCGATAAATACCACCGGCCAAATTACCCGGCAACCGCAAGCCGCGCTGCTCCACAAACGGCTGATCGGCGGGCCACGTGGTTGTCGGCGCAAACCAGTTTTGCGGCACATAATCGTCAGCCTGCACCACATTGCCCGCGGCATCCAGCAAGCGCAGGCTGAATTTATAATCGGGCGGCGGCTGAAGCACGCGCCAGACGGTGCTAACGCGCAGCAGGTCACCCACCCGTGCAGTGGGCTGGCTGATGGCGGAACTCTCCAATAGCAACTGGTTGTTGAAATTGACGCCCAGGGGCTGCATCGGATCGGAGGCGCCGCCCCACCCATAAAGCGTCACGCGAATGCCGTTGTGATCGCTGGGCGGCATGGGCCAGCCGCGCTGCGCCAGCCAATGCTGCACCGTCCCCGGTCCGTGAAAATAGAGCAGCTCCCACACGCGGCCGGCGCCCTGCGTATATGCGGTCAGCGTGCGGTCAATGTGTGGACCGTCCGCAGTGGCCAGATCGCGCAGATCAAAGACCGGTGCGCTGCCTGTGTAATAGTGCAAAAAAACCTTCTCAGGATCCGGCCCATCGACCAGAATAATGTCGCCGGGCCGTTCCTGCTGCATAATCTGCTGGGCTGCGCCGCGGAAATCAGGCTTGTGCAGGCTGGCGTCGGTGTAGAGCCGGTTAATAGCGGCGCCATTGGCGGCGGTCAGCACAACGAGTAGACCACAGATCAATCCCGGCTTCAACCGCCGCGACCTGACAGGCTTTGAGAAACCTGTCAGATCTGGCCCGTGAGCCAGCACACTCACGCCGCCGCCGATTAGCACAGCCAGCGGGCCGGTAACGGCAATGGAATAGCGTTCATGAAAATCGGGGTTTTGCAGCGCCAGCAAAAATACGATGAGCAGCGGTCCCAGCGCAGTTGACATCAAAAAAAGTGCCGCCGCCCGCCGCTGCATCCACCAGCCCAGACCGCCCATTCCAATGAGCGCCACATAAAGCCACGTCAGCCAATCATGCCAGGGTGCGGGCATGGCGTCGCCCACGGTGTAGGCGGCCGCGTAGCGCCATGGGATTTGCCACGGATCGCCGCCCGGTCGCCAGCCGCTAAAAGAAAAGATGCCCAAAGCGCGCGGCAGCCAGGGCAAAAAGAGCAGAAAAATGAGCCAGCCCGCACAGCGCCCAAATCATAAACTCCTGGTGGTCGCGTAGGACGCCCAGGCAGAAGTCCGACTTTTGATAAGTCGGACTTCTAAGCCGCTTTACTGCCAGCCATCCCAGCGCAAAGAGCGTCTGCACAAAGGGAATCATAAAGCCGTGAAAGTGCAGATAGACAGCGAGCGCGGTGGAAATTATATAGCCAATCCAAGACAAAACCGAAAGCGGACGCGTCCAAATGCGCCAATAAAAGAGGTGCGACGCCAGCGCGCTGGCCATGAGCCAGCCGTACATGCGCGCCTCCTGTGCATACCAGATTTGGAATGTAGAGAAGGCCAGCAGAAGGGCAGCGCTCAAGCCAGCAAAGGGGACGAAAGCACAGCAGTCACTGCGTAAGGCGTAAACCTGACAGGTCTGCCAGACCTGACAGGTTTGGCAGTTGGCGCGCCCAAATCCAACGCCAGCCGCCAGGCCAATACCACACCCAATACGCTGGGCCAGAGCGACAGAAAACGCAGGGCAAAATCGCTCTGGCCGGCCAGCTCAAGCCAAAAGTGCAGCAGCACAAAATAGCCCGGCACATGCTCCACCGGCATCAGCGCCAGCATCTGCCCCAGCGGCTGGTTGCTGCGCAACAGACTGATGCCCTCGTCACTCCAAAAGCTCTGATAGTCCAGGTGAAAGGCGCGCGCGGCAAAGGTGCAGAGCGTCACAATAAGGACGGCCATGCTGTGCCAGCGACGGCTGAGGTTATTCGGTTCGGCTACTGGAGAAAGAACGGAGACGGCTTTCACAGTGGCAGAATTTTACAGTTGGTAGAGTTCAAGATGACGCGCCGCAATGGCTTCCCAGCTAAAGAGCTGGCTGCGCTGCCGGGCCTGTTGACGCAGTCCGGCGGCCAGCGCCGCGTCCCGCGCAATTTGCAAAATAACCTGGGCCGCGGCCTGCGCATCGCCCGGCGCCACGTAACAGAGATCGCGGCCGTCAACCAGTTCGGGCAGTGGCGCTTGCGGCGTAGTGGTCACGATAGCGCAGCCATTGGCCAGCCCGGCCATCAGCGTGCCGCGGCGCAGGCTGGCGCCATCTTCGTAGGGCATAAAGAGCACGTCACAGGCGGCCAGGTCCGCGCTCACCTCGGCATCGTCTTGGCGTCCGGTCCAATGGACGCGCTCCGTGAGGCGGCCTTCGGCAATCAGCGCTTCCACCTCTTGCAAATAGGCAAAGTTGGTCGGGTCGGACGCCCCTACGCGCTCGCCGATCATGAGCAGGTGCGCATCGGGGTGGGTCTGGCGCAGCCGATCCAGCGTGTGGATCAACGTCAAGCCGCCCTTGCTGCGGTTGAGAAAACCGAAGTAGCCGACCACTAGCGCATTTTCAGCATACCCACGCTGCGCTCGCCGCGCCTGGCGTTCGGCGGACGAAAACACGGCGCCCTGGATATTGCTGCCAATAGGGATCTTTTGCAAATTGGGCGCCTTGGGCGCAAGCTGCTGAAAATCCCCGGCGTTGGTCACAATGGGCAAATGGGCCAAATGCGCCGGACGCTCGGTCACCCAGGTGCGCAGAGCATGACCTGCCTTGGGAAACAAATAGGGTGGCAGCAGATCGTGATAGGTCCAGGCGACCCGTATGCGCCGCCGCCAAAACCAGGGCGCCCAATTGATGGCCGGATTCATGCCAAAGGCTGCGGTCTGATACTGCACATGCAGCCAATCTGCTCCCAGCTTCGCCGCCCACTTAGGCGCCGCTGACCAAATTGAAATCCCCCAATGTTCAAAAACGGGGTAAACTGATATTCCGGCGGAGGGATGCGCGCTGTCAAGTGTCTTGGCGCGGGCGCTGGTCAGCACCGAAACTTGCGCCCCCTGCGCCCGCAAGGCAAGCCCCAATTGCTCGGTATAGGCGCCCACTCCCCCCTGCATGGGCGGATATTCCCCCGTCACAAACAATATGTGCATCTCTGCTCAACCCGCTCATTCTGTCAACACTTTGTCCATAGAGTAGCCGCGATAGGTCGTTTCCACAAATCCCTGCTGCGTCAGCAAGCTCCACGCCACGTGCCGGCTCTGGGGCAGATAGGCGATCATTTGGTCATAGCCCTGGATGGTGGCGTCGTTGATCATGCGGCGCAACATCCATTTGCCAATATTTTGGCCGCGCCACGCCTCTTCAATATACAAGTTTGTCACGTGGGCCACGCGCACCGGTTTGTCATCAAGGCCGTCAGGGCGTGAGCGGGTGGGGGTCGACGGTCGCGGGTCCGGCGCCTCGACTGGTCCAGGCCGGTCCACGTTCTGCGACTGCACGCCGATGACCTGTCCGGCGCCAATACGGTCAATGCGCCGGTGGTAGATCTGATAGGTGCGCGCGTTGCGGTTGCCGCCCAGTGCAATGCTCACATCGGCCCGCGGCGCCTCTTCTTCAATCATTGGGCCAAGCTGGCGTACAAAGCGCTGATAACGCTGGCGCAACACATAGCCCGTCATGGTCAGCAGGCGAAAATGGGCCGTCCATTCGTTGGGCAGCACGCCGGCGCCGGCCTGGAATGTCGGATAGCCGGTGCTCAAATGAAACGCCTGAATATGCCGCGTCCCCACATCCAGCCAGAAGCGCTCTGCAGCCTGGAGCAACGCAATGCCCACCGGTTCGATCAGGTCCGGTCGTTCGGGCAGCGCCAGAAAGCGCAGCAGCCCCAAAGGTTCATAGTCGGGGCTGGTTTGGTGGTCGCTGTCCAAGCCAGTGGCGGCATCCAAAAAACCCACGAGCTGACGCGCCCGCCACGCGCCCAAATGCATGTGGCGCTGCCAGCGCACGGGGTAGAGCGTCAGCGGCCCCGGCTCAAAGATAAATTCGCGCGCCAGAGCCTCATTCATGGGTAGGTTGTAGGCAATGGCGGTGAAAGCGGGGTTGAGAAATTCGGCCAGTGCGGCGGCATCGTCCCTTCCCATAGGCCGGATGATGATATCGGGCGCAATGGGCATCATGTGGGGATCTTCTCCTGCAGCCGCGCCAGCAGCGCGTCCTGTTCCCCGACGGTGGGCAAAAAGAGCGAGCGGGCGTCATCCAGATCGACCAGTCCATCTGGCCGCAGAGGGTGATAGAGCAGCGCCAATGAAGCGCCAAAGCGACCGGCTTCGGATGCGCTGATCAGTTGGCGAAATTGAACAGTAACGGGCGGTCCTATCGGCTTGCGCCAAATCAGACAATCTTTGGTCAAATCCACATAGCTACGCGCTGTAAACAGACCCCAGCCCAACAGGCCCAATCCGACACCGAAAAAAAGCAGCCGTTCCATGAAAGCGGATATCTGAAAGGGTCCACGTAACACGCCGATCAGTTCCCAGCCGTAAAGCAGCGCAATCATGGCGCCTGCCGCGGCATAGAGCCAATAGCGGGCGGTGGGGCGATAGGAAACGACCGATTTATGGTCGCGGGTGAATTCTGATCTGTCCATTGAAGGTTTCTGACATATAGAAATTGTCGTTCAATAATAACAGTTCTATACTATGGCAGGCCTTACCCAAAGTCAAAACAGATCAGTCAAAGATATACGGAAACCGCAAGGGCCATCTGTCAGAATTATTGACACTGGTACAATTTCTAGGCATAATTGTTTCATGCGTTTCACTTGGCACGAGCCAAAACGGCAAGCTACCCTTAAACAGCGAAATTTAGATGATCAACACCTTTTCTTCTCCAACTTTTGATGATCAACTTGATGAAGAGCTTGATTTTGAGGATGAATACCCCAAAGTAACTCAAGCTGATCTAGATCGAGCGAAGTTCCGAGTTGGATTGCAGCCGGTCCCCCCTCAACAAAAAATAACTATTCGTTTGGACACGGCACTAATTGAATACTTCAAGGCTCAGGCGGGTGAGAGCGGATATCAGGCCTTAATCAACGAAGCTCTACGTCGGGCAGTTGTACAAGCGGATATGGAAGAAACCTTGCGACGTGTAATTCGTGAAGAACTGCACACCGAGCTTCATCCGACGAATGTGTAGAGCATTATACTGCGGTTGTGATGAAAACTGGAGCTTTCTACTGGAGATTCAGTCAGAAACAAGACCCCGGTTTTCATTCAGAGCAGAGTATAATGGTGCATTTCAAGCATGAGAGTCCGTCTGCAAGCGGCGGACTCTTTTTAATTGGGAAACCGCAGATCAAGGTTATGCATGTTGATTGAGCTTCGTTTATTGCTGGCGCTGACGGCTATGTTTCTCTTGCCCGGCGGCGCGCTATTGGCCGTCAGCAGCCTGTGGACGCGCTGGACGGGGCTGCCGCGCCTCTGCATCATGGTCGGGCTGAGCGGCGCGTTTTATCCGGCGCTCTTTTATGCTTTGCGATTTTGGCTGCCGATGGTGCGCTTCAATGCGATCATGATGGCGGGCCTGCTGGCCCTATGCGCCGTCGTCATAATCATCCGACTGCGCGGCCAATGGCGACAGCTTTTGGCGTTGGATGGGCTGGAATGGTGTGCGATGGCCATCTTTGGCATTACCCTCTTTAGCCGGCTCTGGTTTGCCCATCTGCACCCCTACCCGGCCTGGACCGATTCGCTGCACCACGCCCTGCTCACCCGCATGACCGCCGAGCAGGGGCAACTGGCCCACAGCCTGGAGCCCTATTTTCCCATTACGATGGACATGTATCACTTGGGCCTTTATGCCCACGCCGCCACGCTGCAATGGCTAGCCGGCGTCTCATCGCAGATGGCGCTGGTATGGAGTGCGCAGGCGCTCAATGGGCTGTGCGGAGTGGGTGTATATTTGGCTTTGGATACGGTTGTTTTTCCAGCCGCGCCGGGGCAGCCTCAATGGGTTCGGCGCAGTGGTGCGCTGGCGGGCGCCGCCACCGCCGGGCTCTTTCTGCACCAGCCGGCGCTCTACGCCAACTGGGGACGCTACACGCAAGGCGCCAGCCAATCGCTGCTGCTTATCGCCTGGGTGGTGACGCTGCACACGGTGGCCGATTGGGGCGGTGCGCGGTGAGAGCACGTCACGTCGGGCCCACATAGCCTGGGGTGCGCTCTTGAGCGGCCTGCTAACAGCGGGCGTCTTTCTGATTCACTTTCGGGTGGCGGCTTTTACGCACCGCTGCTGGCCATCGGCATCTTGACCATCCTCTGGCGGCTGCGCGGGCGGGCATTGGGGGCGTTCATTGGGGGTACGGTGGCCGTGGGCGCCATGTCGCTCTTGTTGATTCTGCCCGTGCTGTGGACCGCGCTCAGCCGCTATATTACGCTGCACCGCACGCCGCAAAACATGATCACGCCGGAACAGATGGCGGAAGTTGTGCGCACCTACTATAGCTTTGACTGGGCTGGTTTTCCGTATCTGATCGGCATCTCGTGGTGGATGGCGGCAGCGGTGGCGCTGCTGGGGATGGTGGGTCTGTGGCGGCGCAACCCTTTCACCGTGCAAAGCGTGCTTTGATGGCGGCGCTTTACGGCATGGGCATGCTCTATGTTCTCAACATTCCCATGCTGCGCATTACCAATCTGGGCGCCGTGCTCATCCTGTTTTATCTGCCCATCGGGCTGCTGGCCGGTGCGGGGGTAGCTGAAATTGTGCGGATGCTGCCGGGCAATGGGCAGCGCCGGACCAGCATGGGCATCGCCGCGCTGGTGCTGATCCTGGCGCTGCCGGCGGCGCGCTTGCGCATCAACACGTGGGAGCCGTTTCGCTTTTTTGTGCAGCCGGGCGATCTGACCGCCATGCGCTGGATCAACGAAAACACGCCGCCCGATGCTGCCTTTGCCATCAACACCTATTTTTGGCTGGCTAACGCGCCCCACGGCACCGACGGCGGTTATTGGATTCCTTATTTTACGGGTCGCCACACCACCGCCAGCGCCATGCCGATCAACGCCGCTGACTTTGACTATCAGGAGCAAGTGCTGCAACAGTCGCGGGCGGTCGAGGCATTGAAGAGCAATTTGGACGCGCTGGATACGCTCTATAATATGGGCATTCAATATATCTATTTGGGCGTGCTGGGCGGCAACTTTGATCCGCCGATTGGATCTGGCACAGTTGCGTCAATCGCCGCGCTGGAGGTGGTTTATGAGCGGGGATGGCGTGGCGATTTTGCGCATTTTGCCGCCGTAAAAGAGCTGAATTTACATCACGTTTGACGGATAACTCATGCAGCGTACAATTTAGACATGGCAAAAGATCTAATTCACAATGCAGTCGGAAATGCGCTCGAAAAAGATGGTTGGACCATTGTGGCCGATCCGTTTCGGCTTGACTTCAAAAACTTTGCATTACGTGCGGATCTTGCCGCTAGGAAATTGACATCGATGGAAAAGCTGAGTTTCGCATCGTCGTTGAAATCAAGTCGTTTCGTCGGGCAATTCGTTCGTCCGCGAATTACAGCAAGCTTCATTGGGCAATATCAAATGTACCAAGATGCGCTGATTTTGAACCAGCTCGACTACACCCTTTATTTGGGCATTGGAAGAGATGCTTATAAGGATTATTTTCTGCAAAGCGGGGCAGAATATGCCATTCAGAGGTATCGTATCAAGCTTTTGGTTGTGGATACCAACCAGGAGGAGATTTCGCAATGGATCGAATAAATGAATATCAAAAGATTATTAAAGAAGCAATTACGGAATACGCTGAATTCCTGATGGGTTATCCCCGCCCGATTTTGAAGTAGCCGTAGCTTTTGATGATGAGCACGGACATTATATTCTGCGCCGCATTGGATGGTCGCCAACCCAACATTACAAATACACAGACATCCACATTTCCATTCGCGACGGCAAAATCTGGATTGAAGAAGACATGACCGAAGACGGCATGGCCAACGAACTGCTGGCGCGCGGCGTACCGCATGAGGATATTGTGTTGGGTTTTCAGCCGCCTAAAATGCGCCCGCATACTGAATTTGCCGTGGCGTAAACTATGGCAACCATCCGCTTCGAAGGCGTCTCCCGCCGCTTTACTGCCTCCATCCCATCCCTGCGCCCGGCCGACATGGGGCGCAACTTCGATGACGAAAACGACGCGTCCGGCGCTGTGGCCGCTGGACAACGTCCATCTGACCATCCCCAACGGACAGACATTGGCCATCGTCGGCCCGTCGGGCTGCGGCAAAAGCACGCTACTGCGCGTGGCCGCCGGGCTGGACGGCGAGTACACCGGCAACCTCTATTTCGACGGCCGCCCCATGCAGGATGTGCCGGCCAAAGATCGCCACATCGGCATGGTCTTCCAGAATTACGCGCTTCTATCCCCACTTTGAAGGCCAGGGCAACCTCTCCTTTTTCTTCCGCGTGCGCAAAATTGCCGATGCCGAAGCTGAAGAGCGCATTCGCATCACCTCGGAAATTATGGGCATTGGCTTTAAGCAGTTGCTGGCCCGCAAGCCGGGGACGCTTTCGGGCGGGCAGCAGCAGCGGCTGGCCATCGGCCGCCATTGTGCGCAACCCGCAGCTCTTCCTCTTTGACGAGCCGCTCTCCAATCTGGATGCCAAATTGCGCACCCAAACCCGCATTGAGATCAAGCGGCTGCTGCGCCGCTTTGCCATTACGGCGCTCTACGTCACCCACGACCAGACTGAGGCCATTACGCTGGGCGATCAGATTGCGGTCATGCGCGGCGGACGCGTGGAGCAGGTGGGCGCGTTTCAGGAGCTCATGGAACGACCGGCCAATCTCTTTGTGGCTGGTTTTTTGGGCAGCCCGCCCATGAATTTGCTGCCCGGCGTGGTGGATGATGGTGCGCTGCACGCGGCGGGCGAGACGTGGCCGCTGCCGGATGAATTGCAATCACGTGCAAAATGGCCAACCGATCACCGTGGGCATTCGGCCCGATGCGGCGCGCTTTGGTGATGGATGATGAGGATGATGCGGCGGGCTGGCGGGCTGCATGGCGTGGCCGAAGTGGTGGAGCCCGATTTTGCCAATCGCACGCAGCTTGTCTATTTGCGCACGGCGGATGGCCACAGCTTTGCCGCCAGCAGCACACTCAACGTGGCGGTTTATGGCGGTCAGCCGGTGGAGGCCGTGCTGCCGCTGGAGAAACTCTACTTTTTTGACACAACGAGCGAGATGAGGATGAGCCAGCAATGACTTCAACCTGCCATGATAACGTGATTTATCACGTTATCATGGCAGCGTCTAACCGGTTAAAACCAGTTTCCCGTGGCAGACGTAACTACCAACCCGTTCCCTGAGCCTGTCGAAGGGAACCCGGCCTTCGACAGGCTCAGGCCTCGAGTGGCTTAGTAGTTACAGGCAGACACAGAATTCATTCTGTAGTATGTTTTTGTGCTAAAATGTCTGCATAACGTCGCGAATGATTGAACAATGCGCTTAGCAAAAGCGTTTGCCTGTCAACGTATGCTTTTTCCAACCCCAAAGACGTATGGCCACACTTGCCCAAATCGACCGCGAAAGACTAATTCAAATCGCCAAAGCGCACGACATAACTTGGCTTGCCCTCTTTGGCTCTATGGCGCGCGGAAACGCCCAGCCACAGAGCGATGTGGACCTGGCAGTGCGCTTTGGCAAACCGATTAACCTGTTTGATCTCGTGGGTTCTCAACTGGCCATGGCGGCGGCGTTGGGGCGTTCTGTCGATCTGATTCCCATTGATGACGCATATCCGTTTATACGCCAGTCGATGGCCAATGATCTAATTGTTCTTTATGATGCCGCAGAAAGTAGCGTCAATTTAGAGGTGAGCAATGCTCACGGTTGATGACCGAGCGCGGCTCACACACATCTTGGATGCCATCGACAAAATCGAGAAAGCATTGACCGGTTATTCTCTGACGCGCTTTCGTAATGATTGGGAAAAACGCCTCGTCATCGAACGTCTATTGGAGATCGTTGGCGAAGCAGCCAATCATATCAGCCCAGAATTGCAGGAGAGTTATCCTGACGTCCCTTGGTCCCAGATGATCGGCATGCGTAATGTGGTGAGCCACCAATACTTTCGCATCAATGTGGAAACCATTTGGAAAACCGCGGTTGAAGCTGTGCCGCCCTTGCGCGGGGCAATCGAACAGATTCTGGGCGAGGATAGTGCATCTTAAATTTGATGGCGCCCACGTTTCACTATCTTGTGAACAGAAAATCTGCGCAAATCTATTCCATCTGTCCAATCTGCGTTCCATTTGCAGTTCAATCACACAGACTCCGAATCTTCTCCACCAGCTCCGCATTGATCGGCCGCGGCGCCGTGGACAGCCGATTCTCATGGCGACGCTGGCCGGGCAGGCGCACGCCCTCTAGCCCGGTCAATTCAGCAAAAAAGCCCTCGGCATGATCCGCCCAATCCGGTCCGGCCATAATTGCTGGCGACATGGCCAGCAAAAACTCACCGCCGCCCGCCGGCCCGCCGTCGTTGTTATCCACTTTGGCCGCCTCAAAGCTGAAGCGCTCGCCCACCATGCCCGCGCAGAGCAATTCCACCATCATGGCAATGGCCGAACCCTTGTAGCCGCCAAAGGGCAGCAGCACGCCGCCATTGGCAATTCGGGCCGGGTCGGTGGTGGGATTGCCGTCGGCGTCCAGCCCGGTCCCCAGCGGCACGGCATGACCATCGCGCGCTGCAATCTGCACATCGCCCAATGCTTTGGCCGAGGTGGCCATGTCGAATACCAGCGGCGGTTGGCCCGGCCGCGGCCAGGCAAAGGCCAGCGGATTGGTGCCAAAGAGCGGCTTTTTGGCGCCGTGCGGTGCCACCGTGGGCTTGTACGCGGTGCAGGCCAGCCCCACCAATCCGCGCTCGGCCAGCGCTTCGGTCTCGGGCCAGAGCGCGGCAAAGTGATACGTATTGGTGATGCCCAGGCGGCAACGTTTAACTTTATGCGCGGCGTCGGCCAAAAACGGGGATGCCGCTTCGAATGGCCAGCGGCGTAGCCATTGTCGCCATCCATGCGCACAATGGCGGCGATCATCTCCGCTTGCGGATTGGCGCGGCCGTTCACCTGCCGCTACGCAGCGACGCCACATAGCCCGGAATGCGAAACAGCCCGTGCGAATAGGAGCCGTCGCAGCCCGCCGTGCTGGACCGTGGGGCCATTACCGGTGACGGCCGTGCCGTGCCGTTGCGCAGCAAGCAGCGCTTACGCCAGATCGAGAATTTCGGGGAGGGCTAGTGGGGCAATGGTGTTCATTGGATTTACCTTACACAGCAGACAGCTTCATAGGCCGCCACGGTCGTAATCACCGGGTCAAACTCGGCCAACTGTTCGACGGGGATGTGGCAATAGATGCGGTGACCGGTATGGCTCTGCTGCCGCGGGGATCTTGCTCCGTGCAGATTTTGCCGCCGTCGGGCAGCAATTTCTGGCGGCGCGGCAGCGGGTGTGGAAGCGGCAGCCGCTGGGCGGGTTGGATAATGGCACCGAACTGCGCAGGCGGATGTGCTTCTGTTCGGCATCGGGGTCGGGGGATGGGCACTGCTGAGAGCAGCGCTTCGGTGTACGGGTGATAGGGCGGGGCGTAAATGGCGGCGGCGGGGCCAATTTCCACAATTTCGCCCAGGATACATGACGGCAATGTAGTCAGAGAAGAAGCGCACCACGCTCAGATCGTGGGCAATAAAGAGCAGCGTCGAGTTGTATTCCCGTTGAATTTCCAGCAGCAGATTGAGCACCGCGGCCTGCACCGACACATCCAGCGCGCTTCACCGGCTCATCACAGAGCACCAGATCGGGCCGCGTACAGGGCGCGCAATGCCCACGCAGCTGTTTCTCGCCGCCGCTGAGCTGGCGCGGCAAACGGTCGCGGGTTCTCGCCCAGACGCACCGAGCAGCAGCTTGACGACCTCCGCCCGCACCTGCTCTTGGCTCGGCTAAAACGCAGCAGCGGACGCCCAATCTGCTGACCCACGGTGTAAGAGGGATTCATGGTCGAGTCGGGTTTTTTGAAGACCATTTGCAGCTCTTCCATTAGCTCGGCATCGCGCCTGTTTAGATCTTTTTGGTGATGTCAAAGCCCAGGAAAGTCGGCCTGGCCATCGGTGGCGCTTTCCAGCCCGATAATGGTTTTGACCAGCGTGCTTTTGCCGCAGCCAGATTCGCCCACAATCCCCAACGTCATGCCGCGCGGCACGGTAAACGAAATGCCGTCGACTGCCTTTACCTGCCGCTTCTCCCCAATCCAAAGAGATCCAGCAGCGAATTGCCTCGCACGTCATAATATTTTTCAGCGCGTCCACATCCAAAAATGATGGGTTCCTGGCCGGTTGCGGCAGCTGCACTCTTTTGCACGGGCAGCTCCAAATCGGCCGGCGGCTGCCAGTCGGCAAAGACAATATCTTCCGCAAAGTGGCAACTGACGTTGTGGGTTTCGAGCTTTGCGAAGTCAGCGCCCAGCGTGCAGCGGTAGCGCCGGGCGTTCGGCCACGCACTGATCCTGCGCATAATCGCAGCGCGGCTGAAAACGCAGCCAGACGGTCGCTGGTTGGGCGGCGGAACGCGCCCGGCGAATGGGATAGAGCATGCTGCTGGCCTTATCGGCGCCCAACCGCGGCACGCAGCGAATGAGCCCTTGCGTATACGGATGGCGCGGATTTTTAGCATCATACGCAGTTCGTTCCACCATTTCGCCGGCATACATGACGCCCACCCGGTTGCAGACGCGCGCCACCACGCCCAAATTGTAGGCGCTGATAAAGAGGCCATATTAAAGTCGTGGCGCAATTCGGTGATCAGATCGAGCACGGCGGCTTCCACGGTTACATCCAGCGCCGTGGTCGGTTCATCCATACGAGCAGCGCCGGATTGTTGAGCAGCGCCATGGCGATGACCACCGCGCTGCTGCTGTCCACCGGAAATTTGGTGCGGATAGCGCCGCATGACGCTGGCCGGGTCGGGCATGTGCACCCGCTCCAGCATCTCCAGTGCGTGCGCGCCGTCTTCACTCAGGTTTTGATGCACGGTGAGCACTTCGTTGAGCTGATCGCCCAGCCGTACAGACGATCGAGCGCCTGCATGGGGTCCTGAAAACCATGGTGATGCGGTCGCCGCGCAACCTGCCGCAGCTCTTCGGGCGTGCGTCCGGTCAGTTCTTCGCCCGGAACAAAATGCTGGTGCTTAACGTAGCCATTGCGTCCCAGAAAGTTGACCAGCGACCAGGCCACCGTGTTGTTGGCTACAGCCAGATTCACCCACCAGCCCCAGGCTTTCGCCTTCGTGCAGGTCAAACGAGACGTTTTGGACGGCTTCAATCTCGCCCCCAAGCACTTTGTAGGCAATGGCTAACCTTTGACGGAAAGAACGGTTGATGATGTCATGGTTTTGTTGTAACTCAATCTTTGTGTGGGAGCCAGGGTGATTGGTGATATGGTGACTTCGACAGGCTCAGTCCACCATATCACCCGGTCATCTTCACCGCTGATAGCGGCTGGTTCTTCATTCAAGCCATCGGCAAACAGATTCAGGCCGATGACCAGCGTGGCAATGGCTAGAGATGGCCAGAGCACGGCGTAGGGGTTGTTGAAAATGTAGCTACGCTTTCGTTGACCATATTGCCCCAGTCGGGGTCAAGTGGCGGCAGACCAATGCCCAGAAAACCCAGCGTGGCAATGGCAAAGATGGCAGCGCCGACGCGCAGCATGGCGTCCACCAGAGCGGCCACGGGCGTTGGGCAAAATTTCGCGGAACATAATATAGAAGGCGCTCTCACCGCGCTTGCGCCGCCAGCACGTAATCGCGGTTTTTGATGTCGAGCGCCAAGCTGCGGGCCAAGCGCCACGCCGGGAGCGCCGGTCACGGTAATGGCGATGATCACCACCCAGTCACCCTGGCCCAGGGCGGCAATCACCACCAAATACAGAATAATGCGCGGAAAGGCAATGAGCGCATCCGCAAGCTGCATAATCACTTGGTCGGTCCAACCACCGTAATAACCGGAGGTCAACCCCAGAGCGACGCCTAAGACCAACGAACCAAAAAACGCCCAAATCGCCACGCCGCCGGGGATGACAAACCCGCCCGGCAGCCGTGCTTCCATCGAATCATCGGGCGCCGGTCATCAAGCGGGAAAGCAAGTCGTTTCCCAGATGATCGGTTCCCAGCCAGTTGATGGCGTTGGGCCACAGGTTCTGCTCAAAGTCCGACGCATTGGGCGGAAATGGCGTCCACACCACCGAAAGTGCAGGGCCAGCAAGAACTGCAAGCACAATGGCTAAAACCGATTGTGCCAACACGGGATTCGGGAAAATTATCAGCGTGCTTGCGCCAATAGCGATGCCATGTCCGCCGTTGGCCGCCCACGCCCATTGTCGTTGTCTGTTCTTGCTACCGCCATAGAATTTTCCCAGTTGGAGGCCTCTCCCTGGCCCTCCCTTCCTCCATGCGCTAACAGCTTCGCTTAGGCGGAGAGGAGGGGGTAAGACGCACAATGTGCGTCAAGGGGGAGGAGAGGCCACATGAACGAGCCAGCGCCGCCCGAAATCAAACAAACTTCTCGACCGGTACACGCATACGCAACACGCATTCCCTACGCGCATCGAATACGCGGATTCAGCAATACGTAGGCCACGTCGCCAATAATACGCGGATCACGGCGATGGCCACGGTGACGGCGGCGGTCTCCAATGGCGTTGAAATCACCAAAGATGGCCGAGTCGTAAATATAGGTACCCAAGCCGGGATACCCAAAGACCACTTCCACAATGACAATGCCGCCCACTAACCAGTTGACGTGCAGCATGATCACCGTAATGGGCGCACGAGCGCGCTTGCGCACGGCGTGGCGCAGCACCACCCGCTATAGGGCATGCCCTTGATGATACTGCAGCGCATAGGAAGAGTTCATCACCTCGACCATGCTGGTGCGTAAGCCGCGCGCGCCACGTAGCCCAGCTCGATGGCGGTCAACGTGATGACGGGCAGTACCAATATTTCTGGCGTCGTCCCAGCTCGTCAGCAGTTCGAGGATGGACTGATCGGAAAAAGAAGACCAGAAACGGTTTCGCAGCCATTTCAGCCAAATGCCAAAGACCAAAATCAGCACCACGCCAGTGACAAATTCGGGGTGGCGGTCAAAGCCAAGCCGGTGATGGAAATGACCCGATCCGCCGCCCGCCCCTCGTTGATCCTGGCAATAATGCCGTAAAAGCAGCGCCAGCGGCATCACCACCACAAAGGCCAGCATGGCCAGCACGCCGGTCTTTTGGATGCGCCCGGGCAAAGAGGCCGCCACGGGCCGACCGTGCAGCGACTCGCCGGGGTCGCCGTTTTAATCAATCCTTTTTGAAAGCGGAATAAACTCAACGGGACTATCGCCTTCTTCGTTTAAAGCCAGCTTTGAGCACCTGGATGGTGGCGCCTTCCCCTGTATCCAGCGCACTACGCTGTTGTTATTGTTCACCCCCCAAAATTCGGGGATGCCATTTTCGTTCGCGGTCCAGATGTCATCCGGCGCCGGGCGTTTGATGGTGGAGCTGTCTTCTTGACGCACCAATTCAAAGAGTGCGCCGCCTTTCCATTTGCCAGCGCAGCAATTCGTCATTGAAGTTCGTTGTTGCACCACCCATTCGGGCCTATTGGTTTGCGGATTATGCACGGAAACCAGCGCGCCATTCATCGATCCCGGAGCCACCAATCGTTCCCCACCAGCCACGTAAAGTAGCGCAGGAGCGGGCGACTGATTGAGCCCCAACTGATTGCGATAGGACGCGTTAAGTGCTTGGGTGGACTCAATTCCCAATATCTTGATGGTTACGTCGCCGCGCACATCTCACCATAAAGAAGAGCAGCAGCGAGACGAGGAACATGGTTATAATGGCAGAGAGCAGACTATAAGCAGTCAGTGAATCGGAACATAAGGTTTATTGGGAAGCAAGAGAAGGGGCGGGGTGACGACCGGAACTGCGACCGCCACCCCTGGCGCTCTGTTACACGGCTCAGACTAGGCATCGTTCTTCCACATCGTAGAGCAGATCAGTGGCTAGTCGGATGCGCTTTGACATTTTCAAAGTTATTGCGCGCACGTTCCAAACGCTGCGCCAGTGGCTAATGCCAGAATGGGGCCGCGCCTCCTGCATAATGTCCTCAATTTGGGACATGATCACGACGCGCTTCCACGTCCAGCGTGGCTTCGGCCTGGCGCAACAGCGTCTCAAACTCTTCGTCGGTCCAGCGCGTCTCGTTCCAGTTGCCAATGGCGGCTTCCGTATAGGCCAGCGGCAGCACCATGGTGTCCAGCGGACGGTGGGTCCACGAAGTCAAACCCAGGTCGACCTCGGTCCAACGATCCCAATAGCCGCCGGGCTCGGTAATATCGAGCGTAATATCAAAGCCCGCCGGAGCGGCCAGCTCTTTGAGTGCCTGCGCCATTTCCGGCTCGGCCTGATCGTTCTTGGTGGCCAGCGTTACAGCCAGCGGCAGCTCAATGCCCTTTTCGGCGGCATATTCTTCCAACAGCGCTTTGGCGCCATCGGGATCGTAGGCCGGAATTGGCTTTTCGGCATAGGCCGGATGCACCGGCGCCACGTGGGCGTCAATGCCCAGATCGCCCTGGCCAAAGTAGGCAAGCTGCAAAATCTTCTCGCGATCCTGGCACATCTTCAGCGCGGTGCGCACGCGATTATCATCCCACGGTTCCAGATCCACGCGCATACGCAGCACAATGGTCTGCGCCGTGCTGGCCGGAATCACGTTGAAGTCGGGTGAATCTTTCGTGGCCTGCCACTGGCTGGGGCCGGGGTTGTAGATGCTGTCCACCTGGCCACCCAGCATGGCGGCTACAGTGGCGTCTTTGTCCAGATTGACGTAAACAATCTCATCTAGATAGGGCAGCGGGCTGCCGTCTTCACCCATGCGCCAATAGTCGCTGCGCGCCTTGAGCACAGCGCGCTCGTCCTGGTTGTATTCGGCCAGCGTAAAGGGGCCGGTGCCAATGGGCTGCTTGATGTAGTCACCCTCAAAGTTGCGGTGCAGCACAATGGCCGGGTAGTGGAAGAGATGTTCCGGCACGCCGATATTGCCGGAAGTGAGATGCATTTTGATGGTGTAATCATCCACTTTCTCGACGCCATTCATGCCGTCCAAATAAGAGAGCAGACCCAGCATGGAGGAACCAATATCCTGATCGAGCCACTGGCTAAAGCTAAACATGACGTCATCCGCGGTCAGCTCGTCGCCATTGTTGAATTTAATGCCCTGCTTCAGGTTGAGCGTCCATTCGGTCACGTCATCATTGGCTTCCCAGCTATCCAGCAGATAGGGACGGGTCAAGTTGTCCGAACCAGTCTCGGTCAAATATTCGCCGACCTGGCGGGCCACATTGGCCGCTTCCACCCAGCTAAAGCGCGCCGGATGGTCGATCTGTTGCAGCAGCATGGCTGATTGCGCAGCGAGCCGTTGCCATTACCGCCGCCTGTCGCTGCCGGAGCTGCGGCGGCATCACCACCGGTGGTGGGCGATGCGGGGCCGGCCGCGCCACTGCACGCGGCAAGCGAGCTGCGCGGCGCCTACCGACATGCTCAACAGCGTGGTTGTAGGCAGGAAATCGCTTGCGAGATGCGCCTCGCCGGAGCTGATCGAACGTTGTGAATACGGACGTGTACCTTTTCCATCTGCTTCTGTGTAATTTTACGATTCATAGAAGTTCCTCTCAATAGTAGTTCTGAAATGGATGCATGAAAAACACGATTCCGATGCATCTTAAAGCTTGTGCATCTCGACAATTATCTGTGACAATTATCTGTAATGGATACCCAATCGGGAGTTACTGGGTAAGGAACAAAGTTTTAGATGCTTGTACGTGAGGCAGAAAAATTTTGATTCGTAGAACGTGGAAAAATGATTTTGAAAATCATCACTCTTTCAGCCTACATGTAATATCACAGGTATGCAACAATGGCAAGTTTACTCTATTCAGCATGTGATTGCACCGTCCTGATACAAATTGTCATGCGCCGAATTGACCACCGTTGACATTCGTACGCCCCACCAACCCCGTGCGCTAAAAGCTAATAATAGTTGGCCACAACATGCGCCTTATCCAATTGTAACTCAAGCCCATCCGGCCAACGGGTGTGCATGTTATATTTGACGCCGCGCAAATTAGCGTCAGTGAGATTGCTGTCTGTTAGATTGGCCCAACAAAGGTTGGCGTAGCGCAGATTGGCGCCGTAGAGGTTGGCGTCATGCAAATTGGCCCACATCAGTGACGCGGAGCTTAAGTCAGCGTCGCGCAGCGAGGCGTGGCGCAGATTGGCGCCACACAAATTTGCAGAAGCCAAATTGGCCTGCCCTATTTTGGCGGCAGACAAATTAACGCCCACAGCTACCGCTCCCGCCAGGTCGCTGCCCCGCAGGATGGCGCCTTGCAAATTGGCATAGCTTAGATCGGCGTTATGCAGTTTGACATGACTCAAGTCAATTTGGGGGAGTTCAGTTTCGCTGATATTGATATTGCTCAAATCAGATTCAACAATTTCGGCTAACAGTACGCTCAGTTCCTCCTCGTGAATAGTCCATTCGTCGGCGGCTTGCGTTTGTAAGCGCATACAACTCCTTTCTCTAGCTGAATCTCTCTCAAGACTATGATTGCATTGGATCAATTTTGGGGGATTGACTTTTGGCCCAAATCTGATATAGTTTGCAAATCTAATATTTCACAGAAATTTCAGTGAAATATCAGGCACAGGCGTCTCTTACCTTACCATCCCTCGGTGAGGTCGTCAAGTTTAAGGCATTGGCCATGCTTTCCACTTCTATTTTGGCGGCATCCTCGCAGCAGCGCAAGCAAGAGGCGTCTCTCAGCGCTACCGCCTATCGGCTGATCAAAGAGAAAATTATTTCATTGGTCCTCCCCCCAGCGGCGCTCATCGATGAATCCGCGCTGGCGCGCGATCTGGGCATTGGGCTTACCCCCGTGCGGCAGGCGCTGCGCCGGTTGGCCATGGAAAACCTAGTGGTGATCCTGCCCCGCCGCGGCACGCTGGTTGCCGACCTCAACCTGTCCGATCTGCAAAAAATATATGAAATCCGCATTGAGTTGGAAGGGTTGGCGTGTCGATTGGCCGCCGAGCGGGCCACCGCGGAGCAACTTGAGCAGATGACGCGCCTGATGCAGGACGCGCTTTTGCTGCGTTCCGAAGGCGACAACCGCCAAATGCTGGCCGCCGATCACCAACTGCACATGCTCATCGCGCAGGCGGCGCACAACGAATTTTTGGAAGAGATGCTGGAACGGCTCTATGGACACGTGCTGCGCTTGTGGAATGTGTCGATCCACCGGGTGAGCGGGCTGCAGGAAGCCATTGACGAACACAATCTAATTTTAGAGGCGATTCAAGCGCGCAACGGCCCCGCAGCAGGCCAGCTAATGCAGCAACATATTCGCCGTTTTCAAACCGAATTTTTGAGTACAATTTAAGTGAAACAAAAGAAGAATTGATGGTGCATAGCACCCACTTCGTGATCAACAGATTATGCAGATTACATAGATTACGAAGAGAAAAAATCTTTTTCATCTGTGTAATCTGTTGATCAATATTTCAAAAAATCTTGGTTTTACTTAAGTTGTCCAGGCAAGCTAAAAAGCTTGCCCTACATGTTTCAGAGAGGAACATTCAATATGAGTGCAGTTGCCGAAACCACGCGCCGCCGCGAACGCCGTGAACGGCGCAGCGCCGCCGCCATCCACAAAATGCAGCAGATCGAATATCAGGTGCCGCGCATGGCCCTCCTGAGCGATGCGCAGGTGCAGCGCATCCACGATATATCGATGTGGATTCTGTCCAAACAGGGCATTGCTTTTTACGATGCAGAATGCCGCGATATTTTGGCTGCGCACGGCGCCCGCGTGGAGGGCGACATTGTTTATATGGACGAAGAGCTGGTGATGAAGTATCTGTCCATGGCGCCGGCCGAGTTCACCCAAATTGCGCGCAATCCGGCCAATAACGTCACTATTGGCGGCAATCGCTCGGTCTTTGCACCGGTCTATGGCCCGCCCTTTGTGCAGGATGCCGACCGCGGTCGCCGCGAGGGGACGCTGGCGGACTTTCACAACTTTGTCAAGCTGACCTACATGAGCCCCTATCTGCACCACTCGGGCGGCACCGTCTGCGAACCCAACGATGAGCCGGTGCCTACGCGCCATTTGGACATGATTTTTGCGCATATAAAATATAGTGACAAAGCCTTTATGGGCTCGGTTACCGAGCCGTGGAACGCAGCCGACGCCGTTAAGATGTGTGAAATCCTCTTTGGCAAAGAGACCATGCAGCAGCAGTCGGTGGTGCTTTCGTTGATCAACGTCAGCAGCCCGCGCCGCCACGATGACCGCATGTTGGGCTGCATCAAGGTCTATGCGCGCGCCCGCCAGCCGCTGATCGTCACGCCGTTTCTGATGGCGGGGGCCATGTCGCCGGCCAGCGTGGCCGGCACGCTGGCGCTGCAAAACGCCGAAGCGCTCTCCGGCATTGTGCTGATCCAGATGATTTCGCCGGGCTGTCCGGTGGTCTACGGCTCGTTTATGACCAATCTGGATTTGCAGAGCGGCGCCACCGTCTTTGGTTCGCCCGAAAGCCAGTTGACCATGTTTAGCGTGTCCCAACTGGCGCAACGTTACAAGCTGCCCTTCCGCACCGGCGGCACTTTCACGTCGTCCAAAATTCCCGACGCCCAGGCCGGCTACGAGTCGATTCAAGTGATGTTGCCGGCGGTGCAGGTGCAGACCAACTTTGTGCTGCACGCGGCGGGCTGGCTGGAAAGCGGGCTGGTTTCGGGTTATGAAAAGTTTATTTTGGACTGTGACCTGTTGGGCATGTATCATAACTGGGCCAAGGGCATCGATTTTAGCGATGAAGGTTTTGCGCTGGATGCCTTTGACGAGGTGGCGCCGGGCGGCCACTTCCTGGGGACCCAGCATACCATGCGCCACTTCCGCGATGCGTTTTACCGCTCGGACACCATGGATTATGACGCCTACGAGCAGTGGGTGATCAACGGCTCGCGCGATTCGATTATGCGGGCCAACGAAAAGTGGAAGAAGCAGCTCGCCGAATATGAAGCGCCGCCGCTGGATGAGGCGATTGAGGCGGAGTTGCTCAAGTTTATGAACATGCGTAAGCGGGAAGCGGGCTTTGGAAAGTAACAAGGTCAACATCATGCAGGCTTTATCGTTCTGGAAGCTCATTACAATGGATGAAGCTCAACTGCTGGAGCGGCTCATTGCACTGTTGACCGACCATAACATACGCTATTGCGTCATTGGCGGCCAGGGGGTCAACGCATATGTGACGCCGCTCGTGAGCCTCGATTTGGATCTGGTTATTGCGGTTGAACAATTGACCGCAGTGGAGTCTTTGTTGGGCCAGGAATTCACGGTGCGCCATTTCCCGCACAGCATTAACATTTCGCTGCCCAATTCTGAACTGCGGGTGCAGATTCAAACCGATGAGCGCTATTTCGATTTTGTGGGGCGGGCTTCCGTGCAGGAAGTGCTTGGGTTATCGCTGCCCGTGGCGCACGTTGCCGATCTTTTGCAAGGTAAAATTGGGGCTTTTCAGGACGCGGATCAGCGCGCCAGCAAGCGGCAAAAAGATTTGACGGATATTGCGCGTCTGCTGGAAGAATATCCCGAATTGGTCGCGCAAGTTCCAGATGAGATTCGACAGCGGCTCATTCTATAAAATTAACCATGAATGAAACACACTTTGGCCGCCATCGCGCCAAAATCAACGCCTTCCAAACGCCGTCGGCCGAGACCATTGCCTATGCGCAATCGATAGCAGGACAAGAATTGGGACCGGGCGAATTAGCCATTTCGGAATGGCAGGCGCGAGGATTGGAATTACCCAATCTGAATATCATACGCCACTATCGCCTAGAACGCGTGCGCGCGCAATTGCGCCGCTTTGATTACGCCGGCATTCTGCTTTACGACCCGCTCAACGTGCGCTACGCCACCGACAGCACCAACATGCAGCTCTGGTGTGCGCACAACGCCGTGCGCTATTGCTTTATCGCGACCGATGGTCCGGTGATTCTCTTTGACTTTCACGGCTCCGGCCATCTCAGCGCGCACTTGCCGCTGATCGATGAAATTCGCAGCGGCACGGGCTGGCTTTATGCTGGCACGGGTCCGCGCTACAGCGAAATTGCCGCCAAATGGGCCGCCGAAATCGCCGACCTGGTGCATTCCCACGGCGGCGGCAATCGGCGGCTGGCCATTGACCGCTGCAATGAAGAGGGCATCCATGCGCTGCACGCCCAGGGGGTACAGACCTTTAATGGTGAAGAAGTGATGGAACTGGCGCGCCTGATCAAGCACGATGAAGAGATCAAGGCCATGCGCTGCGCCATTGCGGCCTGCGAAAGCGCCATCGGCGTCATGCGCACGCATCTCGAACCGGGCGTGACCGAGCAGCGACTTTGGTCGTATCTGCACGCTGAAAATATTGCCCGCGGCGGTGAATGGATTGAAACGCGGCTGCTGGCTTCTGGCCCGCGCACCAATCCGTGGATGCAGGAATGCAGCAGCCGCCCCATTGCGGCGGGCGATCTGGTCGCATTTGACACCGACCTGATTGGCCCATATGGTTATTGCTGCGACATCTCGCGCACGTGGCTCTGCGGCGACAAGCCTACCGACGAACAGCGCACGCTCTATGGCATGGCCGTAGAGCAGATCAACCACAACCGCGCCATCCTACGCGCCGGCATGAGCTTTCAGGAACTGGTGGATGAAGCGCTGAGCCTGCCCGCTGCGTTCATCGGCAATCGCTATTCGGTGCTCTATCATGGCGTGGGGTTGTGCGACGAATATCCGTCCATCTACTATCCCGAGGAGTGGGCGCATGGCGGACACGAGGGCGTGCTGCAAGAAAATATGGTCCTCTGCGTGGAGAGCTACATCGGCTGCGTGGGTGGGTGCGAGGGTGTTAAGTTGGAAGAGCAGGTGTTGATTACCAGGGATGGACCGATGACGCTTTCATCTTATCCTTTCGAGGAAAATTTGCGGCAATGAAGAATACGCTTTTAGGCGTTCACTACGCTAAA
>JAWKON010000026.1:0-101342 GCA_041391125.1 Caldilineaceae bacterium
CGACATCCGGCGTCATCTTCAAATGTTCTAGATTTATCTTGAGTACGTCAAAATTAGCATGGCGCGCGTCGGCGCGCAGTTGCAGCATGGCTTGCAACAGAATCCAGCTCTTGCCCCGTTGGCGCGGCGCCCAGACCGTGATGTAGTGACCGCCCCGCGTCGGATCTTCCCCGGCCAGGTGGCCCACGGCCGCGTCTATTAAAGCCTGCCGCGGGACATAATAATTGAGTTTCGTGTCAATCGGCCCATATGATGAAAATTTCCGCATCCCTACTCCTCATTGTGTCGCGGTTGATGGCTGCTTGGCTGCTTCTGCGTGAACCTCTTCGATGTGCTTCAATTATACCATATGAGTGTACTCAACAATCAACCACCCAATTCAACCTTCGATAGACGACAACCGCCCCGGTTGATGTGTATGCTATTGATATGAGCACACAACCATTTACCTACCAAATACGAGTACAGGGCCACCTCGGCGACACATTGCGCGAGTGGTTTGAACCCTTGCAAGTGAGCAACGAAGCGGCGGGCGAGGCCACGCTGAGCGGCCCCATGCGCGACCAGGCTGAGCTATACGGCGTGCTGCTGAAGCTCTACAACCTGAATTTCACCTTGATTGCCGTGGCGCGCTTAAAGGAGCCAAGCCCATGATCACACAACCCCAATCCATCCAGCGCATCACGCCGGCGACGCTGGTACAGCGTTATCCACTCCTCCTCTTTTTCGGGGGTGCGATTGGCATCGACTGGCTGCTCGCACTGGTAATCGTCTATGCACCCGCCTACAACCTGCCCATCGTGCTGGCTATGAGCTACGTACCGGCGCTGGCGGCTTGGCTGGTGCTGCACATGACCGGCACAACCGGCGAACGCCTCGCCTTCCGGCAGCGGCTGCGTACCTGGCGCGTTGGCTGGCGCTGGTATGGCGTGGCACTTTTGCTCATTCCGGCGATGCATTTGGCGGCGATGGGGGTGGGCGCGCTCTTTTTCGGCGGCGCCTTCCCCTTTCACTGGCAGCGTTTGCCAATGCTGCTGGCGATTCTGCCCGTCAACCTGGGCGAAGAGATCGCCTGGCGCGGTTTTGCGTTGCCCCGCTTGCAGAAGCGATTTAACGGGCTGACCGCCTCGCTGATCCTCGGCACGCTATGGGCGGCGCTGCACTGGGTGCTGTGGACGGTGGGCATCGAAAACCCGCTGCCGGCCATCCTGTTCGCCACCGGCTGGACCATCAGCCTGACCATCATCATGACCTGGCTCTTCAACCAGACCAGTGGCAGCGTGCTGCTGGCAACCCTGATGCACGCCGCGACCGACACCATGTTCATCCTCGTTTCGCCCTTGGCCGAAAGCAACGACATCCTCACCGCATGGGCGCTGGTTACGGTGATGACGGCGTTGGCGGCGTTGGCGTTGGTGGTGATCACGGGGGTAAATCTTGGGCAAAAAGTAAGTGTCGAGACCATACGTCAGCGAACGGCGGTTGAGTAGGCTGCGGTAGTATGCAGCCGTATCGAAACCAGAGTGAGCGGGTCGACCCGTTTGGCTTCGGCGTGAGCTCAGTCGAACGGTTTCGATACTGCCGCTGCGCTCCCAAGGCCACAAACTGCCGTGGCCTACTCAACCGGTACTGATCTGATCTCTTAAGTTTACACTTACGGATACTACATAGTTGCGGCTGAAACGGCAGTCGAAGATCCCTGATAAGCCGGCAGAATACCTAAATCTTTGGCGCGGCTGACCGCTTGTTGGCGGCTATTCACGCCCAGTTTTTGATAGAGATTGATCGAATGTCGTTTGACAGTGAGCGCCGAGATGTCCAGATCGCGGGCGATCAGTTTGTTAGAGAGCCCTTCTTGCAGCAACAGCAAAATTTCGCTCTCGCGGGCGGTTAAGGGTTCGATCAACTGCGCGTGCGTCGCCTGTTGAACTTGCAATGCCACTTCATCGTCCTGGATTGCCTGTGGAAAAGCCGCCAGGATGCGGCCCACGTAAGCGGTCTCAACGCCTTGCGCCAAGAGCTGGTAAAGCAGACCGGCCATCGGCGGTCCCAAATCGACAAAGGTGCGGATAAAGCCGCCGGGCTTGGCCAGCCCAATGGAGCGTTCTAGGGCAGTCAGCGCCTCGTCATGCTGCCCAAAGCGCTGGTGGAGCAACGCCTTGAGCGCTAGAACGGCTACCTTACCAGGAACCGTATGCACCTTCTCTGCCAATGCCCAGAGACCCGAGAGCAACTCCTCGGCTTCGCGCCAACAGCTTTCGCTCTCGTGGGCCAATAAGATCTTGACCAACGTGAGGGCCGGAATTTCAGTGACAGCAAATACTCCCTGTTTTGACACAACGATCTCCACCGCGCGCTGTGCTTGTAGGGCCAGCTCAATTTTGCCCTGCCAATAGAGGCGGCGCGCTTGAAAGGAAGCGATTTCATGATCGAACGTATGCGTGCCAAGCGTTTGCACCCAGCGCTTGATTCCTGCCACAATCTCTTGGGCTTTATCCGTCTGCCCCTCCACCTCATAGATCCACGCTAGGATGAGGCGACTTTGAAAGTAAGGCGTTGAATTTGCCTGATCGACCTGTAACAAATAGTGCTGGGCTGTTGTTAAATCATTCCATTCATACTGGACCGTACCCAGCCAGCGATAGGGGGCAGCCAGGAGAAACTGATTGCCGGCGCTCCGCTCCTCTATCTGATGAATGATGGCTTGCGCCGACTGTACGACCCGCTGTAGATTGCCGGCCACATAATCAAAGCCGGCCAAATATGTTTGCAACCATAACTTCGCCAAGCTAAATCGGGCAACCTCATTCTGCACTTCTTGGTGGATCAACTCGATACCGATAGCCACCTGCCCCGTTGACTGCAAGGCCACTGTGACATAGAAAAGCACGAGCGCGCGCATGAAGACATACGAAACCGGCAGCACCTGTAACGCAGGCAATATATGTGCGATCGCCTCTTCAAAATCATGCTGCAAAATATAAACCGCACCCTGCACCGCCCTAACTTCTGCCCACAAAATGGCGACGGTGTCGGCGCCTAGCGCTGGATCGGGCTCTTTTAAACAAGCTTCCACCTGTTGCAGCAGGGGCATGACGGAAGCCGTTGTCAAACGATGGAGGCTCACCGCAATCCAGCATTGGAGCAGGAGCAACTTGGGGCTCTGTTCGATTGTATCTTCAGGTAAAAGGGCCAGCCATCGTTCTAAGGTGACATAATCGAAGCGCGCCAGTAAGACCAATCGGTGTTCTTCAATGAGTTGAACGGCAAATAGCGGTTCATGACCGGACAAGGCATGCTGGATCGCTTCGTCAATCAACCCCGCCTGTGCAAACCATCTGGCCGCTTTACAATGCAAGGCGGTAATCTCGTTCGCATCAATGCGTTTTTGCAGATCTGCGTCAGCATAAGCTGAAAGAGATGATGATAACGATACCATTCCCCTGTGTCATCCAATGCGATCAGAAAGAGATGATGCCGGGCTAACCATTCGATGATGCTCCAAACCGGCCGCTGGCTGACGCCAACGGTGTGGGCCAGTTGTGCATTCTGGCCCACTCCCGCTACCCATGCGGGGTCCAAGAGTGCTTCGCACAAAGGGGCGCTGAAACGGTTGAGGATGGCTGTGCGCAGCAGGAAGTCTTGCACCGCGGCCGGCTGCTTCGCCAAGACTTCGGTGAAGAGATAATCTAAGATATTCACATTACCGGCTTGAACATGCCGCACCAGCGCTTGCTCACTGGTATCATCGGCCAAAGACAAGGTCGCCAGATAGAGCCCGGCAATCCAGCCTTCGTTTCCGCCCTGTAAAACCGCCACCGTTTCCGGGGCAAAGGTCCTCCCCGTCGTCTGGATCAAATATTGCTCGGTTTCGGCGCTGGAAAAGCATAGATCGGCCACGCGCAGTTCATTCAATTGCCGGCGCACGCGCAACTGGGGCAGCGACAAAGGCGGCTCTGTGCGGCTGATCATGACCAAGTGGACCGACGTTGGCAAATGATCCAGCAGGCGATTGAGGAATTGATGAATCCGTTCTTCCTTCACGAAATGATAATCATCCAGCACGAGGATGAGCGCTGCGGGCAGCGCGCATAGATCATTGACCAAGATATTGGCCAGGTATCCCTCGGGCGCCATTTGGGGATTTTGTAAGACGGTTAGTGCGTTTGCACAACTGTCGGGCCAAACAGTCTGAATGGCGGCCACCAGATAGCGTACAAACAGATGCAAATCGTTGTCATATTCATCCAAAGAAACCCAGGCTACCGGCGCGGTGGCGAAGCGGCGTCGCTGCTCTGGCCACTCAACAGAACCATCTGTTGTCTGGCTAAGCGCCGGCACACGTAAAGCCAGCCATTGGCAGACCAAGGTCGTTTTGCCATAGCCGGCCGGCGCGGTGACAAGGGTTAGCTTCCGCCCCAATCCACGGTTGAGATGCTCGAACAACTGTGGACGTTGGACAAGATGCCGGGTGGGCTTGGGGGCATAGAGCTTGGTTTGGAGGAGGAGTAGAGGTTCAGATGGGGTACCAGACAAATTCATGGTAATTCCTTGCGCATGAATCAGGGCAATCGAAAGCAGATCTAGGATTCCTCTGTTGGGTGCTGGTGGATATCCGCCTAAAATTCCAGGACGTTTAAATAATACAATATCAACCATGTTTTACAAAAACGTTAGAATGAATAGGGACTTCTTTGATTATCAGTACACCGCAACGGTGTTGGCGATACAGACGGCGGTCTCGATTGGTGAATCCAGCCCTATCTTTTCGCTTTGCGTTCAACTGATTATGGAGGCAATATCCGAAGCCGACATCGGCTCCGCCAGCTTGGGCGCTGTTGAGCATTAACAAAATAATAGCGGTACAGATGGCGTTCCCATTGGTCAAGACGAACCAGTGTGTCGTAAAATCTAGAGGAATAGATTTGCCTTTGCCCGAGAAAGAGGTGACTATGCACGCGCCCCTCATTACAACCAAACTCTACACGCCCAAACCCCGGCATGGTCTGGTCTCCCGTCCGCATCTGCTGGAGCGCGTCAGCGCAGGGGTGGCCAACAAGCTCACGCTAATCTCCGCGCCCACCGGCTATGGCAAGACGTCATTAATGGCCGAGTGGTGCGCCGGGCCAGGGCAAGAGCGTGCCGTGGCCTGGCTGGCGTTGGAGGAAGGCGACAATGACGCGACGTGCTTCTTGGCCTATCTGATCGGCGCGCTGCAACAGATCCAAGTTGGTCTAGGTGACGATGTGCTCACCCTCTTGCAGGGCGAGCCGCCGCCCGCTTCAGCGCTCTTGGGGCTGCTGATCAATGAACTGGCCGTTATGCCCCATGAGTTTGCGCTGGTGCTGGAAGATTATCATGCCATTGAATTGCCTGCGCTTCACCAGATGATTGTCTTCCTGCTCGAACACATGCCGCCACAGATGCATCTGGTGATTCTGACGCGCGTTGATCCACCCTTCCCGCTGGCGCGACTGCGGGCGCGCGGAGAATTGGTGGAAGTCCGCGCCCGCGATCTGCGCTTTTCCCTGGCGGATACAACCGCGTTTGTGCGTGAGATGGCCGGGCTGGCCCTACCCGATGAAACAATTGCGACTCTGTTCGAGCGCACGGAAGGCTGGATTACCGGTCTGCAACTGGCCGCGCTTTCGCTGGAAGGGCAGGAGAACCCGGCTGAATTGGTCGCCGCGTTTGCCAGTGAGCGGGGCTATATTGTCGATTATCTCATCGAAGAGGTGCTGGACCGTCAGCCCGCAGCCTTGCGCCGCTTTCTCCTGCAGACATCGATCTTGGGCAGAATGAATGGCCCGCTCTGTGAAGCGCTCACGGGGCAGCCCAACGGTGAAGCCACGCTGGAACATTTGGAAAGGGCGAATCTGTTTCTGGTATCCTTGGGGAATGAAGAACACTGGTATCGCTATCACCACCTCTTTGCCGAGGTGATGGCCAAGCGGCTGCAGCGTTTTCACCCGGATCAGGTTACTGAACTCCATGTACGGGCCGCCGCTTGGTTCAATGCGCACAATCTCTTTGCGGAAGCCATCCACCACGCCCTGGCCGCAAACGAACATCCGTTAGCCGCGGAAATCGTTGAGCGCGAAGCCGAGCATCTGTTGAACCGCGGCAATCTGGCCACCTTGATGGACCGCCTGACTCGGTTGCCGCCGGCTGTCGTCGATGATCGCCCGCAACTGAGCGTATACGCGGCCTGGCTCTATCTATTGATTGGCAAGCTGGAAAAGATCGATGGTTATTTGGCCAGCGCGGAAAAGGTGGTGGACATTCTGGGTCGCCCATGTGAAATTTCCGGCCAGATCGCGGCCATCCGCGCCTATGCCGCCGCGCGGTTGGGCGATCCGGCGCGTGCAATTGAACTGGCTCAGGTCGCGCTGGAGCAACTGCCCGCCGACGCCTTGGCCGCCCGCTGTGTTGTGGTCTTTGTGTTGGGCGGTTGCTACGGCTGGCGACAGGATATACCCCGCATGTTGGATGCCATGCAAGAGGCAGCCCGGCTGGGTAAAGAGGCGGGCAACATTCATGTGGCGGTCAATGCGTTGAGCGCGTTGGGTGGTGTCTTGAAAGAGCAACGACAGTTCGCCGCTGCGGAACAAGCCTTTGCTGAGGCTTTACAATTGGGAACCGGCCGCAGTGGTCAACCGTTACCCATCACTGCCAATGTACACAACTATCTGGCCGAGCTTCGTCTGCTCGAAAAGGATCTTATTAACGCGCGGCAATTGGCGTTGACGGGCTTAGCGCTGGGTGAACGCTGGGTGAATGCAGACAGTCAGGTCCGCTCCTATGCCATCCTCGCCCAAATTGACTGTTTTGAAGGCAAGCCCAGCGCGGCCCGCGTCGCGCTCAACAAAGCCAAGGATCTTGCCGCCGAACATGATCTTACTCCGGGTTTGGCAGAATCTCTCCTTGATTGTGAACGGAACTTGTTCGCGGCTGATGACCGAACCCTCGTGCATGGTCTGCTGATCGAGCCGCTGAGCAGCCGTGAATTGGAAGTGTTGCGCCTCTTTGCCGAAGGGCTCTCCAATCAAGAGGTTGCCGACAAACTGATCCTCAGTTTGGGTACAGTCAAGACCCATTCCTCCAATATCTACCGCAAACTCGATGTGCGCAACCGCGCCCAGGCGGTTATCTATGCGCGCGAATTGCAATTGCTATAGCTTGATCACCATAAATTGTAGGGTTTGCCAATTGACTTCCAATTCCGCCCGCATTGTGCGAACATGATGTCAATAGATCAACTAACCCACATATTACTAACCCCTGTAACATCCCATTGATCATTGTATTTTTCGATGATGAACGTTCCACCATTTGCCCCGACATTGCCATAGTAAATTCCTGCAACCACCTGTACTTGCGTGGCGCCAATAACTTCAATTGAACCAAAAAATATTTGTGAACCACCGCCCTTGATCTGCCCATTTTCCCACAAAACCTCCTTACTCAGGCCAACCCAAACTATATCAGCCGACAAATCATCCAAGTTCTGCATAATTGAATCTTGTATGGCTGCGGTCAATGCGGGCCGAACATAAGGCTCGCTATCGGAGCGCATTGCTATATATAGTGGATGATTCTCATAGGTCATATTGGCCAGGTTGCGTATGATTTCCGCATAAATAGAGCCGGCATCTATTACCGTTAACTGAGGCTTTATGATAAGCGAACGAAGAGGTGATTGTGTTGGCGCCTCGTTGAACACGCTACAGTTCGTTACACACAGCGCAATAGTTACGAGGATGATCAAAGCTATGATCAAAGAGTAGCGGTCCCACAAATTTCAAGAGTCGAAAATTGGACTTTATTTTGAACAGCAGTATGAGAAAATAGAAGACGGTTTCGGAGGAGACAAGTTCCATCAGTTGTGAATAACTCAATCGGGAAAATCTGTGTAAATCCGTCTAATCTGCGTAATCTGTGTTCCCAAAAATTCCAAAGGAGAAAACCATGTCTTTTGTCGCCGATTTTGAATCCTATATGCCGCTGGAATTTAACGACCATCCCTATGGCAAAGACGGCGTGTTGGCCACCGCCGACGCTGCCGGCATTGATGTATGCGTGCTTTTTCAGGGTGGCGTGCCGGCTGATCCACGACCGGGCAATGCGCTGGTGTTGGCCGAAACCAAGGGCGAGGACCGCATTCTGCCCGGCTGCTTGGTCAACCCGACCATGGGACCGCTGGCCACCGACGATCTGCGTCGCTGTGTGGACCTGGGCGCGCGCACGGTCAAGCTGATGGCGGCCTCCCACCGCTATCGCATCGATGCACCGTGTACGGACCCGGTGATGGAGCTGGCCAAAGAATTAGGCATTCCCGCCACTATTCACTCCGGCTCTCTCCTTAGCGGCTGTTCGCCCGAGTATATTGGCAACCTGGCCCAGCGCCATCCCGACGTGGTCATCATTATGGACCACATGGGCTATCGCGAATGGGTGGGGCTGGCGGTGCAGGCCGCGCTGGCCAACCCCAATATTTACCTCGGCACCACGCTGATCGCCGCCGCCGAACCGATCATCATCAAGAATCTGGTCACCAGCGGGCAGATTGGCGCCGACCGCATTGTGTTTGGCTCCAATTCTCCGGCGGGCGTGGCCACGCATGGCGTCAATGGCATTCGCGATGTGGGGTTTGATAAAGAGGATGAAGCACTCATTCTCGGGGAAAATTTGAAGAAGATCTATGGGTTATAGAGAGGGAAGTTAACGCAAAGGGCGCCAAGGCGCCAGGGACGCAAATGTTTTTTTCGCTAGCGTCTCTGGCACTTTTTGCGCCCTTTGCGTTAAGCAATGCGCCGCAACGTCTCCCGCAGCGCATCCACATGCTGCGGACCATCCACCTCGATCATGGCCAGCCGAAAAGGCAATATCCACAAATGGCGGCGGTCATCGAAGCCCGGCTCAATCGGCATCCTTTCTTGATAACCCGCATATAGTTCATTAGACACGGGCGCAAACACATCCACGTAGGCCAGGTCCATTTCAGGATGACCGTAATAGACCGCCGGATCGATGAGGACGGCGCCCTGCGGACTGTTGATGAAGTTGTTTTGGTGCGCATCGCCGTGCAGGAGGGTTGGCGCAACCGGTGGCCCGCAAAGCTCGCTGAGTCGGGCGCCTAAATGCTCGATTTGCGATGCAATTTCTATGGGCAACCCACCCGTGTTTACTGCCGCGCGCAAATGCGGTTCCACCCGCCGCGCCCAAAAGAATTCCGGCCAACTGTCCGCCGGCGTGTTGTCTTGGTGCAGTGCGCCCCAATAGCAGTTGGTCTCCAGGCCAAACTTTTCCCCTTTAATGTTGTGAATCTGCGCCAGTGCGTACCCCATTTCCCGCCACTGGCGACTGCCGCGCTCGATAGATTGCACGACCTCCATAATTATCAGCATGGCGTCTGCGCTCTGCACAACGTCGATCACGGTTGGGGTCAGCACGCCGGAGCGCTCGGCGAGCAGACGCAGGCTGGCGGCTTCGATTTGGAGCTGATCCCAAGCCACGCCAAATTTTACGAAGACGGCATAGCGCGCATCGCTTAGAATGGCGGCGGGGTGGGATGCTTCATCACGTTTATCGACAACGTGTTGGATCCGCCACCGGCGACCGCGGTAGTTGGCAACGCTTCGTTCGATTGCGGCGCGTACTTCCACGGTTAACAAGCGATGGATGGGGGTAGTGGTAGATTCCACTACAATTCTGCCGTCTCTTCCTTCAGCGAGCGCAGGTGCGGGAAGAGAATGACCTCGCGGATGGTATCTTTGTTGGTCAGCAGCATCGTCAGCCGGTCCACGCCCATGCCAAAACCGCCGGTGGGCGGCATACCGTAGCTCAAAGTCTCCACATAATCTTCATCCACCGGGTGCGCCTCGTCATCGCCGGCGTCGCCGCGATAATTTTCATCCACAAAGCGCTGAAGCTGGTCAATGGGATCGTTGATTTCACTAAAAGCGTTGCACAGCTCAAAGCCGGCCACAAAGCCCTCAAAGCGCTCCACCTGCAGCGGATCGTCGGGATTGCCCTTGGCCAGTGGGCTCACATCACGCGGGTAATCGATGAGGAACGTGGGCTGGATCAGATAGGGCTCTACAAAGCGCGCCATCAGGCTGTCCACCAGCTTGCCCCAATTGGCTTTGGGGTTGGCGTCAATGCCGTTGCGGCGCATTTCAGCGGCCAGCGATTCAGCATCGGGAAATTGTTCATAGTCGATATCGGCGGCGTCCAAAATGGCCTGGCGCAGCGGAATGCGCTGCCAGGGCGGCGTCAGGTTGATCGGCTGCCCCTGCCATTCGATGACCGGCCCGCCGTTGACGCGCTGCGCCACGTGCGCCACCATCTCCTCGGTGCGCCGCATGACGTCGTTGTAATCGGCATAGGCCTCGTAAAACTCAAGCTGCGTAAATTCCGGGTTGTGCTTAAAGCTCACCCCCTCATTGCGAAAGTCGCGGCCGATCTCATAGACGCGGTCAAAGCCGCTCACGATCAAGCGCTTGAGATAGAGTTCAAAGCTGATGCGCAAATAGAGGTCCTGGTGAAGCTGATTATGGTGCGTCACAAAGGGCCGCGCCGCCGCGCCGCCGTAAATGGGCTGCAAAATCGGCGTTTCCACTTCTAGGAAGCCATTGCCATCCAAATATTCGCGCAGCGCCCGCACAATGGCGGCCCGCTTGCGGAAGATTTCGCGCACATCCGAGTTGGCAATTAGATCCAGGTGGCGGCGGCGATAGCGCACTTCCGGGTCGCGCACGCCGTGCCATTTGTCCGGCATGGGCTTGAGCGCTTTGCTGAGAAACTGAATTTCGGAGCAATCTACGCTTAACTCACCGGCCCGCGTCACCACCAGCGAGCCCGTGGCCGAGATGAAGTCACCCAGATCGATGAGCTTCTTCCACACGCTGTTGTACCAATTTTCGGGCAGGCTGTCGCGCCGCACCACTAGCTGAATGCGCCCGCTGCCATCTTCCAGATCGGCAAAGCTCATCTTGCCCATGACGCGGATGCTCTTGAGCCGCCCGGCCACCGTGACGGTTTCGCCCGGATTCTCCTGCTCACCGTCGGCGCTGGGGTGATAAAGCGCACGGGCTTCAGCAATGGTGTGGCTTTGTTTGGCGGCGCCGGGAATGGATCGATGCCGGCTGCCTGCAAGCCGCGCAAATTGTCCAGCCGGGCGTTCTCTTGATCGGACAGATTCTCAGGATTAAACATTGGGTGCGTTGGCGAAGTCACGCGTATCCCCTCTCTAGTTTTGGGCCGCTCCTCCCCCTTGACGCACAAAGTGCGTCAAGGGGGAGGAGCGGCAGCATAAAAAAATCCGCAGCGGATAGTCTACCCACAAATGGCGTGCTTGTCTAGACGCCAGCTTTGTGAGATTGCCATCCGCTGCGGATTGTTGTCAGCAGCCGGTTGTGGGCAGAGATGGCGCTATTCTACGCGCACAATCTCAAAGGTGATCTCACCGCCGGGCGTGGCCACGTGGACCTTGGCGCCTTTTTTCTTGCCCAGCAGCGCTTTGCCCATAGGGCTCTCGTTGCTAATGCGTCCATTGGCCGGGTCGGCCTCCAATGAACCCACAATGGAGTACTTTTCATCAAAATCGGTACCCACTTCGCGCACAATAACGGCACGCCCTAGCGCCACCGCGTTTTTGGTCACATGGTCTTCGGTAATGACTTCGGCCTTCTTGACCACATTCTCCAGTTCGCGAATTTTGCCCTCCAAAAAGCCCTGCTGGGTCTTGGCTTCATCATACCCCGCGTTTTCGCTAATGTCGCCTTCCGCCTTGGCCTCGGCAATCATTTGCGCAACTTCCTTGCGGCGCGTGGTCTTTAGATAATCTAATTCTTCTTTGACCTTTTTCAGGCCATCTTCGGTCAAATAAATTGGTTGATCGCTACTCATATTTTTCTCTCACTCCGGTGCAGAATATACATCTTATTTGGGCGCAGGGTATTGCCGCGTGCGTTGATGGACTTGGCTCTGTCACAAAGCTGCATTTTTCTCATAAATAAATGTGGCTTTGTGACAACCGCGACCATAAACACAAAATCAGCAACATTCCCTGCTCCGTACAGAACATCGCTGTTTGCGTTTTGCGCTGCGGTTTAGATGAAAACCTAGGCTATCGAATGACGAATGCCGATCTCCATGCAAAACACAGTCTGTTCAATACTATCACGATTCGGTACAATGGAAGACGATGGGTTTAACGCGCACTTTTTGCGCATGGTGTAGTCATATAAAAATACCGCCAGGGAGAGCGGCGGTCAATGGTGGATTGGGTTCATGGCTTTACTCACGAGCGCTCATCTGTTATTGGTTGCTATAACTTCTGCTCTACCATAACGATGGACAGATTACAGCAGTTCCATCCCGAAATAATGTGCATTCACATAAATGAGCGTCTGCAACTGGTCATACAATACAACTGGTCATACAATACAACTGCCGACCTGGGTGTTGGTCGGCACTTTACGAAACAATGAATAAATTATAGCATATTGTTGTCGAGGTTGCAAATGAAAATATATATGTAACAGGATGCTTGTACGGCGCCGTAGCGCTCACTCTTTACCGCGCCAGCGCTGGCATGGGCAACATGCCCGCCCACTGGCGCAGCATGGCAAGATACTGTATACTCAAGGTCATTAAGTTAAGCATTTGCGCATCCGCCGTAGACAGTTTTCAGTGCTCAGTTTTCAGTGTGAGTTCCGAACTGACTACTGCTTACTGACTACTGCTAACTGAGCACTGCTAACTGAGCACTGCTAACTGAGCACTGCTAACTTAACGCCATTAACTGTATGCGCAATTCGGCTCGTTGCGGCTGGCGGACTGTCATGGCGAATGGGCCGTTTATGCATTACATATCAATGACTGACGAAGCTTCATCAACCCAGGACGCGCTATGACCCAATTCAGTTGCCTCCCCGTTTCCCTTTACGCCGATTTTACATCTGGCCGCCGTACGCTGAACGACTGGTTTCAACTGGCCGCGGCTTTGGGGCTGGATGGAGCCGATGTCAGCGTGGCCCACTTGGCGAGTTGTGAAGCAGCCTATTTGGATGGGTTGGCCGCGCAGGCCAAAGCCGCTGGCGTGCAGATCGCCATGCTGGTCACCTATTCCGACTTTACGCATCCCGATGCCGCCGAGCGGGCGCAGCAAGTGCAAGAGGTAAATGGATTTATTGCAGCGGCGGCTCGGCTAGGCGCCGCGTTTGTGCGCGTCACCGCTGGGCAGGCGCATCCGGGTGTGCAGCTGGCCGAAGGCGCCGAGTGGGCCGTGGCCGGCCTAACTGCCTGTTTGGATACCGCCAGGCAACACGGTGTGACGCTCGTTTATGAAAATCACACCAAAGGTTCGGTCTGGACCTACAATGACTTTTCGCAACCATCCCCTATTTTTCTGGATATTGTAAAGCGCACGGCGCAGACCGACCTCAAATTGCTCTTCGATACGGCCAACACGCTAGCCACGGGCGACGATCCGCTGCGCGTGTTGCAGCAGGTGATTCACCGCGTCGCCGTTATCCACGTCAACGACATTCGCCGCGCCGGTCACTTTGAACCGGTGGCGGCCGGCGACGGCGCGGCCCCTATCCCCCAGATTTTCGATATGCTGGCCGCCCACGGTTTCGATGGCTGGATCAGCATTGAAGAGGCCAGCAAACAAGACGAAGCCGGCTTCCGCCGCGCCATCCCCTATGTGCAAGCCGCGTGGCGGCAGGCCGGTAGTCAAAATAGAGGGAGTAAGGAGTAGGGATTAGGGAGCGGGATCGCACAACGCGCCTAACCCCTACTCCCTAATTCCTACTCCCCACTCCTCAATCCAAAGGAGAAAACCAATATGGCAAAATCTGTAAACTTCGACCTGACCGGCAAAGTGATGATTGTCACGGGGGCGGGCAAGGGCATCGGCAAGGCCATTGCAATAGCGGCGGCCGAATATGGCGCGGATCTGGCGCTGGGCAGCCGCACGGTCAGCGAGTGTGAAGCCACGGCCGCCGAGTGTCGCGCTTTGGGGCGCCGCGCCGAAGCGTGGCCGCTGGATGTGTCCAAAGTCGAAAGCATCAATGAATTTGTGGCCAAAACTTGGGAGGCGTTTGGGCGCATCGATTCGGTAGTCAACAACGCCGGCTATAATTCGCCCAAACCAGCGCTCGACTACACCGAAGAGGAATTTGACTATATTTCGGACGTAAATTTCAAAGGCGCCTTTTTTATGTCCACTGCCGTGGCGCAGCGCATGATCGAGCACCACATTGAGGGCAGCGTCATCACCATCAGCTCGCAGGTGGGTGTGGTGGGCGGACCGCTGCGCGCCATCTATGCCGCGGCCAAAGGCGCCGTAGGTCAATTTACCCGTTCGCTGGCTGCGGAATGGGCGGCCAACAAAATTACGGTCAACGCGGTGGCGCCCACCTTTACGCGCACGCCGCTGCTGGAAAAGGCGCTGCAAAACCCCGACTTTGCCAAAAATTTGGAAAAAGTACCCATGGGACGCGTTGCCGAACCCGCCGAAATTGCCGCCGCGGTCATCTATTTAGCCTCTGACTCGGCGCGCATGGTTACAGGGCAGACGCTGGTGGTAGATGGTGGGTTTACGTCGGTGTAATTGTTTTTTCCCTAAGCGCTCCGATTTCCTGCTGAAAATTATGAAAGGTGAACGCGGGTCACGCCGGCCGCATTCACCTTTCATAATTTGTTACTGACACAATGTTGTTACGTTAAGGGTTTTCGTGTCAAAGTAAATAGTGCTCAGTTATCAGTTATCAGTGGGCAGTCTGGAAGTTCACTCTGGGACCTTAGCACTGACAACTGTCCACTGACAACTGCCCACTGACAACTGAACGACATTAAGGACTAACACACGGCCCTGAATCATACTATCTGCTGCAGAAAGGCAGTGGACGTACATGAACATCATCCTAATTGTCGCTGACACGCTGCGCCGCGACCACCTGCCACCCTACGGCAACCAGACCGTCCTGGCCCCTAATTTGACTGCCTTTGCCGAGAGCGCCCTGGTCTTTGAAGATTGCTATCCCGCCTCCTTCCCCACCGTCCCCACGCGGGCGGACCTGATGACCGGGCGTTACACCTTCACCTATTTGGACTGGGGACCGCTGCCGCGCAATGAGGTGACGTTGGCCCAATGCCTGTCGCGGGCGGGCTACACCACCTGCGGCGTCATCGACACGCCTTTTATGGTGCGCAATGGCTATGGACATGACCGCGGCTTTGGCGACATCATTTATGTGCGCGGCCAGGGCGACGCCGAGCGCATCGACGTCAACCTGTGGCGGCGGGCCGAAGAGGATTACTGCGCGCCGCGCACTTTCCGCGAGGCGGCGGATTGGCTGGAGCGCCATCACAAAGAACAATTCTTTTTGTACGTAGATACTTGGGATCCGCACGAACCGTGGGACCCACCCCATCACTACGTGACGCCCTATTTGCCCGATTATCAAGGCGAAGTGATTCCGCCCCCTTATTGGGACTATGCGGAGGACGGTATCACCGAACGTGAGTTGGCTATTGCCCACGCCTGCTACTGCGGCGAGATCAGCATGGTGGACCGCTGGTTTGGCCACTTGATGGAGCGGGTGCGCACGCTGGGGCTGCTGGAGAATACGGCGATTATTTTCCTTTCTGACCACGGCTTTTACTTTGGCGAACATGGCCAATTTGGCAAGCGCCGCTTCCGCTGGCCGGACAATCTGCCCTTTGAACAGGGTTTTCTGCTGGGCCGCACCCTGGCCGATGGCTACACGTTCCGCTCGCCGCTGCACAATGAGGTGACGCAAGTGCCGCTGCTCATGCACTTGCCGGGCCAGGGGGCGCGGCGCGTCCCCGGCTTGGTCAGCCTGCCTGACCTCATGCCCACAGTGCTCGATCTGGCGGACGTGGCGATTCCCGACCGCGTGCAGGCGCACTCGATTTTGCCGCTGGCGCGCGGTGAATCGGCTTCGCCCAATTCAATTGCGGTGACCAGCGCGCCCTTTGAGGAATTGGGCGGCCTTTCCAAAACAGTGGATGATCGGGCGCGCGAAGTGCTGGAAGCATCACCCAGCACCATCACCAACGGCGAGTGGGATCTGCTCTACGGCGTGCATGGCGACCCGGTCGAGCTCTATCGCACGCGCGCCGATCCGCAGCACCGGCACAACCGTATTGAAACGTATGGCAGCGTAGCGGAACAATTGCACGCTCAGTTTGTGGCCTGGCTGGAGGCTGCGGGGACGGCGCCGGAGATTTTGGCGCCGCGGCGGCGGTTGTAAAGAGCGAAGAGTACATCGCACGGCGTCAACCACCTTCGTACGTAGAACCGCGACATACGCCGTGCGTTGCACTCGAAGCGGCTCAACACAACGCTGGCGTCACCCACGCACCCCAAAGCGCAACTGATAAAGCGCAATGCCGCAGGCCACGGCCACATTGAGCGACCGCTTGGCGCCCAACATGGGCAAAAACCAGCGCCGCGCGCACTGCGCCAAAATGCCCGGATCCACGCCGGAAATTTCGTTGCCGATGACCAACACAATCCCATGTGTTTTGCCATCTATTGATGGCTCCTCAAACATTGAGACCGCATCGCCGCTGCCCTCAATGGCGCAGAGAAGGTGGTTTTCTGTTTTCAAATGCACCGCTAATTCAGCCCCATTGGGATGATAACTCCACGGCAAGAGTTGTTCGGCGCCCAGGGCTGTTTTCCGCACGCTGACATGTTCCGGCGTGGGGGTGACTCCGCATAAATAAACGTGCTGCACGCTGGCCCCATCCGCCGTGCGCAGCATGGAGCCCACGTTGTGCGCGCTGCGGATGTTGTCCAGCAGCAGGCTGATCGCCAATGGCCGCGGCTGGATCGTCCGCTGCGTCTGCTGGGCCGATCCATATTGCGCAGCGACGCGCACCGACCCGCCGCAGCGCGGGCATCCGACGAGCGGCCGCGCACGAATGGCTTGCGGATAGCGCAGACCGCACCCTTCGCTTGTACACTCCATCATTTGCAGCGCGGGGTGGCCGCGATCGATATTGGTCATCTTGTCCCCCGGTCACCTTGTCATCTGCAGTGCTCTAGCCGAAAATCAGCCCATCTACCGCCCCGCCACAAGCTGACCCAGCCAGACCGCGCTAAAGCCCACCAGCAAATGCAGCCCCACGTAGACCAGCGCCGGCATGGATTGGTTGCGTTGCAGCAGCGATACGGTCTCATTCCCAAAGGTGGAAAAGGTAGTGAAGGCGCCCAAAAAGCCGGTCACCATTAAGAGCCGCATCTCAAAAGTGAGCCATTCACGCGTTTCGGCCACCTGCGACAGGTAGCCGATGATGAAACAGCCTAGTATGTTGACCGTAAACGTGCCAATGGGCCATGTGATGCCCAGCGCGCGCTGCACTGTTCCCGCCACCCAAAAGCGCATAATTGCACCCATAAAACCACCCAAACCCACCATCAAAAAGTCATACATTTTTCCTGCCTTCTGTCTTAAACTACAGATTTTACAGATTTCACAGATTTTGAAGATAAAGACAAGAATCTGTGGAATCTGTAATTGATTCTTATGTGTTGCCACCTGACTTCGAAGTTGTGATTTCCGATTTGGCATGTTATCCCAGTGCGGCTATGATATGTTGTAACCATATGTTTTCAGAGGGGAAACTTTATGCCAAATCATGCGTTGCCCGACCAAGTATACCAGCTTTTAACGCCCCAAGGCCAGCTTGTTGGGTCTGCGCCCGATCTGTCGGACGATCAGTTTCTGGCGCTCTATCGCTGGATGGTGCTGAGCCGTCAATTTTCCGACCGCATGATCGCGTTGCAGCGCCAGGGTCGCACGGGCACTTTTGCCGCCCTCAATGGCCAGGAAGCGGCGGCGGCGCTGGCGCTTCCCTTGCAGCGGGGGGATTGGCTGGCAGGCTCGTATCGCGATATACCGGCCTATTTGTGCAAAGGCGCGCCGCTTTTGGCGCTGATGGAGACCTATCAGGGCCGCGTCGGCGCCCATTACCCCAAGGAGGCGCACGTGCTGCCTTTCCAGATCATTTTGGGGACGCAGATGCTGCACGCCGTGGGCATTGCCATGGGCATCCAATATGACGGCCAAGCACAGGTGGCCGTGGGCATCTGCGGCGATGGCGCCACGTCCGAAGGTGATTTCAACGAGGCGCTCAACTTTGCCGGCGTCTTCAATGCGCCGGTGGTGCTGGTGGTGCAGGACAATCAGTGGGCCATTTCCACGCCGCGCGCCCGGCAGACCGCGGCCGCGCGTATTGCCCACCGTGGCGTGGGCTTTGGCGTATCCGCTCATTTGGTGGATGGCAACGACGCGCTGGCGCTCTACCAGGTGATGTCCGAATGTGTGGCGCGGGCGCGGGCGGGCGATGGCCCCAGCCTGATCGAGACAATCACCTATCGCCTGGGCGCCCATTCCACCGCCGATGATCCCACCAAGTATCGCACCACCGATGAATTGAGTGAATGGCAGGCCCGCGATCCGCTGGTGCGCTATCGCCGCTTTCTGATGGATCGCGCGCTGTTGAGTCCCAATGATGACGAGCTTTTGCATGAAGAAGTAGACGCCGAAATTCAGGCGGCGGTGGAGGCGCTGGAAGCGCTGGCGCCCCAAGACCCCAAAGCGCTCTTTGATTACGTTTACGCCGAGCCGACCCGCCAGCTTCAAGAGCAGCGTTCAGCCTTGTTTCCCGAATAACGCCACCTAGTTGCAGCAGATATTATCGGCTGAAATATTGTACGCGGATTGACGCGGATGAACGCTGATTCTCCCTCAAAATCAGCGTTCATCCGCGTCAATCCGCGTACCCATTCTTAATTCCCCTATTTTCTAATGAGTGCCGCCACCGTCTCCTCGCGACCGCGCTCGTCATTTTGCGTAATAATCAGCAGTGTTGAATACGGTTCCAATTACTGAAGCTGTTCCGTTCCGCGGTTGCAATTTAGATTCAGCGCGGAACATCAAATCAGTGCAATTTGTGTTCCATTTCTGTGGATCGAGAGGAGAGAAAAATGGGGCTTATAACGTGGATTATCTTTGGCGCCATTGTGGGGTGGATCGCCAGCCTGATCATGCATCGCAATGACCGTATGGGCTGTCTGGCCAATATCGCGACCGGCGTGATCGGCGGCGTTGTGGGCGGATTTTTGGCCAGCGTCATTGGCGGTCACGGCGTGACGGGATTCAACGTGAGCAGTTTTGTGGTGGCTATTATTGGCGCCGTCCTCTTTTTGGGGATAACCGGTTGGCGAGCGGCCCATTAACGCGTTGGTGGGCCGTTTGGACGCTTCTTAAGCTGGGGGAAGATGGCTCTTCCACAGGGGCGGAAAACTTACCGGTGGTACAGGCACGAGGGAGAAGCCTGTACCAAACCTTCTGTGCGTTACCGATAGACGACATCTGAAGGTATGTTTACAGGTCCGCACAGGACAAGCTGTTGATACACGGTTTGCAAACATGAGCGGTAATCAACCAACGGCCCATGTTTGCGAACCGTGCAATAAAAAAGGGGAGTCGTCACAAGCACCATTCACATCTCACTATAATCAAGGCTGTCATTCATATACGGTCGTGTTGAGCGCTGTATCGGCAATGTAGTTTGGCAAATGACTCAACCGGTAAGTATGCTCCCCTGTTAATAGTATTAAATACGAAAAACGATCTAAAATAAATAGTACTACAGTCCTATTTCAGGGCTGAATTTTGAGATGAGTTTACAGGAGGGCGTCAACGCCCGTAAGGCAGAAAACAAAAAAGCCCGTTTGTGGCGACGAGCATCGCCACAAACGGGCTTTTTTGTTTGATTGTAACTATTCAGCCGTCCCCTGAGCTTGTCGAAGGGGACGCCTCAATAGTTACCGTTGGTATAAAAATCTTAATCGGCCGCATTTACAAACTGCCGCTCGTGCAGGTTGCGATAGATCCCATCCATTTCCAACAGCTCGGCGTGGCGACCGCGCTCGGCAATTTTGCCTCCTTGAATCACGCAGATCAGGTCGGCGTTGCGGATGGTGCTGAGGCGGTGGGCAATGACCACCGACGTGCGATTTTGCAGCAGATTCTCCAGCGCTTCCTGGATCAGCAACTCGGTGACGGTGTCCACGCTGGCCGTGGCTTCATCCATGATCAGAATGCGCGGGTTGGCCAGCACGGCGCGCGCAATGCAGATGAGCTGACGCTGGCCAATGGAGAGATTGGCGCCGCCTTCTTGCACCTCGGTGGCATAGCCATTGGGCAGGTCCACAATAAAATCATGCGCATTGGCCAGCCGCGCCGCCGCTTCCACATCGGCTTGGGTGGCGTCGGGTATGCCAAAGCGAATGTTGTCGGTCACGCTGCCAGGGAAGAGAAACGGGTCTTGGGTCACCACGCCCATTTGTGAACGCAGCGACTGTTGGGTCACCGTGCGCACGTCCACATCGTCAATCAGCACCGCGCCGTCGGTCACATCGTAAAAGCGCGAAATCAAGTTGGCAATGGACGATTTGCCGGCGCCCGTTGGCCCTACCAGCGCTATCGTCTGCCCCGGCTGCACGCACAGATTGACGCCGCGCAATACTGGCTTGTCGGCCTCATAGGCAAAATCCACATCGCGCAATTCAATGCGCCCGCCAATGGGCGGCATTGCCGCCGCATCGGTGGGATCGGCCACGGCGGGCTCGGTGTCCAGCATTTCGATCACGCGCTCGCCGCCGGCCATAGCCGCCTGCATGGTGGTATAGAGTTGGCTCAGTTCCTGAATGGGGGCGAAGAAGCGGGTGACGTAGGCCAAAAAAGCCACCATAATGCCCAGCGTCAAATCACCCTGCCCTACGCTGCGCCCGCCAAACCAAAGCACCACCGCCGTGGCCACCACGCCCAACAATTCCACGGTGGGCAAAAAGACAAACGAGAGCGACATGGCGTCGATATTGGCCTCGCGGTTGGCGCGGTTTATCTTTTCAAAGCGCGCATATTCGGCGTCTTCCTGGGCGTACGCTTTGATGACGCGGATGCCCGTGAGCGCCTCGGCCAGCGAGCCGACCACAGCGGCCACGCGGGCGCACATTGCGAAAGGCGGTTTTGGCGTGGCGCGAAAAAATCCAGGTGGCGACCAGCATAATCGGCAGCACGCTAAAAGTCAGCAGCGCCAGCCGCATACTCATCGAAAGCATGACCGCCAGAATGCCCACCAGCACCAGCAGATCGCCCATCAGCGTGATGAGCCCCTGCGAAAGCAGCTCATTGATCACCGCCACATCGCCGATGACGCGCGAAATGGTGACGCCCACAATGTGTTTATCGTGATAGCCCAGCGGCAGCACTTGCAAATGGCGCACAAGCTGGTCGCGCACGGTGGCCAGCACCCGCTGCCCCACCCAGGAGAGCAGATAGCGCTGCCCCACGGTGGCCACATACGTCCCAATAAAGCCGCCGCAATCAGCAGCGACGTGCGCGTCAGTCCGGCGGCGTCGCCCTGGGTGATGTTTTGGTCGATAGCCACTTTGACCAGATAGGGCGTGAGCAGCGTCAGCGCCGTCACCACAAGCATCAGGACAAAGGCCACCGCCATTTTGGCCCGATGCGGCTGCAAAAAGGTCAACATGCGCGAGATCACGCGCCAATCAAAGGCGCGGCCTTCGCCCTTAGCGCCGCCCATACTGCGCAGCATGTGGCCAGGGCCGCCGCCTCTACCGCCGGTTGTTCCGATTGAGAAGCTCATAAGCGTGTTGCGTGTTGCGAGTTGCGTGTACTGGTTTACACTCTGACTGTACACTTGATGAGTAAACGGAGACTGCGATGCACGGCTTCAAACGACTGCAAACTTGCAGTCGAGCAGTCAGTCGTGCGTTACAGTCGTAGGACGCGTATCCTTCCCTTTTGCGCCCTTTGCGTCCCTTGCGCCGCTTGCGTTAAATTCCGCCCTCCGTCACCGCCTTGGAATCAGCCAGCGCACGGTTATAAACGCTAAAATGTTCGCCCTCAGCCTCTTCGGGGTCCACATATTTCATCCACATGGCCTGGTCGGGGCGGTCGCCGGCGAGGACGCGGCGACTGGCGCGCAGGTCGCTGACCGGGTCGTGCCAGCGCACTTCCCCTTGTTGCAGCAGCACATATTCGCCGGCATATTTGTCGAACATTTTGCGCTGATGGTCCTGATAATAGAGCGCCTGCTCGGCGGTGGTGCGCCGCCAGCTTATGTTGATTTCGCGCGGGTCGGTCAGCGCGGCGTAGAACTGGCCAATGGGCGCCTGCACTTCGGATTGAAAGTCGATCTCGTCCAGATTGACCGTGCCAAAGCCCGCCTCCGCCGCCACCAGCAGCGAATTGCGATCGCGATGAAAAGGCTCGGTCAGCCAGTCGCTCTGCGGGTCGTGACCCATGAGGTAAGCGGTGCAGGCGTCGGTGGCAATGGTGTGGTTGCCCGCAATCAGCGTGTTGGCAATCTGCGTGGGGCTTTCGTCGCGGCCATTGCCCCATTCGCGCCCGGCCTGGCCAATCAGCCCGTCAATGATGCAGAGCACCGGGTTGAAGATGCGGCCCAGGTCGGCCAGCATATAGGGCATGCGCACCAGGTGATGGTAATAGGTGCGGGTGTGGCCGTCCGGCTCGCCCGGCATAAGGCCAAAGAGATTTTTCAGCGAGAGCGTAAGGCCCATAAAGGCGTGATTTTTGAGCTTGGCCACCGAGATAAATTCATCCACTTCCACGGCGCCGGCGGGCAGCACATAGCTTTTGAACATCTGGCCGCCGCCCGGCACTTCCACCACCTTGTGGGGCGAGATAATGCCATTGATGTACTCAACGCCAAACTCTTTGTAAATGTCGGCAAAGGTGTTGGTCTGCTCGATGGTGGCGCCGTTATACATGGTGTAAAAGCTCACGTCGGGCGCCACCAGGTGGGCGTCGGTCTTTTCGCAGCAGCCGCAAAAAAGCGCGCGCCACTTTGGTGCTCACAAGCTGCTGGAGCTGGCCTTCAAAATAGACGCGGTTTTTGGGCTCTTTGTCCTGGTTGAACTTGATGCCAATGCGTTTGGCTTTACGCAGCCGCTCCCAGCTATCGGTCAGCGGCGCGGTCGCGCGCTTGAGCGCTTCATACACGGCGTCTTCGCTGGCTTCATAGTGGCATTCGACGGCGCGTACTTTGTAGTGGGGAGCGGCATCGTTGGTTGGGGTCATGAAGTGGTTCCTCCGGGTGGTGCGTGTTGAGTATTGAGTGTTGAGTATTGAGTATGCCTGTTGGTTTGATGGTTCTATTATACAAGATGGCGGGGCAAAGCAAAAGTGCTATTCGAATTGAGGTAACTGGGAACCAGACTCCTTTGTCGATAAACTGAAAGTGCGCAAACCTATAGCGGTTGCCGGTGCATCCCAAATTTGGGGACGCCGCAGACCTGTCAGGTTTTGCAAACCCGACAGGTCTGCGGCGCCATACCAATGACCGCGTGCAGCCACCAGAATGGATGGATCTACTTCCCCCAAAATGGGGTGCACCCGCCTCATCGCTGACTGCTTGACAAACACCCCAAGAGCCTCTACTATGATTCAAATGATTTGATGATGGGCTATGATTTGGCATTGCAGTTATTATGAAGCAAATGACATTGTGCAGCCCTCACGTGGAATCATAGTACTCATTAAATCATCAAAATCATAGTACGGACAAGGCTTTTACCGCATGACCCCAAAGTTAGAAGTCCAGATTGCCGTGGCCAAAGTAAACAAATACGCCACCAGCGAAAGCGGCGACACCGTCGAAGTGGTCGAGCGTCCGCGCGGCGGCATGAGTATTGTCATGGCCGATGGGCAGCGCAGCGGGCGCAGCGCCAAGGCCATCAGCAACATTGTGGTGCGTAAATCTATTGCGCTGCTGGCTGAAGGCGTGCGCGACGGCGCTGTGGCCCGCGCTGCGCACGACTATCTGCACGCCCAGCGCGGCGGCAAAGTCAGCGCCGAGCTGAACATTGTGAGCATCGATCTGGTGACCCACACGCTGGTCATCAGCCGCAACAGCCGTTGCCCCGTCCTCCTGCGCCACGGCGACCAGATCACGCGGCTGGATCAGGAGTCCAACGCCGTGGGCATCCACCGCAACACCAAGCCCATCATCAACGAATTTGACCTGGCCGCCGGCATGACCGTGCTTGCCTTTACCGACGGCGTCTGGAGCGCCGGCAGCTACATGGGCCAGACCATTGATCTGGAATCGCTCATGCTGCGCACCGCAAGCGAACCATCAGCCACCGCTTCCACGCTGGCCGACGCCATTTTGCAGGCCGCCGTCGACCTGGATCACGGTCGCCCGCGTGATGATGTGACCGTCCTCGTCGTCAAAATCACCTCACAAGCCGCCGATGCGCACTACGGCGACAACATTCGGCGGCTGGCCATGCGCATTCCGATTTAGATCAATGTCGCGGATTCGATTAGCGGCGGTTGAGTAGCCCCGGCAGTTGGGGGCGTATCGAAACCAGAGCGGGTCGACCCGTTCACTTGGTTTCGATACGGCTGCCAACTGCCGCAGCCTACTCAACCAGCGCTCACTAGCCATTTCGGCAACATCCCGTTTTCTATCAGATTTTATATCAGCTCCCAAACCGAAACACCGTCGTCTGCGCATACCCCTCTCCTGGCCGCAACACCGGCGACGGAAAGCCCGGCTGGTTGACCGCATTGGGGAAGTTCTGCGTCTCCAGACAGAGACCACCGCGGCGCGGATAAACATTGCCTCCTTTGCCCACAATTTTTTCCGGCATCATGTTGCCGCAATAGAATTGGACGCCCGGCTGCGTGGTGGAAACCTCCATGCGCCGCCCACTGGTCGGCTCGCTGACGGTGGCGGCGTGGCGCAGGATGCCCACATCACCATTGGATACCCAGCCGTTGAGCACCCAGTTGTGATCATAGCCGCCGCCGCGCTAAGCTGTGCGTGCGGCTGGTCAATGCGCTCGCCAATGCGCGTGGGCTGGCGGAAATCCATGGGCGTTCCCTCCACCGCGCCAGTTCACCCGTGGGGATCAGCGTGGCGTCGACCGGCGTATAGCGGTCGGCGTTGAGCGTCACCACGTGGTCTAAAATTGTGCCCGCCCCGGCCAGATTGAAATAGCTGTGATTGGTCAGGTTGATCACCGTGGGCGCATCGGTCGTGGCGGCATAATCGATGCGCAGCTCGTTTTGATTGTTCAGCAAGTAGGTCACCTGCGCCGACAAATTGCCCGGATAGCCCTCTTCGCCATCGCGGCTGGTGTAATTCAGCACCACGCCCACGCCATCATCGTGCATAAATTCGGCCGCCTGCCACACCACTTTGTCAAAGCCGATCAGCCCGCCGTGCAGATGGTTGGGGCCGTTGTTCTGCGCCAGCGCGTATTCGACGCCGTCCAGCGCAAAGCGACCGCCCGCCGTGCGGTTGGCGTTGCGCCCCACCAGCGCCCCAAAGAATGGATGCGGCCCCAAATAGCCCGCCAGCTTGTCAAAACCCAGCACAATATCGCCGGGCTGGCCGTGGCGGTCCGGCGTCACAATGGAGGTGATAATGCCGCCGTAGTTGGTGATTTTGACCTCGATGCCGTTGTCGTTGGTTAATGTGAAAAGTCCACCGGCGTGTTGTTGCGCGCTACGCCGAACGGTTGTTTTTGAATGTTCATGTTTGGTTCCTTGCCTTTATAGAATAGCGTTTGGAATAGCCACAAAAACACAGAATGCACAAAAGGTCTCTGCGTGATATTGGTGATTTTTGTGTTTTTGTGGCCATTTACCCAGTTGTTGTCTACATCGAAGGATTGATTTAGCGGGCAGAGATTGTAGGATGACACGGCGGGCACGATAGGCGGCGAACGGAATTCTCGGTCCTGTCACAATGTTTTCCCGCCGCCCATCATGCCCCTACGAATGGCTAACTTGTTCTGCCGTAACTATGACAAGCCGTCCAACTATTCACCTTGTCACCTTGTCATCCCCTCATCCGCCAAGCCGATACCGCTCCAGCAGCTCATAATTCGGCGTGATCCCCAGCCCGGTCGATCCGGTGCGGCCACGTAGCCTTCGGAGTCCAGCTTCATGGGTTCCAGGAAGATCTGCATGCGCAGTGGGTCCACGGTTTCGCGGTAATATTCGAGGATCAGCCCGTTGGAAATTGCACAGACGGCGTGGATGTGACCTCCCGCGCCGTGGGAAGCGATGAGCAGGTCTTGCGAGGCGGCCAGGGCGGCCACCTGCATAAACTCGGTCAGCCCGCCCAGGTTTGGGCGTCGGCGTTGAAAATGGCGGCGGCATCGTGGTCGATCAGGTCGCGGAAGCCGTAAGAGCGTGTATTCATTTTCGCCGGTGGCAATGGGGATTGACGTGGCGCACGCCACCCGTCCGTGGCGCGATAGTCGTCGAGCGCCACCGGCTCTTCAAACCAGAAGGGCTCATATTTCTCCATTTGCGCGCAATCTCAATGGCCTCGTGGGCGACGTAGGCATTGTTGGCGTCCACCAATAGTTTGATGTCCGGCCCGATGGTTTCGCGCACCACGCGCACCCGCTCCACGTCCTGGTTAATCGGCACGCCGCCGATCTTCATTTTGATGGCCTTGGCCCCCAGCAGCAGATTTTCTTCCATCTCTTGGGCCAGCTCGCGCAGCCCGCGCCCTCTTCATAATAGCCGCCGGCAATATAGGCCGGAATGCGGTCGCGATAGCCCCCCAGCAGCTTGTAGACCGGCTTGTTGACGATCTTGCCCATCAGGTCCCACAGCGCAATGTCGATGGCGCTGATGACGCGCGTCGACAGGCCGCGCGGCCCACCAGCTTGGGCAGCCACATGTTGGCCCAAATGCGCCGATAGTTGAACGGGTCTTCGCCCACCAGATGGGGCTTAAAATAATCGACCAGCGTGGTGGTCAAATCGCTGCCCTGGCCGGAGGCCGTGCCGCCGCCCCAGCCCACGCCGGTCACCCCCTCATCGGTATAAATGTGGACCAAATTGAGGCTCACATCCACATAGGTATATTTGCCGTTGCTAATCGGCTGCTGCCGCGGCCACGCATAGCGCTGTACGGTCACATCGGTGATTTTCATAACGTGTTCCTCCGTAAACTATTCATTTTGGGGAGTGCGAAGTATAATGGAAATTATGGTTTGTCTGCGCAATATGAAAGGGTGAAGGGAGATAGAAGGAAAGGGGGCATTCACCGTGTCATCCTTTCTCCCTTCATCTTATTATGAACAGGCCATTCGAAAAATGAATACGAACACTACCAAGTATAGTCCCACTTGAGGAAAAGGTACATTTTCGGCAATGGAAATTCTCGGCGGACCTCTCTTTGGCGTGGCCGGTGCGGGTGAATCGCACGGGCCGGCCATTACGACCCTGGTGTTTGGCTGCCCGCCCGGTCTCTTTGTGACGGGCCGACGTGCAGTCCTATTTGGACCGGCGGCGGCCGGGCAGCAATCGTCATGGCACGCCGCGCAATGAAAAGGACCGCGTCGTCTTTGTTGCCGGGCTCTACAGCGAGGATCACGATGCACTGCTGGCCGGGCCGCAGATCGCCGTGCAGATGGACGATGAGCGCTTTGAGACCGAGGGCTACGAAGCGGGCTACACCACCGGCGAGCCCATTGCGGCGTTGGTGCTCTCCACCTCCAAAAAGTCGGGCGACTATTCGCAGTTTAGCGGCGCACAGGGCGAAGTGCGCCCCGGCCACACCGATCTGGTCAAATATCACCAGTCGCGCGGCTTTGTGGATGTGCGCGGCGGCGGGCGCTCCAGCTATCGCTCCACCATCTCAGATGTGATCGGCGGCTCCATTGCGCGCCTCTTTTTGCACCAGCACTTTGGCACAGTTCTGCTCTCGTCGATCTGCCAGGTGGGGCCGCTTAAAGCCCAGCGCAGCCTGGCCCAACATGTGGACGATCTGCTGGCGGCCAGCGGCGGACAGCGCGTCGATCCCGCCGCCATTGTGGATCTGCAGGGCAGCTCACCAACGCCGAAATCTACACGCTGGACGCCGATTTTGCCGAGGCGGCCGGCGAGCTGATCAAAAAGACCCGCATTGACGGCGATTCGTTGGGAAACGGCCGTGGAAGTGGTGGCGCTCAACGTGCCGGCGCTGGTGGGCGACCCGCTCTATCAAAGCTTAAAATTACGCATCATGGAAACGCTGGGTGGGCTCAACGCCGTGCAGTCCGTGGAAGTGGGCGCCGGCGTGCGGTCATCGAGCGGCTGGGCAGCCAGAACAACGACCCCATCCGCGGCGACGGTTATCAGGCCAACAGCCACGGCGGCCTCATCGGCGGCATCACCACCGGCATGCCGCTGGTCTTCCGCGTCGGCTTCAAGCCCACCTCCACTATCAACAAGGCGCAGCAATCGGTGCGCAAAAATCTGGCCGAGATCGACTTCGAGCTGGCCAAAGGCCGCCACGATCCCTGTGTGGGCGTGCGCCGGGCGTCACGCTGGAGTCGCGTGGCCATCGAGCTGATGAATGCTGTGCTCATGCACCAATCGCGGGCGGTGGATGCGGCGAATTTTCAGCTTTTTCCGTAGGTGCGAATGAATGTTGCCTATCCGCGCATACAGGTGTACTGCGCATCATTTCTTTCATGCGTCATCTGGTTTATGCGATTTATAGGGGCAAGAATGAGAGGCTCTTTTGGCCGGTAACTATCTGATTTGTGGAACACCAAGAACAGGTAGCACATTGCTATGCCAATACCTGACCTCCGCCGAAGTGGCAGGTCGACCTCACTCCTATTTTCGAAAGCAGGATATGGTTTCTTGGGCGGAAAATTGGCGCATTCTTGATTCTAACGGGCGCTATCGTTTTGCTGATTACTTAATCGGAACATGTGCCGCCGCAAGTACGGAAAATGGCGTCATTGCGATTCGGGTCATGTGGGGTAGTCTTGAAGAGATGTTAGTAGAACTCGGACAACTTTATCCAAATCTGGCGGGCAAGGGTCTGGCGCTTTTAGAAAAAGCATTTGGGCAGCTTAAGTTTGTGTACCTTTGCCGAAAAGATGTGACTGCACAAGCTGTCTCGTTATACCGTGCCGAAAACACTAATTATTGGCATAGCATTGAGGCCAACCACCTCAACAGCAACCTGTGTTTGACTTTGATGAGATAAAGTCACGAATTGATATGCTTGAACAGCATAACTTGGCATGGCAAAATTGGTTTCAAAAAGCGGGTGTTAATCCGCTCGCGATCACTTATGAAGAGTTAAGCGCGGACCCTGTGCGTATTACGAACAAGGTGCTTGAGTTTTAGCTTAAATTGCCTGAACATAAGCGATTAGAAGCGCCCAATAGACGATTAGCCGATGAAACAACTGCGTCATGGATAGAGGAGTTTAGACGGCAACTTCACAATCGCGCTACATAAATATTTTTATCATCCATAGAAACTGAAGCAACATGACTTTTCCATCCAACCAAAACATTATCATCACCGGCTTTATGGGCACGGGCAAAACCACCATTGGCCACCTGCTGGCCCAACAACTTGGCCGCGATTTTGTCGATATGGACGATCAACTCGTGGCCCATTTTGGCAAGGAGATTTCGCAGGTTTTTGCCGATGAGGGCGAGGCCGTCTTTCGCACGGTGGAGGCCCAGCTTTGCCACCAATTGGCGCAGCAATCCAACCTGGTCATCAGCACGGGCGGCGGCGCCCTGGTCAACGCGCAGAGCCGACAGGCGCTTAGCGAAACCGGCGTGCTCATCTGCCTGACCGCCAGCGTGGACGCCATTGCGGCGCGGCTGGAAGCCATGAACGACCGGCCCATGCTAGAGACCAGCGCGCAGAGCCGCCGCCAGCGCATCCAGGATCTGTTGCAGCAGCGGCGGCCCGCCTACGCCGCCATTGCGCATCACGTGGACACCAGCGGCCGCACGCCCGACCAAATTGTGGATGCCGTGCTCGCAACCCTAAATGGCCACCTGGAAGCGCCCAATATGACGCGCATCGACGTGCCCAACCCCGAAGGCGGCTATCAAATCTGCATTGGCGAAGGGCTGATTGGCCGCGCCGGGCAACTCATGCGCAACCGCAATTTGCGGTCCGGTACGGCAGCCGTGGTCACCAACGAGATGATCGCGCAACACTACGCCGAGCCGCTGCTGGAGAGCCTGCGCGCCAGTGGCTACGAGCCGACGCTCTGCCTGGTTCCCGAGGGCGAGCAGTACAAAACGCTGGCCACCGTAGCCGATTTGTACGATCAATTTCTGGCCGCCAAGCTGGATCGGCGCAGCCCCATCATTGCGCTGGGGGGCGGCGTCATCGGCGACATGACTGGCTTTGCCGCGGCCAGCTTTTTGCGCGGCGTGCCGTTTGTGCAGATTCCCACCTCGTTGCTGGCTATGGTCGATTCCTCGGTGGGTGGCAAAACCGGTGTGGACCTGCCCCAGGGCAAAAACCTGGTGGGCGCCTTCAAGCAGCCTGCCGTGGTGATCATCGACACCGATGTGCTGGGCACACTGCCCGCGGCCGAGTTTCGCTGCGGGCTGGCTGAAACCATCAAGCATGGCGTTATCGGCGCGCCCGACCTTTTTGAGCAGATCGAAACGCACGGTCCGGCCAGCCTGAAACATCTGGTGGCCGACGCCGTGCGCGTCAAGGTGCAGGTGGTTGAGGAAGACCCGTATGAAAGCGGGCGCCGCGCCGTGCTCAATCTGGGTCACACCTTTGGCCAGGCCATCGAGCCGGTCAGCGAGTTCTCCATTCGCCACGGTGAGGCGGTGGCCGTGGGCATGGTGGCGGCGGCCAATATGGCGGCCAGCTTGGGCTACTGTTCGCAAGAGCTGGCCGAACGCGCGCAACGTGCTGGGCGCGTGGGGTTGCCCGTCTCGGTGCCGCGGTGATTATGATCTGGAGGCACTCATGCAGGCCATGCTCTTTGACAAAAAGCGCGCCGGCAAAATGCTGCGCTTTATTGTGCCGCGCGCGCTCGGCGATGTGATCATCATCGACAATCCCGGCGATGAGCATGTGCGGGCCGCGTTTGAAACTGTATTGAAATGAGGAACTAAATTCTATGTCACGAATTGCAGTATTGCACGGTCCCAATCTCAATTTGCTGGGGACGCGGCAGCCCGAAATTTATGGCTACATGACGCTGGAGAAGATCAACCAGGCGTTGCTGGATGCCGCCGGCGATGCCCACGAATTGCGCCCTTTTCAAAGCAATTACGAAGGCGCGCTCATCGACTTTATCCACGAAGCCAGAACTTGGGCTAACGGCATTCTGATCAATCCCGGCGCCTTTACCCACTATTCCTATGCCCTGCGCGACGCCATCACCACGGTGCAACTGCCCACGGTGGAGGTGCATCTGAGTAACATCCACGCCCGCGAAGCCTTTCGGCACACGTCGGTGATTGCGCCGGTGGCCGTGGGGCAGATTGCGGGCTTTGGCTGGCGCAGCTATCTGTTGGGCTTGCAGGCGCTGCTCGACCATTTGCAGGATGGAGGCGCGGCCAAATGACGAAACGTTTGCTCGTTGTGTACTGCATTTTGGTTGGCCTGCTGCTGGCCGCCTGCGATAACGATGCCCCGCCGACCGCTACGCCCACGCCGGAAGTTGTGGTGGATGAAAATGTGAGCGCCACACCCGCCGCCGAAGCGCCCGATGGCGCTCAAAATGAACCCGCCCAGCCGACGGCCACGGCCACGCCAATCGGCACGCCCACGCCGCCGCCGATTGCCGGTACGGTCACCCTGTGGCACAGTTGGGCCGGCGCCGATGGCGATGCGCTCAACGCCATGCTGGATGCGGCGGCGCAACGCTACCCGGAGCTGACCGTGCAGACGCTCTTTGTGGCGTACGACGATCTGGTGCAGGCATACGTCAGCGCCGTGCAGAATGGCGGCGGGCCGGATCTGATCCTGGCGCCCAACCAGTGGCTGGGCGATCTGGTCGATGCGCAAGCCGTGTTGGCGCTGGATGAAGGGCAATTGGGCGCCGAGCTGGATGCGTTCTGGCCGGCCGCGCGCGACAGTATGCGCTGGCGGGGGACGCTCTATGGGCTGCCCACCAATTTTGAATTGGTCAGCCTTTATTACAACCGCGGGTATATTGAGCCGGGCGCCTTGCCCGGTACGACCGATGACATGCTGTTACTGGCGCAGAATAATGCATTGTTGGGTGTGGGCCTCTACAATAGTCTGTACCATCTCTATTGGGGCATTCCGGCCTATGGCGGCCAACTGTTTGATGAAAATGGCGTGGCCGTGCTGGATCGGTCACCGGGGACGGCTGATTATTTGAACTGGTTGGTCGCCATGAATGGCGCGCCGGGCAATTATATTGACAGCGATTATGGCATGTTGCTGGATCGCTTCAAGAAGGGTGAATTTGCCTTTTTGTGGATGGTCCCTGGAGCATGGACGACTTGCGCGGCGCTGGGCGACAACCTGGGCGTGGCCCAACTGCCGGCCGGCCCCGCCGGACCGGGCAAACCGTGGCTGAGCGCCGACGGCATTTTTCTCAACCCGGCCAGCTCGGCGGATCAACAGCGGCTGGCGCTGGTATTGGCGCTGCATTTGAGCAGTGCGGAAAGCGGGACCGCATTGGCGCAAATTGCCCACCGGCTGCCCGCCAACAATGCGGTGATCATTGCCGACGATCCGCTGCTGGCTGGCTTTATGCAGCAGGCCGTCTTTGCCGAACCTATGCCGCTGATTCCCGAGATGAATGAGGCATGGGGCTACGGTGGTGATATGTTGATCAAAGCGCTCAATGGCGTAGCGGATGCGAGTAAGGTGGTGAGCGAGACGACGACGCTGATCAATGAGGCGAATGGGAAGTAGGAAGTAGGGAGTAGGGAGTAGGGATCGAGAATCAAAAGGGGCGCTGACCGCAATGGCCAGCGCCCCTTTTTGGTTGATTGCCTTCTGTAGAGAGACCTTAGTCATCGGCGCTGGACCCCCCAATCCCTCACGTCAGACCAAAGGTCCCTCTACAGACAGTTTAGGCAATTCCGTGTGTAAGGATACCACGGGGCGTGGGCGGCGTGTGTGTCTGTTGACTGTTTACATGTTTCTGAATGCTTTCACGAGTTGCCATTAAAACTTACTGCATTTTAATGCAACTCCCGATTGATTTGCGCAGTACTTTAATAAAATAACCACGCCACAACAAACAAACTCCTCGACCGGTCACGCAATACGCAACGTTCGAGCTGACCTCGTGGATGCTACGCGTAGTCGGCAGAATTATTCTTCTACAAGGACCTTAAGAATACTGCTAGGGTTATCTGGTCTCTCAGGCCGAAATGTCACTTGAATCAACTCAACGCGCAAATTGATTCCAACCAGTCTCAAATTCATCCACCGATACGCCGAGCACGCTGGGAATCACGTAATCCCACGTGTTGTATTGAGCCAGATCATGCACCATCGCCGTTAGTTTTTGACGACCGAATTTCTGCTCTGTATAGGCCAACATGAGTTCGGCCGCGCCCTGCCGCCACAGCCATTCATCGCTATTGGCAATGCCTGCCGGATTGGACAGATCGGCCAGCCGCAGCGCTGTTTTGGTTTGGCGCACGCGCCGCAGTTCGGGGTCGATAATCTGTTTCCAGGGGTGGGGTTGGCCGGTGACCGCCTGCATGAGCCAGCTTTGGAAGCCGCCGGACACGGCGTTCCACGGGGCGCCGGGCGTCCAACGGCTGGGCGTGTGCATCTGATTGACCACGGGTGGAATCAGCTCCATCATCACCAGCGTGACAAACATATCTTCTGCCGACGCGGCCGGCAAGCCGCCGGCGGTCAGCGGAGAAGAGACCAGGCGCTGATCGGGTGCGGGGCTGTTTGTGGAGGGCGGATAGGGCATGACCGTGATGTGCAGAGGCGCGGCTGGCGGCTTGGCGCCAATCAGCGCGAAGACGGCGGCATAGGCTTTATCGATGCGCGGCGCGGCGGCCAGCACCACAGCGCGATCCAGCTCGCCAAATTCAAAGCGCAGGTGTTGGGTTGCCAAAGTCTGTTTGGCGCCCCACAGCGCGGCTGCGGGCCGGGTGTAGAGCCAGCGCCCATTTACATTGCGAAAGAAGAGATGCTGCAGGTAGGTGACCGATGGCTGCGCGGGCGTTTGCATGATGAGCCGCGTTTGTACCACTGCTATGTCGCCAAGGACGCGCACCTGCGCAATTTCAACTTTGGGGGGCGCCTGGCCGGCAGCACTATAGATCCACTCTTCCTGCAACACCTGCTCGCGCAATTCGGGCGCCACCACCGGATCGACCAAGCTGTCGAGCAGCGCGCGCTTGCGTTCAACTTGCGCCGCCTCTTTCATCGCCATAGTCTGCTGGATGCCGCGTTGGGCGCTCTCCGCCAGCCAATGGGCCATCGAAAAGGGGCCGCTGGCCGCGCATATCAAGGCGGTAAGGACGGCGAAAACCAACGCCGTCACCAGCCCAAAGCGCCTGCTGCGCTCTTCCGCGTCGCGCCAAATTGTGGTGACCTCGGCTGGACCTGCCGATTCGGCGTCATCATCGCCACGGTCGCCCGCCGACCAGTCAAGATGTACTCGTTTACGCGTCATGTGGGAGGTTCCAGGGAGGGATAGGGGATTAGGGATAGGGGATTGGGGGGAGCGGTCGCCGGTCAACCCATTCCCCAGCCCCCAATCACCGATAGTGTTGCGCCAGGTGTGCATTCCAATCGGCTTCAAATTCGGCCGCGGACACATCGTACAGGTCGGGAATCAATGTACCCCAGGAGTGATAGAGCGAAAGCGCGCGGATAAATTCGGGCAGCCGTTCTCGTCCGTAACGCGTTGCCACATAATCGACAATGGATTCGAGCGCCAGCGTGCGCCACTGCCACGGGTTGCGGCCGCTGCCAGAACCAAAGCTCACATCGTTTAGCGTCAGCGCGCCCTGCGCCCGCAGTTGAAGCTGCAGCGCTGCCGCCATGCGCGGCTCCCACATGAGGGCGTAGCCGCTCTGCTCTTTGGTAAGCCAACTATGCAGCCCCGGAAAGAGCGCGCTCCACAACACAAAGCGGTTGCCGCCCTGCGCAGTTTGCGATTCGCGCAACACTTGAAAAACCATATTCGAGATAATCGATTGCGAAAACGCCTCCACATCGTTCATAGATGGGTCGGCCACGGTGACCATATAAGAGGGCACGTTGAGCCGGTCCTGGTTAACGGTCCAGCCTGGGCGGTCGCGTTCGACAACGCGGATGGTAAGGGGAACCGCGGGCGGCAGCATTCCAACGGCGGTGTATAGATCGGCGTATGTCTTGTCCAGTTGGGGCGCCGCAGCCTGCACCACGTCGGCATCGCGCGTGCGGAACTCAAAGCGTAGATAATCCGTGCGCAGGCTCTGATATTCACCCCAATAGGACTTGCTGGGGAACGTGCGCAGCCACTGGCCATCCACCTGGCGATAAAAGCGATATTGGAGATATTGGAGCGGCGGCCCATCATCCACCGTTTGCGCAATCTGCATTTTGGCCAGAGCCAATCCGCCATTCATTTTCACATCTATCAATTGTAGATGGACGCGCCTCCGCTCTGCGGCGGAAGTGTTGAGCCAAAGCTGCATCAATTCGTTAGATAGAGAAGAATCGGTGCGCTCCTCCAGCAGTGAGGCGTAAAGCTGCGCATCGTCCGTCGCGCGGGCGCGCTGCTCTAAGAGCAAGGACTGGGTGACGCCATTGAGCGCGATTAAGTTCTCGGTAAAGCCGGGCGGCACGGCGTGAGGCGCGGTCAACACCAGCGCCAGCACCGGTACGAGAGCGCGCCCCAAGTAGAAGAGTGCTTTGAACTCAGAAGTGGTCAGGCTGAGCGCGGTCAAAGGGGCAAAGAGCACAGCGTCAAAATTTTTCAACACGTTGTCGTATTCATCCTCGCCTTCAAACCATTCAAAAATGATGTCTCGGCTGAACATAGGCGTGTTTTTAGAAACTTTTTATGAACCGCAGATTTCGCCGATTTACGCAGATTAAACAAAACTCGTAAAGAATTTGGCAAAAGAATTGATGGTGCATAGCACCCACTTCGTGATCAACAGATTACACAGATTACGCAGATTATGCGGAGAGAAATCTTTTTAATCTGTGTAATCTGTTGATCAAATAAACAAAATCTGCGCCCGCAATGCGGCAATCTACGCAATCTGTAGTTACTCTACTCCAAGCAGATCGAGCAAAAAGGCATATTCGAAGGCCACTTCTTCCAAATAGTCAAAGCGGCCGGAAGCGCCGCCGTGACCGGCGCCCATGTTGGTCTTGAGGAGCAGCCGGTTGTCGTTAGTCTTCAGGGTGCGCAGCTTGGCCACCCATTTGGCCGGTTCCCAATATTGCACCCGCGGATCGTTGAGCCCGGCCGTGGCCAAAATGTGCGGATACGCCTTGGCCGCCACGTTATCATAAGGAGAGTATGACTTCATATATACGTAGAATTGGGGGTCGTTTGGATTTCCCCACTCTTCATATTCGACGGCGGTCAGCGGAATGGATGTGTCGAGCATGGTGCTGATAACATCTACAAAAGGTACGCCGGCAATGATCACCTTAAAGAGATCCGGTCGCAGATTGGTTATGGCGCCCATGAGCAGCCCGCCGGCGCTGCGGCCCGTGGCGGCCAGTTGACCCGGTGTGGTGTATCCATGATCCACCAAATGCTGGGCGCACGCCACAAAGTCCGTAAAGGTATTCTTTTTGTGCAAAAACTTGCCATTTTCATACCAGGGCCGGCCCATTTCGCCCCCGCCGCGTATGTGCGCAATGGCAAAAGCCATCCCCCGATCCAGCAAGCTGATGCGATTCGCATTGAAATTAGGATCGCTACTGGCGCCGTAGGAACCATAGCCATTGAGCAGCAGCGGGCCGGGCCGATCTGTGGGCGCATCCTTACGGCGCACCAGCGAAATCGGGACGCGCGTGCCGTCGGCCGCCGTGGCGAAGAAGCGGTCGGTCGTATAGAGTGCTGGATCGTAGTCGCCCAGCACCTCTTTTTGCTTTTTCAGCACGCGGTTGCGCGTCCGCATGTCGTAATCATAAACCGTGTCCGGCATGACTAGCGAGGCGTATGTAAAGCGCAACAGCGCGCCGTCAAAATCAGGATTCGCGTGGCCCCACACATTATACGTCGCCTCGGGGAATTCAATGGCGTGCGTTTCGCTACTGGCCAGCTCGGTAACGTAAAGCTGTTTGAGCCCATCTTCGCGCACGTGCAGCACCAAATGGTCGCGGAACGGCTCAAGGCGGTCGATCTTTACATTGGGCCGGTGCGGAACCAGCTCGCGCCAGTTCGCCTTGCCCGGCGCGTCGACCGGCGCTTCCATGACGCGAAAGTTGACCGCCTGATCGTTGGTCACAATCAAAAAGCGCTCGTCGTGATGCTCGACTGAATATTCGAGCCCGCGCTGGCGCGGATGAATTAATGTGGGGGTCGCGGCGGGCGCATCGGCGGGGATAAAGTAGACTTCTGACGTGGTCATGTTGCCGGCGCCAAAGAAAAGATAGCGCTGGCTTTTGGATTTGTAGAGCCCCAGCCAAAACGAGTCGTTGGGCTCGTGGAAGATCAGCGCGTCATTGGCCGGGTCATCACCCAGGCGGTGGCGCAGCAGCTTATAGGGTCGCCAAGCGTCATCTTGCGTGGTGTAAAAAAGGGTGGCGTTGTCGTTGGCCCACTCTACACTGTAAAACACATTGGGGATCGCATCCGCCAATAGTTGACCACTGCGCAGATCTTTGACGTGGAGCGTATAGCGTTCATTGCCGCTAAAATTGACCGAATAGGCTAGCAGATTGTGGTCCGGGCTCGGTTCAAAGACGCCCACCCGCAGATATTCTTGCCCCTCGGCCAGCGCATTTTCATCCAGCAGTATCTCCTCTGCTCCGTCCAGGCTGCCCCGCTTGCGGCAATGGATGGCGTACTGTTTGCCCTCTTCCATGCGCGTGTAATAAAAATAGTCGCCATGCTTGACCGGCACCGAGAGATCGGTCTCCTGAATGCGCCCGCGCATTTCGGCGAAGAGCTGCTTTTGCAGTTCCCCGGTGTGTGCCATCACCGCTTGCGTATAGTCATTTTCAGCGCTGAGATAGGCCAGCACATCCGGGTTATCGCGCTCGCGCAGCCAAAAGTAATCATCCACGCGCACGTCGTCATGGGTGCGCATGGTGTGGGGGCGGCGCTCCGCCAGCGGGGGCGTGGGGTGAGAGTTCGTATTTGGCATTCGTGTCGTTCCTTTGTGTAATCAACGGTTCTGCTTTGGGTGTGGGTTCCCTAAGGATACCCGATCTGGGGCCAGTCGGGCAATCGGCCCGACCGAAGCATTACATACAATCGATCGCCTATATCAACATATTATTGACATGCATGATCCGAATTCGTATACTACCCAAGAAAACCCATTGAACCTTGGATGAGAAAGAACAAATATGCCGCCAGTTTCGCATCCTTTCAAGCGTGGCGCTCTCGTTATTTTGATGAATTACAACGATCATGCACCACCGCATGTTCATGTAAAATATCAGAACGATGTGCGCAGCTATCGAATCGAAATTTTATCGCGTCGCTGGATGCGCCCCGGTAAAGAACTCCCACCATCGTTGCGTAGTATGGTAGAATCTTGGGTGGAGGCACATGAGGATGATTTGCTGGAACAGTGGCAAAATGCACGTAACGGCCAGCCCGTGACAATTGTGGGGTAAAATATGTTGTGGCAAGAATGGCAAGAATATGCCGATGACGAGTCCAAGTGGATCGGATCCAATGAAAAAGGACTCCTTAAAGCCGAATATGTACGCGATTACATTTTGCGCTTGTGGTTTGAAGAAGAACTGGATGTGACTATTTATGAACTGGATTTTTATCCTCTTTTTGTCGCAGAAAATCCCGGTGGCGTTTTTGAAGCATTGAAAAATCTAGATCGGTTTCGCCTGGTGGACGGAGACTATTCACTGGTCTGGCTAAACCCTGAAACAGGCGCTTATGATGAACACGCCATCGATATGGCCCCCGAGTGCATCCGCTTTTTCTGCGAACGCTACGGTACGGTTGTTCACAACCAAAACGCTCAACAAGTTTCGCCAGTGTCCTGACAGGAGAAAGTTGACTACAGATTTTACAGATTCTAGAGATTACTCTCTTGGAGACAACAAAATCTGTGTGAATCTGTAAAATCTGTAGTTTATAAACTTCCCTGGTTTTCTCTCATCCAGCAACCAAAAAATCTTTCAAATCTGTGTAATCTGCTGATCCAATTCCAAAATCCGTTGTTCCAATCCGAAAGCCTCCCACCATGACCACCCCAACTTTTGACATGACCACCATTGGCGAGACCATGCTGCGCCTGAGCGTCCCCGCCGGCGAACGGCTGGAGCACGCTCGCCACCTGGATCTCTTTCCCGCCGGGGCCGAAGCCAACATTGCCTCGGCGCTGAGCCGCTTGGGCCACCGCTGCGCCTGGCTGGGCGGATTGCCCGACAGCTCGCTGGGCCGCATTGTGGCCAACCAATTGCGTATGGCGGGCGTCAATCTCGATGGTGTGGTCTGGGATCCCGACGGGCGCATGGGCACCTATTTTGTGGAATTTGCCGCCCCACCGCGCGCCATCCAAGTCATTTACGACCGCGCCGATTCGGTGGCGGCCAAATTGCAGCCGGCCCAGATCAACTGGGATCTGCTGCTGGATACGCGGCTGATCCACCTGACCGGCATTACGCCCGCGCTGACGCCCAATTGCCGCGCCATTGTGGAGGAAGCCATACAGCGGGCCAAGGCCGCCCACGTGCCGGTCAGTTTTGACGTGAATTACCGCGGCAAGCTGTGGAGCCCGCAAGCCGCCGCCGATGCCATCATCCCGCTGGTGCAGGAGATCGACCTCTTCTTCTGCGGCCAGGGCGATGCGCGCACGCTCTTCAACATCCAGGGTGAGCCGGAGGATTCGGTGCGCCAGCTGGCCGAACTGAGCCATGCCCAAACCGTAATCATGAGCATCGGTGACCGCGGGGCCGTGGCCTGGGATGGCGCGCGCTTTTATCACGAAGCGGCCTTCCCCGTCGAAGTGATCGACCGCATCGGCGCCGGCGATGCGCTGGCCGCCGGCATTGTCCACGGCTGGCTGCGCGATGACCTGGCCGCCGGTCTGCGCTACGGCGTGGCCATGGCCGCCCTGGCCCTCAGCCAATATGGCGACATGGTCACCACCAATCAGGCCGAGTTGGACGCGGTGCTGCAAAATGCCGGCGGCGGGGTTAACCGGTGACAGGGTGACAGGGTGACAGGGTGACCGGGTGACCGGATGACCGGATGACCGGATGACTGCGACAGGCGCGGTCGCCTTGTCACCCGGTCACCTTGTCATCTTGTCATCTTGTCATCTTGTCAAGAAAAGGAGAACTTCCGATCTTGACATCCCCAAAGCTCGTGCCAAAGCGCCCGCTGCTCGCCGTCGTTCTGCTGCTGTACGGCGTACTCGGCCTTTGGTACAGCTTGGCCGCGCCGCCCTTTGAAACGCCCGATGAGCCCTTTCATTATGCCTTTGCCCGCCACCTAGCCCAGGGAAATGGCCTGCCGGTGCAGCATCCTGACGAAGAGGGGCCGTGGGCCCAGGAGGGCAGCCAGGCTCCGCTTTACTACATGTTGACCGGGCTGCTCACGCGCGGCATTGACCAGAGCGATTATGAAGCGCTGGCGACCCGCAATCCGCGCGCCAACATTGGTGACCCGCTCTATCCGGGCAACAAAAACTTTATGCTTTACAGCGGCGCGTCCCGCCCCCTGTACGGGGCCAACCTGGCGCTGCATATAGGGCGCTGGTTTTCGCTGCTGCTGGGCGGGTTGACGGTTTTCTGCACCTTCGCCACGGCCCGCTTGGCGCTGCCTGGCCGACCCGAATTGGCAGTTGTTTCGGCCCTCTTTGTGGCGCTGATTCCGCAATTCCTCTTTCTCAGCGCCTCCTTTTCCAATGACAATCTGATCATCACCGCCAGCGCCGCCACGGTTTATTGGCTGGCGCGGCTGCTGGTGCAAAGCCATGCCCGCCCCATCCGCATGAGCGAGTGGCTGGTATTGGGCTGTCTGTTGGGCATTGCCGCGTTGAGCAAACTGCACGGACTGGGTCTCTTTGGCCTGGCCGCGCTCGGCGGTTTGTGGATTACATGGCGGCGACGCGACTGGTTGCTGCCGTTGCGCGCGCTGGGACCGGTGGCGCTGCCGGCGCTGTTGATCGCAGGCTGGTGGTATTGGCGCAACCACGCGCTTTACGGCGATTGGCTGGGCATTCAGCACCTGCTGGAGATCAACGGCCAGCGCGCCAAATCGCTCAATTGGCGCGGGCTGTGGGGTGAATTGCGCGGGCTGCGCTATTCGTTTTGGGGGCTCTTTGGCTGGTTTAATATTCCGCTGCCCACGTGGGTGTATGCAGTCTTTGATGGGGTGGCGGTGCTGGGCATTGTAGGGCAAGCTTTCCAGCTTGCCCACCGGCCGGACAAAGTGCGCGATGCATCATTTGTTGATGAACGGGCGAGTTGGAAAACTCGCCCTACAAATAGCGGGGGCGCTGTGCTGGGGCTGCTGGCGACATGGATCGTACTGTCGCTGGGGCTGCTGGCCTATTGGATTGGGCAGGCCACGGGTAGCCAGGGGCGGCTGCTTTTCCCCGCCCTTAGCGCACTGGCGATTTTGCTGATGTGGGGGCTGGATGGTTGGCTGCATATGCTGAGGGACTGGAGCGGACTGCCATTGGATTGGCGGCGGCTCCAGCAGATCTATTGGGGCGGGCTGGCCGTATTCATGTTGGGCTGCTCACTTTACGTGCTGCTGTTTCTCTTCCCTGCGGCCTATCATGCGCCCGCGCCGGTGGCAAATATGCCAGAAAGCGCGCTGCACGTCGATATATCTTACGGCGATTTAACACGCGGGCAAGACACGTTGCGTCTGCTGGGGCTGGCCGTGGGTGACGGTCATTACGTTCCCGGAGACTCTGTGCCGGTGACGCTCTACTTGACGGCGGATGCACCCGTGCGTGCGGATTATCAGCTTTTCATTCAGTTTTTTGATGGCAATGGCGAAGCGCTGGCCAACTTGACCAGCCACCCCGGCTGGGGGCGCAACCCCACCAGCCTGTGGACGCCCGGCGCCATCTACGCCGACGCCTATCAGGTGCGCATCGACAAACCGATTGCGCCCGATGCGCCGCTGCTGGCCCGCGTCTACACCGGCTTTATCACGCCCAGCACGGAGGTGGTCGACTTGCGCCCCATGACCGCCCGCAACGCCGCCGGCGACGAGATCACCCCTATCTGGCCAGCGTGGCTATCCGCCCCTGGCGCGGGCCGGACCTGCCCGCATTGCGCGAGGCCGCCCAGATCGCCGACCAAAATTGGGCTGACGCGGATGTCCAATTGGGCGACGCGATTGCATTGCGGGCTTTTGCGCTGCCCGCGCAGATCGCCAGCAGCGCATCGTCGCTGCCGGTGACGCTGGTGTGGGCGGCAACTGGTCAATCGGCTGCCGATTATACGGCGTATGTGCATTTATTGAATGCGGATGGTGGGCAAGTTGGCGGCTTTGATCAGCCGCCGTCGCCCCAATTTCCCACCAGCTATTGGCAAGCCGATGACGAAATTGTGAGCCACTTTGCCCTGCCGTTGCCGCCGGATCTGCCGCCCGGCCGCTATGCGCTCTGGCTGGGAATGTATGAATCGGCCAGTCAGGGCGCTGTGCGCCTGTCGGTGGGTGAGGCTGCCGGGATGCGCGTGGCGAATGGGGAATTGTGGTTGGGTGATTTGGTGGTGGAATGAGCGGATGCGTGGGATCGATCCTAAAGTTCGCTTGTGCACTTTGTGATTACCCGGTACGTGACAACCAGCTACAACAACGAATCTTCCCGTTTTCCGGCATGACAAAACTGCCAAAAGCCGAAAACGCTATGATGAGATGTTCTGCGCCATGATCTCCTCCCTTTTTACGAGTTATCAATTGGGTTGTATGCTGTGCTGAGTATAAAGCGGTTGGGCGGCAGAATGTAGAGCTGATTTCTAACAGAACCATCATTTAAACTATCAAACGAGTTTGCACGGCGCAAAGGAGCCTCAGAGCGTATGGAAAATGTAGCCCCCATATTTTGTTTCCTTTTGCTGGGCATTATTTTCATTGGCGGTCCCCTGTTTTACCGCACCATGAAATATGGCAGCTTCAAAGGCGCGCTTTTTAATACGCATGTGGGAGAGCGTCTAGGGAGTGTTCCCGCCAGAGGCAGTCAAACCACAAACATCACCTTCAACGTGTACGCCACCCAAACGGACCAGGGCGAAAAGCGCATCGGCCTGGAACTTTCAGCCAAAGGGCTGGCCAGCTTCCAAATTATCCCGGCAACGTTATCCATTGCGGATGCCAAACGGCTGGTCGCCTTGTTGGAGGCGGCTATAACGAATAATTGACGTTGTCATTTCGCCGCGGTTATGATTTGGGCAAAAGATAAACGCAAAGGGCGCAAAGGGCGCAACGGTACCATTTTTACGCTTGCGTCCCTGGCGCCCCTTGCGCCCTTTGCGTTAAAAACCACCCAAGGAGCCCTCTCTATGTCCAACCCCAATCACTACGAAGTCTACGCCATCCGCTACGCTGAGAACACCACGCGCACGCGTCGCGACTCGTTCATTTTTGACGCAACCCACGATGTGCCCCACGACATTGACTACTTTATCTGGGTCATTCGCAATGACGCGCGTACCATTCTGGTCGACACCGGTTTTGACAGCGGCGAGGGCGCTCGTCGCGACCGCCCCATTTTTATGGAACCGGCGCAGGCGCTGGCCGAAATTGGCATTGTGCCGGAGAGCGTGGACACTGCCGTCATCACCCACCTGCACTATGACCATGCCGGTGGGCTGGAACAGTTTCCCAACGCCCGCTTTCATCTGCAAGAGGCGGAGATGGTCTACGCCACCGGCCCGTGCATGTGCCACCAGGTGCTGCAAAAGCCCTTTACGGCTGAGCACGTCTGCCAAATGGTGCGCCGGGTTTATGAGGGCAAAGTGGCCTTTCACAACGGCGATGCCGAGATTGCGCCAGGGGTGAGCGTTCATAAAGTGGGGGGACACAGCCGCGGTCTGCAGGCCGTGCGTGTGGAGACGGCCCACGGTCCGCTGGTGCTGGCCTCCGACGCCGCCCACTTTTATGAAAATTATGAGACGCGCAACCCGTTCCCGCTGGTGGTGGATGTGGCGGATATGCTCGCTGGCTTTGACCTGCTGGCCCGGCTGGCAGGCGAGCGCAAGCTGGTGATTCCCGGCCACGACCCGCTGGTGCGGCAGAAATTTCCGGCGGCCTTTGAGAACGCTCGGCCCGACGTGCGGCGGCTGGATTTGGGGATAATAGAGAGGAAATAAGATTGAGCACGCGGATGTGCCCGGCTCATCACAAGAGGCGATCCAACTCGCCCCGAAAATCGCGCTTCTCCCCCGCCTCTTTGGCCCGCACCAGGCGCCAAAAGGCTCGATTTACTGGCGTGGCCACGCCGCACGTCTCGCCCAAATCGGCCACGGCGCCGCATAGGGCGTCGATCTCGGTGCGAGCGCCGCGGCGCATGTCTTGAAACATGGACGAATGGTTGTGGGCGGTGAGCCGCGCAATATGCAGCACGTGCTGATCGGCATCGGCAAAGGGCAATTCTACGCCCAGCGCATGGGCCACCTGCGTCGCCTCGCGCGCCGCCGCCAAGCCCAGCCGCCGCATCCACGGGTCGTCGGCCAGGGCGCCATTGGGCGTCTCCAGCAGCGCGGTCAGCGGATTGAGCGCCACGTTGACAATCAGCTTGCTCCAGATCACGCCGTCGGCCTGCTCCACCAGCTCCGTGGCCAGCCTGGCGCGATTGAAAAGATCGGTCACGACGGGCAGCAAAGGGTGGTTGCTCGGCTGAAGCGCCAAGGCGGTGGGGCCGGCCCCGGCGTGACGGATGTGGCCCGGTCGCAGCACCGTGGCCCCCTGCGAGGTGACGCCCACCGCCGCCCGCTGCGGGCCAACGGCGGCGGTCAGCAATTCCAGATTGCCCAATCCATTCTGCAGCGTAATGGCCAACCCATCCGGCTGCAGCAGCGGCCCAATCTGCGCCACAGCAGCAGCCGTCTGCGCGCTTTTGACCAAAATGATGGCCAGCGTCATGGGCGCGGGCCTGGACGTGACATGCAAATCATAATGACGCTCTATGCCGTCCAGTTCCGTCACCCGCAGACCGTTCTGGGTGACCGCCGCGATCTGCTCCGGCCAATGGCCCACCAGCGTCACATCGGCCCACGGGTGCAAACGGCTGCCAAAGAGCGTCCCCAGCGCGCCAATGCCAAAAATTGTGATGGAGAGTCTATTTTCCATAGCGGTGTATATTGCGTATTGAGTATCGAGTATTGGGGTTGAGCAACTTGTAACGAAGCAAGAGACTCTGCTCTAATACTCAATACTCGATACTCAATATTCCGTCAATTCCGCGGCGCCGTCACAATATCATGCTCCGCCGCCCATTGGCCAATATCCTCGTTGTTGATCGCGGCGGCCATCAAGTCGGGAAAGAGGGCGGGCGTGCAGGCAAAAGCAGGCGCACCGATGTCGGACAGCTCTTGGGCCAGCTTGCGGTTAAAGCGGGGCGCGCCCTCGTCGCTCAGCGCCAGCAGCACGATCACTTTGACCTCATTGGCCAGCAGCTCGGCAATGCGGCGGGTCACGTTCTCCTTTTTGCCCCCTTCATAGAGATCGGTGATCAGGATAAAAATGGTGTCGCGCGGGCGCGTGATGTGCTGCTGGCAATAGGCCACCGCTTTGTTGATGTCGGTGCCGCCGCGCAGGCGGATGCCAAAGAGCAGATCCACCGGGTCTTGCAGCGCGTCGGTCAGGTCGGCCACATTAGTGTCGAAGAGCACCAGCCGCGTAGCCAGCGCCGGCGCCGAGGCCATGACCGAGCCAAAGATGCCGGCGTAGACCACCGATTTGGCCATAGAGCCGCTTTGGTCGATGCACAGGATCACGTCGCGCAGCGAAGAGCGCTGCTTGCCATAGCCCATGAGCGTTTCTGGAATAATGGTCTGCTGCTCAACCTGGTAGTGTTTCAGGTTGGCGCGGATGGTTTGCAGCCAGTTGATGTCGCGCTGGCGGCGCGGACGGCGGGCGCGCAGGGCGCGGTTGATGCTGCCGTTGAGCGCCTGGTGCAGCGGATAGCTCAGCTTCTCCTTCAGTTCCTCTACCACCTGGCGCACAATCTGGCGCGCGCTCTCGCGCGTCTCTGCCGGCATTAGGTGGCTCAACGCCATAATTTTGGTTACCAGCTCCAGATCGGGCTGCAATTCATTGAGCAGTGCGGGCGTCATTAGCGCCTTGCGTAGGTTGAGGCGCTTGATGGCGTCCTGCTGCAACATTTGCGCCACGGGCGCGGAAAAGTAGCGGCGCACATCGCCCAGCCAGCGCGCAATATCGGGCGCCGAATCGCCCATGCCGCCCTTGTCGCCCTCGCCGCCGTAGAGCGCATCCAGCGCGTCGTCCAGTCCCTGGTCGTCTGCGGAGAGCTGCGTGTCTTCGTTGTCCGATTCTGCGCTCTCGCCCTCGCTGTCGGAGGGGTTGCCTTCCGCTTCGATCATCTCATCCTGGGGCTGCGGCTGCGCGGCAGCCTCCTTGCCCAAGATGAGCCGCCAGCGGCGGGCGCGTTCGGAATCGGCGGCGAGGCTGTCGGCGTCTTCAGCCACCGAGAAGAGGGAAGATGGACGTTGATTGATTGACATGGGTGGAACTCCTGAATTATGGTAACTTTTACGTTCTTGCTGCGAGCTGTATAATATAGTACCATTTTGTTGAAAAACCGGTTCAATTGCCAATTCACCTGTTTGCTAAAATGGAGCCGCCCATGACCCCCTTGCGTTTGTGTGCGAGCGCGTTGATGATGAGCAGCGCGTTGTTGCTCGTTCTCTGTTTACCCCTGACGGCTGGGATTCCCAGCACACCCACGGAGATTTCCACATCACCCAATTTGCCGCGCCAAGGCGAGCCGGTAGAGCTGGCTATAGGCGGGGTCTGGTCGGATAGCTGCGTACCGGCGTATGGTTCACACCAGGTGACGGGCGCGCACATCGCCATTGTGCTGACGGCAACGGGGGAGATTTGCGGCCAGGTGGAGACGCCGTGGGCCGTTACGGTGGCGTTGGGCGAGCTGGCGGCCGGGGCGTACGATGTGGAAATTTCGGGCGTGCTGAACGAGACATATGAACTTTTTGTGGCCAGAGAGAGCTGGTATCTGCCGGCGATTCGGCAATAGAATTCCCAAACTGATCGACCCGCTCACTTTGGTTTCGATACGCCTGCAAACTGCTGCAGGCTACTCAACCGCCGTTCGCTCATCCGGTTTAAGGAATGCCGCTGTGACTGCAACGCACGCCTGATCTCGCGGCTGTAATGCCGAGGTTTCGGTGGGCGTGCATCGCAGTCTTCGCAAGCTGAATGGCGCGAGACGTTAAAACGCCAGATACGGTTCCGACTCGACCGGCACGAAGTCGGCGGGCGGGTATTTGGCCAGGACGGCCTCATCCAGATCGGTTCCCCAGCCCGGCCCATCCGGCGGCGTACCGTAGCCGTCTGCGATGACCAGCGGGTTGGTCAGCACTTCTTGATAGTAGGGCAGCGAGTTGAGGAAGAGTTCCTGCATGTGGCAGTTGTTGATACTCATGTCCAAGTGCAGGCTGGCTATGGTGGAGATGGGGCCGTTGGAGTTGTGGGGCGCCACGGTGACGTAATAGGTTTCGGCCAGGGCGGCGATCTTTTTGAGTTCGGAGATGCCGCCGGCGTGGCAGATGTCCGGCTGGATGATGCCGACGGCGTTTTGCTCCAGCAGCGGGCGGAATTCCCAGCGCGTGTAGAGCTGTTCGCCGGTGGCCACGGGGACGTTGACCGAACGGGCAAATGCGGCCATGGTGTCGGCGTTGTCAAAGAGGATCGGTTCTTCGAGCCAGGCGATATTGAACGGCTCCAACTGTTGGGCGGCGCGGCGGGCGCTCCACGGGTTGAGGCGGAAGCGGATGTCGATGGCGATCTCGATGTCCGGCCCTACGGCGTCGCGCACGGCGCCCACAATGTTGATGGCCCGCGTCATGCGCTCCGGCGTCACCACCTGCGGGCTGCCGCTAAAAGGATAGAGCTTGAGACAGCGAAAGCCGCGCTTGACCACTTCTTGGGCGCAGTCGGCATACCAATTCACTTCGGCGTCCAGCGGGCCGTGGGCGCTGGGGCGTTCCAGCGAGAGCCAGCCGTTGGCGTAGAGCGGCACGCGGTCGCGCACCTTGCCGCCCAGCAGCTCGTAGACGGGTACGCCCAGCGCTTTGCCTTTGATGTCCCACAGGGCCAAGTCAATGGCGCTGATGGCGCTCATGGTGACGGCGCCGCCGGTCCAAGTGACGCGGCGGTGCAGCGAGGTCCAAATGTGCTCAATTTGAAATGGATCTTTGCCGCGCAGGTATTGGCCAAAGTTTTCCATTTCGGCGGCCAGGGCGGCATCTTTGTATTGCAGGCTGCCTTCGCCCAGGCCCGAAATGCCGTCATCGGTGTGGATGCGTACAAAGAGCCAGTTGTTGCTCGGTTCGGCGTGGGCCTGCATGCGGATGACTTCGAGATCGGTGATTTTCATGGCGGCTCATTCTTGTGAACGATTGATGATTGGCTTGTGGATGTGCATATTCTATGCTGGCGTGCGCTGCATCGCCAAATAAAGATTGTTGACAATCGGTTCGAGTTACTATAATATCTCCACCAGCTACTTTTCCCCAATTACCCGGTATTTTCAAGCACATCGGACAACTTAATAGACCCACCACACACCACGGAGGAAACAATGAGCAAGAACCCCTTAAGCCGCCGCCAATTTCTCTATTTGTCCGGCGCCACAACCAGGCGAGTGCGCTGTTGGCCGCCTGTATGCCGCCCCAGGCCGGCGGCGGTGAACCGGCCGCTGATGCCAGTGGCGGCGGCGCGTCCATGGAGCCGGTGACGCTCCAGTATTGGTACTGGGCAGACAGCCCGGAGCAGGGCGCGCTCTACACCGATTCCATTGCCAAATTTGTGGAGCAGAACGATGCCGGCATTACGGTCAACACTGACCTGATCACCACGGTGGCCGACCAGCGGCAGAAGCTGTTGACAGCCTACGCCGCGGACGCGGGCATGCCCGACTGCTCGCACGCCTCTGATGCGTGGCTCACCGAATTTACCCAGGCGGGCATGTTGGTCCCACTGGATGACCGGCTAAACGAATGGGATGTTTTTGCCGATTGGCTGCCGGGCGTGCTGCCCACCACCAAGGGCGCACCGGGCGACCCCATGACTATGGTGACCAACCAGCTGCTGGTCAGCTACATGTATTACCGAGCCGACTGGCTGGGCGAAGCGGGCATTGATCCGCCCGACACGCTGGATGATGTGCTGGCGGTGGCCACGGCGCTCAACGATCCGCCCAATCACTATGGCTACGGGTTGCGCGGCGGCGACGGTAACGGGTTGACGCAGCAGGTGGGCCACTACCTCAAAGGCAATGGGGTAGAGATGGTGGCCGAGGATGGCACCGTCGATTTTGATTCACCCGAAGCCATTGAGACGGTCGACTGGTGGCTTTCGCTCTTTACCAAGCACCAGGTGACGCAGCCCAGCGCGGTGACCGACAAATTCCCCGAGCTTTTTGCCGCTTTGCAGGGCGATAAATTGGCCCTTATGCATCACGGCATCTGGTCGTGGAAGATTCAGGAGAGTGCGCTGGGTGAGAAGGTGTCGGCCACGCCGATTCCGCAGGGCAGCGCCCGCCGCTTTGTGGACTCCTTTGGCGAAGGCACCTGCATCTATTCGACGTCGGAACATCAGGATGCGGCCTGGGAAGTGGCCGCCTTTATGGGCGAGCCGGAGACGGTGCGCCTCTTCTCGCTGGAGCGCGGCGGCGCGCCCATGCTGAACTCCTTGTTGAGCGAGGAGATTTACCAGGAAAATCGCTTCTATCGCGCCATTCTGGATGTGACCGACGCCTGGGGCAAATACCCAAGCTGGTATCCCAATTGGACGCCCATGATCAGCGTCTGGGGGCCGGAAGTGCAGCGGGCGCTGCGCGAAGAGATTACGGCGGCGGATCTGTGCGGCACCATTGCCAAGTTCCTGCGCGAGGGACAAGTGTAGCCAATGGCAACCTCTGTTGCAACCACTGTCACAGAGAGGACCGGGCGCCGCCGGCGGAAACGGATTGATCTCTTTCCGTATCTGCTGGTGGCGCCGGCGGTGCTGCTGGTGGCCGTCATGGCCATTTACCCCGCCATCTTCGCCATCCGCCTGAGCCTGATGGACATTGATCTGCTCAAGTTTACCAGAGGGGCCGAATTCATCGGGCTGGACAATTATCGTCATGCCTTTCAGGATGAAATCTTTCTGGATGGGCTGTGGCGCACGGTGCGTTGGGTGGTGGTGGTGGCGGGGTCGCAGATGCTGGTGGCGCTGCCGGTGGCGCTCTTTTTGAACACGCAGTTTGTGGGGCGCGCCCTGGTGCGAGCGGCGGTGCTGATTCCTTACGTGGTGCCGGCGGCGGTGGTGGCCATTATCTGGCGCTTTATGGTGGATGCCAACTTTGGCGTCATCAACGATATTCTCTTGCGCATTGGCCTGATCGATGAATATCAAGCGTGGATGGGGCAGCCCACGGCGTCGTTCCTGATTATTGCGCTGGCCATGTTGTGGACCGGCTTCCCCTTTTACGCCATTTCGCTGCTGGCCGCGCTGCAGGTCATCCCCGACGATCTCTATGAAGCGGCGCGCATTGATGGCGCCAGCGGCTGGCAGCAATTCCGCTTTGTCACCCTGCCGCTGCTGTTGCCGACGATTTTGCTGCTGCTACTGCTGCGCACGATTTGGCTGGCCCATAATGTGGACCTGATCTTCTTAATGTCCGAAGGCGGCCCTGGCTACAATAATTACACGGTGGCGATCTACAGCTTTATCCTGACCTGGAATCGGCTGGAGATTGGCTATCCGGCGGCGCTGGCCATTATGCTTTCGATAGTGCTGCTGGTGGCGTCGGCCATTTATGTCCGCTCCATTGAACGCGCCCGAGGAGTCATGTAAAACTATGCGACTTGGTTCAACCTGGTGGTGGAAGGGCATGGCGGCCGCCTTGATTCTGTTCTTTACGCTGGCGCCCTTTGTGTGGATTACCATGATTTCGATTACGCACGAATCGGGGCTGTTTGCCCAGGGCGTGCAATATGTGCCGCGCAACCCGACTATTGCCAATTATTTCAACATTTTCAAGGTGATCAACTTTGGCCGCGCCTTTGGCAACAGCGTGATTGTGGCGCTGGCGACGACGGTGTTGGCCATGTCGGTCTCGGTGGCGGCGGGCTATGCCTTTGCCCGCTTTGAGTTTCCCGGACGCCGCTTTCTCACCGTAGGCCTACTCTTGATCTATATGCTGCCGACCATTGTGCTGCTGATCCCCATGTTGGCCATCTTTAAAATCATGGGCATTCTCAACACCTACGCCGCGCTGATCCTGGCCGAATCCACCCACGCCATCCCCTTTGCCGTCTATCTGCTGACCAACTTTTTTGTGACGGTGCCGCGCGATCTGGACGAGGCGGCGCTGATCGACGGCTGCTCGCGTTTTGGCGCGCTAATTCGCGTCGTCATGCCCATGGCCATCCCCGGCGTGATTGCGGCGGCGCTCTTTGTTTTTATTGCCTCGTGGAACAACTTCCTCTTTGCTTTTATGTTTACCGCCAGCGAGGATGTGCGCACGCTGCCGGTGTTGCTGCGCGGCTTTGTGGGTGGCGAGGCGGGCATCTTCTGGGGGCAGGTCATGGCGGCGGCGGTCATGACAACGCTGCCGGTAGCCATTGTATTTCTTGTTTTTCAGCGCTATTTGATTCGTGGATTGGCGGCGGGGGCGGTGAAGGGGTAAGGGGCTATCGGTTATGACAGTTGCGTCATCGCCCTTTCCCAAGACGGGTGATCAATATGCCCGTTCTGGGTTGTGACAACCCGTAACTGTTCGGCCAGGTCGGCTGCGTTAGTGGCCCACTCCTGACCGCCCACAACTGCGAGTGAAGCAATCCCAATGCGCCGGAGGATCTCGCAACGCTGTGCGGCGCGTTCAACATCATGCACTTCTGCAAGCCAGGAAGCTTCCATGACAATCACGATAGGCTCTTGCGACGGGCGCAATTGTCCGCCCCAAAGCAGGTCGGCGGCCAGCACTTGCGTTATTTCGCTCTCAGAAATGGTTCCGGCTGCGAGCGCTTCATAGAGTTCATCGGCAACTCGATTGGTAACATCGCGGCCATTCTTAATATAGCGGCCGAACAAACCAGCCGCCATGTTGCGATATTTTTGCTCTTGTGAGTTGTCCTTTAAATATCTTACGTCTTCTAAATATCTTACATCTTCTGTAACCGTAAACGTGGTCGACCTCCTATCGAGTTCGACAAATATGTCGTATGTCTCTTGTAAATGTATCATAAATGTTTGTGACGCGGCTGTCAACATAAATGAAATTTCATCAAAAATCGTCGGGGAATGAATTGTGCAACTAACTGATTTCAAAGTGCTCACGTTTGACTGTTACGGCACCCTGATCGACTGGGAAACCGGTATGCTCAATGCGCTGGCGCCGCTGACCGACCGGCTGCCGACCGAATTGAGCAAAGACGCTATTTTGGAAGCCCACGCCCGACACGAAGCGGCCCAGCAAAAGCAGACGCCGCAGATGTACTATTATGACATTTTGGCGGTTGTCTACAAACGGCTGGCCGAGGAATGGGGGGCGCCGGCCGCTTGGGACGAATGTGTGGCTTACGGGCAATCTGTGCAGTATTGGCCGGCCTTTCCAGACTCGGCGGATGCGCTCAGGTATCTCAAAAAGCACTATAAATTAGTCATCCTCTCCAATGTGGATAACCGCAGCTTTGCGGCCAGCAATGCCAAACTGGGCGTGCAGTTTGATGCCATTTACACGGCGCAGGATATTGGCAGTTACAAGCCCGCCGATGCTAATTTTGCGTATATGCTGCGCAACTTGGCCACATTGGGCTTTGACAAGGCGGACATTCTGCACACCGCTGAGAGCATGTTTCACGATCACCAACCGGCCAATCGGCACGGTCTGCACTCCTGCTGGATCTACCGGCGATATGACAAAGAAGGCTTTGGCGCCACCATGCATCCAGGCGATATGCCGCGCTATGATTTCCGCTTTAACAGCATGGCGGAGATGGTTGTGGCGCATCAGGGATGATCTCGAAATAATAGGCCAAATCACTTTGGTGTTTCATCGCGCAGCATATCGGCAGCCTTCTCGGCTATCATCACCACCGGCGCGTTGGTGTTTCCACCGATAATCTCGGGCATTACCGATGCATCCACCACCCGCAACCCCTCCACACCATGCACTTGCAACCGGTCGTTGACGACAGCCATGCTGTCATGCCCCATGCGACAAGTGCCCGCATAATGCCAGGTGGTGGCCAGCGCGTCGCGCAGCCAGGCGGTGATTTCGACATCGCTTTGGGCAGCAGCGCCGGGGGCCAGCTCACAATCCACAAAGCCGTTGAAGGCGGCGGTTCCCACCAGTTTGCGCACCATGCGCACGCTGTCGATAAAAACCTGAATGTCTGCTTCCTCTGCCAAATAGTTGGGCTGGATGATGGGATAGGCAAAGGGATTGGCGGCGCGCAGCCGCACATAGCCGCGGCTTTGGGGGCGCATCAGGCTCAGGCCGAACGAAAAGTCGAACGCATCGTCCAGCTTGCCAATGTTAAAGAAGACCTGCATGTCTGGCGCGGGAATATCCGGTTGCGTCTTCCAAAAAGCGCCGGCAAAGGTGCGCGTGGAGAGCAAAGGGCCGCGGCGACTCTGGATATATTCCTGATAGGGCGCGCCGCTTAACGACGCATCCACGCGGGGCGATGTCAGCGCTCTGTAGCCCACAATGAGCAGCGGGTGATCTTGGAGATTTTCGCCCACGTCGGGCAAGTCCATCACCACGGGGATGCCGAGGGCGCGCAACTGTGTCGCCGGGCCAATGCCGGAGCAGAGCAGCATCTGCGGTGAGTTGATGCCGCCGCCGCACAAAATCACTTCGGACTCGGCGCGGGCCTGCTTCAGTTGGTGATCCTGCACATATTCCACCCCGACGGCGCGTCTTTTCAAAAACAGGCGGCGGACGTGGGCGTGGGTCGCGATCTGTAGATTTTGACGGTGCAGAACCGGTTTGAGATAGGCGTCGGCCATGCTCACCGCGCCCGCGCGATAATTGTGGTGATAGACGCCCACGCCATATTGATCGGCCCCGTTGAAATTGGGGTTGTGCGGCAGTCCCAATTCACCCGCCGTGATGAAGCGCGCCATCTGCGTCAGCACGTCGGGAATCTGCCGACGGGCAGCGGGCCATCCGCGCCATAAACGCCGCCCGCGTCCTCTCCCTCAAAGCGCTCCGCCTTTTTGAAATAGGGCAGTACATCGTCGTACGCCCACCCTTCGTTACCCATTGCGGCCCAGCGGTCATAATCCCAGCGGTGGCCGCGCATGTGGACCATGCCGTTGATGGAACTGGAGCCGCCCAGCGTTTTGCCCCGGTTCAGGTCAATGCGCCGATTGTTCAAATGGGGCTGCGGCTCGCTCTGGTAGGACCAATCTGCATCGGTGCCAAAGAGGTGATACAAGCGGCCGGGGATGGCTATGTCTGGTTTGTCGTCCGGGCCGCCGGCTTCGAGCAGCAGCACGGTTGTGTCTGGGTTGGCGGTGAGCCGGTTGGCGAGCACGCAGCCCGCCGTGCCGGCGCCGATGATAATGTAGTGGGGCATGTTAGTTGGTTGTGGTGTGTTGTTCTATATACTCGCGTAGAGCGCGGTTAATTTGGGTCTGATAGCCCCGCCCATTGGGACCTTTACTATGGCTTTTAAACCATGCAATTAGATCGGCATCGAGTCGCAGCGTAATCTGCTGTTTCACAGGGCGATAGAACTTACCGCGTTCTGCATTCTGCCAATTTGGTAATTCGGGAATGTCTTCGGTATCAATCTCTGCATCTGGCATCTCTGCAAGCTTGGCAAGCTCCATCTCTTGTTCTGGGGTTAGTTCAGAATTCGTTCTCTTCATACGCTCTCCTCTCATATAAAGTAGCCTTTCTGGCGCTGATAATGCGTCCAGTTTCTTCCCCTGTTACGGCATCCATTTTGGGAGTGGTATGAACTACAAGCACGAACAAGCGTCCAATCATTCCAATCGTCTGACAGCGCTCTTCATAGGGTAAATATCAGGGCGGCTAGAAGCTAATGGATCGTTGACTACCAAGGAGGCTGTCTCAAAGCTCAGTTTATGCTTTTGGCGATTTCGGACATTCTTTGCTTCATCCCATATCCAACGCAAGTTGCACCTTCCAGAATGTCATTGTAGTTACAATTATGCAGTTACAAACACTATTTGTCAAGGAAGTAGTTGCAGATGGGAGCAGGGGTGAACGAGAAGTCTAGGTATGTTTTGATGCAATTCACAAAGAGAACAAAACGAAGTTCCGGCAGCAAGTGTATTTTGAATCTAATGGTCAATGGCCGCCCCGTCATCCGGGTGGAAGAGCCCAGGGTGCCGCCAAGCCGTACCCACTTTGGTGGCAATGGCCTCGTCATCCAGTTCAATGCCCAAACCGGGCTTGGTGGACAGCGGAATGTAGCCGTCTTCGACCACAAATGGCTCTTTCAAATAACCTTCGCCCAGATGGACCTGCTCTTGGGCCAGAAAGTTGGGGATGGCGGCATCTAACTGCAAACCGGCCGCTAGCGAAATTGGCCCGAGCGGGCAATGGGGCGCCACGGCGGCATAATAGGCCTCGGCCATACCGGCGATCAGCCGCGCTTCAAAGATGCCGCCGGCGTGGGAAAGGTCCGGTTGCAGAATGGAGGCCGCCCCCTTTTCCAGCACTTCGCGAAAGGCCCATTTGGTAAAGAGTCGCTCACCGGTGGCAAGGGGAATGTGAGTTTTGCGCGCCAGATCGGCCATGACGTCCACATTTTGACATTGGACGACTTCTTCAAAAAACATGGGGTGCAGCGGCTCCAACGCCTTGATGAGCAAACCCGCCGTCTGCGGGCTGATGGCGCCGTGGAAATCGATGGCAATATCAACCTCGCGGCCCACAGCATCGCGCAGGGCGCTAATGCGTTCGACCACGCGGTCCACAAAGCCCAGCGTCTCGACCACGCGCGCTGGGCGTCCGCCGCGAATGCCCGTTTTGAGCGCCTGAAAGCCTTGGGCCACTTTGGCGCGGGCATCGGCCGTCATCTCTTCAAGGGTTTCGCCGCGGCAGTGGGCATATACTTTGATGCGGTCGCGCAGCGGTCCGCCCAGCAATTTGTACACCGGCTGCCCCACCGCCTTGCCCGCCAAGTCCCACAGCGCATGTTCCACCCCGGAGAGCGCGCTGGTCAACACGGGGCCGCCGCGATAGAAGGCGTGTTTGTACATGGCCTGCCAGTGGTGGACCACCCGTGTGGGGTCCTTGCCCAGGAGATAGGGCTCCAGTTCTTTGATGGCCGCGACAATGGTCTGGGCGCGATTCTCCAATGTGGGCTCGCCCAGGCCGATGAGCCCTTCGTCGGTGTGCATCTTCAAAATCACCCAGCGCGGCTGCACAATGAGCGTTTCCAATTTGGTGATGCGCATGGGGTCGCTTATCCTTTCAGCCCGGTCGTCACGATCCCCTGCACAAAATATTTCTGCGCAATAAAGAAGAGCGCCAATGGCGGCAGCGCCACAATCAGCGACGCCGCCATGAGAATGGCTTCGCGCGGCTCATCGCTTTCGAAGGGGGTGGCGGTAAAGTGGCGCAGACCAATGGAAACGGTGAATTTTTCCGGCGAGTTGAGGAAGATCAGCGGCCCGATAAATTCGTTCCAATGCTCGATGAACGAGAAGATGGCCACGGTGGCCAGCGCCGGTTTGGCCAAAGGCAGCAGGATGTTCCAAAAGATGCGCACCGAGGAGGCGCCGTCAATTTTGGCCGCTTCGTCCAGATCTTTGGGAATGGTGAGGAAGAATTGGCGCAGCAAAAAGATGTAAAAGGCGCCGCCGCCAAAGAAGGAGGGAATAATCAACGGAAAGTAGGTGTTGATCCAGTTCAAGTAGCGGAAAAGGAGAAAGGTGGGGACAATCGTCACCTGCCAGGGCAGCATCATGGTGCTGAGCACCACAAAAAAGAGCGCCTCGCGCCCCGGAAAACGGAAGCGGCTAAAACCAAAGGCAACCGCCGATGCTGAGAGGATTTGCCCAAGCATGGCAAAGGCCGTGATGAAGGCCGTGTTATAGATAAACTGGCCAAAGGGCGCAATCCGAAAAACATCGGCATAATTGGCCCAGCGCGGCTCATGGGGCCAGAGCGTGGGCGGAAAGGCAAAAATTTCCGTAACCGATTTGAGCGAACTGCCCACGGTCCAGAGGAAAGGCAGCGCAAAGAGAATGGCGGCAATCGTCGCGCAAGCATAGACAAAAATGTCGGCCAAGAGTTTGCGCCAGTTTACCGAGCTGACGTATTTGGACTCTGACGGCTGGACCCGGATTGTGCTGCTTTGGGGCGTTGTTGCCATGATAGGCATTCCTCAAATGTATAAGGTGGCAAAGGTGTATCTTATAGGGACCGCAAATAAAAGTTGCATAATAGCGGTAGGGGCGTGAGTGGCGGCGGGACCAAATTATCAGGCGCATGTACCTGTTTCCGCCGCCACTCGTACCCGCCTTTGTGCGCTATCTCTATGTGCGCTCTCTATCAGCTAAATTCGTAGTAGACCCAGCGGTTCGAGAGCTTGATCTGCAAGAACGACAAAATAAAGATAATCACAAAGAAGATCCACGCCAGCGCCGAGGCATAGCCCATCTGGAAATAGCTGAATGCATTGTAATAGAGATGGAGCATATAGAACCAGGTGGCGTAATTAGGACCGCCATTGGTGGCAATATAGGCGACCGAGAAGACGCTGAAGCTGCCGATGACGCCCAAAATCAGATTGAAAAGGATCACGAAGGCGAAATCAAGGGCAGCGTGATGTTAAAGAAGCGCTGCATAGAGTTAGCGCCATCGAGTTCGGCAGATTCGTAAAGCTCTTTGGGAACCCCTTGCAACCCAGCCAAAAAAATGATCATGCGCCCGCCGTAAATGCTGGCCCAAAGCGCCACCAGAATCAGGGCAGGAACCGCCCAGTTGGGGTCAGTCAGCCAGCCTGGGCCGGCAAAGGCCACATGTGAGCAATGTGTTGACGAGCCCCACCTATGGGCTGGAGCAACCAGCGCCACAGAATTGCCAGCGCCACCACGGGCGTTAGGAGGGAGATAGTAGAGCGCACGATAAAGGCGCGCCCCATAATGTTCTGATTCAGCAACATGGCGGCCACCAGCGAGAGGGAAACGCCTAAGGCCACGGTCGCCACCGAGTAGTAAACCGTGCTGGCGCAGGCCAAACTGCTTATCCGCAAAAAACGCCTGGCGGTAATTTTCAGGCCAAGCCACACGGGTGTGCCGCCGATTTTGTATTCAGTGAGGCTCAGGTAGGCTGAAGCGATAATTGGCCACAGGGAGAAAATGGGAAGCCGATCACCCAGGGTGAGATCCACATGTAGCCCTCGATGGCTTCACGGCGCTGGAGGGGTGAGCCTAACCACCCTTTACGTCTCGGAGCTGTGGTGTTCATGGATTGTTCTCTTCTTTTTCAAGCGGGCAGAATGATGGGTTTTAAGCGTTCAACCCATATAGGAGAGACAAAAGGTAGGATGACCGGGTGAAAGATAATTCAGCTTGTCACCCGGTCGCCTTGTCATCTTGCCACCTTACGGGCGCGGCTTGTCCAATACGTCCTGTACCGCCACCGCAATGGTGCTCAAAAATTCCTCAGTCGGCTGTTCGGCGCCTGCCCACAGCGGTTCACACATTTGGCGGAAGGTGGTTTCCGCCTCGGCCTGGCGCCAGTTGCCGACGACGCGGCTGGCCTGCGCGTTGTCCATCAGCTCTTTGAAAACCTGGCGGAAGGGGTGTTCCAGCAGACGCGCATCACCATACACATCGGGGCGACCGCCAATGGTGCCGCCGATAATGCCCAACTGCACGCCGCTCTCGTGGTTGCACAGGTAATTGACCCACTGGAATGCCTCGTTGGGGTGCTCGGAGGTGCTGGTCACGCAATAGGCATCGACTTCGTAGTCGGAACCACCCACGCCTGCCGGTCCTTTGGCGTTGCCGACCGCCATCCACTCAAATGTATCGCCAATCGCGGAATCGGTCACCGAGCGGAAGGTGCCGGCGGTGTTCATAGCAAGCTGACCGGCAATCCACATCTCATTGACCGTGCCGAGGATCTGGTCCGGCTTGGGCGCCACATTGTGTACGTTGAAGAGGTCCCATGCATATTGGACGGCCTGGCGCGCCTCGTCTTCCATCAGCAAGAACTGGGTGCCATCTTCGTTCAGCAACTGGCCGCCATAGGCGCGGGTGACGCAAAGCAGCGCCTTCCAGGCGTGTTCGAAGGCGCCGGGCAGATAGCCCCAACGCACGACCTGGTCGCCTTCGCTCTTCTGCAGCGCCTTGGCAACTTCAATCTGATCGTCAAGCGTCCAATCGGCGGTCGGCACATCCAGCCCGACTTCCTCAAAAGCACTGGCGTTGTAATAGGTGACGGCCCAGCCGGGATGTGCCTTAAAGGGCAACCCCAACAGGTTTCCTTCCATGGTAATGGCGTTAATGCAGCCTTCATACCATTCGTTCAAATCCACATTGGCCGATGCGACCAGGTCGTCGATAGGCGCAATGGTGCCCTGCGCCCACTGGAAGTAGATGGTGGCGCCGCCCAGCGCGCGCCAGAGTGCATCGCCAAGCGTGCCGCCGGCCAACATGGTGGAGACCTTGGTCTGGAACTCGTCGCCTGGGAACGATTCGCGCACGATTTCGATGCCGGGATTTTCTTCCATGAACTTGGGCATCATCATGTCGTAGAGCGCATCTTCCTGCTGGCCGATGCGCGCATGGAAGCGGATGGTTACTTTCTCGTCGGCAGGGGCCGCACCGCCGCCAGAGCTGGCTTCGCCGCTGGGCGCTGCCGGGGCCGCGCAGGCCGCCAATGCTGCGCCTACCGCCAGCATGGAGGATGTGCGCAAAAAGGCGCGGCGCGACAGTTTCTGATTGTCATTCATCGGAAATTCTCCTTTGTTACCAAACTGATGGAAATAGTGTTTTATGCTTCTTATGTAGAACACATTTTAGGGAGTGAATTCACATTTTACCAGAATCAGGTCTAGCAATCAAGCGCTTGGTTTAGGAATTCATCGGAATTGGCTCCTACTTTCACTTGTACGGAATGAGCAAGCGCCAATATATGGTATATTACACGTCATAGAATCTATTTTGAAAACTGTTGACCTATTTAGCGGGGATTAGAAAGAAGGCGGGTATGAAATTACTAAATCATTCAACCACCACCCGACGCAGCTTTTTGGCGCTGCTATTGGGCGCACCCACGGCGTTGGCGGCGTGGAAAGCCAATGAATATGCGGCGGACCCGAGCGGGCAGAAAGAGTGTTTGCAGCTTGACCCGGCGTCCGCCCAGCCCGTGATCGAACCGGCGACGGTGGAGAGCGAATCGGCGACGTTTGATTTGCCCTGGGCGCAAAAGGGTGGCGCCATCAACGATGCAAGCTGCGTCAACGAGACCGCGGTCTATGGCATTGTGCAGGTGCGCAGCGAGGATGACATGCGCGGCGCTGCGCTTGGCCGCGCAAGAAAATCTGCAAGTGGCCATGGCGGGCGTGCGCCACAGCATGGGCGGGCAGGCGTTTTATCGCGGGGCGCTGGTGCTGGATATGCGGCAGTTCAACCGGATTGAGCTGGATGCGGAGCACAAATTGCTGACCGCGCAGAGCGGCGCCTCGTGGCACCAGATTCAGGATCTGCTGCACCCGCGCTTTGCGGTCAAGGCCATGCAGTCCACCGATATTTTCACCGTGGGCGGCTCGATTTCGGTCAACGCCCACGGCATGGATCACAACGCCGGCGCGCTGGGGCGCACGGTGCGCGCCATGCGCATTATGCTGGCCGATGGCTCGGTGCAGACCGTGAGCCGCGCTGAGAACCCGGAGCTATTTGCGCTGGTGCTGGGCGGTTATGGGTTGTTCGGCATTATTTTGGAGGCCGTGCTGGAGGTGGCGGACAACGTGATCTATCAATCGGGCCGCCGCATTTTGGACTATGCCGCGTTCCCGACGCTCTTTGCCAATGAGGCTGGTCAACAATGCTCGGCTGGGGCTCATGTACGGCCATCTTTCGACGGCGCGCAGTCGCTTTTGCGCGAAATGTTTTTATACACATACGAGGAGGCTGCCGCCGATGTGGTGGCGGCGGATGCGGTTATTCCGCCACTGGGTGAAGTGTCCAGCACCAAGTTGCGGCGGCTGGTGCTCAATCTTTCCAAGCAGAGGCGCTGGCCATGCGGCTCAAGTGGTTTGCCGAAAAGCACATTGAGCCGCGCCTGGAGTCGTGCTCAATCTCGCGCAACCAGGCCATGCAGGAGGGAAGCCTGTTTGGTTTCGCGCAATGAACCCATGCACGATTCGGTCAAATATCTGCAAAATAACCTCAAAAACGAGACCGACATTCTGCACGAATATTTTATTCCGCGCGACCAGTTTGTGCCTTTTATCGATGGGCTGCGGCAGATTGTGGTTGAGGAGGAGGTCAATCTGCTAAATGCGTCGGTGCGCGTGGTGCACAAAGAGGATAACTTTCTGAATTACGCGCCCGTGGACATGTTCTCGATCGTGCTCTATATCAACCAGCCCACCACGCTAGCCGGCCACACCCACATGCGCACTATCACCGGCCGTCTGATCGACCTGGCCATCAGCGTCAACGGCACATTTTTTCTGCCCTATCAGCTCTATTTTACACCCGAGCAGCTCCGCACAGCGTATCCGCAAATTGACGACTTCTTCGCCGCCAAATTGCGCTACGATCCGCAGGAGCGCTTTACCAATACGTTTTACGAAAAATATGCCAAACAACGTATGTAATACACGATTTGCGATTTACGATTTACGAAAATTGTTCGTCGACGAGATATCCTCGTAAATCGTAAATCTGAATTCGTAAATCCCTTGCGCTCGGTAATTTTACTGTTTGTATCAGGCTGGTTTTACGCTTGGACGCATGAGGCGGTTGCGCAGATATTCCGCCGCCCATGGGGACAACGGAAAGCAGAACAATCGCCACGATCACCAGTTCGAAGTTCTTCTCTACAAAGGGGATGTTGCCAAAAAAGTATCCGGCCAGGTGAAGAGGCCGGTCCAAAGTAAGGCGCCCAGCACATTAAAAGCAATAAAGCGGCTGTACTGCATAGCGCCCACGCCGGCTACAAAAGGGGCAAAGGTGCGTACGATGGGTATAAGCGCGCCAGAACGATGGTTTTACCGCCGTGCCGCTCATAAAAGTGCTGCGTCTTCAGCAAATGCTGCTGATTCAAGAAGCGGATCTTGCCATCGAATGCCGCGGGGCCCACCCGGTGACCAATCCAATAGTTCGCCGTATCGCCCAGAATGGCGGCGGTTAAGAGCGTAATAAATAGAAGCACAATGTTTAAGGGCGAGTGGTCGATGGCGGCCAGAGCGCCCGCCACAAAGATGAGCGAATCACCAGGCAAAAACGGCGTCACCACAACGCCGGTCTCCAAAAAAATGATGACAAACAGGATCACATATGTCCATATGCCATATGTATCGACTACCTTCATTAAATGTTCGTCAAGGTGCAGAAAGAGATCGCTGAGAGCAGCCAGTAGATCCATATATGATTAAATCCTTTAAGTTTTGGGGCCAGCGGCCAACACTGGCCCATCCATACACAATACATATCCATTATGCTCACAGGCGCCGCAGATGCCAATGCCGCAGCGCATGTAGGCTTCCCAACTTAATTGACAGGGCACTTTATATTGAGCGCCCAACTGGGCCAGCGCCGCCAACATGCCGTGCGGACCGCAGGCGTAAATCCCGTCAAGGCGCCCGGTCTCCAACAGCGGCGTCAGCACATCGGTCACGCGGCCGCTTTCCCCGAGTGAACCATCCTCGGTGGCCATATGCAGCGAGTGTTGAGCGCCATCCAGCCGTGCAAAGTGGGGCGCATAAAGCACATCATCAGCCGTGCGGGCGCCGATGATGGTCTCCACCTGCACGCCGCGCGCCAGTTGCGTGCGCGCCAGCCAATAGAGCGGCGCCACGCCATAGCCGCCCCCCACCAGCGCAATCCGCCGCTGGGCTCCCGCCACCTCGAAACCATGCCCCAACGGACCGCGTAGCCAGATCCGATCACCGGGCGCCAAGGCGTGCATTTGACGGCTAAACGGTCCCACCGCCGTAATCATCAGCGTGACGGGATCGTGATTCACCAGCGAAAAGGGCTTTTCATCAAAGCGCGGCAGCCACAACATGGCAAACTGGCCGGGCGTCGCCGGCCACTGGGCATCCAGCACAAAAGTTTTGGTGCGATAGTTGTCCGTTCGTATTTCGCGGATGGGGACCGCGGTGGGCAATGTCATAGGTGGCTGTTTTGAGTTTAGCATGTGAGGATCGTACCACGACTGTGGTCAGGCCCCATAAATCCGCCCACCGCGCGCGGCCCATGTCAACCACTCGTTCACTGCGGCCTAAATAAGCCGACGGTTTGCGAAACTGAGTTTCTGCCAGAAACCCCATTTCTATGCTGCTTCAACCAGTGGTCTATTTGAGCCGAGGTGCGCTAGCGCTGCGCAAGGGGCAGATAGAGCCAGCGCGCCTGTTGGCCCAAGGGCGGTTGTCCCGTCGGAATTGGCGTACCCGTCGCCGTGGCCGTGGGCAACGTGGGCAGCGCTGACGGTGTGCCGTCTGCGCTGCTGGTGGGGGGCGCGGCCGTTGCGGTGATTGTCCCAGAGGCCAGGGAAGATGTCGGTTGCAGCGTTGGCATAGGTGTAGCTGTATCTGGCGAAAGTGTCGCTGTCGCCGGTAGAGCCGTGGGCGTCGCTGTGGGCGGTATGGGGGTAGGCGCAGGGGTGGGCGTTTCATCGCCAGCCAACACCAGCACAGCCTGCCGCACGGCAAACAGATCCTCCGCCGACGTAATCAGGTGCATGGTGCGGCCGTCGGGGCTGATCCATTTGCGGGGGAAAAGACCGATGTCGCCCGACGCCATGTCCCACAGCTCGGTGTAATAGACAGTCGACCAGGGCCCCCACGGCTCCGGCGCTTCGTAAACGCCAAAACCCGGCTCATCCTCGGTGGGGCTGGGCGGCTGGTGTCCTTGCCACCACAGATAGCGCCCAATTGCACTGTTATACACAATGCTGGAACGCCAGGCGCGGCCGGGATTTTCAAATACCAGGCCGCGTTGCATGATATCTGCCGTCCAAATGGGATCACCATTTTCAGCCCGCGCCTGAAAAAACTCATAGGCGCTGCGGTCGGTGATTTGCGTTTTGGGGACGCGGGCCAAAATAAAGCCATCTGCGCTCGAATAGGCGTGGGGGTTGTCGTGCGAAACCATATACATATAGTTGTCGCGGGCATCCTGATAATTGGGGCCAAAGTTGATAAAGGTGCAATAGCCAAATTCGGTAAAATGCCAGTCGCTCCACACCCAAGTTTGCGCGTGATCGGCGGAGCGCGCCAGTTGGCATTCGCGGCCGTTGTCGCCCGCATTGCGCACCCATAAATAGAGCGCGCCATCCACCATCAGCATCCCCGCCGGTTTTGGCCCTTTCCAGCCGTCGCCAATTTTTTCGCCGTCCGACCGAATATTGCTCCCAACAAAGGCCGCTGCATCGCCCTCCACTTTGACAAAGCCCAGGCTCAGCTTTTGGTCAAGCAGCGGCTCAAAACCCCAGCCGTCACCATACGCGCCATAGAGCGCGCCGTCGTCCGCCCAGGTAAAGGTCCAACTGTCGCTGCCGCGGGCGGCGCGCTGCACAGTGTCCAACGGCGCCCAGCGCAGTTCCACAATGTACGCACTGGCCGGGTACGGAGGCTGGCCGGTATCCGTAGAGCGCTGGAGGGTGTGCTGGCGCGTCGATATGTCAGCCTGTGCTGTCAGATCGAATTTCGAAAATCCCGTTCCCAAAATGAGAACGGACAAGAAAATGCAATAAATTGAAAAGCGCGTCCATATCATGAGCTGAATCTTACCCAAAATATGACGCGAAATCCACTAAATATAATTACATTATGATTACATTTTGCTAATACTTTTGGCCATCATCTAGGCGGCGCCAAACGATAACCCCAGCTCATTGAGCCACTGCCGATAGGCAATGGCCAGCCGATCCGAGCGCAAATGCAGTTCCGCTTGCAGATCGAGCGGCAGCAGCTCGGGGCGTTGTGACTCGAGAATGGGCCGGTCCTGGGCAAAGATGCCATCCTGCCATGCAATCAATTCCTCCGCCGGGATTTCGTGACCATAATTCATGGCCATCCACATCCAGGCCGTGCTTTGGGCCGCATCGTGCGGCGTAATCAGCAGCAGGATCGAAAAGCGCGGACCGGCCGATTCTTTCAGCAAATAGGCGATCAGCGGTCGGGGAGTTTTGTATGTATACGACACTGTATCACCGTGACCCGTGCCGTATGGATCGGGCTGATACACCTTTACCCCTTGCGCCCAAACGCCATGCGCACTATAGGTTGCTTCATAATCGGCGATTTCGGGGTGCGCCTGGTCGCCGAGGATGCCCGCGTGTACAAACGGGAAGTGGGCAATGTCCAGAAAGTTTTCAATAATGCGCGGGCCGCTGGCGTCCACCGGGTATGGTCCACAAAATAGCTTGCGGAACGATGCATCATGCCATTCCGGAAAAGTCGGTATTTCAGCGGGCGGCTCGGCGAGGGCGACCCAGATCATGCCATACATTTCACGGGTGTGATATGTGATCGCCTGCGCTTTGGCTGGCGGCGTCTGCGCAGGATGGGCGGGAATATGCACGCAGCGCCCGCTCTCATCGTAGCGCCAACCGTGGTACGGGCAGATCAAACAGCCGTTCTGCACAGCGCCCAGTGAAAGCTTGGTTCCGCGGTGAATGCATAAGTCGCGCCAAGCGTGCAGGATGCCGTTGATGCGCCACATAACAATGTCTTCACCCAACAACCGTGTACCCAAGACAGCACCGTCCGCAACATCCTCGCTGCGGCAAATGGGAAGCCATTCCGCTTGTAAAGTGTTCTTTTGCATTATCATTGGATGTCCCGTTAATTTTTCGCAACCGGATTAACAATTTTGTCAAGTAAAACAGAAGGCTTACAATGGATAATACATAAATCACCCTTGACTTACAACAAATGTCGAAGGAAATTTGTTGAAAAACGAAGGGATCTGGCTAAAATTTCCGATAAATCTAAGTATAAAACTTTCGAGTTTCGTAAATTTTTACCATGACGGCTGCGTCATTTGGTGTATACCCGCGTTAGCCGTCTGGGAGGCTATCGGAGAAAATGAAATGAAGTTCAGTCCAGAAAACAGGCTTTATGCTATCATAATTTCCCTTGGGCTATTCCTGGTAATCGTGACAATTGTTTTGCAAGCCGCCGTTTTAACATCGCGCGGCGACCAGCCTGCCAATCAGGGGTTCTTTTCAGCATTTCGCCGCCAATTGGCCAGCGCCATTGAGCCAGATGATAACACCCCCGCCACATTGAGCCAAAGTTCTGTCGTCGACGCCTCACAAGCGCCGACAGCCACCAGCACGCCTTTTGTCATAGTGATACCCGCCACCCCAGTCGCCGCCGCTACCGACACGCCAGCCCCACTACCGCCGACCGACACACCGCTGCCGCCCCCCACCATTGCGCCCGCCACCGACACACCCGCACCTGTCCCACCGCCCACAGACACCGTCGCCCCACTACCTGCGCCAACCGATACAGCCGTGCCGGCAGCCCCCGCGGCGCCGACCGCTCCCCAGTTTGATATTCGCCTAGCATCCGCCAGCCGACGTATTGATTGCGTCAATATGACGACTATTGCCGAGCAAATATTAAGCAGCCGATTTCAGATGCAGGTGCAGGTTCTGTTTTTTGATTCGCCCACGCAGATGTTCGACGCGCTGGCCGGGGGAACGGCTGATGTCACCCTTTGCTATCTGGACCCAGATGACCGCAGCCTCATGCGCGACCGATTGGGGCTGATTCGTCAGATTGGCGTCCAACATGATGTGGGTGCAGATTATAAACTGCAGATGTGGGCCAATGGGGCATATAAGGCCCAATTGCGCGACACGCGGGCTTGTGTGCTCGATTTCTTGGAAAAAGTTGACTTTACAGGCTTGGACGTGCAGACGCAGGAACCGCAGAACTGGATAGAGAGCCATTCCGGCGAACTGTCAACCTGGCTCAACTGTTCACTTTAAATTAAAAAACTATATGGGAAAAAATAATGAATAAGTATGTACTAATTGCAATTACGATCTTAACCCTCGTTGCAATGCAGCTTTCCAATATCCCACAAGCGTTCGCCCGCCCGTCCACAGCCACATCGACAACCGCACCCGCCCTGCAAGATGGCGCAAAAGGCGCCATCACCGTTGGCTCGCGCGACTTTACCGAGCAGCTCATCCTGGGCCAAATTCTGGTGCAGGCGCTGCGCCAGGCCGGTTTTGAGGTGGTGGACAGCACCGGATTGGGCGGCACCAATTCGGCCCACGACGCCCTCAAAGCTGGCGAAGTGGACATCATCTGGGACTATATTGGGACCATCCTCTCCGAATCGCACGGGGTGCCGGCCATTGCGCTGCCCACCGATCCCCAAATCGGTTTTGAAATGGTGGCCAGCCTAGATCTGCGCAACAATAACTTGATCTGGATGGTGCCTTCAGCTTTTAATGACACTTATACGCTGATGGTCAGCAGCGAATCATTTGACCCGGATATCAAGACCATGGAAGAGCTGGCAGCGTTTATGAACGCCAACGATGCGCCGCTCAAATTGTGCGTCGAGAATGAGTTTTACAGTCGTGGCGATGGCCTCTTTTCGCTGCAAGATCACTATGGCTTTGCCTTCCAGGAAGCCAATATTGAAATTGTGGCTTACGACCAGCTCTATGAAGGACTGCGCTCCGGTCTGTGCGATGTAGCGGAGGGCTTCAGCACAGATGGCCGTATTGCCGCCTGGGGTTTCCGCAATCTAGACGATTCACTCCAGTTTTTCCCCACCTACAACGCGTCGCCCATTATCCGCGCTGACGTATTGGAGCAGTACCCGGAGCTGCGCGATCTGCTCGATGCACTGGGACCGCGGTTGGATAATGACACCATCACGCGCCTCAACGCCCGCGTGGATCTGGGCGCCGACGGCGAACGCAACACTGGCGACGAGGAAACGGTGGAACAGGTGGCCATCAGCTTTTTGAGCGGCTCCGATGCGGCGGCTGATACAAATGCTGGCCCCACCATTGCCGTAGGCTCGCGCGATTTCACCGAACAATTGCTCCTGGGGCAGATTCTGGTCACCGTGCTGCAAGATGCCGGCTTTAACGTGATCGACAAGACCGGGCTGGGCGGCACCAATTCCGCCCACGACGCCATCAAAGCCGGAGACGTGGACATTATTTGGGACTACATTGGCACCATTCTTTCCGAATCGCACGGGCTGCCCGCTGCTACGCTGCCGCGCGACCCCGAAATCGGTTATTTGATGGTGGCCGCGCTGGACCTGCGTCACCACAACTTAATTTGGATGGCCCCGTCGGCCTTCAATGATACCTATACCCTCATGGTGCGCAGCGATTCATTTGATCCCGAAATTCAGACTATGGAAGACCTGGCTGCCTACATGAACGCCAATGACGCCCCGCTCAAGCTCTGCGTAGAGAACGAGTTTTACAGCCGCGGCGATGGCCTTTTCTCTTTGCAGGAGCATTATGGTTTTGCCTTCCAGGAGAGCAACATCGAAATTGTGGCCTATGACCAGCTTTATGAGGGGCTGCGCAACGGCCTCTGCGACGTGGCCGAGGGTTTTAGCACGGATGGCCGCATCGCCGCTTGGGGCTTCCGCAACCTGGCCGACTCCCTGCAATTTTTCCCCACCTATAATGCCTCGCCCACTATTCGGGCCGAAATGCTGGAAAAATACCCCGACCTACGCCCGCTATTGGATAAGCTGGGGCCGCTGCTCGATAACGACACCATTACGCGCCTGAACGCGCGCATTGACCTGGGCGCCGATGGCGAACGCAATACGGGTGATGAGGAACCGGTGGCGCAGGTGGCGCACAGCTTTGCGCGCGCCAACCGCCTGCTCAAGTTGCCCACGATTATCGTTGCCAACGGCGATGACGCACAGCAACAATTGTTGGGGCAAATGATTGCCCAGCTATTGGCGCAGTCCGGCTATGGTGTGGAAAACAAAACCGGCGCCCTAGAAGCCGGCTCGCTACGCCAAGCGCTTGAGGGGAGTGAAATCGATATCTATCCAGAAGGCGCTAGCGTAGCCTTGACCGACTATGCCGGCCTGCCCGTTACGGCGCTGCCCTCGGGCGCCGAGCGCACATTTGCCCTGCTGCAGGCGCTGGATGAACGCAACGGGATTATCTGGCTCCAGCCCAGCACTTTTAACGCCGCCAGAGCGCTGGTTGTCGGCGCCAATTTGGCCGGAGTCGATCTGACGACCATCAGCGATCTGGCCAGCTACATGAGCACAAGCGGCTCTGCGCTGAGCCTGTGCGCCGAAGCCGACTTTATTGCCGGCGAAAATGCCATGTTGGAGGCCCTTGAGGCCGAATATGGCATGACGTTTAGCCGCGATTCTGTCACTACGCTGGCCGTCAACGATATTTATGAAGGTCTGCGCAACGGTACGTGCGATGTGGCCCAAGCTTATGGCGTGGATGCGCACATTGCGGCGTGGGGGTTGCAGGTGCTTACGGATGACCACGAGTTCTTCCCGTTTGATCAGATGGCGCCCACCGTGCGCAAGCCCGTGCTGCAAGAGAATATCGACCTGGCCGATCTCTTTGCGCCAGCCTTTGAGGCTTTGACCAACGAGACCATGAACCAACTGCTGGCCCGTGTGGAACTGGGCGCCGACGGCGAACCCAATAGCGGCGACGAAGAGGCCCCCGCCGATGTGGCCGGTGATTTCCTCAGTTCGTTGGAGGCGGCTGAGTAAGAGGCCGCTCCTCCCCCCTGGCCCCCTCCTCTCCACCCGTGGAGAGGAGGGGGAATATGCGCGCTAGTGCGTAAAGGCGGAGAGGAGTATCGCACGCGAGACTTGTATACATACCAGTGTTGTGTGTAATGCGCAGCGTCGTGATACATTCACGGCGCTGCGTATTTTTTTAGCGCAAAACAAAGGGCAAAAATTGCGCATGTGGATATTGCTGCTGTACCGGCGGCGTTGGCGTGTGCTCCGGCGTGGGTGACGCCAATGGAAGCGTGGCCGTGGCCGATGGTGTTGGGGTCAATGTGGGCGTATGGGAAGGCGTCATTGTGGGGGAAAATTGTGCAGTGGGCGTGGCCGCATCCACCAGCGTGGCCGTGGCGATGGTCGGCGCTGTAGCCGTGGGCGCCGGCGTTGACACGGCCGTTTGAGTCGGCGTATTGGTGGGGGTAGTGGTGGATTGGCCTGACGCGATGATCAGATCGGCGCGGCGTACGGCAAAGGCGTCGTTTGTCGATGAGACGAGGTAGATTATTTTGCCGTTGGCGCTCATCCATTTGGCAGGGAACGCGCCAATTTCACCCGGTCCCACGTCCCACTGTTCGGTGTAATAGGCGGTGGTCCACGGTCCCCACGGTTCCGGCGCGTCAAAAATAGCAAAGCCGCCTTCGACCCGAATATCGACCGAGCTGTCCGGCGGCGCCAGATTTTGCCACCACAGATAGCGCCCAATGCCCGCATCATATGTGATGCTGGAACGGCGCGCATTGCCGGGATGACTAAACACAACGCCGCGCGCATTGATGTCGGAACTCCAGTTGGCGCTGCCATCGCTGTTGCGTGAGACAAAGAACTCATACGCGCTGCGTTCGCGAATCTGCGCCTTGGGCACGCGGGTCAGGATAAAATCGTCGCGATAAATATAGGCGTGGAAATAGTTGTGCGAGACAAAATAGACATAGTCATCGCGCGCGCCGGCATAATCCCGCCCAAAATTGATAAACGCACAATAGCCAAACTCGGCAAAGGTCCAATCGGCCCACGTCCAGTTGACGCCATGATCGGTGGACCAGGCGAGCTGGCACTCTTTGCCGTTGTTATCGGCGTTGCGCACCCATAAATAGAGCACGCCATCCAGCGCCAGCAGGCTGGCCGGTTTTTTGCCCGTTTTGCTGTCGCCATACTGCTCATCGGGCGAGCGGATGTTGGCCCCCGTAAAGTTGGTGGGCGAACCGGAGACCTTGCCGAAGCCCATGCTCACCTTCGTCGCCAGCTTGGGCGCAAAACCAAAACCGTCCCCATAGGCAATATAAAGTTCATCATCATCGGCCCAAGTCAGCACCCAGCTATCGCTCTCTTGACCGATATAGCGAATCGTAGACGGATCGGCCCACTGCACATCCACTATGACCGGGCTGGGATCGGCCGGCGGCTGGCCGGATCGCAGCGGCGCGCCGCTGATTACAAACGCAATGCCAATCAACACTGACCACAGCCCCGTACGCCACACAATTTTCAAAATATGCAATTGCACACAATTCCTTTAAAACGTCGGAGGCAACGACTAAGCCCCTCGAGGCCTGAGCCCGTCGAAGGCCGGGTTCCCATCGACAGGCTCAGGGAACGGGTTGGTAGTTACCCCCGGAGGATTAATTCCCCACCAACTCTTTGGCCCACCGAATCAACTCATCCACCTTTTCAGCGCGGTCGGCTTCGGCAAAAATGCGCAGCAGCGGCTCGGTGCCGGAGAAGCGCAGGAGCAGCCAATTGTCGTTGTCCAGATAGAACTTGGCCCCATCGCGCGTGGAGACGCTGCGCACCGCATAGCCGGCAATCTCGGTCGGCGCGGCGGCGTTGAGCTTGCGCGGCACAATCACTTTCATGTCCGGCGTGGCCGGCGTGTTGACCTCGGCACTGTAAAGCCGCCCGGTAATTTCGTAGATCTGCGCCAGCATGTCGCCAATGCTGCGGCCCGTAATCGCCATCATCTCCACCACCAGCGCACAGGCGAAGATGCCATCTTTGCCCAAGATGTGGCCGCGGATGCTCAAACCGCCGCTGCTTTCGCCCGCCAGCAGCACGTTGTGCTCCTTCATGCTGGCCGCAATGTGCTTGAAGCCCACCGGCACTTCATAAGCCTGCTCGCCCAAGCGGTGCGCCAGCCGGTCCAGCAGATGGGTGGTGGCCAGGTTGCGCGTCACGCCGCCGCGCTGGCCGCGCACTTCGTGTAGATAAAAATAGAGCAGCAGCAGCAGTTCGTTGGTCGTGATATAGGCGCCGCGGTCGTCCACAATGGCAATGCGGTCGGCGTCGCCATCCATGGCCAGCCCCAGGTGATAATTATTTTCGCGCACCGTGCTGATCAGCAGGCTCAGCGCGTTCAGGTCGGGCGCCGGCGAGCGCCCGCCAAAGAGCGGGTCGTGGCGGGCGTGGATGGCGTTGACCCGGCAGCGCGCCTCGGTCAAAATGGTCTCCAGCGCGTTTTGGCCCACGCCGTACATGGGGTCCACGACCACGCGCAGCCGCGCCTTGCGGATGGCCGGCAGGTCGATGAGCGCTTCCACGGCGTCAATATATTCATTGGTATAGTCGACCCGGCGCACAATGCCGTTGTGCAGCGCCGTCTCCAGATCCACTTTGACCACTTGTTCGGCCACATAGCGCTTGGCCACGTTGGCGATGGCGCGCGTCGCCTCGTCCAGCGGCAGCGAGCCGTCGCTGGCAAAGACTTTGAGCCCGTTCCACTCGGCAGGATTGTGCGAAGCCGTAAACATGAGCCCATAGGCCGCATTGAGCCGCGCCGTGGCGTAGGTAATCAGCGGCGTGGGGGCGGGCTCGGTCTGCAATTCACAGGGGATGCCGTTGCCGGCGAAAACTTCAGCGGCGGCGCGGGCGGCCACATCGGCCAAAAAGCGGCGGTCATAGCCAATGAGCACGCCATCGGCTTCACGATTTTGGCGGGCAATGTCATTGGCCAGCGCTTGACAGAGCCGCCGCACGTTGTCCAGCGTAAAGCCTTCGCCAATCAGCGCCCGCCAGCCCCCCGTGCCAAAGCGGATAATGTTGCGCTCTTCGATGCGCCGCGGACGCAATTGGCGTTTTTGCAAAATTAGGGCCGCCGTCTCCAGGTCCGAAACGGTGTTGATGTCCTGCAATTCATCTTCGTCCAGCACCTGATAATTTTCGATGGCGCTGCCGCTGCGGATCAACCGGCGTATGCAGTCGGTAAAATGAATTTTGGCCATCGCGCCCGCCGCCTGGATTTGCGTCAACTCCTGCAATACGGGCCAGATCAGCGGCGCTTTGACCACGTAGGCGCCCATGTTGAACTCGGTGATCTGCTGCACAGCCGGCGACGCGTCCTCCTCTTCGATCACATCGACGATCAGGTTGTTCTGCGCCCGCAAAAGACGCGCCGAGCGGATCTTCTTCTGCGTAATGCCGCTCATTAGCGTCACGTCGGCCTGCTTAACGCGGTGGCGACGGATTAGCCCCAAAATGGACGAGCGGCGGAAAAATGGGCTATCGCCATGCAGAATGAGCAGATCGCCGCCATAGCCTTTGAGCGCGTCCAATGTCTGCAAAACGGCGTGGCCGGTACCCAGCGGCTCTTTTTGCTCCACAAACTGAAAAGGCTCATGGGGATACTGCCGCTGCAAAAAGCAGGCCACATCGCCTGGCTGCCCTGCGCTGTGCTGGCTTACCACCAAGAGCATGTCCTGCGGCTGCGCCACGTTGCGCGCCAGCTCCACCACATAGTCGAGCACGGGCCGGTCGCCCAACATGCGCAGCGGCCAGGGCGTCGCGGCGTCGGATGCGGCGCTGGGAGGCAGCGCGGGTTCAGCGCCGGCGGCCAGGATGATGGCTTTCAATGGGGAAGGACTCATGGATGGGCTCCAAAGCTATTCCAGTCTTTCGGAAATAATGTGTTGTAAAAGCTCATGCTGTTTTTCCAATAGCTTACGTTGTTGTGCAATTAATTGTGACTGCTGTTCAAGCAGATGTTCGTAGATTTGTACGAGTGCTTGCAGTTGGGAAAGTGACTGGAGTTTTGTTAATTCGCGTTGACGACTCTGGCGATACTCAATAAGTGGTGATCGATTGAGGTGCAATAGTTGGAGAGAGAAAGCCCCGGTCTTAGTCAACGGTTGCAATGTACCGTCATTTAGTTGGATAAAATGTCGAGCAAATGGATCTTGCCGAGGGTTCCAAAGTTGTGGCTCGGATGTCGACTCGGCCCAATAGTTATGCATATATTGATTGCAGGCAACACAACTGTAGATAAGGTTTTCAAGATCATCCGTTCCGCCGACGGAGCGCGGTCGAAAGTGATCAATTGTCAGCGCATTACCAACATCTGCTTCGCGAACGCCGCAATATTCACAAGCAAATTGTGCTCGCCGCCTTAAAAATTCACGGTCTGCTGCGAAAATAGGCATAGAAAAAAGAATATCAAGCCACTAGCAGAGTGGTATGTTGAGCGAGTTGGCGCTCTAGACGCATAATCTCGCGGCGCAACTGTTTGTTCTCGTCCGTCAATTTTTGGATCTGTGCGGTTGCGGTGGCTATCTGCTCCAACATAATATCAATTTGGGATTGGAGGAGTTCTCCTTGTTCCTGGTTTGACCCGAAGCGGAGAGAATCGCGTTCTGCTTGTTCTTGGCGAGCATACCAAGCGGCAAGCTGCTGTTGCTCGACATCCGTTAGCAATTCCCCTTTGGCCTTTCGTAGATGAAGCTGCCAAAGAGCGTTTTGATCTAGCTGTTCGTTCTCGGCGGAAGTCATTCTCACGTCCCCTTTTGCATCATGCGCTAATTGATCTTGACGCAAAATATACCACAAAATGCCTCTCGAATCTAACACAGGCCAGACAAGAGGCGTCAAATTATTGGCTCGCGCGGCGAAAGGCCATTGACATCATTATAGCGCGCGCCGGGCGGTGGATCAACCTGGCCGTCCGGCAGCAGCGGATCGTTGGTTGCCGCCATCCAGCGGTCCAGGCGGGCGCGCAGATCGGCCAGGGTGGTGGCATAGGTGGGGTGATCGATCAGGTTGTGGGCCTCGTGGGGGTCAAAGAGCAGATCGTAGAGCATTTCCTGGTGGCGGAGTTGGCCGGGCCAATCGTGGTCGAGCAGGAATTGTTTGCTGGGCGTGTCGTCCACGTTGGGCAGCACCGGTTTTGTGCGTCCGTCGTAGCGGCGAATGTATTTGTGGCGTTCGGTGCGCACGCAGCGCATGGGTTCATAGGCGGCGTGAAAGGTGACTTCGCCATAGATTTCGGCGTGCAGCGCGTCAACTGCGCCGTGGATCAGCGGCTGCAGCGGTCGGCCCTGCACAAAGCTGGGCGGCTCGATGCCCGCCGCCACATAGGCCGTGGGCGCCAGGTCGATCAGGCTGACCAACTGGTCGATGACGCGGCCGCCGCGAAAGCCGCCCGGCCCGCGCACAATCAAATAGACGGCCAGACCGCGGTCGGTCAAATTGCACATGTGCAGCGGGAATTGCAGACCGTGGTCTGAAAAGCAGAAGACCAGCGTATTTTCGGCCAGGCCGCTAGCATCCAGCGCGGCCAGCACGCGGCCATAGGCATCGTCCATGACGCGCGCCGCCGCTTTGAAATCGGCCATGTCGGCGCGCGTCTGCGGCGTATCGGGAAAGGGCGGCGGCGGCAGGCAGTAGCGGGCATCCTCAGCGGGATAGAGATCGGGCTGGGCGGGTGGAAAGGGGCGGTGCGTTTCATTCAGCCCAAAGGAGAGAAAAAAGGGCGCGACGTGGTCGCGCTGCAAAAATTCTACGGCGGCCGCGGTGGCGTCGCGCTTTTCGGGGCGATTGGGATAGTTGGTGTCGTGACCGGACAGGATCTCATCGTAGCCCACCGCATCCAGATCGGGCGCGGTGTGCTCCACGCCTGCCAGCGCGGTGAGATAACCGTGCTGCTTGAGCGTGTGGACCATATGCACGCCATAATCGTTCATGCGAAAACCGCGGTGGGCCAGCCCCAACATGCCGGCTGCATGCGCCCACATGCCGCTGAGAAAGGCGGCGCGGCTGGGTGAACAGGTGGGGGCGGCGGCAAAGGCGCGCCGAAAGAGCACGCCCTGCTCCGCCAGTTTCTGCAAGTTTGGCGTGGGTACGGCGTGTCCATAGGGCTGCACAAATTGCCCCGTGTTGTGGGAGTGCATAAAGAGGATGTTGGGAAGCGCCATTTTCAACCTGTTCGGATTTTAGGGCAACGTATTCGACGTGAAGATGGCCAGCTTGTATTCATCAATGGCGTTGGGGCGCAGTGTTTTCAGCCATTTTTCTTCCGCCACGCGCAGCGTGCAGGAGCCATAGGTGCAGATTTTGATGGGACGCTTACGCCCTTCGCGTTTGAGTTTTTTGAGCACGGCGTCCATCATTTCACCCACAAAAGGGGTGAACATAAAAAAAATAGTGGGCGCGTTGAGCCGCACTTTGCGGGCGTCGCCGCTGACGATTTTGGTGTGCGATAGATTTAAATCCTCGATGATGCGGTTGGCAAAGGTGCTATAGGCTGAATCATACTCAATGCCCTGGGAAGCCATGCCGCTCAGCAGTCGCACGAACATGACCACCTGACCCAACCCGGAGCCAATGTCGCAAAAAATATCATTCTGGGTAAAGCCTACGTGATCCAGCATGTCGAGGATAGCGCGCGCCGGGGTCAGTTCACAATGCACCATCTCATCGCGCACTTTGCGAGCCGGCTCGGGGCGCTGATCGAGCTTGAATAAATTATCGACCAATACATCCAAGCCATCATAGCCAATGTGTTGCGGCGCATCGGGTCCCGGTCGATAGTTGGTAAATTGGTTAAATTCCTGGCGCAATTCAGAACGGGTAAAATTGCCGGACTGAATTTGCATGCGCAGGCTCATAAAGAGCACGCGATCCACTGCTTCAAAACGTGTTTTCAAATCGGTTGCCATTTGCTGTAGCTCAAGCCAACATTGAGGGTTTTCGGTGCGCTGAATGTCAATTACCTGCTCTGTAAATGCAATCTGTTCCAAGGCGCGCGCGCGCGCCAATAGATTCGTTTCATGCACCAGGGATGAATCGCGGGCAATCTTATCCAGTTCCGCGTGGAGTTTTTCGAGTTGCATAGTTTTCTTTTGGGTGTGCAGGGTCGGAAGCAACTGTGAAACATTATACCATTTATTATGTAATTGTCATAAGTTTGCTGCTTTTTCGCTTATTATTGTAAGCATAATAACGCAGCGCAACATAAAAAAGTGCCGGCAACCTGGTATTGCCGACCCTATTCTCTAACCAAAAACCTATTGACATCTTCCCTCTGTTATGCTATCCTTCTCCCCGGTTAGGGAGTAGCCACCCGACAGGAACGGGCCGGTTAGTCGTCATTACAGAGGAGCGTCTCCTCTCGGCTAATCGTACGTGCAAATAGCTGTGTCCGGTGTAATCCACAGCGCAAAGCTCAGCACAACTGGCGAGACTACCACGCGTATTTTACCGTGGGGGTCTGGCCTTTTTTATTTCCCACGGTTCACAGAAAATAGTTCAGGAGACTGTCTATGTTTGACGGGATGATTTGGCTGTGGATCGGTTTTAACCTGTTTGTGCTGGCTATGCTGGCGTTGGATCTGGGCGTGTTTCACCGCCACGCGCATGTGGTTTCCCTGCGCGAAGCAACTGTGTGGAGCATTGTGTGGGTCACGCTTTCGTTGGTATTCAATTTTTGCATCTATCTTTTTTGGGATCGCTGGGCGCCGGGCAGCGAATACACCAATCAGGAAGCCGCCATTGCTTTTCTGACCGGCTACGTGATCGAGAAATCGCTAAGCGTCGACAATATTTTTGTCTTTGTGCTGATTTTTGCCTTCTTCCGTGTGCCGGCGGCCTATCAACACCGGGTGCTCTTCTGGGGTATTCTGGGGGCGCTGGTCATGCGGGCTATCTTGATTGCGGTGGGCGCGGCGCTGATCAAAGAGTTCCACTGGATTATCTACATCTTTGGCGCGTTTCTGGTTTACACCGGCATCCGCATGGCGCAACATGAAGATGAGGAGATTGAGCCGGAGAAGAATCCGGTGGTGCGGCTCTTTCGGCGCTTTATGCCGATAGCGCCCAATTTTGAGGAGGATCACTTTTTTGTGCGTCATGGTGGTAAGCTGATGGCGACGCCGCTCTTTGTGGTGCTGCTGCTGGTGGAAAGCACCGATCTGATCTTCGCCGTCGATTCCATTCCGGCCATCTTCGCCGTAACGACCGACGCCTTTTTGGTCTACACATCCAACGTCTGCGCCATTTTGGGGCTACGCTCGCTCTATTTCCTGCTGGCGGGCGTGATGAACAAGTTCTACTATCTAAAATTAGGGTTGTCCGTCATTTTGACTTTTGTGGGCGTCAAAATGCTGATCACCGATATTTACAAAATCCCCATCCTGATTTCCTTGGTCGTGATTGTGTCAATTCTCATTATTGCCGTGGTTGCATCGCTGGTGCGCACGCGACGTTATGCCAGCCAGCCCACGAAAGTGCTTTCCAGTTCTGGTGAAGGTGTGGGGTGAGGAGCTAGTACACGACGGCGCCAGTAGACCAATGGTTGAAGCGGCATAGAAACCGAGTTTCTGTCAGAAACTCGGTTTCTCAAACTATCGCCTTATTAGGCAATAGACGATTTATGTCAAGCGGAGGCGGTTAAGGCGCTAGCGGCGCGGCAGCCCCTCGATTTGGGCTTTCAGATTAGCCAGCCCGGTGTCCAGCATGTGCCGTTGGCGACCGCCCAGCAGCGTCATCAAAAAAGCCAGCGGTCCATAATAGCGCTTGCGGATGCTGAGTTTGCAGCCGCCTACGTCGTCTTCAAAGCTGACGCTGGCCACAATTTGCAGACCCGTCATGCTGTTTTCATAGACCAGCAACTGGCCCGGTGAAGCCATACGCACCACGGCTTCAGCCTGGCTTTGCAGACCAAGCATGTTGCGCACCGTGGTGGCAAAGCGGGCGTTATCCTGCCACGGTTCCCCCGCTACCCAACGCGCCGCCACAACCCCCGGATACCAGGTTGACCAGTTGGCAATATTGGAGAACTTCGCATAGACCGCAGCAGGCGCGGCATGGATGTAGATGTCGGATTGCATGGTGTGATGGGATTAGGGATTAGGGATTAGGGATTAGGGATTAGGCGGGCGGCGACGATCCTTGTCCCCAGTCCCTAATCTCGATTCAATAGCGGAAATTTTCGAGAGCGGGTTCGCCCTCTGGAATTTGTGACGGTTGTGCGGAGCCGACGGACCCGCCTTGATCTTGCTGCGCGACTTCCAGTGGCGCTTTATATTCTATGGGAACGCCGATGCGGGCCTTCATGGCCAGAATGCGGCGGTACGATTCATCGATGCGCTCTTCGCTAACCTTGCCCGCCTCCACCAGCGCTTCGATGGTGCGCACAATGGTCGCGATGGAATTGGGGGCGTATTTGGAAAGCGACAGCATATCCACCCCGGCGGTCAGCGCGGTCTCAACCACTGTTTCCAAATCATAATAGCGCTGAATGGCGCCCATCTGGAGATCATCGGTCATGATCACGCCATCGTAGCCCAACTGTTGGCGCAAGATGCCGGTGATGACCGCTTTGGAAAGCGTGGCCGGCAATTCTGCATCCAAATTGGCATTGAAAATGTGGGCCGTCATGACCGCATCGCAGCGCCCATTTTGAATAATTTCCTGGAATGGGATGAGTTCGCGTTCACTCCATGTATCGGTCACATCCACGAAGCCGGCGTGCGAATCGGCGGTGGAACTGCCATGGCCCGGAAAATGTTTGAGCGTACAGAGCACGCCGGCCTCGTGATGCGCCTCGATAAAGGCTGTGGCGTGGCGCACCACCTGCTCCGGGTCGGCAGAGAAGCTGCGCCCAATGCCGCCAATCACCGGGTTGCGGGCGTTGACGTTCACATCCACCACCGGCGCCAGATTGTGATTGATGCCCATCTCGGCTAAGGCAAAAGCAATTTCGCGGCCGAATGTGCGCGTGGTTTCCAAATCATCAATGTCGCCCAGCGCTTGCGCCGTATAATTAGAGGTAAAGCCAAAGGACGCCCCCATGCGGCGCACCAGGCCGCCTTCGTGGTCAATGGCAATGGTCAGCGGAATGGCCGCTTCGGCCTGCAATTGGCGCGTGAGCGTGGTCATTTGGGCCTTGTCCGCCACATTGCGCGCAAATAGAAATATGCCGCCCAGATGATAGGTGCGAATATCCTGCAAAATCGGGCTATTGGTGGTGAGCGTGGCGCCGCTAAAGCCGGTGGCAATCATCTGGCCGATTTTGTGTGCCAGCGGTACGGAGCGCGTGGCCAGCGTCGGCTGAATGGCAGGGAGGGGGGGAGCCGTGACAGTTCGGTTAAAGGATGTTACCGGCTGCAACACGGCGTTGGGCGACAGAGATGCCGCCGGTGCGCAACTGCTTAACAGGGATAAAAATGCGATCTGTCCGGCGCTGCGCAATAGCGTGCGCCGGTTAATCGGTTGAGAATTGAATTGGTGCGGCATGAAAAACGGCCGTTTGGTGTGTGGAAAGGTGGATAGATTTAAAGTGTGATTGTAACGCAGCGTGCTGACATTGGCTAATTTGAACTATCCCCTTGAGCCCGTGAACTGTCTAGCTTTTGCAGGATGGGAATCGATGCGATCTGCTCCGGCTGAATCTTGTCCCACTCTAAGCCGGCAGGTTGCACCCGCTGGACGCGCGTTTCGATGACCGCATCCGGCGTGACGATGTGCGTCAGCGACCAGTCGTGGGACAGCATGGGCAGGCGGGCGCCGTCCACCACCTGGATCGAGTGGACGGTGGTCACAATGGGGGTATTGGGCTGCACCAACCCGAGTTGGCGCAACATGCCCAATCGAGATCGGCAAAACCCGCCCCTTTGCCCGTGCGTCCGCCATCGGCAGAAACGGCCACGCAGCCGGTTACCACCACATCGATGGGCGCCATTTCGTCAAAGGCGATAAGCCGCCCGTGCTGCATAGCGCCCTGGTGGCTGGCCGCATCCTCCAGCGCAATGTGACGGTCGCGCAGCTCATCGGCGCGCAATTCGACAAAACAGCGCTCTTGCGTCAGCCGCGGCACGGCCATGTAAACGGTTTTGCCATCCTGCAGTGCCCGCAAACGGACGGGAATCTGCGCCGTGTCCGGGTTGCATTTGATGACGTGGGCGGCTTTCCAAAAGGGCAGCTCGGCCAGGCGCGCCGCCGCCCGGTCTCCGCCCACAAAGGCCGGAATGTGCCCCACGGGCTGGCCGATGGCCGCCTGTTCAGCCAGCAGACGCGTCCAGATTTCCGTGCGCAGTTCATCCTTGCCCTGGTGGCGTCCGCTCCATTCGGTTTGGATTGATTGTGTCATATTGGTTCTCAATCAGCTTATTTCTCTCACCATTACCAGATCGCGAAAGCAAACATCATCGACCCAAATGTTGTGCCAGCCCACCTGTTGAAATCCCCAACGTTGATAAAAGCGAATGGCGTTCATATTTTGCTCCCACACGCAGAGCCAGAGCACATCATGCACCGATGCCGCCAACAAAGCCAGCGCCGCCGCCATGAGGGCCGTGCCAATGCCGTGCTGCTGATGTATCGCTCCAACGTACAGGTTAACCAGTTCAATGGGCCGGCTAGCCTGTACGCAGGGCGGCGCGTCGACTACCGCCAATTTGCATACGCCCGATAGCGTCTCATTCTGCTCGGCCACCCAAAAGTGATTGGACGGGCTGGCCAGCGATTGCTGCAACGCATCGGTGAAAAAAGCGCGGCGTAAATAGCTATTCAACGTATGCGGCGGAATAACGTGACCATACGTACACCGAAACACATCGCTGCACAATAAGGCCAACTCTTCAGCATCTGCCTCTTTTGCCCGCCGCACCCTCACCTTGTCACCCCTTCACCTTGTCACCCCTTCACCTTGTCACCTTGACTATTTCGTGTAGACAAATCAAGCCGCCCCATAACGCAGCCCCAACTGCTTCAACCACTGGCGATATGCAATGGCCATGCGGTCCGAGCGCAGGTGCAACTCGGCTTGCAGGTCCAGCGGCAGCAGTTCCGGGCGCTGTCCTTCCACAATGGCGCGATCTTCTTCAAAGATGGCGGCAATGCGCGGCGTGTATTCGCGGCCCAGCCTCTCTCGATCCAGCAGGGCGGTGGTGGCGACTACAAACCAGGCCGTGCTGTCCAATTCGTCGTGGGGCGTCACCACCAGCAGCAGCCCGTTGGTGGTGGCGCCGGCAATTTTGGTAAAGTGCGCGATCAGCGGGCGATACGCGTGATAGATATATTGAACCTGGCCGCTGCTGCCGCCATAGGGGTCAGGTTGATATACGGTGACCGGATCGGACCAGACGCCATTGGGTCCAATATGCGCTTCGTAATCGCCGATTTGGGGCTGATGGGGGTCGCCCAGCACGCCCTCATGCACAAAGGGAAAATGGGCAGCGTCCAGAAAGTTTTCAATAATGCGCGGCCCATTGGCGCGCACGCCGCCAATAGGTTCGCACAGCGCCGCGCCAAAACGCGCATCATCCCATTCGGCAAAGTGCGGCGCGTCTTGCATTGGTTCTCCCAGGCAGGTTCAGACCATGTCGTAGCGCACCTGCACGGGATAGCTGTGGGCTGTGGCTTTGGCGGGCGGCGTCTGTTCCGGGTGCGCTGGCATGTGTACGCAGCGCCCATCGGCGGCATAACGCCAGCCGTGGTACGGACAGGCCAGGTGCACCCCGTGCAGCCGACCGGCAGAAAGGCGCGCCCCGCGGTGGATGCACAGATCATCCCACACCTGAATCTGCGCGTCCGCCTGCCACACCACAAGCTCGCGCCCCAACAGGCGCACGGCGCGGATGTGGCATTCGCGCAGTTGGGCCAGGCTGGCCACGGGATGCCAGTCGTTCAGCAAAATTGGATCGTCAATCATAGGTTGCGCCTCTTTGCATAAATGATCTAATCAGGGCGCTACAGCCGTTGAAAGCGTTCAAATGCATCCTCCAGGGTCAGGTCACCAGCCTGGATGGCGCTGTTGTAAAGGCGCAAAAAAGGCACCCACTGCATGGTGGAAGTGGCGATCTCGCGCTGAAAAAGGCGGCCTGCAACGCCCGTGGCTGCCAAATAGCCGGTCTCCTCAAAGCGCCGCAGCGCCCGATCCACATCATAATGTACCACGCGATGCTCATATGTCCACCCAGCCTGCCGCTGTTCCAATATTACATATTGAGCGGCGCGCGGTTCGCCCTGATGCAGCCCAATGGCGCCTGCCGTCAGAATGAGTCGTTCTTCCCACATGCGCACCTGGCTAAAGTGATTGTGACCGCGCACGATTAGAGCGGCTTCTGTATTGGGGAACATGTCGGCAAAATCCGCGGCCGGCGTGTGTGCGGCAATGGTATCGCGGTCGCTGCGCACAGAGGCGTGGACAAAGAGCAAATCCGGGGCTTCGGGCAAACACAAAGCACGAGGCAAATTTCGCATTTCCTGTTTTTCTGCCTCGCTGCACTGCGCCGCCGCCCAGCGCACCGGCGCAAATTGGGGCAGTTCAGAATTCGAATTGGCCCGTGGCGTGCCATAATCGACCACGTATCCTTCGTGATTGCCGAAGATGATGGGGCAATTGAGTGAGCGGGCCAGTTGCCAACAGGCCGCCGAATCGGGGGCGCCGTTGACTACATCGCCGCCGATGACGATCTGGTCAACTTGGCGCTGGGTCACATCCTCCAGCACGGCTTCAAAGGCGGACAGGTTGCCGTGGATGTCGGTCAATACTGCAATACGCATTGCATCATTCTTTCTATTTGGCAAAGCGGTGGCTGATAGCAAAGCGGAGGCTGAGCCTGTCGAAGCCGGAGCCGCTGCAGCTTCGACAGGCTCAGCCTCCGCTCACGTATTCACGTGGTCGATTCTAACATCCGCGCCGCCAAACCGTCTAACTCGGGTTCACGCAATCCGGCCTGCTGCAAATAGGCGCGGACACCGCCATAGCGACTTTGCAAATGGGCCAGCACATAATACATCATCTCTTCGGTCACCGTGAGCCGGCCCCAGAAGCCCACCTTGTCTTCACCGCCCGCCCGCTGCACATCCTGCTTATAGACCGGCATGAGCCGCTCCTGGCTCAGCGCGTAATCGGCGGCGATCAGCTCATCCGGCACGCCAGCCAGCCCGAGGAGCAGAGCGGCCACCGTGCCGGTGCGGTCTTTGCCGCTGTGGCAGTGGAACAGAATAGGACCGGGCGCGGCGTTGAGCATGGCGCGCATAACGTCGGCCATGCAGTCGGGATAGTGATCCAGCATAATGCAATAGACCTGGGCGCGGTGTTCAGCCTGCACGATCATCTGGCCCACGTGCGGATAAAACTTTTCCAGCGGCAGGTTGAGATAGGCGGGCATGTGCGGCGCCGATTGATTGGCGAAGGGTGAGGGATATTCGGCGGCTTCTATGGGGGCGCGCAGATCGATGATTGTGCGCACCCCATAGTCGAGCAGCATCTGGCGGCCTTCATCGGTCAGGCGGGCCGGCGTGTCGGCGCGGATGAAGGCGCCGCGGCGCGTCAATCCGCCGTTTGTGGTGGGCAAGCCGCCCAGATCGCGGATGTTGTAGCAGGTTGGCCAGTCGAGGTGGAGCGGCCATTGGTTGGTGTTTGAGGGCATGGTGAGTTTACATTTCATCCAGCGGCGCGGCAATCCGATTTGACCATTGTGGGCGTGGTGACAACGGGGAGCAACTGGTGCTTCTTGCTCCTAAATCAGGTGCGCGTGGCTGTAGAATTTAATGAATATCTGATCAGCGATGTAGGAAAAATATTAGGAATTCTTGTCCATACTATTCGTATGACGCCGCAGCCCGTGCATGGATAACCTGGTTATTTGCCCTTTATCTGTGCGATAACCGGGCCAAGAATATCCATGCTGATCATGGAAGCAGTCGTGAAATAAGAAACGCCATATTTGTCGCGACAGAACTCGAGTTTAGCCACCATTTGATCCACGGTGCCCATCAGAATGTATGGTGATGCCAACACATCTTCTACGCTGAGTCCGATCGGAGCATTCACCATTGACTCAACCTGTCGAATCCAACTATCCGCCGCTTGCTGTTGATCATCAGTAATAATGACGCCGAATAGCATAGAGTGTAATTCCAGCTCATCAAAACGCGTACCTGCCGCCTGGCGAATCCACTCTACTTTTTGATCAAACGCGTCAGGCGAATAGGTTTGAAAGTCCATCGTGCCATCTTTGGTGGTTGGATTTATGCTGACAATATTGGCCTCTCTAGCGGCGAGGGATAACATGCGTTTTCCACCGCCGCCAATCAGAATCCGTGGATGCGGTCGTTGGATGGGCTTGGGCATGCCATTGAGATTGCGGATGGTATAGTGTTTGCCGGAGAATGTGCACGGCTCATCGGAGAATAGCCCTTTCATTACGTGGATGGCTTCTATCAGACGGCTGACACGCGTGCCTGGCGCCTCAAATGGAATGCCAGCCTGTGCATAATCCGGTTCCCACCAGCCGGTGCCAATGCCTAGTTCCAATCGTCCGTCCGAAATAAGATCAATCGTAGCCGCTTCATTGGCCAGCAGGGCGGGATGTCTAAAATCGTTGCCAAAAACCGTGCTAGAAAGGGACAAAGATGAGCTGAGCGCTGCCACCGCTGCCAACATGGAAATCGGCCCCCACCTGGGCATGCTCACATGGTCGTTAACCGTAACTGCATCATAGCCTAGCTGTTCAACTCTGCGTATTTGGTCAATAAGGTCAAAGCGCGAGCTGGCCTGAATTGCAGTGCCAAATCTGAAGTTACGCGATACAGTCATCATTTCCTCCCGTTATTGGCCGATAAGCTATTCCGACTCAATCCCCAACAACTCAATTTCATGTGCGCGGTGACAGCTCACCATGCGTCCCGCCTCAACCTCAACTAGCGGCGGAACTTCCTGCTTGCACTTGTCCACGGCAAAGGGGCAGCGCGGGTGAAAATAGCAGCCACTGGGCGGATTGGCCGGATTGGCGACTTCGCCCTGCAGCGGGGCGCGCGCCTGGCGCTGCCGCGGATCCACTTTGGGCAGTGAGGCCAGGAGCGCCGCCGTGTACGGGTGTTTGGGGTCGCGGAACAGTTGCTCTGGGGTGGCGACTTCGGCAATTTTGCCCACATACATGACGATGACGCGGTCGCTGATCTGGTTGACCACGCTCAAGTCGTGGGAGACAAAGAGATAAGTCAGCCCCAGTTCATCCTGCAAGTCCATCATCAAATTGAGCACCTGCGCCTGCACCGACACGTCCAGCGCCGACACCGGCTCATCGGCCACCACCAGGCGCGGATAGGCGGCCAGGGCGCGCGCAATACCAATGCGCTGGCGCTGCCCGCCGCTAAAGGCGTGGGGAAAGCGCTGCATATACTCACCGCGCAGCCCCACCAATTTGAGCAGCTCGGCCACGCGGTCCTCGCGCTCGGCGCGGCTGCCAATGTTGTTGACGCGCAGCGGCTCGCTCACAATGTCAAAGATGGTCATGCGCGGGTTCAGCGACGAAAAGGGGTCCTGAAAGACCATCTGAAAGCCGCGGCGCAGCGGGCGAATCTCGTTCATGGAGAGCTTGGCCAGATCCACCACTTGGCCCGCTTCAGTACGATACAAAATTTCGCCGCCCGTGGGCTGGATGGCGCGGATAATGCAGCGTGAGGTGGTGGTCTTGCCGCAGCCGCTCTCGCCCACCAGGCTCACCGTTTCGCCCTGCGCAATGGCAAACGACACATCATCCACAGCGCGCACCTCGCCCACCTGCCGCCTGAGAAAGCCGCTCTCCACCGGGAAATATTTCTTTAAATTGTTGACCTGCAAAACCACATTTTCCTGCATGGCGGCTATCCTCAAAAGCGTTTGGAAGATGTAGGACAAGCTTTCAGCTTGTCGCATTGAACAAGCTGAAAGCTTGTACTACAATCGAACTCAGCAACCCGGATATAAGAAGCAACTAACTTCATGATTTGTCCCCACTGCCGCCAGTTGCGGCTCTTTTTGTTCGCACGTACCCGCCATGTAGTCCGGGCAGCGCGGGTGAAAGGGACAGCCCGGCGGCCGGTTTTGCGGATGCGGAATCGAGCCGCTGATGGTGGGCAGGCGCTGGCGCGGCTGGGCGTCGATGGTGGGGATCGACGTGAGCAGCGCCCGCGTGTATGGATGCTGCGGGTTGCGGAAGATCTCCTGCACTGGCGCCCGCTCTACCACCCGCCCCAAATACATGACGGCCACCTCGTCGGCCACCTCGGCAATTACGCCCAGGTCGTGGGTGATGAAGATCATGGCCATGCCCTGCTCGGCTTGCAGCCGCTGCAGCAGGTTCAGAATTTGCGCCTGCGTGGTCACATCCAGCGCCGTGGTGGGTTCATCGGCAATCAGGATGCGCGGGCTGGTGGAAAGCGCCATGGCGATCATGGCGCGCTGGCACAGACCGCCGCTGAGCTGATAGGGGTATTCGTGCATGCGCTGGCCGGCATTGGGCATGTGGACGCGGTGCAGCCATTCGACGGCCTGCTCGGCGGCTTCGGCTTTGCTGAGGGGCGAGTGCAGCCGGATGGCTTCCACAATTTGGTTGCCAATGGTGTGGACCGGGCTAAAGGAGGTCATCGGCTCCTGAAAGATCAGGCCGATGTCGCCGCCGCGATGGACTTCATCTCCGGCCCTTCGGGGTTGAGCTGCGCCAGGTCGAGCATATTGGCGTTGGCATCCGGCTGATAGAGCAGGGCGCCCTCCACAATTTGGCCGGGTGGGTCCACAATTTGCAGCAGCGCCCGCGTGGTGACGCTTTTGCCGCAGCCGCTTTCGCCCACAATGCCCAGCGTGCGCCCCATGTGGACATCGAAGCTGGCGCCATCGACGGCGCACGATGCCTTCGTTGAGAAAAAGTGGACCTTGAGTCGCGTACGGCAAGGATGGGGGCGGGACGGGTTTCAGCACTCATTAATCAGTGACCATTCGTGTGGAGAGGTGGTGGGTGGCGGGTGGCGAGTGGCGGGTGTTGCAGAACCCGCTACCCGCCACTCGCCACCCGCAACTCTCAATTGCTATACGGGTCCGCCGCATCGCGCAGCCCATCGCCCAGAAAGTTGAAAGCCAGGATGGCGATGATGACTGGGACGGCCGGGATGAGCAGCCAGGGCGTGGTGGCTACGCTTTGGATGTTTTGGGCCGCCTGCAAGAGCGTACCCCAGCTAATGGCGGGTGGGCGCAACCCCAGCCCCAGAAAGCTCAGCGAGGTTTCGCTGACGATCATGGCGGGGATGGCTAGGGTGACGGCGGCGATGATGTGGCTATAGAAGGAGGGCAACATGTGGGCAAAGATAATGCGCCACGGTTTGGCGCCCGCCAGCCTGCGCCGCCGCCACAAAATCCTCTTCGCGCAGCGCCAAGAAACGCCCGCGCACCCGCGGGCCAGGTCGGTCCAGGCAAAGAGCGAAATGATCAGCGTGATGGCGAAGTAGACTTGCAGCACGCCCCAGTGGCGCGGCAAGGCGGCGGCCAGCCCCATCCATAGCGGAATAGTGGGAACGGCACGCGTGATCTCGATGAGCCGCTGGATCACCGTGTCCAAATAGCCGCCGTAATAACCCGAAATGCCGCCCAGGACGATGCCAAAGACCAGACTCAACGCCACGCCGACCAGACCAATGCTCAGCGAAACGCGTGTCCCCACCATCAGCCGCGACCAGAGATCGCGCCCCTGTACGTCGGTCCCCAAAAAGAAGAGGGTTTCTTCGCTTTTATAGCCATCGCCAACCCCGATAAAATGGCGGTCGGTTTTCCATAGCCCCAGAAATTTATAGGTGTAGCCGCTGGTGAAAAAGACCAGCGGCACGCGGATATTGCAATCGGGCAGATAGACTTTTTTGAAGGTCATGGGGTCGCGCTGGCCCGTAATGGCGCAGACGTGGGGCGCCCATTGGCCATCGGCAAAGAACTTGATGGATTGGGGCGGCATAAAGTTGAAGATGGCGTCCGAATGTTCGGGGTCGGAGGTGGCCAGAAAATCGGCCCCCAGCGCCGAAAGATAGAAGAGCAGGATGAGCACGCCCGAGAGCATGGCCAGCTTATGTTTGCGAAATCGCCACCAGATCAGCTGCCGTTGCGACGCTACGCTGATGCGCTCTTCCTGGGCGCCGCCAAGGCCGGGTAAATCAGCTACATTGGTTGCCATATGGGCTTATCCTTCCAACCGAATGCGCGGATCGGCCCAGATCAGCAGCAGGTCCGAAATGAAGGTGCCCACCACGGTCATCAAGCCAATCAACAGAATAATGCTGCCGGCCAGAAACATATCTTGCGAGAGCAGCGAACGCAGCAAAATGGGGCCGACCGTGGGCAAGCTCAACACGACCGATACAATGACGCTGCCGGAGACCAAATAGGGCCAGACGTACGCCGTCACGCTGATGACCGGGTTGAGCGCAATGCGCACCGGGTATTTCACAATTAGCCGCCAGCCGGAGAGTCCTTTGGCGCGCGCCGTCACCACATAGGGCTTGCGCAGCTCATCAAGCACATTGGCGCGGGTAATGCGCATTATCTGCGCAGTGCCGGCCATGCCCAGAATGACGGTGGGCAGCCACAGATGTTTGAGCAGGTCCATCACGCGCGCCCAACTCCATTCCGCACTTAGGTATTTGGGCGAGAAGAGGCCTCCCACGCTCATCCCAAAGACCGAAAAGCCGACCCACATGAGCAGCAGCGCCAACAGGAAATTGGGGATGGCCAGCCCGATAAAACCTAGAAAAGTAAAGACATAATCCCAGATCGAATATTGGCGCACGGCGGAGAAAATGCCAATGGGAATGGCCAATGTCCAGGTAAAGAGCACCGAGGCAAAGGCAAGGATCATGGTCAGCAATAGCCGCTCGCCGATCACCTCCTTTACCGGCTTCTGGTGCTCGAACGAATAGCCGAAATCACCCTTGACCATGCGCTCCAGCCAGAGATAGTATTGATAATACATGGGGCGATCCAGCCCATAGTAGGCGCGCAAATTTTCGGCCTCGTTGATGCCCAGCGTGGAGCCCTGCACCGCCAACTGGGCCAGATAGGCCGTTACATAATCGCCGGGCGGCAACTGGATGATCACAAATGAGATAATCGAAACCGCCCACAAAGTCAGAATGGCGTAAAAAAGCCGCCGCACAAGATAGGCAAACATGCTTGTTCCTTGAAAAGATGACAAGGTGAAAGGGGAAAGGGGAAGGGGTGAAGGGGCGATCGTGGCCGTGAATGTCACCCTTTCACCTTGTCACCCCTTCACCCTTTCATCGACCACTTACGGCGTTGGATCATCAATCATATACCAGGTCTCGGGGTAGGTATTGCCCGGGGTCTGGCCGACGGTGGTGAAGGGGAAGCCGACCGCCAGATTGTGGAAGTAGTTTTTGACAATGCCCGTCCACGGCGGAATGTCGGTGACGGTTGAAATGTAGAAAACGTTGTCACAGCCAATCGCCATCATTTGCTTGCCAATGTCGACGCGTCTGCGCGGCAGCTTGGAGCCTTCTTCAAAGAGCAACTGCTGCTCGCGGATGGGGCCGGTCGGCTCGCGACCCACGCTGTGATCTTGCAGCCACTGGCCAGAGAGTGGGCCGATGCCGCTTTCCCACTGATAGGCAAACGAGTGGTTGGGGAAGAGGAAGAGCGATTCGGAACCGCCGCCGCCCCAGAAGCTGGTCATGACGTCGTTGTTGGTCAGGCGAGTGTTGCGCAGGCTGCGCTCCACGGATTGCACTTCGCTGTCGATGCCGACGTTGTTTTTCCACTGCTGGGCAAACATTTCGGCAATGCCCGGATAGTCGCGGAAGGCGCCGGAGACGGCCATCATCTCGATGACGACACGTTCGCCATTGGGCAGCAGGCGGAAGCCTTCGCTGTCTTTTTGGTCTAGCCCAATGGAATCGAGCAGGGCGTTGGCTTGCTCGACATCGAGCTGGCTATAGAGCTGGTCATACTCTTCGCCGGGCGCATAGGGCGGATCCGGCCACGGGCAGTAGGAGGAAGGGCGACCGAGACCGAGGAAGAAGGCCTCGTTGATCTGGTCGCGTTCAATGGCCATGGAGAGCGCCCGCCGGAAGTCGGCATTTTGGACGAACTCGGCCATGGCCGGATTTTTATCGTAGTCCTGATTAAAGGCCAATGCGACTTCGGAACCGCCGCGGCTGCGGAAGAACTGAACTTTGTAGCCGGTGGCTTCGGCATTTTCCAGGAAGACCGGCAGCTTGGCGATGTCGATATGGCGGGCCTGCATGTCATATTCACCGGCAATGGCCTTGAGGTTGAGCACCTCCAGATCCTCAGCCAGCGTCAGCACGATGCTGTCCAGATAGGGGAGTTGGTTGCCTTCGGTATCGACAGCCCAATAATAGGGGTTGCGTTCGAGAATCACCTGCTGATCCGAGAAGCTGGTGACTGGTTTCCAGGCGGTGGTCACCGGCGATTCAGGATTGAGGTTGGGGTCGTTCATGAAACAGAAAAGCTTGGTCCAGTTGTCGAAGCCCTTTTCGGCGGCCAGCGCATTGGCTTCATCCAGCCCAATATACTTGGCGTGGAATTGGGTCATGTAATGCTTGGGGGAGAAGCCGCCCGTGCATGGCTCCAATTGCGCATAGTGACCATTGACCGTCAACCCGGCCACCAATTCAAAGAAGGTGCCATAAGACTGGCTAAACGTAATCTTGTAGGTGTAATCGTCAATCTTTTCCCACACGCCCAACTCGCCGCCCGCCTTGGCCCAACCGGGCTTGGCCGGCAACAGGTCGTCGTTGAGCATAATGTCCTCATACCAGAACATAATGTCATCGGCCGTAAAGGGCTCGCCATCCGACCACTTCATGCCTTCACGCAAATGAAAAGTGAATTCGGTGTAAGTTATCCGTGATTACTTCAAACGCTTTGGCAATGTGAGGCTGCACCGTCGTCATGCCGGTGTCCCAGAAGAGCATGTGATTTTTGAGCATGCGCTCGGCATTCTGATGATCCGCCGGGCCGGTGAAGGGCGCCTCGTTGAGCGAGCCGCCATAGACGCCAATGCTCTCAGCCGGCTTCAGCACCATGGGTTCCAAGGGCAGGCGCTCGGCCACGGGCGGCAATTCACCCGCCGCCACCTTTTCGGCCAACTGGGGCGCTTCGTGAAACTCGGCCGGAATCATGTCAAAAACTGGCTTCAGGGAAGCGCGGTGTGGAGTCATCAATAATATAGGGGTTGACCGGACCGGCGGCCGCCTCCTGGCTGGCCGGAGCCTCTTCCGCGGCGGCCGGTTCCGCCGCCGCTTCGGCGGCTGGCGCACTGGCATCGCCACCGCCGGTATCAGCCGGCGCGCCGCCCCTCCACAAGCTGTCATCAACAATGCAAGCACAAGCAGCAATGCGAAAAACTTCGCCTTTGGATGCATACTTCTCTCCTTTTAATTGAATGTTCGTGGAACGTTGTCAAAAACGGGCATGTGGCCGTACCATGATGAAACTACAAAATGACAGCTCGGCGGGGAGCTGCTGTCATTCGATACACCTTAATACAATTCACATGACCACCGAGGAATGAAATAGCGGCTGATTGGCAACGGGTAAGTCACAGATGACGCTCACGTTACCGGTAACACTCTCTATATTGTAATGGATACCAGATGAGTGAGCAACTTTGGCATGAGCAGCGGATGAATCTGTTATAGTTATGCCATTACTTCGACAATGTCACCTTAAAAAAGGCGTAGGGGCATAAGCTGAGCAGTGTTAACCATCATCCATACCTTAAGCTGAGCGCCGTTCGCTGGCTCTCGAAGCTTGTGCCCGTCCCGGCGCAACGGCGGGCACGAGTTGGGGCGAATGGCGTTGCCAAAACGGTGGTGATGTTCTCTACACCCAACTCAAGCCCCTACAGCATGTGCCAATGTGACATTGTTATATTAATGCCTCTTCCATGAAGGCGTACAACTGGTCCCTAATGTGAATGGCTTACCGCTTGCATTTGGGTTGATTGACAAGCGGCGTTACAAAAATTTATACTGCTTTCGGGTGGCGGATCTGATACCGGCAGTGATGGAGCTGAAAGTTTATGTATTATATTGATAACGAAGAGCAACTTGAAGAGATGTTGTCCAGGCCGCCCGCGCATGTGCTGACACGGCGCGCCGTCTTGAGAGCGATCTGCTCATCTTGGGTGTGGGCGGCAAGATGGCCCACGTTGGCGCGCATGGCGCGCGTGCGTTAATGAAGTGGGCTCTCCCTGCCGTGTAATCGCGGTGGCGCTTTTAGCCAGCCCGGCCTGCGTGAAAAGCTGGCATCTTGGGGCGTTGAAACCGTCGCCTGGATCTGCTGGATCGGCAGGCCGTGGCCAATCTGCCGGAGAGCGGCCACGTGATCTTCATGGCCGGGCAGAAGTTTGGCACGGCGGGCCAACAGGCGCTTACATGGGCCATGAACAGCTATATGCCGGGGCTGATTGCCGAGCGCTTTGGCCAGGCCCGCGTGGTGGTCTTTTCCACGGGCAATGTTTATCCGCTGACGCCGGTGGCGCAGGGGGGCGCATTGGAAGGCGATGAGCCGCAGCCGGTGGGCGAATACGCCATGTCGTGCCTGGGGCGCGAGCGCATTTTTGAGCATTTTTCGCGTAGTCAAGGATTGCGTTGCGCCATCATGCGGCTGAATTATGCCGTGGAAATGCGCTATGGCGTGGTACTGGATGTGGCGCAGAAGGTCTATGCGGGCCAGCCGGTCGATTTGAGCATGGGGTTTGCCAACGTGATCTGGCAGGGCGATGCCAACGCGCAAGCCATTGGACTGCTGGCGCATTGCGCGGCGCCGCCCTTTGTAATTTCAATGTGATCAGCTGAGATGCTATGGTGCAGCACATTTAGCTTGTGTTTGGCGCACTGCTGGACGTTTCTGCGTTGTCGGCGCCGAGGCTACCACTGCGCCTAAGCAACGCGGCCCAAGCCCTGGAACTCTTTGGCCCGCCGCATGTTTCTGTCGACCAGGTGATTTGAGTGACGGCGCAAATGCAATGCAGGGCGGCCCCACCTCAACAAGCCGACCCATTTTGAAGTCCGTGACGGCAATTTTTAAAGAGGTGGCGGGTTGTGGTTGCGAGTTGCGGGTCACACGCCACCCGCAACTCGCCACCCGCAACCTGCCACCCACAACTCTGAAAGAGAACTCACCATGAAACCATCTTTACGTATTAAGGGAGATTGAACGGATTAGCGCTGCGCGCCCCCGATATTGGCGTGCAGAAGTGGAACGCCCTGCTGGTGTGGCAGTGGCAAATTGTGGAGATTATCCGCGCAACCACCGAGGACGGACGGTGGGCTATGGCGAAACGCTGCCCCATTACACGTGGGGCACGGTGCCCGAGGAGGCGATTGCGTGCGGGTTAAAGGGCGCAACCCGGTCGAGCTGCTGGGCTAGATGACACCCGGGCGCAGCTGGTGATGGCGCTTACACGTGGGTGGGGCAGGCGCTTGAGGTGCCGGTGCATCGGCTGCTCAATCTGCCTAAGGTGCGATTGGTGTCCCATTGCCTGGTGGAACACCAAAATGGGGCCGCAGGATTTGGCGGGCGAGGCGCAGGATGCCGTGGAGCAAGGCTACATCTTTCACAAACGTTGGGCGCGACCGTGGATCTGCGTCTACGAGCAGGTGGAAGCCGTCAGCGCAGTGACGCCGCCCCACTACCGGCTTGACCTGGACTGGAACAGCATGTTGCTCAACGCGGGGACGGCGGCTCGTTTTGCAGAAGTTGGATACCTACGAACGGGTGTCGATTTACGAGGGGCCGATTATGCAGCACGACGTGGAGGGGCTGCGCGAGCTGCGGCGCAAGGTGGCGGCAACCACAGGCTGACTCAGCTGCCGCACTTCCCGATCTGGCGGTCCACGGGGCGCGGTCTGCGATGGCTTTGCACTGGGCGGCGGCGTGGCCAATGCTGCGTCAGGGCACGCTGGCCGCTGAGTTTGAGAAGCCCTTCTGGCTGCAGCTCGTGGGTGTGGATTGCGACGGCGTTGTCCGCACACTTGGGCGCCGTGCTGCCCTTTGCCCAATGGCCCACCATCACCTGTTTAAACAATTACAGCGACAGCCTGCTCACCAAGCCGCTGACCATCCGTTATGGCTATCTTGCAGGCGCCGAGGCCAGCTAGGCGTGGAGGTCAACGAAGAGGCGCTGAGCCGCTACAAAATGGAGCCGCCTTACAAGCTGCCGGACGAGCGTCACATTTTGTCGGTGGTCTGGCCTCGGCGGACGCGTGGTCCACTTTGCCAATATGCGCGACCACTGCTGGCCCCACTTTAAGGCGGGCAACGATCCGGCCCAGGAACCGGGCGTGCGGCTGGAGATCTGGGACGATGACGGCTCGCCGGAGTGGGCCGATTTGTATGCGGTGCAAGGCAGGACCGGTGCGCGATGTGCGCAACTAGCAGTTTGTCGGAGAGAATGAGAAAACCAATTTTGTACGCGGGATGAACGCTGATTTTCGCGGATTTAAGCATCAAAAATGGCCGAAAAATCTGCGAGAATCTACCAAATCCAAGCACAAATCTCTTCTCTCCGATAGCCTGCTGGAAAATTATTTTGGCTCAATGGGCTAGGTCCTTCTTCCGGCAGCAGACGCGGCGCTGGCGAGCGCCAACAGGCATGCTGCCTCTTCCAGGAAGGGACAAGCCTTCAGCGTGTCAACCATATGAGATCCGGAAGAGCCATTATTTTTAGAGAAAAGGCCGACACAATATTAACCAAACCAAAACTACTATGCTATAAGCAGGAAAACTTCCCGACCGATACACGTAATACGCATAACCTAAGTTTCATAACAACCATAAGCTACAACCAAAGGAGCAACCAATTATGTCCGAATTTAAAGGAATCGTCCCCGCCATCATCACCCCATGACATGGCAATCCGCACCAGCGATGCGCTTTGCGCGCCATGGAGTTTAACATTCGTGTCGGCGTCCACGGCTTTTGGGTAGCGGGCGGCACGGGTGAAAGCATCCTGCTGAGCGATGAGGAGGAACCGGCAGCATTGCCGAAATCGCCGCCGACCAGAACCAGGGGCGCATCACCACCATTATGCACGTGGGCGCATCCACCACCGCCTGCGCCGCCGCCCTGGCCGAACACGCGGCTGGGCGTGGGCGTGGAGGCCATCTGCTGCGTGCCGCCCTTCTTCTACGGCCAGAGCGATGAGTCCATTGTGGAGCACTATCGCATTGTGGCCGCTGCCGCCGACCTGCCGCTCTTGATTTGCACCTGCCCCAATCCACCAACGTGGAGATCAGCGCCGCCGCTCATGCGCAAAATTCAGGAATATATGCCGCAGCTCGCCGCTCAGCACTCGGCGCCCTATCAAGGCTACGTGCGCGACTTTGCCAACATGGGGCTGGCCTGCTTTGTGGGCAACTGCCGCCTCATGCTGCCCGCCATGACCATTGGCGCCGTGGGATGTGTGGATGGCCCGCCCAACATGGTCCCCGAACGCTGGGTGGCGCTCTGGAACGCGTACCAATCGGGCGACCTGACCGCTGCCCAAGCCGCCCAAGAGCACGCTTCCAAAGTGGCCGATCTGGTCAGACCGTACAAATTCCACGCCATTGCCAAGGCTGTGCTCAGCTATCGCCTGGGCATCGACTGTGGCGTGCCGCGCCCGCCTATGGCGGCGCTGTCCGCGGAGGAGCAGCGGGAGTTGATGGAGGGGGTCAGGAAGTTGGAGATTGAGCCGGGTGGGTGAGGAGGTGGCGGATCGGTTTTCGTAAAGTTGTAAAGCTAGTAGTCGAGCAAACATATTTGTCGGCAAGCAGAAACTGAGTTTTTGCCAAAAACTCAGTTTCTTGTTCGGCAAAAGAACATTGCCGCACTACTAGGTGATTGCTATTGCGAAATTCACACAAAGCCGCCAAGGCGCAAAGAGTTTTAGGGTTACGATTCAGGCGTTCAATGTGAATGTGAAGCAGAATAGACGTCTAAACTATGATTTTTATGATTCGGTGATGGGCTATGATTTTGGATGGTGAATCGACCGAAGGAAATTAGGGGACGCATCGGCCAGCGGAATCATAGTACTCATAAAATCATATAAATCATAGTACTGACTAGCCCCACAACAAGGAGCGACTTATGACATCCCGTGACGAAAACATCGTCCAAGCTTCCTCCCTATACGCACCAGAAATCGCACCGCTGATCTGGATGATGGAAGATACGCGGGCGCGCACCAAAGAGGCGCTGGAGGGGCTGTCGGATGAGACCGTCAACTGGTTGCCGACTGATGGCGCGCTTGGCGTTCTCAACAGCATCGGTTCGATTTTGTATCACATCGCGGCCATTGAACTGGATTGGCTTTATACCGAGATTCTGGAAATCGAGGGTTTCCCGCCCGAATGGGAGCCGCTGATTTTGTATGAAGTGCGCGAAGAAAATGGGCGGCTGACCCCCGTGCTGACTGAAAGCCTCGCCACGCACTTACAGCGGCTGGATGCCGGGCGTGCGCTCTTTTTAACCGCCATGCAAAAGCTGGATGCCGCCGACTTTTATCGCGTGCGCCATCTGGAACACTATGACGTGACGCCCCAGTGGGTGCTTCATCACCTCATGCAGCACGAGGCGGAACATCGCGGGCAGATCATGGAGGTGCGGCGGCTGGCCGAAGCGGAGATGGCTAAGTGAGCAAAATGACCATCCGCTGTCTGATATTCGATTGCGACGGCACGTTGGTGGACAGAACGGCTAGCATCGTCGCATTTATCGAGGCGCTGGCCACGACAAAGCCGCGCTGTCCGTGGATGATTCCCTGCGCTATCGCAGTTGGCAATTGGCAGCCACATTGAGGATGTGGAGAGAAAGCAGGATCAAGACCGATGATGATTTTGTGGACGTTATCGAGCGCTGGAGTTATCGTTATTCACACGAGAACAAAACCACTCCACGGTGAACGAAATGCTCGAAATACTATCTCTGCCTAAATGTGGCTCTCCAGCGCACCGCCTGCCAAAATTTATCACCTTTGCAACTTACCGGTCTCGCCGCCCATTTTGGCGATAATGTCAGCGCATATGACATCAACCGGTGGAAACCAGAGCCCCATCTGCTTCTGCACGCCGCCCGCTGCATGGGCTTTGCGCCCGCTGAATGCGCCGTCATCGAGGACAGTTCCGTAGGGGTCACGGCTGGCCTGGCCGCGGATGCGGGTTTTCCAATATGCACCCGATGAGGGGGAAATTCACGCAGGCGCGATTTCACTCAAATCGATGACAGAACTACCTTGCGCAAATACAGAAAGTAGGGTGAAATTATGGACATCCGGGTAATTCAAGCCCATCTGCGCGCTGGTCGCCGAAATGCCGCAACCATTTCGCTCTCCGACGGAAGTGATGATGACCATTATGGAAGAGTTGGGCGAAGTGGCGACCGAAGTGCAGCTTCTGGAGCAGATCGGCAGTAAAGCCGAGTGGGAAATCGCGCCCAGCCAAGAGCGATTGGCTGAAGAAATGACGCATCTTCTCAACGTGATTTTGGTGTTGGCCAACTTTTATGATATTGATTTAGCTTCAATTTATGCCCGAATGCTTAAGGCCTAATCTAGACGTGTATCCATGAACACATCGACTATTGCTCACAATGAGCAGATTATTATTGAAGCCATTGTTGAAAGGAAGGAGCGCTCCAAATAACAATCGTGGCCATCGACGGCCACAGCGCTGTCGGCAAATCTACCCTGGCCAAAACCATTGCCAACAGTGTAACCAGCGTATCCATTGTTCACACCGATGATTTTTATCGTGTCATGGATAAAGATGAGCGCGCCCAGTTGGATGCCCAAGGCGGCTGGGTGAGCGCTATTATGATTGGCAGCGCTTGGAGGCGCAGGTGTTGGCTCCATTGGCCGCGTACAAATTGCACGCTATCAAAAATATGATTGGGGCGCTAATCAACTGGGGACGTGGACGAAGTGTAACCAAGTAGGTGTGGTGCTGGTGGAAGGCTGCTACTCAGCGCGCCCAATCCTCTTTCGCCCCTATTATGTTCGATCGTGCTGGTCGAAGCCGATGCCGATCTGCGCGACCAGCGTCAACGTCAGCGCAGGATGCACCGGAATGGTGGCCCCGTTGGGAGGCCGCCGAGCGCTATTATATGCGGACGGCGCTCGGCCATCGAATATGCGGATTTTGTTTTGCGAAGGCAACATACATAAGATGGTCATGCGCCCAATGTATGATTTGTGGTATACTTGCTGAATAAATTCTTATGCGGAATAGATGAGGCTAGTCAGATTCACTGCGAATGAGAGGCCAAGATGATAACCCACTTAGAGCATGAACACGTGTTGATTAATGATAATGGCGCTATTGATCTGCCTGCTCACTTACGTCAATCAGCTGGCCTGTACCCAGGAGACGAGCTACTGGTGGTTTGGCTGCCGCCAGATACGCTAATTTTGCGCAAGCGTTCAGAAATAGTTGCGGATGATAAGGTTTTTGCCGCGGCTATGCGTGAGTTCGACGAGGCACTTACCAGTGCTGGTTATCAGACGGATGATGAAGTGCTCAACCTGATCCGAGAGGTAAGACTCCAACAATATAACGAGTGGGCCACGAATTGATCTGACATGGCAGACCGCGTTTTGCTCGACACAAATATTTTCATTACCGGCTATCGGCGCCCTGATAGCCTTGAACGTTAAGTGTTATTGGAGATATCCACCCATATTGAACTCACGTTAATTCTTTCGTTTCCACTTGAAGATCAAATTCGACGGGTAGGTCGGCGTATCGGTGGCAAAGATTGGGCTGGCCTCATATTGAGCCGAATTTGGCGTGATTTTGATGTTGAATATGTTGGACTTCCCGAAAATCCGCTGAAGGTTGCGCAGGCAATGGCGCCGACGATTCCTCGAGAAGATTTACTCATCTTTCTAACGGCGGTGACCGGCCAGGCCAACCTCTTTATCTCTGGCAACCGCGAGTTTATTCGCCAGGCCGCTGCCGAACAACAGCTCTTCATCTGCACGTCGCCAGCGGAATTTCTTGCGTCACGCTAGGTAGACACCGATATCGCTGCCTGCCTGCGATCCCGATAGCGCAGCGCCAAAAAGCAGAGCGCCGCCGTCAGCGCCAGCGCCGCACACACCCCATACATCACCTGAAAATTAAATGCCTGCACCAGCGTGCCGCCCAGGAAGGTGCCCAACATGGAGCCGGCATTGCCCATGGTGTTGAAGATGCCGCTCTTGCTGCCGCGCCGCTGCTGTTCCGAGCGCTCGGTGGCAAAGGTCATGGCGGTGGTGGTGTAGCTGCCAAAGCCAAAGCCGCGAATGACCTGAATACAGAGCAGCGCCGGGAAAACGCCCGCCAGCAGCAAATAGCCCAAATTGGTCAAGCTGATCAACGAGCCGCCCGCAATCAGCAGCGGCGTGCGCCCAATGGTGTCTGACAACGCCCCGGCCACCACCATGGCCGGGAATTCAATGGCCGCCGCCATGCCCCACAGCGCGCCGTTGGCTGTCTTGCTGTAGCCCAGCGATTGCATGTAGTTGGGCCACATGGAGGCCGAGGCTGAATGGGCCGCCGTCCAAAAGAGTACGCCCAGCAAAAAGAGAACTGGCAGCGCATTGGCTCCCTTCGTTAGCGATTGCGCCGACAGTGTGGGTGCGCTGGATGTGGATTCCACCTTGACTTCGCGAATGGTCAGTGAGATCAGCGCGGCGGCCAAATAGAGCCCGGAGCAGACCATCAGCGTCTGCGCAATCGAGGTGGCGTCGGCCAGGCGACCGCCGATAATGGCGCCCGTGGCAAAGCCCAGCGAGCCCAGCCCGCGAAAGACGCCCATACGCCGCCCCTTCTGCCGCTCATGCTCCAGCAGATCGCCCATCAGCGCCAGGCTCACCGTGCCGTAGGCCGCACTGCCGGTCCCCTCTAAAATGCGCGCCGCCCAGGCCCAGTTGCCCGTGGGCGCCCGGCTCAGCAGAAAAAACGACGTGGTCAAAATCAGCAAGCCCGCCACCAGCAGCGGCTTGCGTCGCCCCAGCCGGTCGGACAGGCGTCCCCAGGCGTAGTTAGCGAAGAACATGGTCAGCACCACGCTGGACAGAATCAGCGAAATCTGTCCATAGCTGGCGCCCAATGATTCGAGATAGAGCGTGATGAGCGGCGAGCTGATGCCGA
>JAWKON010000027.1:0-100613 GCA_041391125.1 Caldilineaceae bacterium
ACCGCGTGCCCATCAGCGCCAGCATTGTGCTCATCTCCGGCTGCCAAGACGATCAGCTTTCGCTGGATGGCGACCTGAACGGTCTCTTTACGGGGACGCTGCTGAAAGTCTGGCACAGCGGCGCTTTTCAGGGCGACCTGCGCCAGTTGCACAGGGAAGTTCAGCAGCGGATTGAGCTTTACCAGAGTCCCAATTATATGACCCTTGGGCAACCCAACCCAGACTTTGAACGCCAGCGCCCCTTTACGATTTAATGTCTCATCGTAACTCTTCAGCCCATTGACGCCTGAGCCTGTCGAAGGCCGGTGTTCCCTTCGACAGGCTCAGGGAACAGGTGGATAGTTACGTCTAATCAATGAAATTCTGGCTTTTGGGGCAAGAATATGGAACGCTTTGCCCAAATAGGTAAATCGAGCATCAGCATATTTCATGGAGGCATCATGCCAACTTTTAACGTCGTAGGCCAAACGGTCGAGACGAGGCAGGACGAACACGCGTCTCTCCAGGCGCGTTTCGATCTGAAAGTGGAGACGCGTGTGGCCGTGCAGGTTGGCGCCACGCGCGGCAAAGAGGGACCCGTACCCGTAGAGGTTGACGACCACGCTGTGATTGAGCTTGAATATAGCAATGGCGTACGCGAATGGACCACCGCGGGCGAACTGCGCGCGCGCTACCAAGCGCTGGCCGGCGAGCGCGGCCAGGCCGATGCGATAACGATTACGGCAATACCGCCGGAAAGCGCCGAGCGCGGCGTCACCGATTTTGTCCTCAAAGGGCTCAAAGTTCTGGGCATTGATCCCGTGGGCGCCATTGCGGATAAAGGTGTCGAAGCCACCATTGCCTATTTTGAAAGCAAGCTAACGCCTGGCCCCGGTCTCTATCGCATCACGCAGCGTGGCACGGTGGGCGATGCACTCACGGGCGAGTTGGCGGCCAGCGACGTCCCATATTTGTTGCTGATCCACGGCACCTTTTCTTCCATTGAGGGTACCTTCCGCAATCTCTTCCGCAGCCGCGAATGGGGCGATCTCTGGAACTACTATGATGGGCGTATTGTGGCTTTCAATCATTTCACCCTGAGCGAAAGCCCATCTGAAAATGCGCTGAAGCTGATTGGCTACTTGCCCAAAGAGGCCAAACTGCATATTATCTCGCACTCACGGGGCGGGCTGGTGGGTGAATTGCTTTGCATGGACGCCATCACGGCCGCAGACTTGCAGAAGTTCGACAAGCCGGAACACAGCCACGAGATTGAAACGCTGCGCGCACTGTCGGCGCAGTTGGCAGCCAAAGAGTTGGACGTGCGCCGCTTTGTGCGCGTGGCCTGCCCGGCCCGCGGCACGCTGTTGGCTTCGCAGCGGCTCGACCGCTACCTTTCGGTTATGCTCAACCTGCTGGGTCTGATCCCCGGTCTGGCGGACAACCTTATCTATGAATTTGCCCAATCCACCATCCTGACTCTGATCAACAAAAAGGCCGAACCGCGGGCGCTGCCCGGTCTTGAGGCCATGATGCCCGAATCGCCGCTGGTGGCCATGCTCAACCGGGCCGGCCGCAAAAGCAGCTCCGATCTGGCGGTGGTGGCGGGCGATGTGGCCGCCGGCGCCGGCATCTTCAATACACTCAAGACTTGGGTCAGCGATATATTCTATCGTGAGGATCACGATCTGGTTGTTCACACCAAGGCCATGTATGGCGGTCTCGAACGCACGCCCAATGCGGTCTACTATTTTCGCCGCGCCCCCGATATGAATCACTTCAACTACTTTCTCAACGATGAGAGTCGCAGTGAGGTCTACCGCTGGTTGACCCAAAAGGCGGGCAATCAACCCGAAGACTTCCACAGTTTGGCCCAAGTGCGTGAACGCCTACACACCCGCACGCGCGCCGAACCTCCCGCCGACGCCCCGACGGTCATCTTGATTCCCGGCGTCTTTGCCAGCCACCTCAAGTCAGCCAGCCAGCGCATCTGGCTGGATCTGGAAAATTTGGCTGTAGACAGACTCGCAAACCTGGCGCTAGACAGCCAAGCCGACATCACACCGGACGGCATTCTGGAAGAGAACTTTGCCGATCTGATCGATGCCTTCGCGGCCCACTTCAAGATGGTTCTATATGCGTACGACTGGCGCAACTCTCTGCAAGATGAGGCGCGAAAATTGGCCATAGTAGTGGAGAATGAACTCCAGAGCGGGCGCACCGTCCATCTGTTGGCCCATTCCAGCGGGGGGCTGCTGGCGCGGGCCGTAATGGCGTATGCGCGGGAGACGTGGGACAGAATGTGCCGGCGCGGTGGGCGCTTGGTCATGCTCGGCACGCCCAACCACGGCGCCTACGCCATGCTGGAGATCCTGAGCGGTCAAGCTGAGTTGATGCGTATGCTCGAACTGCTCGACGGCCAGCGCAATCTAGAGCAGATTTGCGATCAGTTCCGGCGCTATCCCGGTCTGGTTGAACTGCTGCCGCACGGTTGCGCTGACTGGCAAGAGCCCTATCTGGCCACGCTCAAATATAACGAAAAAAGACGCTTTGAAACGTTATGCAAAAAGGCGGCGGCGCTTTGGGCCGATCTGAACAGTGCAATTGACCCGGCCCGCATGTGCTATGTGGCCGGCGCCCGCCGGCCACCGTGGGGAGTGCGCACCGACGAAGGGGACGCCCTGCACTTTTTCGATTCGACCGCGGGTGACGGTTTTGTCACCCCCGCGTTGGGGCGGCTGGCCGGCATCCCCGCTTGGACCATGGCCGCTGCCCACGGCGACCTGGCCAACAGCCCGGCCTATTTCAGCGCGCTGGCCGATTTGCTGCTCACCGGCACGACGGAGCGGTCTGCCCAAAGCGGACGAGACGCCCACGCAGACCGCGGAAACGACGCCGCGCCGGGCGCGTTTAGTGCTCTATCCAAACTGGTCAGAGATTGTCACGGCGACAACCTATCGCATAGAACCCACGCTAAGCGCGGTGGACAAATCTAAAGTCACGCTGCATGTTTCCGTTCTGCACGCCAGTTTGGAGCATGCCAGCTATCCGCTGGCGGTCGGCCACTATGAGGGCGACACCATTGTGGGTGCCGAAGCCGTTCTCGATAACAAGATGGGTAAACGGCTTTCGCAGCGGCGCCTGATGAACCTGTATCCCGGCAAAGTTGGCACTGTCGACGTGATCTTGGAGCCGCAGGGGCAAAATCAGGGTGAAGTCAAGGGCGCGCTGATCATCGGGCTGGGAGATGTGGGCCAGATCACGCCCGATATTGTGTGCCGCGGTGTGACCGAAGCGGCTTTGCGTTTGGCCCTGGCCAGGCTAGACTTGGCGCAAAGCCGGCTGCCCACCGGCGCCGCGGCCACGGCCGACCTGGTGACCCCACAACGCGTTTCGGCCGGCTTTAGCGCGCTGCTCATTGGTACGCGGGGGGCGCGGGGGCTCTCGATCCAAAACGCCGTGGCGGCGACGGTCAAGGGCGCCTTAATGGCCAACCGCGTGCTGGCCGAGCGGGATCTGCTGGGCCAGGTATGTGTGGATGCCGTCGAATTTGTTGAGTATTATGGCGATTTGGCGACGCAGGCGGCTCATGCCGTGACTCAGGTTAAGCAATATTTACGCATGACGCCCACGGCCGATGAGGAGATTAAACCGGCCAAATTTCTCAGGCATGGCGAAGGGGGCTATGCGGGACAACCGACCCACGAGTATGATGCGGGTTGGTGGCAGCCCATCCAGATCAAGGAGCCCAAGGAGCCCCTACAAGGTCATTCGAAAGGTGAACTGCAATTTCTGCGCTTAACCGACCGCGCCCGCGCCGAGCTGACGCTGCAGGCTACGCAACGCTTGCTGGTAGAGCGGTTGGTTGACAAGACCGTGCGCGAGCCTTCGTCCGATCTGAATTTACCGGCCACGCTGTACGAACTGCTGCTCCCCAACGAACTAAAGGATCAGCCACTGGAATCCACCAACCTTCTGTTGCTGCTCGATTCAGCGACCGCCCAGTATCCGTGGGAGATGTTGGCCGAGCGCGTACTGGACGAGGCCCATGTTGGTGACGAACCATTGCAGCCACTCTCTGTACGCGTGGGCATGGTGCGCCAACTGGAGAGCATGGACTTCCGCTCTCACATCCAGGCGCCGCGCAGCCCGAATGCGCTGGTGATCGGAGAGCCGCTGCTTGATGATCCCTCCTACCCTGCGCTGCCGGGCGCGCAAGCCGAAGCCGAAGCCGTGGCCAGCGTGCTTGAAAATTTCGGCTACACCGTGACAAAGCTGATCCAGAAAGACGCGGTCACTATCATCGGGGCGCTTTATGCCAAGGAATATCGCATTATCCACGTGGCGGGTCACGGCATCTATCAGCCTAAAAACAAAAAGCAGAGCGGCGTGGTGCTGGGCAAAGACATCTATCTCACGCCCGCCGAGATCGGTCAGCTACGGGTTGTGCCGGAGCTGGTCTTCCTCAATTGCTGTCACCTGGGACGCATTGATGCCGGTCCAGCGGCACAGCAGGATGAGGAGCATCTGCAACAGCAGGCGTGGAACAAACTGGCGGCCAGCGTATCGGAAACCTTGATCAACATTGGCGTGCGAGCGGTGGTGGCCGCGGGGTGGGCCGTCAATGACCGCGCGGCGCGCCTTTTTGCCGAGACGCTCTATGGCAGGATGCTGGATACCGATGCTCCGGCGCCATTTGGTGACGCCATACGGATGGCGCGCGTCGCCATCTATGACAACTATCGGCATACAAACACGTGGGGCGCCTACCAATGTTACGGTGACCCGGGCTTTGCCCTCAAGGTTGGCGCTTCGAGCAGGGAGGCGGCCAAGCGACGCTATGTATCATTCAGCGAAGTTCTGCGCGAAGTGGAAAACTACCAGGCGAGCGCCTCGCGCACGACAGACAAGGGTTGGCGCACGCGCTACCAAAAACAGGTGGTGGAGCTTGAACAACGCATCAAAACCGAGATGCCCAAGGACTGGTACAATGGCGAGTTGATGTATGCGCTCGGAGCAGCGTATAGCGAGTTGCAGGACTTTCGCGGGGCGATTATGCGTTTCGAAGAGGCACTGTCTGCTTCAGGCGCCGCTGAACAGGTGCCGATCCAGGTGGTGGAACAGATCGCCAATCTCTCGTCGCGTTATGTTTGGATGCAATATAAGGAGAAGGCCGAATCCAATGTATCTGTAGCAGAAAGCGGCCCGGTGTCGGCGTGGTCAGTCAAGGGGCTGCTGGATAATGCCCAGAAAAAACTGGAAAGTTTGGTGCAATTGGCGCCCACCGCCCATCGTTATGCCCTTTTAGCCAGTTGCTATAAGCGCCGCGCAATGGTTAGCAATGCCGATGAAGAGAGAAGACATGCGCTCACAGAATGCGCCGAGAACTATGAGAAGGCTTATGAGATGAGCCAAAATAGTGATACTCCCTATTCGGGGCTAAACTGGATTAATGCGCAGGTGCTGGCCGGCATTGAGGATGATGCCCAACGCGCCAAGCTACGCGAGGCATTCAATAAGAGCCTGCAAAGCGATCCATCCAAGACCAGTCAGGATTTCTGGGCTCGCGTCAAACCAGGAGATATCGAATTGACCCGGCTGCTGTTGGAAGGGGCCGAAGATGCCATTAATAAAATGCAGAGCGCCTATGAACAGGTCTTCCGGCTGGGCGGCACTACCCGCGAGCGTTCGACGGTGATCGAAAATCTGGAATTTGTGGTCGCCATGCTGCACTGGGGCGCGCAAGAGAAGGAAGCGAACAAATTGGCGGAGGAGGCGAACAGGTGGCGCGAGAAGGCTAGCCGGTTGCAGACGGTGGTTGACGTGCTGCTGGCGTCCAAATAATCAAATTTAGCACCAAACATTACACCTCTCTGGCAGTGTTCGGCGTGTGTTAGGGTTTGGCGAATAGGTCGCCTCCAGCTAGAATAGTCCAGGCTTATCTTATCCGTCCGCTGCTTACTGGCACGTTTTTGAGAGGGATTTTGATGCATGGTGCTCACCCAGTCAATACGCTTTGGCAATGACAACACGGCCACACTGATACGAGGCGATACAGACGGCCAATTATCGGCGCTGGTCGAGGAGCTTCTGGGCGCGCCGCCGCGGGGACTCGTCATCCTCAACGGCGGTACGGCCCACTTGGCTAATGAGTTAGCCCAACAATTAGCCCGAGCCTTGCAAGACGGTTTGGCCAACGTGGTCGCCGCAGAGCGGCTAACCGTTATCACCGGCGGCACAGATGCGGGCATCTTTCATCTTTTTGGTCGAGGACGCGCCCAGTGGGGCGCCGCCGCGCCCTGCATCGGCGTGGCCGTCGCCAATCTGGTCACCTGGCCGGGGAAAGAGGACGGCGAAGCGCCGCTGGAACCCAATCACTCCCATTTTGTTTTGACCGACGGCGATCATTGGGGAGATGAGACAGAGACCATGTATGCGTTGGTTCGAGCGTTGGCGGCAGAATGTCTATCGGTGGCGGTCTTTGCGGGCGGCGGCGAGATTACAATCCACGAAATGCAGGCCAACGTGGCGCAGGGACGCCCCATGATCATGCTGGCCGGCAGTGGGCGCGCCACGGATAAAGTGTTGGCGGCCCGTACAGGCCAGCCTGTTGACGATGCGCGTCTGGTTGAGATAGCGCAAGCTGGCCAGATTTTGCCATTCGATCTGGCTGAACCACCCTCCGTTCTGGCCGAATTGGTGCGGAACACATTGGGGCTTGCATCTGTCGGTTCAGGCTGATATGCCAGCAAGTTGACTTGCCTGTTCCAGACAGGCCGTCAACAAAATGCGCTTCACCATCATATGGCTCACGCAGATACGCGGCGGCGCAGCAGGGGCTCGCCAATCGCGGCCGCATCCAGCTTGCTGGCGCCTAGAAATGTAGCGAATCGGGCAAAGCCGCGGGCCAACGCTGTGGCCAACGCCTCATCTTTGCCTAGAGACTCATCCTCCAACCAAAAGCCCAAGATGACAAAAGTGTTTGTGGTCCGGTCGAACTTGCTATCGAAGCGCGCCACGAGCCGGTCGCCCCATAAAATCGGCATAGTATAGTAGCCGAACTTGCGCTGGTGTGCGGGCTTATACACTTCCCACACGTAATCAAAATCAAAGAGCACTTTGGCCTGCCCGCGGGCGCTGACGGGATCGAGCGGGGCCAGGAAAACCACTTCGTCCTGTGTGTCTGTTGCCAATGGCGTCCACGCCTTCGGCGCGCGCCCGGCGTTCACTGCGGACAGCAATTCGGCATCGCTGGCCAACACGTAGTGGACCGCCTTCCAACCTGCAACCTGCACCTCGATAATTTCGCCGTCCGCCAGCAGCGCCTGGCATATCCGCTGCTTCTGGCTAAAGGGAATGCCGCGATGGAATGCATCCTGCGTGCGCTGCAGCCGGGACAGGCCGGCGAAACTAATCTCCTTTTTAATCAGGAAGCGGTCTGCCTCATCGTCACGGCTTTCGTTTATGAGATGCGCAGGCGCCACCGCCTCTGCAAGCGCGGCACGTTCGAAGTTTTCGCGATGGTGCGTCATCACTTCGCCGGTGCGCCACAAATAGTACAAAGCCAGCGCGCTATCCTTGCGCCCGCGATAACTTTGCGTGCGCGTGCGCGACGCCATCTCAAAGTCGCGGTTGCTCACCGTACCGCGTTCGTGTAAAATGGTGCGCATTTCGGCGACGGCCTCAGCATGTTCGCGGCCCGTTTTCTGGATGCGCGGGTCACAATCCGGTCCACCGTCGCGCTCGCGGTGCATGATCACGCGCCAGTGCGGCAGCTCGTCCATGGGGCGCGTGGCCAGCCAGCCGCCCCAATCAAAGAACTGGCGCTGTTGATAGGCGGCTTCTTCCCATAAGCCGGGCGTGTAATCGAGCACGCGGCTGTGCAGCGTAATATCGTGGCTGCGGGCGATAATTTGCAGCGGATCCAGTTGCAAATATTCCCCGGCGCGCATGGCCTGTTCCGCGCCCGTTACGCCCTGCCAGCGCCGACCGGGCCACAAACCTTGCTTGCCCAGGATGAAGCGGCGCGCCGTGGTAATGTCGATGGTTAACATGGTATTTATTGGTTTGTCACTCTGGCTAACCAGGCGCCACGTCCGGCTCATGGTCATCGCGGAAATGGTCAAAGAATTCTGTGGTGAGGAAGCGTTTATCCCCTATCCACACGAGGTAATAGGCTGGCTCGACCCGCTCGATCCGCACATCATCGGGCAACTCTTCGATGACCTGGAGGAGCCGCTGAAATTGATGCTGTGATTCATCAAGAACTTCACGCACTGGGCGTTCCCGGTTGGACGCGTAGATCCACGCATTGATGTCATCTTCATCATCGAGATGGGCGGGCCAGGGCAGCGGTGGTTCCGGCTCACCACGATGGGCGGCGCGCAGACCGTTGATCAATTTGGGGAGCCAGCCGGTCAGGTGTGCGACAATGTCTTTCATAGACCAATCCCCATTGACGCCGGGCTGGTCCATCCGTTCGGGGCCAATCTCGGCGAGAAACGCTTGCCATAGTTGATACTCTTGCTGCAGCCACTGCAGAAGTTCAGATTTATTCAGCGTATCTTCATTGGCAGCGGGCATTGGATGGTCATATACATAGAAGATGTAATCTTGAGAGGCTGTTTTGACGCCCAAGTCGTTCAACGAGCGGAGAATTTGCGCGCGATGATCGGTGGCGTGGTTCGCCACGTGCAGCAGCACCTGCCACACAATGAGATCCCGATCTTCGTCTGGTTCTTCGATGGGTGTCTCGAACAGCATATCGTCGCGCAATGCGGCCAAATACGCGCGCATGTTTTTTTGAACCTGGTCCCAATATGTGTGGATGTAGGCGCGGTCATCCACGTCAACGGAAAGCGGCGGCTCCGTGGGGTCAACGCCGCGCAGTTCGCTGAACCATATATCGTCGGCGTTAATGAGATGAACAATCTGGTCGCGCACAGAGCCATGCGAGTAATTCACCTTCTGCATGAACTGGGCGGCGGATAGCTGGTTCACACAAATGTCCCATATTTTACGATTCTCGGCCAAGTGATAATTGTAAAGATGGCGAAAAGCAGCGGCGTTCATGTTGGATTTCCTCCCTTTTTTAAGCATCATAGAACAAGTGTTTCTGTTTGCCAAGTTGGGAGCGGCCTTGTATAGTACTGTTCCAACATTTTTCCAATGCCGTGCAAATTCAATTCTAATCTTTATGTGTTAAAGTAGGCGTTGTAAATTTGCCGCAGAACCCCGACATAGCCAAATCAGCAAAATAGCCAAATCAGCAAAATAGCCAAATCAGCAAAGTAACGATACATCTGCTTCCGGAGCGTTCGCCTGAACTCAGGCCGAAGACTTGTCGATGGGAACAGATGTATCGTTACTCAATAACATTTCACCTTCAGACAGGAGATTGACGTGGCAGAGTATAAAAAGACAGATGAGGCGATTAAACAGTTGACCGCGGAGCAATATCGCGTGACCCAGCAGAATGCAACGGAACGGCCGGGTACGGGCCAATATTTGTATAACAAAGAGCCGGGCATTTATGTGGATATTGTGTCCGGCGAGCCGCTGTTTGCATCGTCGGACAAGTATGAAAGCGGCTGCGGGTGGCCCAGTTTCACCAAGCCCATAGAGTCTGCCCACATTCGCGAACTGCGCGACATATCATACGGGATGGTGCGCACAGAAGTTCGTTCTGCGCATGGCGACAGTCATTTAGGCCATGTGTTTAACGATGGCCCGCGCGATCGCGGTGGTCTGCGCTACTGCATCAATTCGGCTTCATTGCGCTTTGTGCATCGCGATGATATGGAGGCGGAAGGGTATGGCGCCTATTTAGATCAGGTGGAAGAGATTTCGTAATTAAGGCGTGTTGCCAAATTAGGGGGAGACGCCTCTCCCTGCTCTGCACCCTGCGGGTGCGCCGCGTCCCTCTCCACCTCGTGGAGAGGGACAGATTTTGCGCTGCAGCGCAAAATCAGGGAGAGGCGGCGCGGGCTGCAATATTGCCCCTAATTGGGGATGCACCCAAGCCCTCACGGCGCGTTGCCAAATTTATTGAGCGCAGCGACTATTGCTTCGGAAAATCCAATCCCGCCATGACCGGCGTCATCCAAAACCTGTAGCTCGCTCCCTGGCCAATGGCGGTGCAAAGCCCAGGCTGTATCCACAGGGCCGGATATATCCCAGCGTCCATGAATGAGCGTGGCGGGAATATGGGCCAAGCGGTCCATGCCCGCCAGCACCTCGCCATCGGCCAAAAAGCAGCCGTGGCTCCAATAGTGGGTGACAAGGCGGGCAAAGATCAGGCGAAATTGTGGTTCCTGATAGCGGGGGTCTGGCTCCCAACCGGGCATGAGCGAAACATGGGTATCCTCCCAGCGGCACCACTCCAACGCCGCCCGCTCCCGCACCTGTGGATCGGGGCTGGCCAATAGCCGCGCGTAAGCGGCGCATAAGTCCCCACTGCGTTCAGCCTCGGGTACGACCGCGGCAAAACGCGCCCACTCACGCGGAAAAATGCGGCCCATATCGCGCGTGATCCATTCGATTTCACGTCGCGTCCCCGCCGTCACCGCACCCAATACCATGGCGCGCACGCACGCGGGATGGCGCTGGGCATAGACGAGCGCCAGCGTTACGCCCCAAGAGGCGCCCACCACTAGCCAGCGTTTGATGCCAAGATGCACGCGCAACGATTCAATATCTGCCACAAGGTGATCGGTGGTGTTCCACCGCAGATCCACATCGGGCGCAGAGGCCAGCGGACGGCTGCGCCCGCAACCGCGCTGGTCAAAGAGCACGGCGCGATACGTCTTGGGGTCAAAATAGCGCCGGGCGTTGGGGCTGCATCCGCTGCCGGGACCGCCATGCAGATAGAGAGCGGGCGTGCCGCTGGGATTGCCAATTTCTTCCCAATAGAACTGGTGGCCATCGCTTGTCTCGAGCGTACCGGAGGCAAACGGTTCAATCGGCGCGTAAAGGTTTGTCATATTCATTATGGTCTCATAAAGGCCAACGAGTCAAATTGCTGCCTGAAATTGGTCACTGCGTTGGCTACTTCAGCCGGGTCTCTCTTTTCAAGCAACACCTGCGCCATAAATTCGGCGATTGTCGGCATGTGGCGCGGCTGCATGCCCCAACGCACAATTTCCGGCGTCCCCAGGCGCAAGCCATTTAAGTCATTGTCCACGGCGGGCCGCGGCAGCCCAATGCCGCAGGTCAGGATATTGGCGCGGCGGAGCAGCTTCGCCAAGGATTGCCCGCCGCCAAATGGCGCGGCTTCCAGAGCAAATTGGTGTGAAGAGGTGGCTCCTTTGGCGGCGGCAAAGACCGGAACGCCCTGATCGATGAGCGCGGCGGCCAAACCCTGGCTGGTCTCCACCATCGCGCGCGCATAATCGGCGCCATAGACCTTCCAATCCAGCATGGCCACCGCCAGCGCCGCGCTTTTGGCCACATCAAAGTTGGCGGTGAGCCCCGGATGTGCGATCTGATCGAGCCGTGCGGCCAGCCGGTCGTCATTGGTCAAGACCGCGCCGGCGGCGGGACCGCCCAGGCTCTTATAGGTGCTAAAGGTTAGCAGGTGCGCGCCTTCGGCCAGCGGCTGCTGCCAGGCTTGGCCCGCAATTAGCCCGCAAACGTGGGCGGCGTCGTAATGCACATAGCAGTGCTCAGTTTTCAGTGTGTGTTTCGAGACTGACTGCTGAAAACTGGGGACTGAAAACTGCTAACTTACTGACATTGACTGAGCACTGTTTACTTTGACTCGAAAACGCCTAGCTTAATGACATTGAGTTAAGATTTGAGTTTGATTTCAATCAATTTTGCGCCCTGCACCCAACGTTCGATTATCCATCATTTCTGAACCGCCGAAGAATTGCTGAAACAGGCGCCGTCGCTCGGCTGCATCCAGCACCGCATGGGCCGTGGCCAGCAGGTCGGCCCGGGCGCTCTGCTTTACGTGCAGGGTGATCGCCGGATCGGCCAACATGTTGGCGTACCAATCTTTCGGTTCCGGGCGGCCCGCTATATAGTATTTGCCCGCATCCCGCCGCAGCATGATCTCGAACTTGCGCGGCTGCCCGCTCTGGCGGCCCGTGACGGTAATATCGACCAGGTTGTCTTCTTGCAATGCTTTTTGGATATTTTCGTTCATTTTTTTGCCTCTTTGTTTATCTCCATCTACAAGCCTATTGCCACCATCCGTCGGCGTGATTGACGAGTTGTTGACGCTCTAAATTTACCAATCGACGAATCTGGCTAGGAACGCCATGTTCAAGCACCCAATCCTCCGCATCATTGTAATATGTTAAGCCGCGTATTCAAATTTGAACTGTGGGTCTGGGGCGATGAGTCTCTCTTCAGGGGCGACTCGAAAAGGTGAAAAGAAATGCGTCGGATTGACATGAGGATATAGATTATGATAGGCTAAAGCAACAGTCTGTAATCGATTTCTAAAAATATATATGAGAAAAAAGCCGAGTACGCACAACGGTATCTCGCAGGCGGGCAAGTCAGCCAAAGGCATTGTCGTCTCCGGTACGCTGCACGGAAATTGGCAGGGCGTGCGCATCATCAGGCGTCGAGATGCATATGCGCAACTTACCGAACTCAAACGCCAGGAAGGCAAAAATATTTTGATCACCGGCAGCCGAACGCTCTGGAATGATCTGCTGGCCCATGATTTGATTGACGAGATCCATTTACTGATTGGCAACCGCATTTTAGGGCAAGGCATCCCTGTTTTCGCGGGGGGACTCCTGCATCATTTCGGCTCATCGACACCCGTCGGTGGGAGGGCTCCGACAACGTCCTCCTGCGCTATGAAGTCCCGCGCAAAAGCATATAAGGCTAATCCAGAAAAATAAATACCCAAATTCAAATCGATTTTCTGGATTAGCTTGCAGCCATGCTGGATATTTTATTTTTTGGAATGGCCTAAAGTCCAGTATATCCAACAACTATACAACCCGAGTGATGGAGGCTCAACACCAATGAACTCGCACAAAATCGCCAACGTCCAGGTCCACCTCGTCTCCATGTCCGCACCGGCCAATTTCGCCGACGCCACGCGCAAGGTGGAAATGGTGGGCTACACCATCGTACGCTTGACCACCGACCAAGGGCTGGAAGGCTTCGGCGTCACCTATCACGAGGTGGGCGGTGAGGCGACCAAAGCGCTGATCCTACGCAACATGGCCCCGCGCCTGCTGGGCCGCGACCCCTTCGACAACGAGCTGATCTGGCAGGATTTCTTTGGCTACCTGCGCGGCGTGGGCCGCAAGGGCTCATGTTCTGCGCGCTCAGCGCCGTTGATATTGCCCTGTGGGATTTAAAGGGCAAGATCGTGGGCCTGCCGCTCTACAAGCTGTTCGGCGGCGGCCGCACCAAGGTGCCCGTCTATGCCAGCGGCGGCTGGACCTCCTACAGCGATGACGAACTCGTCGCCGAGATGCTGGATATGGTGGCGCAGGGCTACACCAAAATCAAGTTTAAGGTGGGCGTCGATGGCGCGCGCAACCCCAGCCGCGATGTGGTGCGCGTGCGCAAAGTGCGCGAAGCCGTGGGGCCGGATGTCGACCTGCTGCTCGATGCCAACAACTGCTGGGACGCGGCCACCGCCGTCCAGTTCGCCAACCGCGTGCGCGAATACAACCCGCTGCTGTTGGAAGAGCCGGTCTTCGCCGATGACATCCCCGGCCTCGCCCGCTTCAAGCGCGGCACGGATGTGCCGCTGGCTACCGGCGAGCACGAATACACCCGCTTCGGCGTGCGCGATCTGCTTCTGGCTGACGCCGCCGATTATGTCCAGGTGGACATTGCGCGGGCCGGCGGTTTCACCGAGCTGCTGAAATGCGCCGCCTTGACCCAAGCCTGGAACGTAAAATTCGCGCCCCACGCCATGGAAGATATGCACATTCACCTGGTCAGCGCCTGTTTCAATGCGCCCTTCCTCGAGCGCCTGCGCCTCTTCGAGCCCATTACCACCGCCACTTACAAGAATGCCCATCAGCCCGTGAACGGCTATATGGAGCTCACCGATCTGCCGGGGCTTGGGCTGGAGCTGGATATGGACTTTATCCGCGAACATGACGAAAAGGACTGAAATTTTGCATAGTGGGACAGTAAATCAGTAGGACAGTCACTTTCTGACTGTCCTACTGACTTACTGTCCCACTGACTTACTTTCACAAACGGGCAAACAAACATGACCATGATGAATCTCGACTTGACCGGCAAAACTGCGCTGATTACCGCCTCTGTGAGCGGCATTGGCCTCGCCACCGCCCAGGGACTGGCGGCGCGGCGCGCTGCTTGGATCAACGGACGGTCAGATGCGCGTCTGGCAAAGGCGGCGCAGGCCGTGCGGGACAGAGTTCCCAGCGCCGCGGTGATGACGGTGCAGGCGGATGTCGCCACGGCGGCAGGCTGTAAAATGGTGACTGATACTGTTGAAGACATCGATATCCTCATCAACATGGCCGGCGGGACGGACCGTGTCGCGCCGTTTCTAGAACTGACCGACGCCGACTGGCAATATCAATGGGATTTCAATGTGATGAGCGGCGTCCGCCTCACGCGCCACTATGTTCCGCTGTTGCTGCAGAAGGAGTGGGGTCGAATCATCTTCATGACCAGCGAGGCTGGCATTGTCACCCCCGCCAACATCGTCGACTATGGGGTGGTGAAGGCTGGGGTGATCCGTCTGTCGCGCTGCATCGCCGAGATCTTTCAGCACACCAATCGTGACGGTGAACTGCGTCGCGCCCGGCGCCACGATCAGCGAATGGGTCTATCGCGCCTGTGGCGATCAGGACTTTGCCGAATTCGAGCGGAACCACTTTGCGACAAACGAAGCCACATCGCTGCTGGGCAAGTTCGCCGAGACTGACGATGTGGCCAACCTAATCGTCTATTTGTGCTGCCCGGCATCGAATGCCACACGCGGCGCGCTGCTGCGCGTTGAGGGCGGCGCGGTGCGATCCGACTGATGATGTGAAGGCATTGGCGGCGTAGCTTAGGAACAGGAATGACATAGTGGCGCGGATCGCAGATGTGGCCCAGCGCGCGGGCGTATCGACGGCGACTGTCTCGCGGGTGCTCAATGGAATAGCGGTGCGGGAAGATCTGGCGGCGCTGGTGCGCGCGGCGGCCGCGGATCTCAACTACACGCCAGATCGGACGGCGCGCTCGCTGCGCAAGCGCCACAGCCACCTGCTCGCTCTCATTGTTCCCGATATCGCCAACCCATTCTTCACCCTGGTTGCCCGCGGCGTCGAAGACATCGCGCGCGAGGCAGGTTATGCGGTCGTCATCTGCAATACGGACGAGACGCCGCGCCAGGAGTCACGTTATCTGCAGATCGCCGAAGACGAGAACATGGCCGGCATCATCATTGCGCCCGTCGCGGCGGATGTTGGGTTGGACAGGCTCTTGCAGCAGGGCCGCGCCGTGGTGGTGATCGACCAGGATGTGCAGTTGCCCGTGGATATGGTGACCTTCGACAATCGTCTGCTCGGGCAGCAGGCCACGGACGACCTGATCGCACAGGGCTATCGGCGCATTGCCTGCGTAACGGGGCCGGCGACGGCGCCGAGCGCCGTAGAGCGTGCGACCGGCTGGCGCGTGGCTCTGACGGAAGCCGGACTGGCCGCCGCGGATGAGCTATTGCAGCACGCGCCTTGCAATGTCGAGGGCGGCATCGCGGCCACGACGGCCCTGGCGTCGTTGGCGCCGATCGATGCTGTGCTGGTGACCAACAACCTGTTGGCAGCAGGCGTACTTGAGGCGCTCGCCGAGCACGATCCCAGCGGGTCGATTGGCGTCAGCGTGATCGGCGAACTGCCGCCCTCACTGGCCAAGATGCGCAATGTGGCGATCACGCCGCTGAGCCCTTACCGGATGGGCCTCGTCGCCGCGTCCATGCTCCTTGAGCGGATCGACGGTCTCCAAGCGCCGCCTCGCGCGGTCAATCTGCCGTTGTCCGCACCGCCAGCCGCGACGGAACTCCCCGAGTCCGCGGATGCAGCGCACCAGCGCGTGCATGAATTGCTTCGGCAGCTTGAGACGCTTGGCGCGGACCGCATACGCGACGAGCGGGCGCACATCGCGTCCCGTCAATCCGGGCAGACCACGCCCGCGCTTTTGAATTGTGACAGGCCGCAAACCACTGACGAGCTCTTGAACGTTCTGGCCATGCGGCAGGTGCTTGAAGTGGGTTTCTTGCCCGCGGTCGTCAGCGCCATTGGCGATCACCCCCTGCGCACCCTGCGCGGTCTGGTCGAGCGGATGGCCGCGCGGGCTGCGGAGGGCGTCTCCTTTGCCGCCGAAGACCGACTATTTCACCAGACCCTCTATGCGCCCCTGCACAACCCATCCCTGCTCAGCCTGATCGGCCGCTTCTGGGATCTCTTCGCCAATTTGGACGAGCGCGATTTCCGTCACACCGAGAGCGCAGCCGATACCGTGCAGCATCATGTCAACATCCTCGACGCCATCGAACACCGCGACGTAACGCTGGCCCAGTTTCACATGAATGCCCATTTCTACGATGTGGTCAAAATCGTGAAAGAATCATGGCAGCCACCGCAGACACTATGAACGCTCCCCGCCGGCATTTCCTGGGTTGGTCCATGAATCAATCTCCTTTTTCGCAACACAGTATCCAGAAGCCGCTGCAACCCCCACCACCCATTTTCGCCGCAACTTATTCCAGAAATCTCCGTCATCATTAATACCTGATCCTATCATTTTGTAACTAATCCGGCACTCGACGGCTGAGCTTGTCGAAGCCTGCCTTCGCCTTTGCCTTCGCCTTCGACAAGCTCAGGCTACGGCTGAATTATTTGGTATCGAAAAATCTTTACAAACAGAGCAAGTTTTGTAAACACGGATGGGAAGAACACGGATGCCCCTATTTTTTATCCGTGTTCCCCCTATCCGTGTTTGCAACTTGTCGGTTTGAGGCGCAGCTTCGTTGGATAGTTACCATCTTTTGTTGATCATCCAAATCGAATAAAGGAGAATTATGTACGCACGCTTTATCCCCTTGACTCTATGCGCGCCCCGGGTCTTGCGCATCAGCGGCTTGGCCTTCATTGCCGCCCTCATCTTGACCGGTGCACTGCGCCACACGGCCCATGCCCAGTCCACCATTACCTATACGGATACGATTCCCTCGCTCATTTTTCAGGGGCCAACCGCCAATTTAACCTTCCCCCAATTTGACCCCACGCTAGGCGTGCTCACTGGCGTGCAAGTGTCGCTCAGCGGTGACGTGAGCGGCACGCTGGGTTATGAAAATGTGAATGGCGCCATCAACACCTTTAACATTGACTATGAAGTCAACCTGACCGTTGATCTGCCCAATGCGACGACGGCCAACGCCAGCGGCATGGTAGCTGAAACGCTGCCCAATGTGCCGGCGTTTGACGGTGTTCTGGACTATGGTGGCACGTCCGGTGGTCAGCGCCCGATTGCGGTGCCTTTGGTCAACACGGTGCAATTTACCGATACGCCCACGCTAGCCCTCTTTGCCGGCGCCGGCACAATCGCGCTGCCCGTCGCCGCCACCAGCGCCTTTACCGTCACCGGGCAAGGCCCCGCCGTGGCCCAATTCAACACCAGCGCCGCCGCCGCCGGCACGGTGCGCTATTTCTACGTGGTCCCCGACATTCAGATCAAAAAATACACCAACGGCGTCGATGCCGATAGCCCCAGCGGCCCGCTGATCCACGTGGGCGACCCGGTCACCTGGACCTATGTGGTGAATAACATTGGCGCCGCCCCGCTGCCCACGGTGGATGTGAGCGATAGTGATGTTGGCGTCACCCCCGTTTATGCCAGCGGGGACGTCAACACCAACACCATTTTGGATGTGGGCGAAGAGTGGACCTACATCGCTACTGGCTTGGCCGCAGCGGGTCAATACAGCAACACCGGCGCCGTCACCGGCGCGGTCCCCAACGTGAGCGGGCCGGACCTAGTGGTCACCGACGCCGATTTGAGCCACTACTTTGGCATTGACCCGCGCATTGCCGTGCAGAAAACGCCCAGCGCCACCCAAATTGCGGCGGGCGACACGGTGACATACTCCTATGACGTGTCCAACATCGGTAATATCTATCTATTTAATGTGGAGGTGAGCGACGACCAGTGTGCGCCCGTCACGCCCGTTATCAGCGGCGGCTTCAACGTGGGCGATCTGAATCAGGACGATATCCTGGACCTGACCGAAGTGTGGCGCTACACCTGCACCGCCCAGATCGATCAGGACACCACCAATGTGGTCACCGGCAACGCGATGGACCCCACCGAAACCCCTGTACCGCCCGCGCAGGACACCGCCTTTGTGGACGTGCTGCCGGTCATCGCGCTGACCAAAAGCGCTGCGCCCGCTGCTGCCGGAGCCCAGCGGATTATTCACCTTTACCGTGCAGGTGCAAACCAGAGCAGCGGAGCCGGTCACGCTGACCAGCCTGGTGGATGATGTGCATGGCGATCTGAACGGTCAGGGGACGTGCGGGTTGCCGCAAGCGCTGGCCATCGGCGGCACTTACGATTGCGCATTCAGCGCCACGGTCTTCGGCAACGCCAATGCGGGAAACCGACACCATCACCGCCACGGCCACCGATGATGAAAATAACGGCCACCGCGCAAGACAGCGCCCAGGTGACTTTCACCGATCTGCCCTCGGCAATTGCCGTCATCAAAAGCGCCGACCAAACGCTGATCCCCAAAACGGGCGCCGACGTGGCCTACACCGTCACCGTGGCCAACCTGGAGCGTGCCGACGTGGTGACCATCACTTCGCTCATCGACTCGGCCTTTGGCGATTTGACCGACCGCCAATTTGCCCAACAGCGATTGCACGGCGCCGCCAGCCCAACGTGGGCGGGCGCTACACCTTCTTCACCGCCTTTGTGACCGCCACCACGCCCATCAGCGAAACGCACCACAACGTGGTGACCGCCGTCGGTGTGGACGACGACGGCAACCCGTTTCCAATAAGGATGACGCCACGGTACCCTTTGACGATCCGCTGCTGGTGGCCATCAAGACCGATGCGCTCCTGGTGGATGCCGACGCCGTGGCAACCTTCCATCGGCGATACGCTGCGCTACACCATCCGCGTGACCAATCGCGGCCGGTGGCGGCGGTGGATGTGATGCTGCAAGATACGCTCCAGCCGGGGGTAACGCTGCGGCCGGTTCGCTCACCACCAGCCAGGGGGATATTGTGGCAGGCAGTTCCAGCAGCGACAGCCTGGTGACGGTCAACCTGGGCGTGCTGCCCGGCAATGATGCCACAGCCGTGGTGCAATTTGGCCTGATCATCGCCAACATCAACCTGGCCAGCAACCCTGCCCTGACCAACCAGGCTACGGTGACCCACAGCGCCCTCGGTCAACCCGGCGGCCAGGCCGTCGTCGAAACCGATGACCCCAACACCCCACTCAACGGCGACGCCACCGTCTCCTGCATCCCCACCGGCTGGATGGCGGGGATGAGCCGGACGGCGGGCGGCTCAACCGGGTGCTTTATTTGCCGGTGGTGATTCGGTGATATTGAAACCGCCCTGCGCTGGATAATGTCCATGCGTAGGGCGGTTTGAAAACCACCACCAATGTTGGAAAAAGTCGGCTGTTATGTCTTCGCAATCACGCTACCGCAAAATCTGTATACTTGCGAGCAGCACGACTGTAAAAGCCAGAACAATAGCATCCTGTGGAATGCCGACGGCGATAAGTTCATTGGCAATCCCATTTTCGGTGCCATCCCTCGTCAACCCATATATTTTCCATCTTGAATTTTTAGGTGCAATAAGCAGCCGTGAATGCGGCGTGCGCCTTGCCAGCCACTCGACATGATTACATACTGACCTGCCTCTACGGTTAAAGATCGGCTCGTTATGAATATCTGCGTTTGCATAATTGGTTCAAGATATTGTGTCAATACTTGCTCAACCAGTTGTTGGTAATGTTTTATTCGATCCATTTCAGACAATCACCTCCCCGCTCTGGGTCAAAGATCAGCAACTGGTCACGCTGATTTTCAAAAGGATGCTGCCGATTGGTTCTTCAAATAGAGCATAGTACACCTCTTCCCGTATTGCCAAGTATAAGGTACGTTGTGGTTGCGCCTTTGGCGAGAATGTCGTGATAGAATGTTGAAGCGCCGAGCGTGCTTTTTTAAATCCTCAACTTGACGGGCCAACGAAGCTTTTTGATCTCAACTGCGATCTGTCGTCCTCGTTTTTCTGCGGCAACCAATTCTTCCGCACCAAGATCGATGTACAAATCCTTCTGTTTCATTTGAGGATCAGCGGATCATCAGTGATCTGCCAACCATCTTTGACGAGCGCCGTTAATCACCGTGTTGTGGTGAATATCCCGCTGTGCCACATTTATCTCCGTTGTATCATTATTTGGTGTTGTACTTATATCGCCACTTTTCTCTCTGCGGCGTTTGGCAAAGAATAAGATTCCCCAGTTTATTCTAGAACTCCTTGATTAAATTTACCTGTCTCTTCCCAAACCCCAAACAGTTGGTTCTCATAGCTCGAAAGTGGAAGGCAGGGGGCGCCGCATTTCTACTAAAAATTGGTCGACGGAAAGCGACATGATTTTGACCCCACTTGCATATTCTTCTATTGTTTTGATGTCATATGCACCTGGGCCGATTTCAGTCACTGCAGGACCCACCCTTTATCGAGGTAATTCTGTATTTCTGGTAAATCCAGCTTTGATCACTGCCCCAATTATCTAAACGAACCTGATATTCTGTTCTTCCAAAGTCAGTGGATATTTCCCGCCACTATCCCACCTTATTCGATAGTATGTATATTCGTATTCAGTGGTGCTGGATTTTTTGAGCTTTGCATTTGCAGTAAAACAGATTTTCCACAATGGGCACAGAAATTCTGCCCCACTAACAGGTTTACCACAATTAGTACAAAACGTAGATGCCTCAATCTTTACAATATCATTTCCGGGATATGCTGATTTGATTGTGAACCGCTGTACATCGCCGAACAAAGCAAGGTTCCAACAGCGGCAAAACGAGAAGCAAAGCAAGAGTATATGGAGAACAAGCAGAGAGGGTGTCATTCAATCCCGATCTGTGTGGCCCATGTTCTCAACAAAGGCCCAATGGGCGTGCGCAGCCCTTTAGACTAACGGCAGAGATAAGCCAGAAAAAGATCACAAAGAGCCATCAGCGCCGCAAACGCGGATCCAAAATATCTCTTAACCCATCGCCCACCAGATTAAACGCGGCCACCAGCAGCAGAATGCCCATGGCGGGCACGCCGGTGAGCCACCACTGGGTGGTGATATAGTTGCGCCCCTCGCTGATCATTACGCCCCATTCGGGCAGGGGGGGCTGGGCGCCAAAGCCGATAAAAGAGAGGCCGGCCACGCTCAAAATGGTCGTGCCCACGTCGAAGCTGGCCTGCACCAACAGCGGCGCCAGCGTATTGGGCAGCAGGTGGCGCAGGATAATGCGCCGGTGTTGGCTGCCGCTGGCGCGGGCGGCGGAGACAAACTCCTGCTCGCGCAGCGAGAGTACCTGCCCGCGAATCAGGCGGGCGTACACCGGCCAGGTGACCACCACCAGCGCGATCAGCGCGTTGCGCAGGCTGGGCCCCAAGGCGCCGGCAATGGCCATGGCCAAAATCAGGCTGGGGAAGGCGAAAAAGATGTCGGTCACGCGCATGAGCACTTCGTCCACCCAACCGCGCAGATAACCGGCCAGTAGCCCGGCAATGGTGCCGATTGTGCCGGCGGCCAGCACCACCGCCGTGCCCACCCACAGCGAAATGCGGGCGCCATACAACATGCGGCTGAGCAGGTCGCGGCCCAGCTTGTCGGTGCCCAGCCAATAGTCAGGGGAGGGCGGCGTCAGGCTGGCGGAGATATTTTGGAAGAGCGGGTCGTACGGGCTGACCAGCGGCGCGCAGAGCGCCAGGGGAATAAAGATCAGCAAAATGGCCAGCCCAAAGGCCGCCGTGGGTTCGTGGCGCAGACGCCGCCACAGATCAAAACCGCGCGGTGCGGAAAGTTCCATGCCCTACTCCGACTGTATGCGGGGGTCGATAAATCGATAGCCAATGTCCACCAGCGTGTTGACCAGCGGATAAATAAAAGCCGCCACCAGCGTCACCCCCATGACGGCGGGGAAATCCAGGGCGGTCACCGAGGTGGTGGCGTAGCGGCCCAGCCCCGGCCAATTAAAAATGGTCTCGGTCAGCACGGCGCCGCTGAGCAGGCTGCCAAAGGTGATGCCGACGGTGGTGAGCACGGGCGCCAGCGCATTCTTCAGCACGTGCCGCCACACCACCACGCGATAGCCCAACCCCTTGGCGTTGGCCGTGCGCACATAATCCTGCGCCAGCACTTCCAGCATGGCCGAGCGCGTCATGCGCACCAGCACCGCCGTGGAAAAGGAGCCCAGCGTAATGGCGGGCAAAATCAGATGGGCCAGACTGTTTTGGAAGACGGGCCAGTTGCCGCTGAAGAGCGCATCCAGCGTAAAGAGACCCGTGAACTCAGCGGGCGGGTTCAGCGTCGAATCGAGCCGACCCGGTCCCGGTAGCCACTGTAATTGCCGATAAAACAGGCCCAGCAGCAGCAGCCCCACATAAAAGACCGGCAGTGACCCACCCATCAGCGCCAGCACGCGCGCAAAACCGTCGTTCCACCGGTTGCGGTTGATGGCCGCCCACATGCCCAGTGGAATACCCACCAGCAGCGACACCAACAGCGCCGCCAGCGACAGCTCAATGGTGGCCGGCAAATAGTCGCGCAGATCCAGCAGCACGGCCCGCCGCGTGCGGATCGACTCGCCTAAATCGCCGCTCAACAAGCGGCGCAGATAGGTCAAATACTGCTCGACCACCGGCCGATCCAGCCCCATCTTGACGCGATAGGCTTCAATCTGCTCCGGGCGCGCGTTCTGCCCCAGCGCATTGGCCGCCGGATCCACCGGCACCAACTGCGCCAACATAAAAGTCATGGTCGAAACGCCCAGCAGCACAAAAATCAGCCCGGCCAGACGGCGAATGATGAAGCGGGTCATGGGTTTTGTTGTCGATGATTTGGGGATGATGAAGAGAAGGGGGGAAGGGGAGAAAGGGGGAAAGGGCGATCTGGTCGACGATCTCCCCTGCTCCCCTGCTCCCCTGCTCCCCTGCTCCCTTTCAGCCTTATTCTTTCGTGATCAGCGCAAACGTAATGCTCGGTGTATCCACCGGATCGTAGATAAAGCCCTGCACGTTGCTGCGCAGGCCAAAGGTGGTGGTGGGCTGATAGAGCAGCACGTACGGCCCGTTGTGCTGCACGTATTCGGTCAACTCTTTGTACAGCTCAACGCGCTTGGTCGGGTCTTGCTCGGCGGCTGCTGCCTTGCTCATCTCGATGGCTTTGGCATCGTTCCAATCGTTGCGCCAGGCCAGCGAGCGCGCCTCATAGTTGGTGAAAGGGGTGGCGTTGCCGTCGGGATCGGGGAAGTCCGGGCCCCAGTTCATGAAGACCAGCTTGCCTTCCTGGGCGCGATAGATGTTGAGCAGCTCAGAGGATTGCAGTTGTTGCAAGTTGAGCACCAGCCCCACCTGCGCCAGATCGTTCTGAATTTTGGCGGCCAGCGTACTCCACTCGATACCGCCGGGGCCAGTACCCACCGGCACGAGAGCGTCGATTTCCGTACCTTCAGCAACACCGGCGCCGGCCAGCAGCTCTTTGGCCTTGGCAATATCCTGCGTAAAGGGATTCTCACCCGTATGGCCCAGGAAGCCAATGGGGATAAATTCCTGCACCAGTTGGGCATTGCCCTTGAGCAGCGCAATCAGCTCGTCATAGTTAATGGCGTAGCGGATGGCCTCGCGCACGTCGGGGTTGTCCAGCGGCGGTTCGGTGGCGTTGAGACCCAGGTAAGCAAGGAGCGAAGATTGGCCGCTGACCAGTTGAATATCGGGATTGCCCTGCAGGACATCGGACTGTTCTGGCCCCAAACCCTCCACAATATCGGCATCGCCAGTTTCAATGACAGCTTGCAAATTGGCCAGCTCCGGCGTATTCTGCATGACCACGCGCTTCATGGCCGGCGCCGCGCCCCAGTAATTGGGGTTGACATTGATGGTGACGCTGGCGCTGCGCTCCCATGTGTCCAGCACATAGGCGCCGCTGCCGGCTGAGTGATCATTGAGCCAGGCGGACCCCATGTCGTCGCCAGCATTGGCTTCTAACACGGCCTGTTCCACCACGGCGGCCAGGCTAAAGCTGATGATGGAGAGGAAAACGGGCGGGCTCACAGTCTTGGGCAGCTTGACCTCAAAGGTCTGGGCGTCTACGGCGGCCATGTTTTCTTTGGTGAGCTGCGACACGTCGGTAAAGAGGAACGCCGGCGACATGTTCAGGTCAATGGCGCGGCTCCACGAATAGAGCACATCCTGCGCTGTGACGGGGTTGCCGCTGGCAAACGCAGCGTTGGGGTTCAGATGAAAGGTGATCACCCACATATCGCCATCTTCGGCCACGTCCCACGATTCGGCCAGCAGCGGCTGCACTTCGGGATTGCCCGGCTCAAAGCCCACCAGCGTCTCGTAAATGCTGCCCACCACCAGGATGCCGCTAAACTCATAGGCCACTGCCGGATCCAGCGAGATCAGGTCGGTCATGTCTGATGCAAAAATCAGCGTATTGGCGCGGGTAAGTTCATCGGCAGCCGGTGCAGCCGCGGCATCACCGCTGCTGGCATCGCTGCCGGTTGTGGGGGCCGTGGGCGCCGCGCAACCGGCCAATATGCCCAAAACGAGCAGCAGGGCCAGCACATAGCTGCCGCCGTGCCTTAGATTTCGTTGCAACATAGTTTGCTTCTCCTTGTTGAGTTTGAGTAAAAGTAAGGTGATTCAGAAGGGAATGGCACACTGCTTTTATGGATTCAGTGTTCCATTCAGGAAAAGTATACGCTGAATCGTAATCGAAAGTGCAGGGGGCGTCAAGTGTGAGCGTGCTGCGCGGGCAAGTACGCGATTAGGTTCTAACGGGTATCGAGCTCGCACTGTGGCACGGCGGGCATGTACCGCGGCGCGTCGGGCATGTGTTGCGGCACGGCGGGCATGTACCGCGTCACGATGGGCATATCCCGCAGCACGACGGGCATGTACCACGGCACGGGGGGCATGTACCACGGCACGTGGGGCATGTACTGCGGCACGTGAGGCATGTACCACGGCACGCCGGTCACGTACCACGGCACGCCGGTCACGTACCACGGCACGTGGGGCATGTACCACGGCACGGGGGGCATGTACTGCGGCACGGGGGATATGTACCACGGCACGTGTGACATGTACTGCGGCACGTGGGGTAAGCTCTAATCACTATACATGAATATGTACGACAAGCTATTGTAGGATCAAGATACCTATTCAGACACTCGAGGATTGAAACTTCGGTGTGAGCTTGGTCGAACGCTTGTCGAAGCCGGAGCCGCTCCGGTCTCGACAAGCTCAGTCTCTGCCCGGTATCCTGAGTAATTTCTTGAAATGCTATATGGAGAGGGACGCAGCGCACCCAAAGGAGCAGAGCCGCCAGAGGACTCCCTTTAATCGCGGACACCTCCTTACCGGTGCGTTGCACTCGACTGGCTTTGGAGTGTATAATCATACGGACTACACAACTCCCCCCAAATTCCAAGGAGAAACCAATGAGCCAGCAACTTCAAGTATTGAACCCCATGGGCTTCCCTCCCCAAATCTCGCAGAAGCAGCTTGCCCCGCGGCCCCAGTCGCTGACGGACAAGCCGGTCTATCTGGTCGACTGTCGCTTTGATGACGGCGACATTTTGATTGAACAGATGGCCGAATGGTTCAAAGAGCAGCGCCCCGACATTCCGGTGGAGGTGCGGCGCAAGTCGGGCGTCTATACCGAGCGGGACGAGGCGCTCTACAACGAAATCAGAGAGAGGGGGAGCGGCGCCGTCATGGCCGTGGGCCATTGAAGCACCTGTGCGCCGGCGGTCGCCGACCAATGCATTATTCTGGAAACCGAGTACAACGTGCCCTCCGTTTCCATCCAGACCGACATTTTCCTGCCCCTGGTAAGCGCCTCCACCGAGCAACAGGGCATCCCCTATTTGCGCCACGCCTTTGTGCCGCAGCCCGTCATGGGCCGCACGCCCGCGCAGCTGCGCGCCTATGTGGACGGCGCCGACGCCATTACGGGCCGCCCCTTTATGGACGAGGTGCTCGACGCGCTCAGCAAGCCGTTATCGCCGGAGGAGACGCGGCAGATCACCTTTGACCGCTCGACTCCCCGGCTGGTGGCGCCCGACACCGAAGAGAATCTACACCAGCTCTTTATCGAAAAGCGCTGGACCGATATGCTGCCCATCATCTTGCCCACCGAAGAGCGGGTGGCCGCCATGCTGGCCGGCACGAGCCGCCGCCCCGACGAGATGGTTGGCCAGATGCGCCCCACCGGCACACGCGAAGCCTGGGCCTACAACGTGGAAAAGGTGGCGATCAACGCCGTCATGGCCGGGGCGCGGCCTGAATATTTTCCGGTGATTCTGGCGCTGGCCGCTTCGCACACGTCGGCGCGCGCCAGCACCACCAGCTCGGCGGCGGCCATGACCGTGGTCAATGGGCCGATCCGCCACGAACTCAACATGAACTGCGGCATTGGCGCGCTGGGCCCCTACAACCACGCCAACGCCACCATCGGCCGCGCCTACGGGCTGCTGTCGCAAAACTTGCAGGGCGGCTCGGTGCCGGAAATCACTTATCTGGGCTCGCAGGGCAACAACTACGCCTACAACAGCCTCACCTTTGCCGAAAATGAGGAGCGCAGCCCGTGGGTGCCCTTCCACGTGCAGCACGGCTTTGACGCCAACGCCAGCACCGTTAGCACCTTTGGCGGCTGCCGCGCCGCCGCCTTTCAGCTCGGTCTGCGCGAAGCACTGGCAGGATCACGTGGGCAACATGCTGCGCGGGCTCAATCCGCACACGCCGCCCGTGCTGATCCTGGACCCCATCACGGCGCGCCAGTTTATTGACCGGGCGGTTTTGACACCAAAGAGAAGCTGATCGCCTGGATTCATGACAACGCCACCATGCCCGCTGGCGTCTGTGGGACTATCAGCTGATCCAGAACTACATTCATCCGCTGGCCCTCAATGGCATAGAACCCCATGCCTCCAAACTCAAAGCCGCCGACCATGAGCTGATTCCCATCTTCCGCCCCGAAGATATTCATGTCGTGGTGGTCGGCGGCGAAACCAATGGCTATTGGCGCATCATGGGCAGCAAATATAGCAAGAACCGTCTCGATTGACGAGTGGCGGTAAACTAACCTGGACAAGCCAGAACCAAAAGGATCACGCCAAGCCGCGAAGCCGCAAAGAAAAACGGTTCAACGAATCTCTTACTTCGGTTGCACTCAGCACGAGTGGGTTGATACGGCTAGCGGCGGTTGAGTAGGCTGCGGCAGTTGGCAGCCGTATCGAAACCATAGCGGGTCAACCACATGAGATAGCAAAGAGCCAGAAAAACTTGGCGACTTTGCGGCTTGGCGTGAATAATCTTGCTCAATGTATAAGAAATAAGTTGGCTAGATACTGATGCAGCAACACCCCAACATCCTCTGGGTTTCGTTTGAGGATTGCTACCCGTACTTTGGCTGTTATGGTGACCCGGCAGCCAGCACGCCCAATTTGGACGCGTTGGCCGCCGAGGTTGCCTGTGGACCCACGCCTTTTCCACGGCGCCGGTCTGCGGACCGGCGCAGCGCGGTCATCACCGGCATGTATCCGGTTTCCATCGGCACGCACCATCACCGCACCGGCACCGGCGCCAATTACGATTTCCCGCACAATTACGAGGCGGTGGTTCCGCACTACGTCAAGTGCTTTCCCGAATATCTGCGCGCTGCTGGCTACTATTGCACCAACAACTTCAAGACCGACTACCAGTTTGCTCCGCCCATCACGGCCTGGGATGATTGCAGCCCGCACGGCCACTGGCGCCATCGCCCCGACCCACAGCAGCCCTTCTTCGCCGTCTGGAATTTGACCCAAACCCACGAGAGCGGCATGTGGGAGGACAAATGGCCCGACATCAACTTTGATCTGGACAAAATCGAAGTGCCGCCCTATTTCCCCGACACGCCCAAAGTGCGCCAGTCCATGGCCCGCATGTATGCCAATATCGAAGCCAATGACCGGCGGCTGGGCGAAATTCTGGCGGAGTTGGAGCAGGATGGGTTGGCGGAGAATACCGTGGTCTTTATTTGGACCGACCACGGCCCCATGCCGCGCGGCAAGCGCTGGCCGTACGACTCGGGCATCCACAGCCCGCTGATTGTGCGCTGGCCCGGCGTGCTGGAAGCGGGGACGGTCAGCGACCACTGGTCAGCACGGTGGATTTGGGGCAAACGGTGCTATCCATTTGTGGGGTGGAGCTGCCCTATCACCTGCAGGGGCAGCCCTTCCTGGGCGCAAAGACCGCGCCGCTGCGTCAATACATCTTCGCCGCCCGCGACCGCTACGACGAAATGTACGACACCACGCGCGCCGCGCGACCACCGCTTCAAATACATGCGCCACTATCATCGGCGCCGTACATGCGCTACAACCGCTACCGCAACATCCACCCCATTATGCAGGAGCTGTGGCGGCTGCACGCGTCGGCGAATTGACCGGTCCGCCAGCGCAACTCATGCAAGGCCTGCGCCCCGCTGAAGAACTCTACGACACCAACGCCGACCCGCACCGAAATCCACAACCTGGCTGCCGACCCCGCTATGCCGATGAACTGGCCCGGCTGCGGGCGGCGCTGGATGCATAGCAACGCGAAGTCGGCGATCTGGGCCTGATCCCCGAAGACGTAATGGTGCGCCAGATGTGGCCGGACGGCGTGCAGCCTGTGACGCTGCCGCCGATGTTTGTGGTGTTGGGCGGGGAGAATTATGGGCTGGCTGAAAGCCCACACGGCGGTGAATTCGAGGGGCCGATCCTGCTGCAAATGCAGAGCAGCACGCAGGGCGCGTCCATTGCCTACACGTTTGAGACGGGCGACGACGTCCATTGGCAGCTCTATCACGAACCGCTGCGTCTGCCCGCCTGCACTACGCAGATTCGCGCCAAAGCCATTCGCATTGGCTATCGCGAAAGCGATGAAGCGCAGGCCACATTTGTGATTCGAGAATGAGTATGATCAACAGATTGCACAGATTTTACAGATTATCTTTTACAGATGGTGAGATTTTCAGGAGAAAAATCTTTGAAATCTGTGCAATCTGTTGATCCAATTTACTGAAACGCCAATGATCCGTCCTTACGCCACGGGAACGGGCGATGCCACGACCGGAACGGAAATTGGCCAAAGATTTCCGTGTTCAGATCAATGCCCAGCCCCGGCTTTTCGGGCAGCTCCAAATAGCCATCCACCAGCTTGATGGGCTCATTCACCACGTCGCGGCGGGGCGATTCATCGTCGGCATGGTACTCGAGGATGATGAAGTTTTGCGTGCTGGCGGCAAAATGTACGTTGACCGCCGTGGCCACCGGTCCGCACGGGTTGTGGGGCGCCACGCTGACGTAGTGCGCCTCGGCCATGGCGGCAATCTTTTTGGTCTCCCACAGGCCGCCGGTCAAGCAGATATCGGGCTGGATAATGTCCACGGCTTGCAGCTTGAGCAGCTCGCGAAACTCGTGGCGCGTGTAGAGCATTTCGCCGGTGGCCAGCGGCACCGGGCTCTGCCGGCTCACCTTGGCCAGCGCGTCATAATTTTCGGGCCGCAGCGCCTCTTCCACAAACATGGGCCGGAACTGGGCCACGACTTGGCACAGCTCAATGGCGCGCCCCGGTTCAAAGATGCGGGCGTGCGGGTCGAGACCAATATCCACATCCTCGCCCACGGCGTCGCGCACAGTGCCGACGCGGGCCTCGACCGCCCGCAGCACTGCATTCCAGGCCATTTCCTGATGGCCATTGGGCAGCGGGCTCAGCTTGAGGGCGGTGTAGCCATACCTTTCGATGAGCATGACGGCGTTGTCGGCCAGCTCCTCCGGCGTGGATCCGCGCGGCGATTGGTAGACGCGCACCTTGTGGCGACACTTGCCGCCCACCAGCCGATAGACCGGCAGCCCGGCCGCCTTGCCCGCAATGTCCCACAGCGCGTGCTCAATCCCACTGATGGCCGCGTTGACCACGGCGCCGCCCGGAAAGCGCGAGCCCGCGTACATCAAGTTCCACAATCCTTCTACATCGCGCGGGTCGCGGCCAATGAGCCACTCTTCAAAATCGCGCATCACCTCCACGGTAGCCTTGTCCGGCCCGCACGAATAGGCCTCGCCCACGCCGTGGATGCCTTCATCGGTATGAACTTTGACAAAGGGCCAGTTGCGGTTGGCGATGTTGACGAGAAACGTTTCAATCTTGGTAATCTGCATGAGGATAAGTTCCTATTTTGGGGAACGATTACAGATACTGCTAGAAATGCTGACTCACGCCACCCCGCGGAAGCGGCGATCTGCCCAATGCTGGGCGAACTGGATCTGCAGCACATAGCGGGTACGGTCGGAGGTATTGGGCGCGCCGCGGTGCCAGCTTTGGTGATTGGTGAGGTAGGCATCACCCGCCTTACAGTAGACCGATTGGGGACCGTGGCCTTCGAAGATCAGCTCTGCAGGCGGTTTGCGACCGGAGTAGTGGCTATAGGGCACATATTGGGTCGGGCCATGCGCCTCGTCATCGATGTCGCTGAGCGCCACCTGAATGGTAAACCACAACACCGGCATACGGATGCGCGCATCGAAGCGAGGAATCTCCGGCGGCAGCGGGAATTCCAGCACGTCATCCACATGCCAGCGAGAGATGGCCTGCCCCGGCTCGTTGCGGATCACATTCATGGCGTTAAACTTGGCTTGGGGACCGAGCACCGCTTCGGCAATACTCGCGACCGCCGGGCGCGTAATCAAGGCTGCGAAGATTGGGTCGGCTTCATGGCAATAGCGCAGCACAAAGGTCGTGCCCATTGCGTACGAAGTATGCTTGCTGCTGGGGTCGGGGTTGCGGGCGAATTCGTCGGTTTTGGCGCGCAACGCCGTCACTTCGTCCGCCGAGAGCAAGTTGGGGATCACCGCGCAACCTTCGCGAAAGAACGTTTCCGCCAGCGCAGTCAGTTCTTGGGGAGAGGGTATGGTGGGAGCAGTGGTACGCATTGAATGGGACTCCTTTGATTTACGTTCTGTATGCTGCGCGCAAAGTGCATTATACCCGCCAGAATTACGGCAGCCCGATGCTCTCATTAATAAACTCATTGGTCACCAGGTCCGATGCTTGCAAACCATCTTTGATATTCAAACCGGCGGCAACCATCTTGTCAATCACCCCTTGCACCCGGTCCAGGTCCAAATTGCCAACGGTGCTGTCGGGACCATTGCCGATCAGACCAAGTTCCAACTGCGTCTTGGTGGAGTATTGGGCGAGTTCCGCATTGTACACCCAGAAATCATTGTATTGGGCAACGGCATCCACAATGATCGCATTGGCGTGATCGGGTGCAGCCGCATAGTCCACCACGGACTGCTGGACAATGGGAATCAACTTTTCCAGGCAGGGGCGCAATGTCTCCAGATCACCCGCGCGAATCCCCAAACCCTGTGAATAGAGCTCCAGACCGGCGTCATGAATCAGTTCGTAGGCCACCGGTTTGCCCCATTCGGCAATCTCATTTTGATAGGTGTACGGCTCGGCAGAGGCGAAGCCTTGCTGGGCAATCGCGCCATTTTCGGCAACCCAACGCGCCGGTGAACCATCATACGACGGGTCGACCTGATCGGCGGCCAGAATGCCCTCGCTGACAAAGACATCGATAAAAGTGCCGCCGGCAAAGACATTCACAATCACGCCGGCTTTGCCCAAATCGGCAATCGTCTTGACATCGGGATAGGTGGCCGGGTCCCACATAATAATCTGCGGGTTTTTCTCCAGCGGCGCCATGACCACAAGCGCCGGGGTATCTTCCGCACCAAAGATTGCCTCATCGGTCGAGATATAGGCCATGGTAATATCGCTCTCGACATAGAGCTGTTTGATGGGCTGCTGGAAGCCAATGGCCGGGCCGCCTGTGCGGATCTCAAGCGTGACGCCCGTATCCTCGGCGCCCGCCATTAACGCGCCGCTAACGGCCTTGCGATCCGTATCGACTGTGTACGCTGCGCCGAGCAAGTTGTAGAGGGCGCCATGTTCGGCCTCGGGGAACCAGTCGGTCTGGATCACAATGGTCGCCGGGCAGACCGCGGCCAATTGGCCGGTTGCGGCGCCCTCCGACGCGGGGGCCGCCGCATCGCCGGCGCTTTCACCGGTCGTGGGCGCCGTCACACAGCCGGCCAGCAACATTGTCAGCACGACGCCGACCAACAACAATGGGTTGATTTTGCGCATTTGTTCTTCTCCTGTGGTTGTGAAAAAAAATCTAATTAAAATTCAGCATCGCGCTGCTCATGCCAGGCGCCGATAGCCCACGTTTGCAGCCAGCCGAAGAGCTGGAAGACGAGGACGCCCAACAGCGAAGACATGATGATGGCCGCAATCAACTGTTCGCCAAGCAGCCGGTTGGCATAACGTTGCAGCAGCTGGCCAATGCCGGGATCGCCGCGGCCAAAGAAAAAATCGCCCACAATGGCCCCGATTACCGATAGGCCAGCCGAGATGCGCAACCCCGCAAAGATGGCAGGCAACGCCGCCGGAAACATGAGCTTGCGCAAGCGGGTCAGGCGACTGGCGCGCTGGAGCGTAAAGAGATCGTGCAGACCGCGCGGCGCCGAGAGCAGCCCAAAGAGGGTGTTGACGATGATCGGGAAAAGGGCGATGATCACGCAGACAATCACGCGTGCGCTGACGCCAAAGCCGAACCAAAAGCCGATCAGCGGCACAATCGCCAAAATCGGAATCGCCTGCAACGTAACCGCATAGGGAAAGACGGCGCGCTCGATCAATTCACTCTGGCTCATAAGCGTCGCCAACGCCAGCCCAATCAGAATGGCCACCGTCAGCCCGATCAGCGCCACTTGCATGCTCGACCAGAGGCCACCCAGAATTTCGGTGAAGTTCCCCCAATCGGCAAAGCCCACCAACCAGACCGCATGCGGCGGGCGCAACAGAAAACGGCGCTGTTCATCGAGGATGCCGTATGAAATGAAATACCAGAGACCGAGGATAAAGATGCCAAGCACCAGCGGCGGCAAAACCAGGCGCTGCCCACGCCGGAACCGCGATTCGCGCGCCCGGCTGGTGTTGGTATGTGCTGGTCCACTTCCCGGAGCGGGAACGGCCGCCGCGCTCGCGTTGGGTTTGTCGACGTCTGTCACGCATGACCCTCCGATAAGGCATGAGAGATTTCACGACTCAACTCGCCAAAGGCGGCGTCGAAGCGCAACTCGCCATCGCGTGGATAGCCAAAGGGCACATCAAAGGTGGCAATGATGCGCCCCGGCCGCGCCGACATCACATGCACGCGTGTGGAGAGGAAAACGGCTTCAGCGATTGAGTGGGTGATAAAGAGCCCGGCAAATTGCTCACGCATAAAAAGCTTGAGCGTCTCTTCATTCAAGCGCTCTCGGGTGATCTCGTCCAGAGCGCCAAAGGGCTCATCAAAGAGGAAGACCGGCGGTTCCAGGGTGAGCGTGCGCGCCAGCGACACGCGCATCTTCATCCCGCCGGACAACGCTTTGGGATAGTGCTTTTCGAAGCCTTGCAACCCAACGAGGGCAATCGCATCGGCCGCGCGCCGGCTGCGCTCTTGGGCGCTCATCCCGCGCAATTCAGCCAGCAATTCAACGTTGCCCTGCACGGTGCGCCACTCCATCAAGGTGGGATCCTGAAATACAAAGCCCAGCCGCTGGCGATTGACCGCTACAGAACCCGCTGTTTGTGGCAACAATCCGGCCGCTATGCGTAACAGAGTCGATTTCCCGCAGCCCGATGGTCCCACGATTGTGACAAAGTCTTTGGGTGCGACCGCAAACGTAACATCTTCCACGGCCTTGGTGCCATCCGGGAAGGTCATCTGGACATTGGTAAATGATAATACAGGGGGGGATGTCGATTGATCTGGAATCATAATCATCACCTAATTATTATTTGGGATCATACCAGACTGGCTTACCCTTGTGCATGACCAGATGCAGCCCGCACCCCTGGAATTTGACAAAGTCGCTGCCAGAGTATTGTATTCCTCCCCAATGTTTTGTCAAATCGGTTGACTTTGCTGAGGACGCTGTACAAAATAAAGGGGGCCAATGAACGTATCCTGTACTTCCGTTCATCTCGCTAGCTTTTGTTGCGAAACGGCTTTACCACTGCAAGGAACGCCAAGATGCGCCCAGAGAAATCTCTGCGTGCATCTTGGCGTTCCTTGCAGTCTTGGCGGTAGAAATCGGCTTTCGCAACAGAAACCAGCTAGTTTGCTCGCTATAAGTGCCTATAAGTGCCGAGGACTGGGCGGATTATAATTCGTAATCCGGGGAGGGACATCTGCGCCATCGGCGTAATCCGTAGTTGTCCCCGCCTGATTTTGGATATGTGCGTCTATTGGGGTATAATTCTGTTATACATGGTTTCGGGGCGTAGCGCAGCTAGGTAGCGCGCTTCGTTCGGGACGAAGAGGTCGGAGGTTCAAATCCTCTCGCCCCGACCATTTAGTATCATCGAGTAGTTTTCTGCTCGAGAGAGAAAAGCCTTATGTCGACGCAAAAACGTGACATAAGGCTTTTTTTATTACCCTTTTTCCTAACCGGAAACCTCTTCGTTCCCCAATTCCCCGGCCATCACGGGCCAGTACCTTGCCCACTTTGGACAAGCCAAAGTCGATATGCTCTGCCGACGCGTCCGCAGTGGATATGGAGATGGGTTATGGCCGATAGGATCCCCGAGTTGGGGACGCGCTACGCACCACGTGCATCTGCATAGCGGTGACGACAGTGGCCAAACCCATTGTGGCTACCATCAGGGCATAGCCCAAAAGGCCCAACGCGAAGAGCACTTCGGTGACCGCACGCGGGGTGTATGGCCGCCACATGGGTGTGTGGACCAGGTGAAAAACGAAAATGAGCAGCATGAGGCTTTCCACCGCCAGCAAACCCACCCAAAGATATTGGAGAACCATGCGGCTTGGCTTGAAGGCTGTATTGCTGCACATCATGAAGCCGTAGAGGAAGCTGGTGAAGGTGACCAGCGCGTAACCTAGAAACCAAAACAGGTTGTGCTGACCGGTAACATTGTCTACCGTGAGCGTAATCGCATCAGCCAGCAGCAAAAGCGCCTGGGCGGTCACTAGGCTGGTCACGGTAAAAAAGTCAAAGGTTAATTGGCGTTTTTGGCGAATCAGGATCACCAGCCGATACGCCACATAGATAGCAATGACCAAAGCGGCCAGCAGCGGGGCCGCATCGCGCACGAAGAAGTGCATGTGTTGCATAAACCATTTCTCCTTGGTTAATGGAGCGGGACGCCGCGCAACAGAACCAGTTGCGAAGCTATTGCACTGGCTATGTGCTCCAGTTAGGTGTGCATAAACAAGATTTGGCATCTTTCTCGCCCAGAGGTGCATTCTCCTCGATGCCAAAGCCAACTATTGATTATCAGTACACCGCAACGGTGTTGGCGAGATAGGCATCGGTCGCGATTGGTGAATCCGGCCCTATCTCTTGCCCTTGCGATCTATTGATTATCAGTACACCGCAACGGTGTTGGCGATTCAGCCGTCAATCTCAATTGGTGAATCTGGCGCCATCTCGTGCTGTTGCGAACTAATATTATGCGCACCGCCATGTCAATTGGGTATTTTGGGGGGCAGGGTTCTTACAGGTCCAAGAAAACAAACAACATTTTATGGGCTGGCAAAGCGGCGACCACTACATTGGCGGGGTCCGACGCCAAAGGGGAGGTGGGCAAACTTGGGCCGCATGATGCTTTGCGTGTAGTAGTTCTGTACTACCACCTGTGTACAGTGTAGCGGGGACAGGTAGCCATTACTTGACGATTGACCGTCGAATGGCGTACGCATGGGCGGATTTGGACCTCATCGACGGCATGGCTCACGCCGAAGACTCAGGGGACGCCTGAATTGTTATGATTTGTCTAAAAAATACTAGTCGCAGTATACTGCTATATGAACTGGCCGACGATCTCTCCCTTAGTCCGTTGCGTCCAGAATATCTCATCATAACAATCCCCATATACAAAGGAGCAAGTGCATGAATGCATTCAAACGACTAAGCACAAGTCGTATACAGCAGAGGCTTGTGTTTTTTGTGATCCTGGCGTTGATTCTAAGTGCTTGTGGCTCAGCGGCTCCGCCCAGCGGCAGTGCGGATAGCGCGGCGCCGGTTGCGGACAGTGCGCCGGCGGCGGCCCCCGCCGGTTTGAAGGAAGTACCCCGCAACCGTACGCTCAAAATTATGCGCGGTGGGCGGGAAGGGCAACATATTGACTACGAGTTATGGAACCCGTATGCCGTCGGCGCCAACCATCAAAATGGTCCCAATATTATGTATGAACCATTGGCGTTCTATAGCGCCTTTGCCGATAAAGAATTGCTGTGGCTGGCCGAAAGTTATGAATATAACGAAGACAGCACCGAGTTGGTCATTAAGACGCGCCAGGGAATCACGTGGAGCGACGGCGTCCCCTTTAGCGCTGAAGATGTGGCGTACACCTTCTCTACGTTGAAAGACCTGGGTTCGCAAGTGCGTTGGGGCGTGGATGTGCAGCAATTTGTGGAAAGCGCCGAAGTGGTGGACGATTCGACTGTACTCATCAAGTTCAAGGTGCCTGCGCCGCGCTTCTTTAACCTGGTGAGCTACAAGTTTGACATCGGTATTTACATTGTGCCGAAGCACATTTATGAAGGGCAGGATTGGGCGTCCTTCACGGCTTTTGATCTGGAAAAGGGCTGGCCCGTCACCACTGGGCCTTTCACCGTCGTGGCTTCCTCGCCAGAGCAGAAGATCTATGACCGCCGCGATACCTGGTGGGCGGCCGAGCAAGGGCTGGTTTCTATGCCGCAGATGGAACGCATTGTGCAACTGCCCGATGGCCAGGAACAGCAGCAAGCACAAGCATTGATCACCAACGAGATCGATACCGGCTTCACGCTGGCTCCCGAAACGTTCCAGACCATCTTTGACCAAAACGAGAAGATCACCACCCACGCCGGGCGCCAGGCGCCGTATGGCTATCTGGACTGGTGGCCCGTTTCCATGTATGTCAATACCGAGAAGGCGCCTTTCGACAATCCCGATGTGCGGTGGGCCATGAGCTACTTTATTGACCGCGAACAGGTGGTGGATATTGGCTGGTCAGGGGCAAACACCATTTCGCGGCTGCCCATGCCGCCCTATCCGCCGCTGATGCGCTATTTTAATGTGAGTGAAGAGCTGCTGAAAGAGTACAACACGTCGGAATTCAACCCGGACAAGGGCGCGCAACTGCTCGAGAAAGCTGGATTTACCAAGAATGGCGAAGGCAAATGGGTCGATGCGGCCGGTGAGCCGCTGAAGTTTGAAGCCTTTGTTCCCGCTTTTCTCAACGGCATGGGGATGGTGGTCGTCCAGCAGCTGCAAAATCAGGGCATTGATGTCACCCCTGCCGATCCGCCGGACATGTTCGACCGCTTTACCCAGGGCGACTATCAGGCCGCTTTCTTTGGTCACGGCGGCAGCGTCAACGATCCCTATTTTACGCTGCGCCTTTACCAGGGTTCCAGCAAGGCGATCCCCGGCAACCACCAGGCCAATCAGTCGCGCTGGAGCAATCCTGAATATGACCAGATTGTGGATGAAGTTTATGTGACGCCAATGACCGACTATGCCAAGCTGGAAGGATTGTTTGAGCAGGCCATGGAAATCTGGCTGCCCAACCTGCCCGATATTCCGCTCACTGAACTCTATCATCGCATCGGCTACAACGAGACCTACTGGACCAACTGGCCCACCGCCGAAAATCCCTACGTCAACGGCGCCTCCTGGCACTTGACCTGGGAAATGGTGCTGTGGAATTTGCAGGCCGTGGAACAGTGAAGATGACAAGATGACAAGATGACAAGATGACAAGATGACAAGATGACAAGATGACAAGATGACAAGATGATCTCGACAGGCTTAGTCATCTTGTCATCCGGTCATCATGTCACCCGGTCACCTAAGCATATAGGGGGAAATTTGCGACTCAACTACCTCATCCGGCGCGTCGGCTTTTTTCTAATCATTGTCTGGCTGGCGGCAACGGTGAACTTTTTTTTGCCGCGCCTTACCGGGCAGGATCCGATTCGCGAAAAGCTCATGCGTGAAGCTATGCTGGGCGGCGCAACCCAATCGGGTTTGGACGAAATGGTCAAAACCTATGAAGTCAAATTTGGGCTGGATCGTCCCTTCTACATGCAGTACTTTAACTATTTGGGAGATGTGTTGCGCTTTGATTTCAATTTCTCAATCGCCCATTATCCCAACCGCGTTATCGATATGTTGACTGATGCATTGCCCTGGACGTTGGGCTTGCTGACGGTTTCATTCGTGCTCTCGTTCACCCTTGGCTCGTTGCTCGGTGCGCTTTTTGGCTGGCCGCGCACGCCGCGCTTTGTCTACTTCTTATTTGGCCCGCTTCTTTCGCTCAACGCCATTCCCTATTTTCTGTTGGGGCTGCTCTTGCTCTACTTTTTTGCCTTTGCCATCAAAATCTTCCCCTCGGGCGGCGGTTTTGAACGCGGAACGCTGCCCACTGTAAGTTGGTCATTTGCCGTTGATATTGTCTATCATGCCATCTTGCCGGCATTTTCAATCCTGTTGGCGCAGGTCGGCGGTTGGGCATTGGGCATGCGCGCTATGATGATCACCACGCAAGGAGAAGATTACATGGTCTTTGCCGACGCCAAAGGCTTAAAAGAGCGGACGCTCTTTATGCGCTATGCTGTGCGCAACGCCATTCTGCCCCAAATTACCGGCATGGCGCTGGTATTGGGAAACATCTTCTCGGGCGCGGTACTGGTCGAAATCATTTTTCAATATCCGGGCATCGGTTCGATGTTGTGGCGCGCCATTCGGGAGACGGACTATTTTGTGGTGCAAGGCGTTGTTTTCTTCTCCATTGTGGCCATTGGCCTTGCCACCTTGATTCTTGATCTGATCTACCCATTAATTGATCCACGAATTTCTTATGAAAGGTAAGCGTTTGATTTATGGGCGTAAATAGCGCATTGCCCGCCGTAAGCGGCGAAAGAGAGGCAGTGGGCGCTGAATCAGCGTTGCTGGCGTGGTTACGCAGTATTGGGCGTTTTCTGCGCCGTAATCCGGCACTGGTGGTGGGTTTTGTGTTGCTGTTGGCGCTTTTTCTGTTTGCCATCATTGGTTCCTACGTCACCGATCCCAAAAATGCCGAGCCCCTTTCCGCACGTCCACTACAGGCGCCTTCGGCTGAATATCCATTTGGCACAGATAAACTGGGGCGCGATCTCTTTGCCACCATTGTGGCCGGCATTCCGCTCACCTTGCGCATCGGTCTGATAGCCGGGTTGATCGGACTGACCATCGGCACTACGCTGGGGTTTGTCTCGGCGTTTTACGGCGGCTGGGTGGATACGATTATCAGCGGCGTGGTCGATGTGGGGCTGACCATCCCTGGCTTGATGGTGCTGCTGATCCTGGCCATTTCCTTTAGCGGACGTTTGAACATCAACCACATGTCGCTGATCGTTGGCGTGCTGGCCTGGCTTTACCCGGCGCGCGTCATCCGTTCGCAAGTGTTGACCCTCAAACGGCGCCCCTATGTGGAAGTTGCGCGTCTCACCGGTATGAACGGCATTGAGATCATTTTTCTTGAACTGATGCCCAATCTGCTGCCCTATCTGGCGGCTTCGCTGGTGGGCGCCGTCGCCTCTGCCATCCTCGCTTCCATCGGCTTGGAGGCCCTTGGTTTAGGCCCCCTGGAATCGCCCACGCTGGGCATGACCATCTATTGGGCAATTTTGAATGGAGCAGTGATTAACCGCTGGTGGTGGTGGTGGGCGCCGCCGATTATCGTCATCTCGATTCTTTTTAACGGGCTATTTCTGTTGGCCATTGGTCTGGACGAAATTGCCAATCCACGGGTGAGGCGCAGCTTATGAGCTACTCCCAAAGCAGCAGCGTGCTACAGGTTCGCAACCTGCAGGTCCATTATGGCACCCCGCGGGGGCCGGTCAAGGCCGTCAACGATGTGAGTTTCGACTTGTACAAAGGCGAAATTCTAGGCCTCGTGGGCGAGTCCGGTTCGGGCAAGACGACTTTGGGTATGGCGCTGGTCGGCTTAATCCGCTCACCGGGGCGAGTGGCGGGTGGTGAAATTCTGCTCGATGGCCGCAATCTCGTCGGTCTCTCTGAAAATGAATACAAGCAGGTGCGCCTGTCCGAAATTGCGTTGATGCCGCAGGGCGCTATGAACTCGCTCAATCCGGTGACCCGCATCCGCGAGCAGATTTTGGATGGCCTGCGCGATCACGGCGTTGCGTTGACGCGCCGTGAAGCCGATATCCATGTCGAGTCGCTGCTGGAAAAAGTTGGGTTGCGCGGGGAGGTTGCCAACATGCACGCCCATGAGTTGAGCGGCGGCATGAAGCAGCGCGTCGCCATGGCCATTGCCATTAGCATGAAGCCCAAGGTGATTATTGCCGACGAGCCCACCAGCGCCTTGGATGTGGTGGTGCAAAAGCGGGTAATTGAAACCATGCAGGATGTGCAGAAGGAGTTGGGGGCGTCGATTATCCTGGTTGGCCACGACATGGGCTTGATGGCGCAGACGGTGGACCGGCTGGGCGTGATGTATGCCGGTCGGCTGGCCGAGATTGCGCCAATCCGCGAAACGTTGATTGCACCGCAGCACCCCTACACCCAGTTGCTCATCGAGAGCCTGCCCGCAGTCACTGAAAAGAAGCCGCTGCGCGGCATTCCCGGGCTGGCGCCCCAATTGCTCGATCTGCCGTCGGGCTGTTCCTTCCACCCGCGCTGTCCCCACGTTTTCGACCGCTGCACCACCGATATACCGCAGTTTCGCAGCACCGAGCGCGGGCGATGGGCAGCGTGTCATCTCGTGGAAAATCAAGCTTATGGACAAACCATTTAAACATGGCGCAAATGGCCGCGGCTAAAAATAGCCGGCATTTGCGCCATGTTTAAGGGTGATCTTATTAGGAAAATACTATGGCGCCACTGATCGAATTTCGCAACGTCTCCAAAATTTTTGGCGGCGGTCTCTTTGACCGCGAACGCACGGTCGCACTTGAAAATTTTTCGATGACGCTCCACGATGAACCGCCGCTGATTACGGCTGTGGTGGGGGAAAGCGGCAGCGGCAAAACCACTCTGGCGCGCCTCCTGCTCGGTTTGGAAACGCCCACCCAAGGTGAAGTGCTGTACCGGGGCGCTAATGTTTCCACCATGGACAAAGCTGCCCGCCGCCAGTTTCTGCGCGATGTGCAATTTGTCTTCCAAGACCCCTATGGCGTTTACAACCCCTTTTACAAAGTCGATCACGTACTGACTAAGCCGGTTGCCAAGTTCAAGCTAGCCAGCTCACGCCAGGAAGCGCGCCAACTGATCAACACGGCCTTAGAAACCGTTGGGCTGCGGCCCGAAGAAACGCTGGGGCGTTACCCGCACCAGATGAGCGGCGGGCAACGACAACGTGTGATGGTGGCGCGGGCGCTGCTGCTCAAACCGCGGCTCATTATCGCCGACGAGCCGGTTTCCATGGTTGATGCCTCGTTGCGCGCCACCATCCTCAGCAACTTGCAGGAGCTGAACCAGAAATTTGGCATTTCAATCATCTACATTACCCACGATCTGGCGACCGGCTATCAGATTAGCCACAACATGATTGTGCTCTACCACGGCGCCGTGAGCGAAGCCGGCGCGGTGGATCATGTGGTGCAGGCGCCCAAACACCCCTACACCCAGCTCCTGATGGATTCGATTCCGCGCGCTGTCCCCGAACGCACCTGGCATCGCGACGGCGACACTGCGAGCATTACCAAACCAGCGGCGGATTATGGCGGCTGCAAATTTGCCAACCGCTGTTCACAGGTCATGGAGCAGTGTTATCAATCACACCCACCGCTCTACGCTACGGAGCCACACCGCGTGGTTAGTTGTTTTCTCTATGACGACGCGCCAATGCTCAAAACGGAGGGCTTGGACACCGTTTTTGTCGCTCAGTAGGTAAGTTTTAGAAAGTCAGTTGTCCGCCATCGACCACCAACTGGTGGCCCGTGATGAAGCCGGAGTCCTGCGAGGCTAGATAGGCCACGGCGGCGGCTACTTCTGCCGGTTCGCCAAAGCGATTGAGCGGGATCTTGGGGAGGTAGCCCGTCACCCAAGCGGGATTGTTGAGGGCGGGTTGGGTCAAACGCGTCTTAATTAGGCCAGGGCAAACGCTATTGACGCGAATGTTGTGGGGCGCCAGTTCAATGGCCATGGTCATAGTCAGGCCCACCACGCCAAACTTGGCGGCATTGTAATGCGCCAGCTCTGCTTCGCCCACCAGGCCATTGGTTGAAGCCATATTGACAATGCGCCCGGCGATCTTCTGCTCCACCATGTGGCGAGCCACAACTTGTGCACAGAAAAAAACGCCGGTCAAATTGATGGCCAGCGTCTTGTGCCACTTCTCATCGGTAATGTCGAGGAACGGCTCACCGAAAGCTACGCCCGCAATATTGGCCAGGACATCCACATGGCCATACTGCGCAATTGCGGCAGCTACCATCTGTTCAACCTGCGGACGTGCGGTCACATCGAGCTGAATGGCCAGAGCGTCACCGCCATTTTGCTGGATTGTGTCGACGTTGGCCTGCGCTGCCGCCAGGTCAAGATCCGCCACCACCACCTTGGCGCCCTCGCTGGCGAGGCGGCGGGCCGTGGCGGCGCCAATGCCATGTGCGCCGCCGGTAACGATAGCAACTTGGTCTGTAAAACGCTGCATATAAAGCTCCTTTCTTTCCCCATTACGTTTACCCGTACAGAAATTATCAGAATATTATACTGCGGTTATGCTGAAATTCAGAGTTTGCTGCTGGCGTCTCAGTCAGCAGCAAAAGTCCGGTTTTCATTCAGCGCAGAGCATAACAAAAGAGATTATAGGAAATATACTCGCGGTGGGTATGGATGAAAAGGATTAGCCGCCATTTTAATCGAGTCGTCGATTTTTATCTATGACAGAACCAAGTATAAAGATTAGAAGTAAGCTATTGCATACACGTTTTCTCCAAGCGATACAGCGATCATAAATATTGGCCGGGTATTTTCAAATCCGAAGTAAGAAGCGGTTTTACAGGGAATTTCTACATGATATACAATATGCGAATTCTCTATACTCGTAGTTGATATAATGGTAATCTTCGCTGTGAGTGTAAAGACCGCACCTGATCCTGCTTGCCCCAGATGAGATTTTGTATTCTCGGATAGGATGCATAGAAAACTTATATGTCCGATATTACCATTTTAATTGTGGACGATCATGCCTTAATGCGCCAGGGACTCCGCCAAATATGCGAGACATCAGGCGGATTTATGGTGGTAGGTGAAGCTCAAAATGGTCACGAGGCTGTGCAATTTGCGCAAGAGCTTCAGCCCGATGTCATTCTGATGGACATGACAATGCCTGGGTCCAATGGCATTTATGCCATCAATCAGATTATGCAGGATAATCCAGCCGCGTGCATTATTGCTATTTCCATGCATCAACAAGAAGAAATAGTGATTGATGCAGTCAAAGCGGGGATACGGGGATATCTATCCAAAAACGTGGATGTGCAAACCTTGGTTTCTACCATTGAAGCCGTTGCGGGCGGCGATTATCTCATTGACCCACTTATTGCGCGCAAGGTATTGAGCGAGATACGTCAAACGGCGGCGGGAAAACGGGATCACAATGCCATCGTGCCGCTTACGGCCAGTGAAATGGCCGTGTTACGCCTGGTGGCGCAAGGTGTTGACAATGACCAGATCGCCCAGAAGATGACCATCTCCATGTATACTGTCGCCAATCGTCTGCGCAGCATCTATGAAAAGCTCCACGTTAACAATCGCACCCAAGCCGCGCTCTATGCTCTCCGCCATGGCTGGGTGGATTTAGAAGAACCCCCTGATTAGGTTTTGCGCGTAGTAACTTTGTAGACCGGACACGGTGACCGGGTGACAAGGTGACACGGGCCTTGTCATCCGGCTTGTCATCTTGTCATCTTGTCATCTTGTCATCTTGTCATGTCACTTGCCCCAAACCCCCAAGTGCGTTTATCTCCGCCTTCCTTTCTCCCCGCTATTCTTTCGAAAATTTAATCTGTCTGTACATAAAATTGTTGATTTGATCTCCATAATTCAGATTATTCTATGCTCTTCCGTTTTCCAGCTTATTCTGCTATTCTATGCGCAGTAGAATATACGTACGCTTGGCGTTGATATTATACGATAATTATACAAGCAGTTGGGTCATGTAGTTTTATTGCATCGTTTTATTACATCGAGTTTTGTACCATTATGAACTTCATTATTTCCCTTCCTCCACGCATTGCTAATGCACCTTAAGTTTCACTTTCCCCGAAACTCATTAACTAAAGGTTTATAAAATAAGCATCCGACGCCAGACTAGGTTCCCTGGTTGCTGCTTCAATTGATAACCAAATTGATATACGCGTTTGAATCTCTCTGAAGGATTAATTGTAATTTTTTATGATTAAGCAATATATTTTGTAGTGTATTTGGTTTTAAGTTCACCATCTTCGTCTTCATCCATTGACTTGCAACTTCAGCGAAAGAGGCAATATGGCTTTTGTGGTGGACCATTTCATCTTCCGTGCGCCAGCCTCCCTGATCTGGCAGACGGTAGGTGATTTTGGCAGTATTGGTTCCTGGCTGCCTGATGTGGTTGATTGCCAGGTAATCGGGTCCGGCGTCGGCGCCGAACGTGTGGTGACCTTTCTAGACGGTTTTCAGAGCCAAGAACGCCTCTTAAACCTGGAGCCAGAACAACGAACTCTGAGTTATCTGTTGCTCACCGATACGGCTCTGCAAAATTGTGTTTCGACAATGCTCGTGCGCGACCTGGGCGGCGGTTATTGTGAACTGGTTTGGACATACTCATTTACGGCCGCCGGCATCCCCATGATCGAAGCCAAGGCCATCGTTGCCGGCGCTCTGGCTTCGGGCGGCGCCGCACTGCAAACTCATTATCAAAATCTACATCTTGTACGCACCTGTTAAAGATTGGCATGTTTTCACGTTTACCGGCGCCATGCGGGTCTTTGCGTGGAAACATTAAAAATAGGAGTAAAAGGATGACATAAGTCGGCAGTTTCAGGCAGCAATCGTTTTTAGTGTCCAAATGATTTATACAGGCCATTGAGATTCAGTTCATCTCTATACTTGGCTCTGTCATAGATGAAAATCGACTACTCGGCTAAAATCATCCGAATCCCCTTTTCATCTATGCCAACCGCGAGTATAACTTCGTTGCACGCTGTACCTCAAGCGCTCCCAACAAATTCTTTTCCGCGCGACACTTAAATCCCGCTATCCGGCTGTTATCAACGCGGCTGTATTTCACCGTAACGATAACGCCGATATTGGGCTTTTTGCATTTCAAGTTTGCTCTCGTCCAAATGTTGGTTTTTATCAGGCGGGCGCCGTTTTTGCAGTTTTGCATTAGAAAGGTAAGTCTATGAAATCAATCCACTTTTTACGCAAATGGGATCGACATCGCTGGGGGCAGCAAGCATTTCGCCTGACCCTGATTCTGGCCATGATGATCTCAAGTTTGGGATCGTCAACTCAATACGCATTCGCCGATGGGCCGACCACAGGACGCAATATTTTCCTGCCCTTGGCCAACGCCGGCGCCGACGTTCCGACGGCCGCCTCTGTCAATGCGCAGAGCAACCCGACGGGGGGAAAGGATCTCTTCCTGCCGTTAGTTTCCTCGAATGCGGCCAATAATGCGGAAGCCAGCCCGAACACCCCGACCACAACGACGGGCAAGGTGCAGGCGGCGGCCACCAACACCATGTCGCTGAGCGTGATCAGCGCCCGCACCGAGCCGCGCGCTTTTGGCGGCGCCGGTGTAGTGAAGGGTGACGCCATCACCGAATTCAAATACATCATCAATATTGACAACACCGGCACCACGGAACAGCGTTCGCCGTCCGATGGCTGCTCGCCCGCCGAAGGGGCGGACTATCCGGCTTCTTGTCACTGGACTTCAGTTGCCGGCATCGCCAGCTCCAGCCCTGTTTTTACCCAGGGCGATCAGGATGATTTCAATGGCGTGAACGGCAATAACTTGAACCTGCCTGACGGTCGCTATTTGATTTCAGTGCTGGCCGATGGCTATAAGCTGGATGGCGTCCACATTAGCGTCCCCTTGGACAATTCCAACGTGGTGGTGGAGTTGCAGCCGCAACCGCTGCCCGACGCCACGCTCCACGCCATTGTCTTCGAAGACATCTCGCCCACCAATGGCGCGCCCGATGTGCCTGCCGAACACGGTTTGGCCGGCTTTGTTGGCCACATTTTGGACTATTTGGGCGATGTGACCACCGATGTGTACGGCAACCCGCTCTGTACGGTTTATGAGGGCGAAGATCCGGTTACCCACGTCATTCCGTTGGGCAGTCTCGATGCCGACATGCTGCCTATCCCCATCCCGGGTACAGGTGGTGAGTGCGTTAGTGACGCCAATGGCGACCTGGTTATCCCGCACTTGGGACCCAATCGTTACGCCTTTTCGGCCGTGGCGCCGGATGGCCAGAACTGGATCCAAACCACCACGCTGGAAGGCAACCACGACTGGGACGCCTGGCTCATGGAAGGCCACACCGGTCTGGATACCGAGTTTGTCGTGGCGGGTGAACCGTTCCCGGCCATCATTTTTGGCTTTGTAAAGCAATCCACGCCTAATCTAGGTGGCAGCGGTCATATTAAAGGCGTCGTTACGGCCGCCAAAACCTATGTGCCCGCCAATGGCGGTACGGCTTTGCCCGGCACCATCTGGGGCGGCCTGGCCGGTATGAAGCTCGACCAGCCCATTGAAAACCCCTGGATCAGCCTCACCGATCTGACCAATGGCGACACCGCCGTTTATATTGGGCAAGGCGACGCCAATGGCGCTTTCGATATTCCCAATGTACCCGATGGCAATTACACCCTCACCTATTGGGATGAGCCGCAAAACTATATTTTGGACTTGCTCAACGTCACCGTAAGCAATGGCCAAACGGTGGATATGGGCATCTTGCCGCTGACCGGCTGGTGGACCAAGTTTGACGGTTATGTCTTCAACGACCTCAACCGCAATGGCATCAAAGACGCCGGCGAACCGGGCGTGCCGGGCATCACGCTGACCATGCGCAAACGCGAAAACTCGTTGATGGATCGCGGCGCCACGGTTGTGACGACCCAGGCCGATGGTTACTACGTTATGGAAAATGCCTACCCCATGACCGAATGGCTGGTCATGGAGGCCTATAATGACCTGATGTACACTACCGGCGTCACCTATCAGGCTGACAACCAACCCACGCCCACCACTATTTTGGGCGCCGGCGTGGATGTGAGCGTGCTGCCAATCATTGGTCTATCGGGCCGTCTGGACTGGGGCGTCCATTTCTACGACGCCACCGGCGCCACCAATGGCCTGGATCCGCGCAATGGCGGCATTGTGGGTACCGTCAGCTATGACACCACCCGCAACGAGCTGGACGCCCAATTTGCCGCGGTCGAAGACTGGCAGCCCGGCGTCTCTGACCTAACTGTCAACCTGTATGCAACGGTGCCTTGCACGGCCAATGGTGCAGCTTGTGACGTTACGGGCCGCTATGAGCTGGCGGCCGATGGCTCCTATGCCAAAGGCAATCTGCTCAACACCTACGTCACCGAGACCTGGACCAAGCCTGGCGCTAACAACAATGAGAACGGCGACGGCAACTGTGTCCCGCGCGACGTGAACGGCAACCGCGTACCCTATCCCGCCGGCCAGCAGGTCACTAATTCGGACACTGACTGTTTGGAAGGCCCGCTCATGGGCGTGCAGTTCCAGGCTGGCTTCTCGGCGGTGGACGGCAACTATGGCTTTGGTGATGGCTGTTTCAACGGCACGCTCGACGCCACCGACCCCGCCAATCCCGTCTGTGTGGGCGGCACGTTTACGGCGCTACCCGGCGGCCGTGACTATCTGGTCGAGGTGGAGATTCCGACCGAGGCTGACGTTTTTGGCGCCGACGCGGCCCATCCGACGCGACCCATTTATAATGTAACCCGCGAAGAAGACATCAACATCGGCAACGGCGACCAGTTCATTCCGCAGGTGCCGCCGCCAGCCTGTGCCGGCGAGCTGCACATCGTCGATGTTGCGAATGTCCTGCCAGATAACTATGGCCCGCTAACGCTCGACGATCCGTCCGGCAACGGCGGCAGCTCCATTAATGTGCCAGGTTCAACGCCGACAATCAACCCCACCTTTGAGGGGATTACGTCGCCTTTCGAAGGCACGGCCAAACCATTGTGCGATGTCAAACTGGTGCCGCTCAACAATGGTCGCTCGATTGTGCCAACCTTTAACCTATATACCGACGTGCCGCTGCCGGGCCGCTTCTGGGGTCTGCTGGTGGACGATCTGAACTTCTCGTCCAATCCGCAATCGCTGCTCTATGGCGAAAAGGCGGGCATTCCCTTTGCGCCCGTGGGCATCTACGACTGGGCCAACCGGCTGGTCGCCACCGTCGAGTCCGACTATAACGGTCTCTTCGACGTGTTGCTGCCCTCCACCAATCGCATCAACTGCCCCACGCCATCGGGCGTCTGCGCCAATCTGTTCCGCTTTGTGGGCAACGATCCGGGCGTTCCCGGCCAACTGAACGCCAACTACCGGCCCGAGTTCCGCACCATTGCGGCAGAATTTGAAGCCATCCCCGGCTTGATCGTACCGGCGGACCTGGCGCCCACGCAGGTCGGCGTCACCGTGCAGTTGCCGGGCGGCCAGGCGCAGTTGGTTTCGTGTCCGGTGGCCTCCACCACGCCGCAGTTGTTCACCGTGTCGCAGCCCTATGTCAACGGCAGCGGCTCGATCAATATCCAGGGCTTGGGCTTTGGCGCTCCTGGCCAGGTGACGCTGGACGGCACGATTGTGCTGCCAACTTCCAACTGGAGCGATACCAGTATCGATGTGACGATACCAGCCGGTACGCCTGTGGGGCCGCACCAGTTGGACGTGATCCGCGACAACGGGGAATCGACCATCAACGGTCTGACCTTCCACGTGCTGGGGAGCAGCGTTGCGCCGTTCCCGGCTGGAGCGGTTCTCGACAACTTCAACCGCAGCACGGGCAGCACCAACCAAACGCTGGGCGGCAGCTGGAGTGGCGCAACATTGTCGGCGCTGTATCGCATTACGCCAAGTTCACCGGCAAGCGAGGCAAATCAGGCGCAGGTGCGCAGCCTCGGCGGCAACATATACCGGAGCGCTGGCAGTCCTTTTGGCGCCAATCAAGACGCCTACTTCACCTTCACAAAAACTATCGTGGCCAGCAATAACCGGCAGGGTGGCGTCTTGCTCAAGGTTGGCACAGGCGGCGGTGGGATAATCAATAGCTTCATCAGCGCCACCTATAACGCCACCACCAGCAGCGTGGATGTGGCGACCGCTACGAGTACTCTGCAGACGCTGGCCCCGACGACGCGAGCCACGTTTACCGGCGTCACTTTTGCCAATGGTGATACGCTGGGCGCGCGCGCTCTGGCGGACGGTACCGTAAACGTCTACAAGAATGGCGCCCTGATCGGCAGCACCAATGTCTCGGCTTTCTTTACGGCCAGCAGCGGCAGAATTGGCGTCCGTTTCGCAGCCCCCAGCATTGTCAATAATTTCAACCCCAGTAACGACGTGCGTTTCGACAACTTTGGCGGCGGTAATGTTTCCGTCTCGGCGGGCGCTACGTACACGCCAAACCTGTACGAAGTCGGCCCCGGCAAAACGTACGCCACCATCCAGAGCGCCATCAACGCGGCCCAGGCCAGCAATGGCAATGACCTGGTTGTGGTCTACCCCGGTCAGGCCGATTTGTCTAACCCGCGCTTGAACCCGCGTGGCGCCTACTATGAGAATCTGATCATCAACTCGCCGATCAAGCTGCAGGGCGTGGGTCCGGGCGGCTTCCAGGGTCCAACCGACTACGTCCCCGGCTCGATTATCGACGGCGGCGCCTTTGGCGGCGACGGCGTAGTAGCGGATAACTGGTACACCACCATCGCAGGCATTACGTGGGACGGCAACCAGACCATCTTTGATGGCGCCGTGGTTTCCATCTTTGCCCAAGCCAACGGGGCTGCCGCCTTTACCAGCAACTACAAAGCCAGCATCGACGGCTTTGATCTGCGCGGCGGCAATCAAGAGGGTTTCCCCGGCAATATCAACGTGATTGGCGGTTTGCCCACCGGCGCTCCGGCCAACCTGGTTACCCAGGGCGGCGCAGTCTTTGCCAATGGCTATGCCCGCTATCTGCAGATCACCAACAACACGGTGCAGAATAACGGCGGCGCCTACGGCACAATCCGCATCGGCAATCCCGACCTGCCGGCGCCGGATACCGACAACCAGAACGAGAATGTGCGCATTGCCAAGAACCGCATCATTCAGAATGCCGGCACCAATCTGGCGGGTGGCATCGGCCTCTTTGCCGGCGCCGACAACTATGAAGTGGCGCAGAACGACCTGTGCGGCAACTTCTCGGCGGAGTATGGCGGCGGCATGACCGTCTACGGTCTCAGCCCCAGCGGTCGCATTCACGACAACCGCATCTACTTCAATCGCTCGTACGATGAAGGCGGCGGCGTGATGATTGCCGGTCAACTGCCGGCCAATCCGGGATCGCTCTCGCCGGGCTCCGGTGCTGTCGACATCTATAACAACACCATCCAGGCCAATCTGGCCAACGATGATGGCGGCGGCATCCGCTTCCTGATGGCGGGCAACTTCCCGATGAATGTCTATAACAACATGATCGTGAATAATGTCTCCACGCATGAAGGCGGCGGCATCGGCATCAACGATGCGCCCAATGTGCGGGTCTACAACAACACCATCATGAAGAACCAGACCACGGCCACGGCGGTGACCAGCAACGGTCAAGCAGCTCCGGCCGGCCTGTCGACCTCGCAGAACAGCGCTGCGCTGCAGGCGACACTGCCCGGTACTGCGCCCATCTTTAGCAACCCGCTGCTCTTTAACAACATCTTCTGGGACAACCGGGCGGGTACGCTGAATCTGGGCCAGAGCACCGTGACCGGTCTTAGCGACGCCAGCCCCGACCACTGGGATCTGGGTGTGGCTGACGGTACGGGCATCCTGGCGCCGACCAACTCGATTATTCAGCAGCTGCCGGGCGCGGGCGTTCGCAACTATACCGATAGCGCCAATAATCACTCGGACCCGGCCGTGATCAACCCGTATGATATTGCGGTCGCCTTCAACGGCTGGCGCACCAATCCCAACTTTATTGGGGCCATTCTGGTCGCCGTGGATCTGCCGCTTTCGCAGATGGGCAACTACCACATTGCCGATACGTCGCCAGCGGTCAATCTGGGCGCCGCCAGCAAGAGCGGCGTCAATGCACCGGCGACGGATATTGATGGCGATGCACGCGCAACGACCAACATCGAGGCCGGCGCCGATGAAATCGCGACCGTCGGCGGCGGCGGTGGCGGTGGCGGCGGTGGTGGCGGCGGTGGCGGTGGTGGCGGCGGAACCGTTCCGTTCCCGGCCACTGCCCTGCTGGATAACTTCAACCGCGGCTCTGGCTCAACCACGCCGTTGGGCGCCAACTGGTTGGGGGATACAGCCACCAATCAATTCCGCATCAACAGCAACAACGCCCAGTCGCGCAACAGCGCCGGCGGCAACATCTGGTGGAACCAGTCATTTGGCGCCAACCAGGAAGCCTCTATGACGCTGGTCAGCATCGGCACGACCAATCGGCGGACCACGCGCTGGCAGGGGTTGCTGCTCAAGTTCAACGGCAGCAATCCCAACGACATCAACGCCACCGGCATCGACGTGCGCTATCGCACCACCACCGGCGTCACCGTGCGCACCAAAGCGGCGGGCGGCGCCTGGGTGGAGCAGATCACGTTCCCGGGTACCTTCAACACCAACGACGTGTTGGGCGCCCGTGCGCAGGCCGATGGCACGGTATCCGTCTATCTGAACGGTGTGCTGGTGGGCAGCGTCGACGTGACCCAAGGCGGGACCACCAACCTCTGGGCGCAGGGCGGCGGCTACATCGGGGCGACCTACAGCTTTAACAACGGCCGCTTCGACAACTTTAGCGGCGGCAACATGCCCTAAACTACGTATCACCGGGTGAGGACGGACCCACCGGTCCGCCCTCACCCCCGATATGCCTAGGAGATATTAAATGCGTAATAATTCATCGTCCATTCAATTGAATCGGCGCAACTTCCTTAAGATGGCCGGCAGCGCCGCCCTGCTCACCGCGGGGGCCGCGGCCATGCCCGGCATGTTGCGGCGGACGCTGCTGCCAGAGGCGGTTGCCGAGGCGCAAAGCCCTTATGATCTATACTATGCCGGCACCGACGGCTGGATCTACCTGCCGCCCACACCGCAGATCAATCTGCCGGGTACGAATACAGCGATCCATCCTGATCCGCTGGCGCCGGCCCCGTTCAATACCTATATATTCGGTTTTCGCAATGTGTCTGGCATGACCACGGAACAGAAAAATAATCAGAAAAACAAGGCGCAACACAACGCGCCGCTCTTCTGGGTCAATCAATTTGATCCCGGCAATCCGGTCGATTTTCGGATGCAGGTGACCAACGTTGGTCTGGCGCTGCGCCCGGATCTCTTCGATGCCCACACGCTGCACTGGCACGGTTTCCGCAACGTCATCCCCTTCTTTGATGGCGAGCCCAGCGGCTCGATTGCGGTGCCCACCGGGGCCAATTTCACCTATATCTACCGTCCGCGCGAAGAAGGCACCTACATGTTCCACTGTCACGTGGAAGATGTGGAGCACGTTCACATGGGGATGACTGGCCTCGTGTTTGTGCGCCCGCTGCAGAATGGCAACACGTCATTCTATCCCAGCGGCAAGTATGCCTATAACGACGGCAACGGCTTAACCGGCTATGATCGCGAATACGCCATGTTCCTCAGCGAAGTGTGGGCCGAATCGCACTGGGCCGATGCGCACATCCAACTGCCGGAATGGAGCGACTATCGGGCGGACTTTGCGCTGCTCAACGGCCGCGTCTACCCCGATACGCTGGCGCCCAATGCGCCCATCAATGCGGCGGCCTCCGTACATGCGCTAGCGGTAGAGACGATCAACAATCCGGGCCAGCCCGACGACGGTGAGCTGGTGGCGCCGCCGGGGCGCCCCGAACTGCAATATCAGCCGCACTCCTCGCGCATCACCTGTCAACCCAACGAGCGGGTGCTGCTACGCTTTGCCAACCTGGGCTTTAAAGAGGAGGCCATGACGCTGGCCGGCATCCAAATGCGCGTCATCGGGCGCGACGCCACACTCATGCGCGGGCGCGACGGCACGGACACCAGCTACGAAACGGATACCATCATTATCGGCGCTGGTGAAAGCTACGATGTGATCTTCACGGCGCCGGCCTACTCGGGTGGTTCCGGTTCAACGGGATTGGGATACGACTCCTATCTGCTTTACAACCGGGCCTATACGCGTTCCAACAATCTGGCGACGGGCGGCTTTGGCGGCCAGGCCACGGAGGTCCACGTATTCCCCACCGGTCAGATAGCTGCCCAACAGTATCCTAATGATTGGGGCAACCCTCCCGCCTAAACCCATCCGTTCGCTGATGATAAGGAGCAATAAAATGAGTAAATCAAGTATTAAGTGGATGCGACTGGGATTAGTGCTGGTGCTTACGCTGATGTTGTTGCCAAGCGCTCAGGGCACCTACGCCATCGAGGCCGCCGGTCCAATTGCACAAAGCAATCCCGTCGATCAGTCGGGCGCCGATGACGCGGACGCCCCAGACCATTCTTTCTATCTACCCGCCATATCGGGGCCTGGCAGCCAGACGGCAACATCTAACCCGACAGCCGCCAGTCTTACCGACACCACCACGGGAGGGACCATCTTTCTGCCCCTGGCGGCAAGTGGGGCCACTTCGAATGCCGCCGAACCGGTCGCCGTCGTGCAAAGCGCGGCCAACACGACCAATCCAGTGGGCATCGTCTGCACCTATGGCGCCAGCCCCAACCCGACCTTTACGTTGACCGCCAAAGACGGCTACATTACGCTGCCGGACGGCAACACCGCCTACATGTGGGGCTATTCGGAAGGCAGCAACGGCTTCCAGCACCCCGGCCCGGTGTTATGCGTCAATAAGGGCGATACGGTGACGGTTGTGCTGCAAAACACGCTGAGCGAAGATGTCTCCATCGTCTTCCCCGGCCACGAGAATGTGTTGGCCAACGGCGTGCAAGCCCAACCGCAATTTAGCAGTGGCGTCTTGACCTCGTTGACCAACGTGGCGGCGCCCGGCGGCAGCGTCACCTATAGCTTTGTGGCCGGCGAGCCTGGCACCTATCTCTACGAAAGCGGCGCCAACCCGCGCAAGCAGGTGAGCATGGGGCTCTTTGGCGCCTTGATTGTGCGGCCCACCGCCGTGCCGACGCTGCCGGCAGCCGGCCCGGATGCGAACCCGGCCCATTATGCCTATGATCGTTCCGACAGTGTATTCATGCCGCAGGAAGAGTTCATGGTGCTATTGTCGGAAATCGACCCCTATCAGCATCAGGCGGCCGAAAATGGCGTACCCTACAATCTGAACAACTATAAGCCGCGCTATTGGCTGATCAACGGGCGCGGCTTCCCGGACAGCATTGCCGACAACTTTGCCTCTTGGCTGCCCACGCAGCCTTATGGCGCTCTGGCCCGCGTCCACGAGTTTCATCCCAATGAAACGCTATCGCCGAGCGACCCCAATTATCATCCGTATCCGGGCATGATCCGCTATCTGAATGTGGGGACCGAGGATTATCCATTCCACCCGCACGGCAACAACGGTCTGGTCATTGGCCGCGACGGGCGGGCCTTGGCGGGCGCCGGCGGTGAGGATCTCTCCTTTGAGAAGTTCGACATCAACATTGGCCCTGGCCAAACTTGGGACGTGATCTTCAAATGGTACGACGCCGAGCACTATAATCCGACGACCAATCCCGTACCGGTCACGGTTCCCAATTTGCCCAACATGGTCTACGGCACGTTCTACGGCGGCAGCCCCTATCTGGGGTCGACGGGTACCATTCCCACCGGCGGTGAAGGGCTCAACCAGTGTGGCGAGTTCTACATTATCTCGCACAACCACGCCCTCTATCAGATCACCTCTTGGGGTGTGAACATGACCGGGCCCATCACCTATCTGCGGGTCGACCCGCCGCTGCCTAACAACTGTCCATAAGGGCTACGGAGATTATTATGCATACAAAAAATCGATCTACACTTTTGGTCAGAACAGGTACGCGGTTGGTGATGCTGGCCGCCATCCTCATGCTGTTGTTTATTGACAAGGGGGCGCCAATTCTGGCGGCGCCCGCCCTGCAAACTGGTTCGCCGGTTTACTTCTCGATTGCGGGGACCAGCACGGTCCCCGGAACCCCGAACAGCGGCAACTGGCGAGACTCGGATATTTACTTCTGGAATACGTCAGCCTTTAGCCAGGTGATCGACACCGCCAGTACCGGCCTCAACCTACCCGGCGGGGCCAATATCGATGGCTTCGACAGAGTTGATGACACACATTTCTACATGTCCTTCACCGATACTGTAACACTGCCCGGTGGCGCAGGAACAGCTGCGGATGAAGACGTTGTGTATTACAACGCTGGCGCCTGGTCGCTTTTCTTTGATGGCAGCCTCTATGGTTTGGGTGGTGGCGGCGGTGGTAGTTTTGACTTGGATGCTATCAGCATTGTAAGTGGCACCCTCTACTTCTCGACGGATAATAACAATACGCCAGGGGGGGGTGGCGGCGGTGACGATGCTGACATCTACCGCTGGAACGGGGGCAGTTCATACACACGTATTGTGGATGCGTCTACCATTGGTATTCCGTTTTTTGGTGGCGGCAATGCAAATGTAGATGGCCTTGCATTTGTTGACGCCACGCACTTCTATTTGTCGTTCGCTGACAATACCACAATTAGTGGCTTTACTACCGTGCAGGATGAAGATATCGTCTACTACAACAACGGCACCTGGTCTATCTATTTCGATGGCACAGCCGCAGGATTAGGCGCCAGCGGTAACCTAGACATTGACGCTTTTTCCTTACCGGCCGCAGCCCAGCCGCAAACCATCACCTTTGGCGCACTGGCTAACAAGACCTTTGGCGACGCCGACTTCAACGTCAGCGCCACCGCCTCGTCCGGCTTGCCGGTGAGCTTTGCGGCCAGCGGCAATTGTACGGTGAGCGGTACGCTGGTGCATCTGACCGGCGCCGGCTCCTGCACGATCACGGCCTCGCAGGCAGGGAATTCGTCCTATCAGGCTGCGCCCAACGTGGCCCAAGGCTTCACCATTGCCCAGGGCAGCCAGACCATCACCTTCAATCCGCTGCCCAACAAGACGACAGCCGATCCTGACTTTACGGTGACGGCCAGCGCATCCTCCGGTTTGGCCGTCAGCTTTGCGGCCACGGGCGACTGCACCGTAACCGGCGCGCTGGTCCATCTAACCGGTGCGGTGGGCTCCTGCACCATCACTGCTTCACAGGCGGGCGATGCCAACTATACCGCTGCCGCCAATGTGCAGCAGAGCTTTACGATTGCTGCCTTCGCGGGCGTCGATCTCTACGCAGTCAGCGGTACAACCACGCTGGGAACCCAAAACGTCACCGTTTGGGGCTATAACTACACCGGCGCCGCCGCCACCCAGCCGGGCGGCCCCACGTTTGTTGTCAACCAGGGCGACACGGTCGCCATTGTGCTGCACAACCAGCTTACCGTGAACACTGGTCTTCTCTTCCAGGGCCAGGACATGATCCCGGATCGAACCGGTGTGGCCGCTGGCGGCGCCAAGACCTACAGCTTCACCGCCAACAAACCGGGGACCTATCTGTATGGCGCCGGCTTGTTGCCTAACGCCCAATACCAGGGCGCCATGGGGCTGTACGGTGCGCTCATTGTGCGTCCTGCCACGGCCGGGCAAGCCTACGACGCGGCGTCGACGGCCTATGATGACGAAGCCGTGCTTGTGCTAAGCGAAGTTGACGCGGCGTTGAACAACAGCGCCACGCCGGCCAACTTCGACATGCGCAACTACAAGCCGCGCTACTTCCTGATTAATGGGGTAGCCTATCCCAATACGGCCAACTTTGCCACCGCCGCCGGGCGCCGCGTGCTGCTGCGCTACCTCAATGCCGGCATGGAGTTCCATTCCATGGCGCTCATGGGGACGCATCAAAACGTGATTGCCAATGACGGCAGCCCGTTGGCCCACAGCCATCGCATGGTGGCCGAAACCTTTGGCCCCGGCCAGACGGTGGACGCCATTGCCACCATTCCGGCGGCCACCGCCGACGGCAGCCAGTTTGCCATCTATGACGGCAACCTGATGCTGCGCAACAGCAATGCAGCCGGCTTTGGCGGTATGCTCACCTTCTTGGCGGTTTCCAACACGCCATCCGGCGGCGACACCGTGGGACCGGTGACAAGCAACGTGGCGTATAGCGCTGGCGCGCTGACCGCCTTAATAAGCGATCTCGGCACACCCAACTCCAACATCGCCGCGGCTGAGTACTTCATCGACACCGTGGGCGCCACCGGCGCCGGTACGGCCATGAGCGGTGCGTTTGCTTCGCCAACTGAATCAGTCTCCGCAGTCGTCGCCCTTCCGTCCGGAACGCACACCATCTATGTTCGCGGTATGGACGCCGCCAACAACTGGGGCGCGGTCGCTTCGGTGCTGGTTAACGGCGGCGACGCCACCGGGCCGACCACCAGCGGTCTCACCTTGGATCCCAGCCCGACCAACGGTTTGGTCGATGTCGCCCTACACGCCAATGCAGACGATAGCGCCACCGGCAACTCCAACATCGATGCCGCTGAGTACACGATTGATGGCGGGGCGGCGGCGACGATGACTGTCAACCTGCCGGCGCCCATTGCCAGCCTGGATACGATGATCCCCTCGACAACGGTGGCCGCGCTATCGGAAGGCGCCCATGTGGTGGCGGTGCGCAGCCAGGATGCTGTAGGTAATTGGGGGGCGGAATCCACCATCAGCCTTGTCGTCGACAAGACCGGACCGGCTACCACCGTAACCGCGGTGGATCGCAGCCCCAACAATGGCTCTTTGCCCTTGGATGGCACCAATCAGTCGGTGCGGGTGACGGCAACCTTTGTGGACGCGGTGGCCAATATCAGCGCGGCCGAGGGCTTCATCGACAGCCAAGGCGCCGACGGCGCGGGCTTCGCCTTCATCGCCAGCGATGGATTGTTCAACAGCCTGAGCGAGAGCGGCTATGCCGATATCCCGCTGCCGACGGTATTCCAACTCACGGAGGGCAACCACACGATCATTGTCCATGCCAAAGACGCCGCCGGCAACTGGGGGGCGACCAGCACCGGCAACCTCTTCATCGACAAGACGGCGCCAACCGTCGTCAGCATCACGCGGCTGGATGCCAGCCCGACCACGGCGACGAGCGTGAACTTCCAGGTCACCTTCTCGGAAAATGTGACAGGCGTGACCAGCGGCAACTTCAGCCTCGTCCAAACCGGCGGTATGACCGGCGCCAGCATCACTTCGGTGACCGGCGGTGGTGCAACTTGGACTGTGACAACTAGCACTGGTTCCGGCAGCGGCTCACTAGGCCTCAACCTCACGTCAGCCGCAGGCATTACGGATATTGCGAGCAATGCCTTGTCGGCAACTGGCCTGCCCTTTGTGGGTCAAACCTATACCTTCCTTTCAGCTTCGCTCTACTTCTCGATTTCTGGGAACAGCACGGTCCCCGGCACGACGAGCACCGGCGACTTCCGCGACTCGGACATTTACTTCTGGGACGGCGCTGCCTTTAGCCGGGTGATTACAGCGAGCGGCATAAACGTGCCGAGTGGGACTAATGTCGACGGCTTTGATCGGGTCGATGCGACGCACTTCTACATGTCGTTCAGTGGTTCAGTCACGCTGCCTGGGGCTGGCACTGTTCAGGATGAAGACGTGGTCTACTACAACGCTGGCGCGTGGTCGCTCTTCTTCGACGGCAGCGCCAACAACGTTGGCAATACGGATCTGGATGCTATCAGCATTGTGGGTGGTATACTCTACTTCTCAACAGATAACACGGCAGTGCCAACCGGCGTGAGCGGCGGGGGTGATGATGCTGATATCTACTCGTGGAATGGTTCAACCTTCGCCCGGGTATATGATGCTTCCACTCTCGGCTGGTCGACCTCTAACGTCGATGGTTTCGTACGCGTGGACGCAACCCATTACTACTTGTCCTATAGTGGGGATACAAACATACCCGGTTTTGGCCCGATTCAGGATGAGGACGTGATCTACTACAATGCCGGAACCTGGTCCGTCTACTTTGACGGCACGCCGAAAGGCTTGACCAGCGGCAATCTGGATGTGGATGCGTTCGACCTGCCTTAAACGGCTTCCAACCAAGAGAGCTGGTCTCGTCCTATGGCGCAAGCCATTAACGAGACCACTCTCCGTCCCATAGCACACTCATCACGCTGCGGCGGAAAGGCAATCGTCTTTCCGCCGCAGCTATGGCATTCATAAGCAATGCAAAACGTGGAGACTAAGCATTCCATTGTTATGGAACTTATCAACAAACCCACTGCAAAAAGGCTGAATTGCCACAAAAACACAAGAAACACAAAAGCCGCAAAAAGAATTTTTGTGTTTTCTGTGTCTTTTGTGGCTATCAATCGTTTTGCAGCGGAGCGATAAATCAAAAAAATTATGCGCGCAAATATCATCAACCCTAAGATTATTCAGACCGGCGTGGCGCACTTGACGCGCTATGTGGTCCACATGCTGATTCTGCTGCCGGTGGTGGCGGCTATATTGGCCTATACCATCTGGCACGGGCTGCCCCAAGAGGCGCCCACGGCGGTGCAAGAGGCGGCGGTGGAGCCAATCACGGTCATCTCGGCCCAAACATTGGAGGAGCGCTTTGGCATGCAGATGACGCTGGTGGCCATCACCGCCGGGGGCGGCGTTGTGGACGTGCGTTATAAGGTGCTCGATAAAGAGAAGGCGGCCTATCTGCTGGACGACACGGATAATCCGCCTACCCTTTTTATCGAAGAGAGCGGCATGACGCTGCGCCAAGCCGGCCGCGTCATGAAACATAATACTGAACTTGAAAACGGCGCCCACTACTTTATGTTATATACCAATACGCAGAATGCCGTGCGGCGCGGGACGCCCGTTTCGGTAGTGTTCGGATCGTTGCGTCTTGAGCCGATTGTGGCACAATAGAATTCTTCTATGTGGACAAATCGAAATTGTAAATGGTAAACGGTGAATTAGGAATGGTAAATGAGCCTGAAGCGCGTAGCCGGCCCCGTTCACAATTAACCATTTACCATTTACCATTTACAATTCCTATTTCACCTCCCCGAGGATCCATGCAAATAATACGCAACCGCATCTCTCTCGCCTTGGCCATTGGCTTGCTCGGCTTGTTGGGCGTGGCAACGCCGGCCTATGCCGATTCCGTCATCACCGTAACGACGCTGGATGATGGGCTGGTCGCTGACGCCGCTTGCTCCCTCCGCGAGGCCGTCATCGCCGCCAATACGGATGCGGCCTTTAACGGCTGTGCGGCCGGCAGCGGCGCCGACACGATTGTCTTTGACGGCGCGTTGGCCACCCCCAGCGTTTTTGTCCTCTCGCACACCGGCAGCAATGAAAATGGCGCCCAGACCGGCGACCTGGATGTGAGCGGTTCCTTGACCATCAGCGCGAGCTTGGCAATTAGCAGCGCCACCAGCGGCCCGACGCCCACCGTCATTGTTGACGGCAACCACAGCGACCGCGTTTTCCACCTGTTGAACAATGCACAGCTCACCCTCACCGGCATCACCGTGCAGCACGGCCAGCCCGGCGGCGCCAGCAACGGCGGCGGCATCCTCACCGAGCTGGGCGCGCGACTCACGGTCAACCACAGCCGCGTTATCAGCAATAGCGCCGTCAGCGGCGGCGGCATTTATGGCGTCGGCCGCGTGACGATTACTGATAGCCAAATCGCTGAGAATAGCGGCGGCGGTCTGACCAATATGGGCGGCCTCTTTACGCTGCGCAACGTTGAGATCTCCCACAACAGCGGCGGCTATGGCCTCTCCAACCAGGCCCAAGGCGCGCTCTCTTTCACCGCTGGGCTCATTGCGGACAATGCGGGCGGCGGTCTCTCCAACGCCGGCGCTCAGGCCACCGTGACGGGCGCAACGCTGCGCGGCAACAGCGTTCACGGCGGCGCGGTCAACACCGGCGCCGGCTTGACGCGGCTGACCATTGCCGACAGCCTGATCGTTTCCAATACGGCCACAGCCGGTGGCGGTCTGCTCAATGAAGGCGTCGGGGCCAGCGTCAGCATCTATCGCACGCGCATCAGCGGCAATCAGGCTACGGGCAGCGGCGGCGGCCTTTTTAACAACGGCATTATGACCCTGCACGAGAGCACGCTGGATCACAACCAGGCGCGCGCCGGCGGCGGTCTGCATCACTTTGGCGGCAACCTGTCGCTGCTCAACGACACCCTGAGCCAGAACGACGCCAGCGATAATGGCGGCGGTCTCTACAATGGCGGCAGCGCCGTGATCAAGTCGGTGACGTTGGTCCTGAATCGGGCCAATGGCGAGGGCGGCAACATCTTTATTGATGAATCGCAACTGAGCATCCAAAACAGCCTTGTGACGCAAGCCCTTGACGGCGACAACTGCGCCCAAAGCGGCGGCTTTGTCACCTCGCTGGGTCACAATTTGGAAAGCGCCAATAGCTGTAAATTTATGGCTGCCGGCGATCTGCCCAATAGCGACCCAAAGCTGGGGCCACTGCAAAACAATGGCGGCCCCACCCCCACCCATGCGTTGCTGCCGGGCAGCCCGGCCATTGATGCCGCTGCCAACTGCCCGGCCACCGATCAGCGCGGGCTGGCGCGCCCCCAGGGCGCGGCCTGTGACATTGGCGCCTTTGAAGCGGGCGATGTGGCCGATCTGGCCCTGGCCGTCACCGCTTCTGCGGACGTAATCGGAACAAATCAGCCCCTGACTTATTCCCTGTTCATCACCAATTTAGGGCCAAGCAGCGCTGTATCAGTGACGCTGACCGACCATCTGCCGGCCGGCGTTGATCTGATTTCAACCACCGTCACATCCTCCATCTCGACCACCATTTCTTCGACGCTGGTCAGTGACGGCGACTGTGCGCCCAATGGCTGCCTGCGCTGGAGCTTGCCCGCGCTGGATGCGGGCGCCAGCCTATCGGCCACCATTGTTATCAACACGCTGCTGACGGCGGGTACGTTGACCAATACGGCGCAGATTGCCGGCACCACGTCTGATTTGAACCTTGCCAATAATGCGCAACTTACGCTGGTGACGGTGGCCCAGGAAGAGGGCGATCTGACGCCGCCCGGTCCCGTAGGCAATCTGACCACCACGGACTTGACGGCCACCGGCGTCATGCTCATCTGGACACCCGCCACGGACAACGTGGGCGTAACCGGCTACGACATCTGGATACAGCAGGATGGCCCCACCCCGGCGCCGGCGCCTATCGGCGACACCACTGCGCTCACTTTCACAGTTAATGCATTGGAGCCAGGCACGGGCTATTGGCTGTGGGTGGCGGCTTACGACGCCGCCGGCAACGAAGCCGATCTGAGCGAGTTGACGCCGATCCATATTACGACCTTGGCGACACTGGGCGTCATTCGCATAGTGGTTGAGCCGCCGGCGCCCACCATCAGCGATGCGGTTTCGATTACGGTGGAGAGCATCCACCGCGATAGCTGCGTGCCTCATTATGATTCGCACCAGATCGTCGATCACGATATTGCCATTTTGAGTGTACCTTCGGGAGAACTCTTCTGCTTGCCGGCCGAAACGCCGTGGGATTACAGCATCAACGTGGGCAAGCTCGCGGCAGGACCCTAGACCGTGACGCACACGCTGGAAGGGCAGCAAAAGCGGGCCTACTTTGCCGTCAGCGCGCCGCCATTGGCAACGCCGACGCCCACACCTGACCCGAATCCCAAGCCAACGCTTACGGCCGAGCCAACAGCGCCAGCGACGGTGACGCCTGTTCCATCCGCACCGCAGATTGTGGACCCACAGGGTCAGGCGCCCAAGGAGGCCACCGTGGGACAACCATTTCGCTACACGCTACAGGCCACCGGCTACCCGCCGCCCACATTTGAACTGGTCAGCGGCCCGGCCGGCATGACGGTCAGCAATCCCGGCAGTGTGAGCCGGGCGGCCGGACAGCCCAGCAGTGCCGCCACCGGCCAAATCGATTGGACGCCCACGGCGGCTGAAATCGGCGTGGTCGCCGTGATCATCCGCGCATCCAATAGCCTGGGCAGCAACGACTATGCTTTTGAGATCAACGTGCGCGCCGCCCGCACCGGCAACCAGAGCGGGCCACGCAGCTATTTGCCGATTGTGCAAAAATGAGGGTCAATCACCAAACACGCAACCATGTCTAAATCAAAACCAACTTTCTACATCCATAAATCTCACCTTTTATGCGCCTTTCTGTGCGTTCTCTTGCTGCTGGGCTTCACCGGCAAAACTGTGCAAGCTCATGCGGCCGTCATCCGCGCCGAACCCATTGACGGCGAAGCGCTGACCACCGCCCCATCCGAGCTGCGGCTTTGGTTCAACGAGCCGATCCTGCCGCAGTTTAGCCAGGTGCAACTGGTGGATGCGGAGGATAACGTCATCGCTAACGTGCAGACCCAACCGCAACTGTCGGCAAGCGGCGCGCTTTGGTGGCCAACCTGCCGGCGTTGGAGCCGGGCGTCTATACCGTCATGTGGCGCGCGTTGTCCGACATCGATGGCCACTTAAGTCAGGGCATCACCGTCTTTAGCCTGGGCCATGAAATGATGGCGGGGCATGGCGCAGCCCAGCACCTGAGCGCCACCCAGCCCGAATTGCCGGTGGCGATGGAGGCTGCGTTGCGCTGGAGCAACTATTTGCTGTTGGCCAGCCTGCTGGGCGGAATCGCACTGGCGGTTCTGGTCTTGTCGCCAGCCGACCAACAGCCCGCTGCGCAAGGCGCCCGCTTGCAGCAGCGCCTTTATGGACGCACGCTGCGCTGGAGTGCGCTTTGTGCCGTGGGTGCATTCATGGTGGGCATCGGCCTATTGCTCTGGCAGGTCGTTAGTTTTCAACCGTTGAGCAGCGCATCCGGCTGGCAACAGCAGGTGCAACCGCTGCTGCTGCAAAGCCAGTGGGGCCGTTTGTGGCTGGCGCGCCAGACGCTGCTGCTCTTTTTGAGCGGCGGCCTGTGGTTTTTAGCACGCTCGTCCGCCACGGTGCGCCCTACGTGGCAAAAGCTGCTGGTCTTTGGCCGCGCCAGCGATCTGATGATCGTGCAGGCGCTGGCTGGGCACGCTGCCAGCGACAGCCACCATTGGCTGCTGGCCTTGACCAACGCCACGCTGCATCTGCTGGCGGCCGGCGTCTGGATCGGCGGGTTGATCACGCTGGCCGTGGTGGTGCTGCCCGCCCAAGCCCGACACAAAGCCAGTGCGCCGCAGTGGCAGCCGGTGCGTTGGCAGGCCTTTAGCCTGCTGGCGCTGGGCAGCGTGGGGCTGCTCTTTGCCACCGGCCTCTACAGCATGGGGCGGCAGGTGGCTTCGGTGGATGCACTGCTGGACAGCCAATATGGCCAGCTTCTGCTGGGCAAAATCGGGCTGGTGCTGCTGATTGGGCTGTGCGGCATTGGCAACACGCTGCTGTTGCATCCCAAATTGGCGGCGGGCATAGGGGCATGGATTGGGCGACCGGCTGGCTGGCGCCCCGCTTGGGCACGGCTGCATCCGGCGCGGCTGATTGCGGTGGAAGTGCTGTTGGGCGTGCTGCTCTTTGGCTTTGTCGGGCTGCTCACGGCCACGGCGCCGCCGCGCGATGCGGCCTATACCATTGATCCGGCGCAGCTTCAACCAGCGCTGACCCAGCGCGTGGACAATCTGCTGGTTACGCTGGCGGTCAGCCCCAACCAGTTGGGCCAAAATCTGATCAACGTGCGCGCGGTCGACCCGGCGCAACCGCTGTCATCGGAAATCGCCGTGCTGTATGTGCAGTTGAAATCGCCCGGCGCCAACGCCGCACCGGTCAAGCTGCTGGCCAACAAGCTGAGCAACGCCGAATTTCAGGTCATTGGCACCCATTTGACCCAGGCCGGTCCATGGCAATTTGAAGTCATTGCCGAACGCTACGGCAAGCCCGATGCCGTGGCCGCCTTCCAATGGATTGTGCCGCCCGCCGGTGAATTGCAGCCGGTGCGCATCTCCAAGGCGCCGCTGGCGCCGCTGGCCAATCGCCTGGCGCTGGGATTCCTGGTTGCGCTGGCGCTGATCACGGTGGGTGTGCGCTGGTTGATACAACGACAAGCCCGGCTTGGCGCCGCCGCCAACGCGGCGTCCGGCCAGGGGGTGCGATCACCGACTATGCCGGTCGCCCAGAAGCCGGTACAAGGCTAAACGAAGCTGTGCACCCCTTTCGTATGTCACTCTTGCAGAGTGACATGCTTGTCTACCACAGGGTGTCACTCTGCAAGAGTGACCTACGTCGAACTGTCGAGGGTTCGTGCGGCAGGGATGCCGCACCTACTATTCCTTGCTCGCCAACCATCCCGGTAGCCCAAGAGCCGGCGCAAGGCTAAACAAAGCTGTGTATCTCTTTCGTAGGTCACTCTTGCAGAGTGACTTGCTTGTCTACCACAGGGTGTCACTCTGCAAGAGTGACCTACGTCGAACTGTTGAGGGTTCGTGCGGCAGGGATGCCGCACCTACTATTCCTTCATGTCGTTGACAGTTGGTTTTTCAATCTGTTTTATCAGGTTAGGATGTAAAGATGTACTCTACAAAAAAATCCCATTTCTCGACCCATTCTCGATTATTCAACTTTATTGCCATCATTCTTCTATTGCTTTCAAGCATCATCGCGCAAAGTAATCCGCTGGCCGCTGCCAGCCGTGTGAAGCCGCGGGATAAAATTGATCCCAAACTCATGCAAGTGGTGCAGAGCGCGGCCGCCGATGAAATGATCAGCGTCATTGTGGAACTGCGTGAAAAAGAGCGGCTGAGCGACCTCAAAGAGAAACAGCGCAAAAGCCAGATTAAGAAAATCATCGACCGCCTCAAGAAAAAAGCGCAGCAAACGCAAAGCCGAGTCATCCAGCTGGTGGAAAGCCGCATTGCCGAGGGCGCGGCCCAAAGTTACACCTCCTTTTGGATGATCAACGGGCTGGAGGTAACGGCCACGCCCGCGGTTATTCGCGAACTGGCCCAATTGGCCGTGGTGGACAAAATTGTGCTCAACGAGGCGGTCATAGCGCCCGCCGCCCCATCCGGTGCAAAACTGAACAGCGCGCTGCTGCAAGGCGGTGCGCCCGAACCCAACATTGCGCTGGTCAACGCGCCGGCGCTGTGGAGCCAGGGCTTTCAGGGCCAGGGCATTGTGGTGGCCAATATGGATTCGGGCGTGGACATCAACCACCCCGAGCTGGCCGTCCGCTATCGCGGGGGCGCCAATAGCTGGTTCGACCCCTATGGCCAGCATACCACCCCGTTCGACGCCAGCGGCCACGGCACCTGGACCATGGGCATTATGGTGGGTGGCGACGCCGGCGGCACATCGCTAGGGATGGCGCCCGGCGCGCAGTGGATCGCGGCCAAAATTTTTAACGACCAGGGCTCCGGTACGGTGGCCGGCATCCACGCCGCCTTCCAATGGCTGCTGGACCCCGATGGCAACCCCGCCACCGCCGACACGCCCAACGTGGTCAACGGTTCGTGGACCTTCCAAAGCCCGGGCTGTAATCTTGAATTTGAAAACGACATTGCCGTGCTGCGCGCCGCCGGTGTGCTGCCCGTTTTTGCGGCGGGCAATGCCGGTCCCAACGCCAATACAGGCTACAGCCCGGCCAACAATCCTAGCGCCTTCGCCGTGGGCGCCGTCAACAATAACGACCTGATTTACAGCCTGAGCAGCCGCGGCCCCGCCACCTGTGGCGGCCCGACCGTCACCTTCCCGCATATGAGCGCGCCGGGCGTCAACGTATTGACTACCGACCGCTACGGGCTCTACTTTAGCCAGACCGGCACCTCGCTGGCCGCGCCGCATGTGGCGGGTGCGCTGGCGCTGCTGCTCAACGCTTTTCCCGGCGCCACGGCCGCGCAGCAGCAGGCCGCCCTGCTCAACAGCAGCGTGGATCTGGGCGCGGCGGGCGTCGATAACAACTTTGGCCAGGGCCGACTGAACGTGTTGGCCGCCTATAACTGGTTGGCCGGCAACGGCAGCAATCAAGACCCCACCGTCAATGCCGGTGACGACGTGACGGTGACGTTGGCCGCGGGCGTAAATCTGCTCGGCGTCGCCACCGATGACGGCTTGCCGGCGCCCGCCAATCTGGTCACCACCTGGACGCTGCAAAGTGGACCAGGCGCGGTAACCTTCGCCAACCCCAACGCCGCGCAAACCAGCGCCACCTTTGCGGTGGAAGGACTCTACACGCTGCGCTTAACGGCCAACGACGGTCAGCTCGCGGTGAGCGATACTGTTTTGGTCACCGTGCAGTCCAGCGCGCCAGTCAACCAGCCGCCGACCGCCAATGCCGGCGCCGACCAGACCATTACGCTGCCCGCCGCCGCCAATCTGAGCGGCAGCGCCAGCGATGATGGCCTGCCCGGAACCGGGCTGGTGACCACCTGGAGCGTGGTCAGCGGGCCGGGCGCGGTCACCTTTGGCAACGTCAACGCGCTTAGCACCACGGCCAGCTTTGCTGCCAACGGCGTCTACACGCTGCGCCTGACCGTCAGCGACGGTGCGCTGACGGCCACCGATGATGTAGTCGTGACGGTCAATCCGGCGGCCAGCAACAGCGATATGATCTATTTGAGCACCAGCGCCAACGGCACGGTGGGCAGCTTGAGTTTCCGCGATGAGGATATTTTGGCCTTTGATCCCAACACCGACACGTGGTCCTTAGTCTTTGATGGGTCGGATGTGGGGCTCAGCGGCGTGGATGTGGATGCTTTTGTAGTGTTGAGCGATGGCAGCCTGCTCTTGAGCACTGATAATCCGGTCACCGTTAGCGGCGCGGGCAGCGTGGATGACTCGGACATTCTGCACTTCATCCCTACGTCGTTGGGAAATAACACAGCGGGCAGCTTCCAGCTCTACTTCCGCGGCGCCGATGTGGGCTTGACCACCAGCGGTGAAGACATTAACGCCATTGACTTTGCGCCGGATGGGCGACTGCTCATTAGCACGCTGAACAGCGCCAGCGTGCCGGGCGTATCGGCCAATGATGAAGATATTCTGGCCTTTACGCCCACGTCGCTGGGCGTGCCCACCAGCGGAAGCTGGTCGCTCTACTTTGATGGTTCCACCGCGGAGCTGACGGCTTCCACGGAAGAGATTTGGGGGCTGTCGGTGGAGGCTAGCGGCAAGCTCTATCTATCCATGGCCGGGGCGTTTGCCGTCACCGGCGCCAGCGGGACTGCGGCCGATATCTTTACCTGCACGCCCAGCACCTTGGGCGCCAACAATACGCACTGCGCCTATGCGCCGTATTGGAGTGGGGCGGCGCATGGTTTTGGCAGTCAGATTATTGATGGCATGAACATTGGGGGAACCTTAGGGGTAGCGGGCGCGACGGCGGCGTCGGTGGTCGATATGGGCAGCGCAGCGTTGGCGCCGGACGCTGACGGCGCCGACGATCCCACTAATGGTAATTTTGAGGAGGAGACTGCTGACGGCAGTGCTGAGAATGCCCCGCTACATCAGCTCTTTCTGCCCGTGGCCAACCGTTAAGGCGTACTCTTTAATAGGAGCTAGCCAAAAAAGCAGACGCTACAGAAAGTGTGTTTTGCAGCAAACATCGCCACGACATATATGGTTGACTCTGGCACAGATGAGAATGTGTCACTCGACTAGAAAAAAGGTCGAGATTTTCTCAGCTATGCCCAACCGCAATATAGCGGCCCAAATAGGCCTGGATCCTGGGGAGAGTCCGGGCCTATTTGGACGCCGTTCCTGACTTCCTGCTCTTTTACCTCTGCCTGATTTACTACATATATTCAGCCCAACCGGCGGGCTATCTGCAGGAGGTTCAAAGCTTTCAGCAAAACCGCAGTTTTATGTGCATCGCCCATTGGCAGCGAAACCAAAGAGTGCCGCGCTGCTCTCACACCAACGTTACACCCGTATACCCCTGCGGCTGGCGCAGCAATCCTTCATAGGCCTGCTTGATCTCTTGCGGCGGCAGGCGATGGGAGATGAGCGGTTCCAATTGTAATGCGCCGCGGCGCAGCCATTCAAAGATCGTCTCCTGTTTGCTCCACTGCGAAGTGCGATTGCCCACATCCGGATACATGGGTACACACCATTCGAGCGCGCCGCGCAGGGTGATCCAGCGCAGGTGTACATCAGAAAGTAGCTCTGTCAGATTGCCTTCCACCGGCACGCGCGGGGAACCAAGAATGACGAGCTGGCCAAAGGACGCGGTCGCCTTGGCCGCTTGCATGACGACGGCGCTGTGGGAATATGTGGACTTCCGGGACTGTTTGGCAATCGCACTATTGCGGCAATTGATTCTTGCGAAGAGTATCTGTATTATATCGCACAGGACAATGTCCGTCTATTAGCCCAAAGGTAACTATTCAGCCGTTCCCTGAGCGCCCAAACTGTGTTTGGGACGTCGAAGGGAACCCGGGCTTCGACAAGCTCAGCCCTTGAGTGCCTGAATAGGTACGCCCAAAGGAGATTATTTTATGCTCACCGCTGTTCACCAACTGAATTATGTGATTGTGCTTTGTGATGATTTGGAACGCATGAAGGCGTTCTATCGGGATCTCTTCCCTTTTGCGGTCGACTCTGAATCGGAGACAAGTCTGGCTTTGCGCGCCGGTGGCGTATTGCTTGGCCTGCGTAAACGCACGCGTCACTATGACGGCGCCGGCGTCCGTCCTGAATTGCCGGGTGTGCAACTGGCTTTTTTGGTCGAACCGGCCCAGGTTGATGAGTGCTACGACCAGCTTTTAGCCAAGGGGATCACCATCCTGGACCCGCCAGCAGACCAACCGCGCGGCCACCGCACGGTCTACTTCGCCGATCCGGAAGGCAATCAGTTGGAGGTCTACGCCGAAATTTGAGCTGAGTTCACGTTTTTGCGCCGATTGACACATCTATCGGGCCTGTCCTACAATAAGCCAGAATTTCGAGATTGGACCGACATCGAACAGACGCAAATAATGACCACCCATCTTGACACCTCCCGTTCGCAGGAACTTTACCGCCGCGCCGGCGAGTTGATCCCCGGCTGGACTCAGCTGATTAGCCGCCGCGCCGATCAATTTGCGCGCGGCGTCAGCCCTGTCTATGCGCAGCGCGCCAAAGGGTCGCGCTTTATCGATGTGGACGAGAACGAATATATCGATTGGGTCAACGCGGTCGGCGCCATCATCTTGGGTCATGCCGACGAAGTGGTCGACGGTGCGGTCAAGGAACAGATCGACCGCGGCAGCCTCTACACGCTCAACAGCCCGCTCGAACTAGAATTGGCTGAAGAGCTGTGCGCTACGTTGCCCAGCGCCGAGATGGTGCGCTACACCAAAGGGGGTGGGGAGGCGTGCGCCGTCGCCGCCCGCATCGCCCGCGGCGCGACCGGCCGCGACAAGATCCTGATCTGCGGCTACCACGGCTGGCACGACTGGTATCAGGCCGCCAACTTTGGCGTCGACCCGGAGAGCGGTGAATATCCCTTTGCCGGTATTGAACCGATTGGCGTGCCCAAAGCATTGGCGGGCACCGTCATCCCCTTCACCTATGGCGATCTGGCTATGTTGGAGCGGCTGCTCGACGAACATCATGGCGAAGTGGCCGCGATCATGATGGAGCCGGCCCGCTCGGCGTTGCCGCCAGCCGGTTATCTCGCAGGGGTAAAAGCGCTGGCCCACGCCCATGATGCGATCCTGATCTTTGACGAGGTCTCCTGTGGCTGGCGGCAGGCCATTGGCGGCATTCAGAGCATTGTCGGCGTGACGCCCGATATGACGGTGGTGGCCAAGGCCATGTCGAACGGCTACCCAATGGGCGCAGTCGTCGGGGGGCGGGCGGTGATGGAGCCGGCGGCGCGCATGTTCATCTCCAGCTCCTATTGGAGCGACAACATCGGGTTGGCCGCGTCGCTGACCACTATTCGCGAGTTGAAACGGCGCGATTCGGAAGCGCGCTTCCAGGAAATTGGCGAAAAGTTACGCCGCGCGCTCAACGCTGCGCTGGCCGATGCCGGACTGGCCGGCAGTTGTGTGGGGCTGCACAGCAACCCGACGGTACACATTGAGACTCCCGCGGGCATCGACCCCCGCAAAATTTCGACGCTCTTTATCCAAGAGATGGCGCGGCGAGGCGTGCATACCTACATGTCCTTCAAGGCTACGTTGGCCCACAGCGACGCCGATATTGCACAGACCGCGGCTGCGGCCAGGGAAGCGTTTGGCGTCATCAAACGTGGGTTGGAGAATGATGCGCTGGATCAAATGCTGGTGGCTGATCTGCAGAAGGAGCCCTTCCGGCGGTTGGTGCAGTAGCCTATTACGTGAATCTTGGCGTAAGCTCATCCGCCGCCGTAGACCGCCTGCATTATGGCATTGGTGCAGCCGAAACTGTACGCCTAAGATTGATAGTAGCCACCGCGTCCGGCTTCCGGTGCGGTGCGATCGATGGGCAAGATGCAGGTGTTATAGCGCAGAGAATCGATGCCGGCGCGGGCCGCAGTGCGGATTATTGCGCAGACCATTTCAATTTCGCGGTCGCGCTCGGGGCTTTTGCCATAAAAGATGATGTTGGGAAAGTGCTTATAGATGGGCAGCGAACGCATGTCCAGCGTCAGGCCGAAGGCTTCGTGGCGTTCTCTGGCCCGGAGCAACTCGTCGAGTTTCCAACCGCAGTCAGGGTGGAAGGGAAAGACAGCTCAACGTGCGATGACTAATATTTACGTTCCAGCATACCAACGGGAACTTCGATCACGGTGGGCGCATTCGCAACAAAAGAGTCACGCAGCGCGCCTTCCAATGCGGCGGCATCCTGGGCCAGAAGGCCGCGGGCGCCGTATGTTTGCGCCAGCTTGACGAAATCCGGGTTGTGCAGCTTGGCGCCAATGACGTGGCCGTCAAACTCCTCCATCTGCGCCCGCAGGACATTGCCATAGGCGTTGTCGTTAAACACAATGACCACAGCGTTGATATGATTTTGCACGGCGGTCGCCAACTCCTGAGCGTTATAGAGAAAACCGCCATCGCCGGAAAGCGCGACCACCGCGCGTTCCGGCTGCGCCACTTTGGCGCCCAGCGCAATGGGAAATGCCGCGCCCAGTGTGCCGTGGGAGGAGCTGGTGAAGTAGGTGCGGGGCGCCGATGCCGCAAAGTAGTTGCGACTGTAGTACCCCATCTGATTCATGCCCTGCACCAGAATGCCATCCTCCGGCAGCGCATTGCGGATGGCCGTCATGAAGTCCCATTGGGGCTGAAGCTGATGCGCCGGATCGAAGCGCGCGGCATTGATGGCCCGCACATCGGCCTGCACAGAGGCCGCTTCTGCGCGCCGTGGCGACGCCATCCGCTCGATTGCTTCGCACAGCGCTTGCACCATCCAACGGGCATCGGCATGAAAATTGAGAATGTGATCAGCTTCCGCCAGCTCGCCGGCATCCACATCAATTTTGATCACTGGCTGCGTGGAATGCGTAAAATCGCGGCTGGTTCCAATGGCTAAAACCAGGTCGCGCCCATCGAGCCAGGATTTCAAGGGGGCATAACGCAGTTCGGCCATACCCAACGCAAGTGGATGCGCGGCCGGCAGCGTCCCTTTGCCCTGACGGGTGGTGACTACCGGTATCTGCAAATATTCGGCCAGGCGTCGTATGGCTGCCGGCGCGTTTTCTCCCAGAACGCATCCGCCGCCACCGGCCCAGATGACCGGTCGCTTGGCTTCGACCAGCAGTTGGGCCGCCTGCTGAATCGCTTGTGCATCCGTTGTTGTTTGGACGGGGTATGCCTTGGGCGGCAACATGATGACATCGTCCATTGCCGCAAAGACAGCCGCGGGGATTTCCAGCGCAACGGGCCGCGGTCGGCCGGTCCACAGTTGCTGGATGGCCTCTTGGATAAGCTCGGGGATTTGGGCGGGCGCGCTGGCGCGCGCCGTCCATTTGGTCAGCCCTTGCAACCAGGGCGACTGCGCATAGTCTACACCTTTCTGTCGGTGATGACTGACACCGGTGATGAGCAACAATCGACTCGAGGTCGCGTAGGCCGTGGCCACGCCGGAGAGCGCATTGAACGGCCCAGGACCTGGCACGACCATTGCCGCCGCAATCTGACCGCTGGCCCGCGCATAGCCGTCGGCCATATAGGTGGCGGCCTGTTCATGGCGCACTGAAATGTAGCGGATGCGCGGCTCGCTGTAGATAGCATCTACACCTTCGTACTGTCCGGCCGGGCAACCCAAATACTGTGTTGATCCCGTTGGCTGCCAGTGATCTGATTAACGCCTGCCCACCATTCAATCGAGGCATAATGTTCGCTCCTTGGGTTTCCGGTTAAGCGCTCGGTTGCGGCGCTGTTGAAGTGCGCCGCCATCGCGCGCGGGCATGGTGAGACGTACCACAGAATGCATTCCCCAGAGACCGCAACGGCAAGAGAAATGCGCCCAAAGCCTTTGCGCGCCAGTTAAAGTAAACCGGCTTAAGCCGGTTTGCCGCATCAGCCACCGGATTTAACCGGTGGTGTGCATGTCAACCATAAGAGTTCCCAAAGAACCAGAATCCTATATCGTCAACCGCACCCAATGCAGATCCATTGCAGTCGTCGTTCCCGCATAGTATACCACTAGCACTTCCCCATTCTGCAACGCTTCACAATCGGGCAGACAAAAACTCCACACCCCCTCTCCGCCAGCCGTTCACGAGTATGATCATCAGCAAGCCGCCCCATTTGCCCGCGCTGTTTTGGCATCAGGATTGGTGAGGCTGGAATGACCCCATCTCCTATACCACCACGCTGCCGCCGCTTTTTCTCATGTATGACCTGATGGATACGACCGTGCAAAACGGCTGTTTGCGGGTGCTCAGGAACCGCTGGAATGGAATCGCCATCCGGGTGATGCGCTCGTCTGATTATGCATTGTCCAAACTCCAATATCATGCTTTGCGCGTTGAGGCGCGGGAACGTCTGTCTCTTTGCGCAGCCGCACCAGCCATTTACCAGAATGTTGGCGCCGGAACGCAGCCAGTTATCCTTGGGCGAGGCTGAATTTCGCCCTCGCAGATTGGGCGCTAGCTCGCGTTGCGCGCGGGTGATAGCTTGCTGGTGATGCTCATTTGCCCACTCGTCGAGCTGAAGACCGTTGATGGGATGCATATTTATCTCCTTTGTCAAAAAGATTTGGACAATATTCTGGAGATAGGGTACCGGTTGGGCCGGGGGTGCGCATCGACCAAAGATTGTAAATGGGGCTGTAAACTGGCGTTGTAGATGGGGTTGTAGAGAGGGTGTACTAGGTCAATTGCAGGGAGCGGAAGCGGGCGATGGCCTGGAAGCGGTGTTGCACGCCCAATTTGCCATAGAGATTGGAAATGTGGCGCTTGACCGTGGCCAGCGAAATGACCAGTTGGTCAGCGATCTCTTGATTGGTCAGACCGGCGACGATCAAAGGCCAGAACTTCCTGCTCGCGCCGTAAGCGGTTCGCTCAGCGCAGTGGAGCCGCCGGACCGCGGCGCAATTGCGGGCGCGGTGGCCGCGGGGACGTCAGGCAATTCCGCGGTGCTTTGGGCGGCGGCATTTTGGCGGGCGTTCTCCCGGAGCTGCTGAAATGCATGCAACACTTTCTGGGCAAAGTCACCGCCCACGCCGTCGGCGGCGGCTTGCTCCACCAGCGTTTCCATGGGTTTCCCAGGTTCAGAAAGCAGAGCAGATATTCGGAAGATTCTGTCAAATCAAAGGCCATTTGCAGATGGGTATAGGCTTGGGCACGCTGCCCGCTGTGCATGGCGGCCAACGCCTGCAATGTGAGCAAATAGGACTGAAAATTGACGTTGTGTCTTTTCTCGGCATCGGCAATCAAGGCTTCCAGATCGGTAAATAGCTGGTCCGGCAGGGCGGCGGTGGGCTCGTTGGCGGCCAATAGGATTTGAAACTGACAGCGGGTTGCTTGTAATCAACGGCAAAAAGTGTCTGGCCAGGCCGCTTCGCTCTGTAACCAGGTGCGCATGGGGTCGGAATCCCCCATGGCCCAGACCAGTTCGGCCTCTCTTATTGCCAGACAACTTTCGCCCCACCAATCATCGGACGTTACCCTCAGTTGTTGCGCCTGGCGCAGCCACAACAGGGCCGCCGCATAATCACGCTGTAACCGCTTGAGCAGCACAAAATAGAGGAGCGTCATGCGTTCCCCCCGGCTGTTTCCAGATTCCTGATAAATTGGTAAAGCCTTGTGTAAATATGTCTCGGCGCGGGCAAAATCTCCGCGCATGGCGTGGGCGCCGGCGATCTCTACATTGACGTCGCCTTCGGCGGCCCAGGCGGTGCCCTCCACAAGCTGCAAACAAGCATCCATCGCCTCCGCGGCAGCCGCCGTTCGGCCGAGCTGGCGGTAAATGTAGGCCAGTGTACTATAGCTACTCACCACACCTCCGGTACGCCCCAAATCGCGATTCGCTGCGGCGGCGCGCTTTAATGCCGTGACCGCGGCTTCTAAATTGCCCTGCCCCAACTCGAAATAGCCCTGTAGGCTAAAGATGCCGCCGTAGAAATCATTGGTGTCCGGCAGTAATTTCAGCGCCTCTTGGGCATACTCGGCCACATGATCCATATCGCCGCGGTTCCAGGCCGCATAACCGCGCAGCACCGCCATTTCGCCCAGCAATTCGGGATCGGTCAGATCGGCCAGCCAGGGCGAATCGAGCACGGCATCGGTTTCGTCGGCGGATTTCATTATCATAACTTTGTGGGCATAGCGAATCGTAAACTTGGGGCGGCTGCGCAACTCGCTTTCCGGCACGGCCTCATACCAGGCGAGCAGCGTATAGAAATTGCCTTTGTTTTCCGCCGCCAACTCCGCCGCCGCAATCAGCTCCACGGCCAGCGCATAATCGCGCCCGGTCAATGCGTGATGAATCGCATCATCCATCTGCTGCTGTTCGGCAAACCAGCGCGCCGCTTGGCCATGCAATTGCGTCACTCCACGGTCGCCAACTGCCGCGTGGAGGAGTTTGCGCAGCATATCGGCAAAGAGGTGATGATAGCGATACCAGTGGCGGTGCGCATCCAGCGGAATGAGAAAGAGGTTGGCCTGCTCCAAGCGCGCCAGAATCGTCTGGCTATCGCGCCGGTTCGTCAGCAGATCGCACAGCGGCGCCGACAGGCGCTCGAGAACGCTGGTTTTCAACAAAAAATCGCGCACGGCGGGCGGCTGATGTTGCAGCGCTTCTTCGGTCAAATAGTCGAGAATGTGCCGGTGGCCGCCATCAAACGCCGCGATAAAGTGATCGGGGTCGCCCACGTTTTGCAGCGAGAGGGCGGCCAATTGCAGGCTGGCCACCCACCCTTCGGTGCGCTCTTCCAATGCGGCCACCTGCGGATTCGAGAGGGCCAGCCCCATAACTTGGTTCAAAAAAGCGGCGGCCTCGGCGGCGGTAAAGCGCAGATCGGCGGTGCGCACTTCGTGGATTTCACGCTGCGCCCGCAGGCGCGCCAACGGCAGCGGCGGGTCCGCACGGGTGATGAGCACCATGTGCAACTGGGGCGGCATCTGGTCAAGCAAAAATTGCAATGTGTCGTGAATTTGCGCGTTTTCGATCAGGTGATAATCGTCCAGCGCCAGCACCACCGGGCGCGGCTGGGCCGTCAATTCATTGAGCAACATAATGATCTGCTCATCAAACGGGGGCGCTCACCAGATTGCGGATTCAGCTTTGGCGGGCCGCTCGCGTTTGCTTTGGCTCCATGGGCCATAAACAGCGCCCATCACATACGCCCAAAACTGCGTCGGATCATTGTCGGCCTGTTGCAGCGAAAGCCAGGCAATGGCCGTACCCACATCCAGCGCACGCAGCCATTCGGCCACCAATGTAGTCTTGCCAAAGCCCGCCGGCGCCGCCACCAGCGTCACCTTGCCGGCGCGGCCCGCGTGCAGTTTTTCCAATAGGCGCGGACGCGTCACCAGCGCCGTCCGCGGTCGGAATATGAAACTTGGTCTGCAATAACATGGCCGCGTTCCTCAGACCGTCCCGCAAAAACTATGGAGGCTCAACGGGGTGGTGGTCATGGCATGTCCGTCACTTCCGCCAGCGGCATCACATAATGCACCTGCCGCGCGATCTCCTCAAATCCACAACTGGGGTAAAGATATTGTCCAATGGGGTTATGCGCCAATGTTTCAATGCGCATATAGATCATCCCTTCCGCCCTGGCATACTGGATGGCGGTCTCGATTAATTGGCTTCGAGGCCGCGCCTGCGATATGTGGGCAAGACGCCCAGATTGGGGATGCCGCCGATTTTTGTGTCGTGATCAATGCGTGTGGTGATGTAGCCAATGATCTGCGCATCCCCTTCTACACCCTCCTCAGCGATGAAAATACCATCCGCATTGGCGGCAATATCATCGTCAATGTGGCGCACTTTGCGATAGCGCCAATCTTTCCCAGCAACCTGGCCATAACGCGCTTCGATAGCATGGTCAGTCGAAACGTCGGCAAAGCAAATGGCCGTAATTGCCTTGATGGGTTCGCGATCTGTCGGGCGGTATTTGCGAATCTTCATTGCCATTCCTTTTCGGCGTGTTGCCAACAGCGATTGGATATATGCTATACTGTAGCTGTTATTCTGCTCAATGTCATTAAGTTAAGGATTTTCGTGTCAAAGTAAACAGGAATCAGTGCTCAGTTCCCAGGGTGAACTGCTACACTGGAAACTGAAAACTGATCACTGCTAACTGAACGACATTGATATTCTACTACAGATTCTGCCCCACAGGATATTGTGATCTTCATTGCTATCTCCCCAAAACCAACCAAGAAGGAACCAACTATGCATCTTGTCAACCAAGCCACCATTGACGGCCTGCGGGCCCTGGATTCGGCCACCGTTTTCAACGCGCTGGTGCGCCACGGCGGCCTGCCCAACGAAGAGTACACCGACCACACCATCCGCTGTCTGCTGCCCGCTTTGGGCGCGGTGGTGGGCTATGCGGTCACCGCCGAGGTGACAACCAACGACCCCGATACGGCGGCGCTCGATTGGCCCGACTATTATGAAGTATTGGAGGCAGCCCAAGGACCGCTGGTGGCGGTGTTGAAAGATGTGGACGGGCGGCCGGGGCGCGGGGCCAGCTTTGGCGACGGCATGGCCACGCTGCACAAGCGGTTGGGCGTGGTCGGCGCGATTGTGGATGGCACGGTGCGCGATTTGGCGGGCATAGAGCGGGTGGGGCTGCCCATTTGGGCCTGGGGTACGGTGCCCGGTCATGGCGTCTTCAACGTGACGCGCATCAACACGCCGGTCACGGTGGGCCAACTGCGCATCCGTCCGGGCGACTTGATCATGGCGGATAGCGATGGCTGCGTGCGTATCCCCAACGCCGAGGCTGATGCCATTTTGCGGCTGGCTCACGAAATACGCGCCCTGGAGGCCAGCATTTTCGAGTTTTATCTATCACCTGATTTTACTGTGCAGGCCATGCGTGAACGGCGCTAAGCAGCCATCTGCAAAGATCAAAGAGGCAGGGAACACATCATGCGCGAACAATGGCAGACTCTGCGGCGCGTCTTGCAGTACTATCCGCGCGTCTTCGCTCTCATTTGGCAAACGAATCCCGGCTCTACACTGGTCATTTTCGGGTTGACAGTTGTCAACGCATTGGCGCGGCCAGCCCAAATATGGTTGGTCAAAGTGATCATCGACCGCGTAAATTTACTGCTGGCCGCGGCTGACCCCAATACCGCCGTGGATTGGCCGCAATTGATTACCCCGGCGGCGCTCTTTGCGCTGGTGTTGATCCTGGGCGATGTGAGCCAATCGCTCGTGTTGGCGCTGCGCACCACGCTGGGGGAACAAGCGGATTATCACGTGCGCGGTCTCCTATTGGCGAAAGCTTCTACACTGGATATTGCCTTTTTTGAAACACCCGCCTTTTATGACCAACTGGAAAATGCGCAGAGCGATTCCTGGCGCATGCGCAACTTGCCCTGGATTTTGGTCGACACCTCGGGTCAAATGCTGTCGCTGCTGGCTACCTTTGGCTTGCTGGCGCGGCTGAACCCGCTGATCATCCCCTTGCTTTTGTTGACAAGCCTGCCGCAGCTTGTTACCCAAGCCCAACGCGCCAATGCCATGTTCAAAGTCTGGACGGAACGGGCGCCAACCCAGCGCATGGTCTACTATCTGGTGAATCTGCTCAGCCAACGCGAATCCGTAAAAGAGGTGCGGCTTTTTGGCCTGCAAGCTCCGTTTTTGCAACGCTATTTCAAATATAGCCATCAATTTATTCAGGAAAACAAAGCGCTCGCTTTTCGATACGAACGCGTCAATTTGTTGACGGTTTTGCTGTCAGTCTTTGGGATCGGCATTGTTTGGGCATACGGCATTTTTCAAGCTGCGCTGGCCCGCATTACGCTTGGCGATCTGGCGCTTATCTTTCAGGCGGCCCAACAAATTCGCAGCGGGCTGGGCAGCCTTTTTCACACGATGGGTGTTTTTTATGAACACAGCCTCTTTGTCAGCAATCTCTATCATTTTTTGGATTTGGCCCCGGATGCCGTCGATGGGGCGCTGCAAACGCAGGGTGTGCAAAAGGTCTCCTCGCCATTGGTCCAAGGGATCGAATTCCGCAACGTCTCTTTTCGCTATCCGGGTACGGAAAGGGCGGTGCTGAATAATGTTTCGTTTACGATTCAACCCCGCGCCACCGTGGCCGTGGTCGGCGAGAATGGCGCCGGCAAGACCACGCTGATCAAGCTGTTGACGCGTTTCTATGACCCCACGGCGGGCGAAATCCTGCTGGATGGCCGCGACCTGCGCGATTATGATCTGGCCGATTTACGTCGGCAGATCGGCGTTATCTTTCAGGATTTTGTGCGTTATGACCTCACGGCCAAAGAGAATATTGGCTTTGGGCAAGTGGAATATCTGGCGGAGATGGATCGGATTGTGGCGGCGGCGGGGAAGGGCGGCGCCGTGCCCGTAATAGAGAAGCTGGCCGAAAAATATGAAACTACACTGGGGCGCACCTTTGAAAATGGCGCCGATCTTTCCGGCGGTGAATGGCAGAAACTGGCCCTGAGCCGCGCCTTTATGCGCGACGCGCAAATTCTGATTCTGGACGAGCCGACGGCGGCGCTGGATGCGCTGGCTGAATACGAGGTATACAATCGTTTTGCCGAGCTGACCACGGGCAAGACCACCATTTTTATCTCCCATCGTTTTTCGACCGTGCGCATGGCGCAGCAGATTCTGGTGTTGGATGATGGGCAGCTCATCGAAGAGGGCTCACACGTCGAGCTGATGGCGCAAAATGGACAATACGCCCGAATGTTTTCGGCCCAAGCCGAGCGCTATCAATAATTGTGGCTCTTGACTATATGCGCGGTTGGCATAGGTGAAAAGGGTTGCCCCCAAATTGGGGACACACTCCTGCGTATAGGAGCATTTGATTCTTGAGGAGAGTCTTTGTATCATAACGCACTGGGCAGTGTTTGCCTACTAGCCCAAAGGAGATCATTCACGCGCCCAGCCATTTTGAGCCAGTTTACGGCTGTAAACAATCAGACAGTTCTTTGGAGAATCTATGAGTAAATCACGCTTTGAAGGAAAAATCGCCCTTATCACCGGAGCCGGCCGCGGTATGGGACAGGCGGTTGCGCAAACGCTGGCCGCCGAAGGGGCGACGGTCTTTGTCAACGACATCAACGAAGTTCACGCTGCGGCGACGGTCACGGCGATCCGGCAAGCGGGCGGCCAGGCATTCACCGTTATCGCCGATATCAGCCAATGGGATGATGTGAGGCAGATGGTTGACCGGATCGTCGCGCAGTGCAAGACGGTCGATATTCTGGTCAACAACGCCGGCATCTTGCGCACGACTTCGCCATTGGAAGAGATTGCCGATGCCGAGTGGGATTTGGTGATGGCGGTCAATGTCAAGGGGGCGTTTAACTGCACCAAAGCCGTGCTGCCGCGCATGAAAGCGCAGCGCAGCGGCAAGATCGTCAATGTCTCTTCGTCGGCAGGACGCAGCACCAGCACCTTTGGCGGTGCACACTACACGACCTCCAAGGCCGCCATCCTGGGCTTGACGCGCCACACCGCGCGCGAGGCCGCCCCCTTCAACATCAACGTCAACGCCGTTGCCCCCGGCAGCATGGATACCGACATGGTGCGCGAGATGTCCACGCCGGAGCGCCGCGCGCAGGAACGCCAGGACATCCCGTTGGGGCGCTTCGGCACGCCGCAGGATGAGGCGAATTTGGTCGCCTTTCTGTGTAGCGAGGAGTCATCCTATATTGCCGGCGCCACCATTGACATCAATGGCGCCGATCTACTCCTGTGAAACACCTGTGAACAGTTTTCAGTGAACAGTGATCAGGGCGAACTTCCTGACTGCACACTGAAAACTGAGCACTGATAACTGAAAACTGTTCAGCGTATCTATTGTTTATCGAAAGCGCGTCTCCTTGCTATTTCGAAATCGTCGGTTCAACTATCTGTCTGGCGGCCGCCCTTGTGGATTCCAGGAGCAGCGCCGCCCCCGCCCCCGCCCATATGAGCAGCGCCGCAAAGAGATAGCTCACCGGCAGCCCATACTGCTCGGCCAGCCAGCCGCCGACCAGCGGCGACAGAAAGCTCAGGCCATAGCACGTATAAATCAGCCCCACCGAGGAGGCCAGCGCTTCTTTGTCGCTGTGATCGGCGGCGGCGGTCAGGATGATGGGGCTGATGGGGCTGGCCGTGCCCACCAGCGCCACCGCCAGCATAAAGAGCCACACCCACGGCGCATAGGCCACGCAGATGGTCAAGGCGCCGCACAGCAGCAGCGGGATCAGCAGCGCCAGCCGGGCGCCGTGGCGGTCATATAGATAGCCCATGAGCGGTTTGGCAAAGACACCCGCCACGTAATAGGTGGTCAGGGCGGCGCCGATGGCGGCGGTGCTCAGGTTGAACTTTGCCACCGCCAGCAGCGCCAGAAAACCGGTGAGCACGCCGGTCCCCATGCCGGTCAGCGCATAGACAACGGCCAGCAGCACCACGCTGCGGTTGCCCACCACCAGCGCCGTGATCTGCCGCAAGCGCTCCTGCCGACCCGTCGCCGGCAATTGATGCAGCGAGGGTGCGCTGTTGGCAAAGCGCAGGCCCACCAGCGGCAACAAAATGGCTGCCGGTAATGTGCAAGTCGCCACCGCCATGCGCCAGCCGGCGGCCATGGCCACCGCGGCCTGCGCAATGGGCATCATGCTGGCGCCCAAATTGCCCATCATGCTGTGGAACGAAATGGCAAAGGCGCGGCGGTGTGCAAAGCGTTCCGCCGTCAGCGCCGTGCCGCAGGGGTGATAGACCGCATTGCCAGCGCCGGCCACAAAAGCCAGCGCCGAAAGGGCGGCAAACGTGGTCGTCCACTGCATGGCAAAATAGGCCGCGGCGGCCAAGCCAATGCCAATGAGCAGAATCGTCTTCTTGTGTCCGCTATAATCAGCCAGCAGCGAAAGTGGATATAAAAAGAGAAAGGTGGAGACGCTAAAGACGCTAAGCAGCACGCCCGCGTCAAATGTGGAAAGCCCCAAATCGACCACGATCAGCGCTAACACCGGCTTGAGCAGCGAGGAAAAACCGTCGCTCAGCCCGTGCGTCAAGCCAATAACGCCTAGATCGAAATAGTCCGGCCAGCGGGAATGAGAACGTTGCATGTTGGGTCATTTCTGTGATGGGATAGGGTGACCAATGACAAGGTGACAAGGTGACAAGGTGACAGAGTGACAAGGTGAAGGGGTGACACGGTGACCGGATGAGCGAAATAGACGAGTGCCGGTCGAGCGGTGTCCTGAGTGTATCGAAGGGTAGGGCGGGGCTGTATCCGCCCGTATCGAGACCAAACGGGTCGACCCGCTCACTTTGGTTTCGATACTGCCGCTTTGCTCCCAAGGCTGCCAACTGCCGCAGCCTACTCAACCGCCGTTCGCTGCCTTATCGAGCAATTATATACCTTAGCTCGACACAGATGCACGGTCACCTTGTCACCCCTTCACCATGTCATCCTACCACCCGCTGGGCACTGGAAAGCAGCGAAACTTCTGCTGGCGGGCAAACATATCCCAGAGCTGGGCCATCTTTTCCACGACGAAGTCGGGGCGGCCGTGCATTTCAAAGCCGCGGTGCTGGCCGCGGATCACCTGGCGCGGCTGCCAGGCGGTGCCTTTGCAATAGTTGTAATAGTCGCGGAAGGTGCGGTAGTGGACCTGCATGGTGTAAGCCTCGGGCTGGCGGCTCATGGGCGAAACTGGGTCCAATGTGTGGCAGGGATTTAACATGCGCAGCAGGTGATGGGGGTAGACTTCGCCGATTTTTTGGGCCAATTCCAGCGTTTCTTTAAAAGTGCGCGGCGTTTCGCCGGGCAGATTGAGCGAAAAATAGATGAAGATGGGAATCTCATACTGCTTGAGCGTTTGCAGCATCTGCAAGAAGCGCTGATTGGGGTAAAATTTGCCGTTGCGCTTGCGCACCTCCTCGTTGCCGGAGAGCGGCGAAATAGCCACTTCGGTATGCTGCAGGTCGGCGGTCTGCGCAAATGCATCCAGAAAGTCTTTGGAGGGGAGCTGGAAAAATTCGTTGTAAATGCCGATTTTGATTTGTCTTTCGCGTAGCAAACCAAAAAGCGCCCGCCACCATTCAGGCTTAAAGGTGGCCGGGTCCAGCGACAGCGAAACCTGGTCGTATCCCAGCGCTTTGAGCCGTTCAATATCCGTGGCCACACTTGCCGGCGCGCGCACCACATAGCCGCTGCGCCCGGCCAGGTCGCTGTGCGATTTTTTGCCGCCGCCGCAATAGATGCAATTGAAAACGCAGCCGCGGCCAATGGTGAGCCAGTGCCCCTGAAACTTGGGCTGTTTGAGCGCAATAGCGCCGGCGCCTGAATATTGAATGGCGGCGTAGCTGCGCCAGTTTTGCAGCCAATCCATGTTGACAAAATCGAGTGAATCGAGCCTGGCCGGGTCGGCAAAGTAGGCGCGCGGATTCTGGCCGATGGCGTCATCCACCCGCCGCATCAAATTGGGGATTTCGGCCAGATCGACGCGGGCGTCACCGGCCAAATGAGCGGCCAGCAGGCGCAGCGGCTCTTCGGCATCGCCGCGCACGGCAAAATCCACATAGGCAAAATCGGCCAGAATCTCTTCGGCAAAATTGGAGGTGGTCAGCCCACCCAACACCACCGGCGTCTGCGGCCACGTTTCTTTGGCCGCCCGCGCTACCTCCAATGCGCCATAGCAGTGCTCATACCAGTGCAGGTCCACCATGACCAAGCCAGCGGGCGGGCGCGCCCGGAGCCACGCTTTGAAGTCAAAGGTGGGCTCCATCAGGAGCTCCATGGGCAGGTTGAGGCCGGTCACCTGATGGCCCTGTTGGCGCAGCATGTTGACCAGCCCCACCACGCCCACCGGGATAAACGGGTAGGGCGAACAGGAGCGGTATTTGTCGTAGCGGGCGTCAACTTCCTGTTTGGCCGGGTGAACGTAGAGGATTTCCATGAGAGTTATGAATTGTAAACGGTGAACGGTAAATGGTGAATTATGAATGAGAGGGATGCTTGTAGCCGGCCCTGTTCACAATTAGCAATTCACCATTTACCATTCGCAATTTTCCATAAAGTTTGACTCTATTGAGCGACGCTGACCAGGGGCAAATAGAGCTGCTGCTTGATGCAGCGTTCGGCCATTTGCCAGGCAGAGGGGCGCTGCGCGGCGCCGTCCGTGTCGATGGGCGTGACGCGATAGAGACAATATTGCTGGGCGGTGGCGTTGGCAATGAAGGTGCGCTCTTCAAAGCCGGTTTTGTCGTGGGTGGCGATGAGCACACCATCATCCGGTGCGTTGGCGGCTTCCACTTGATACGACGCCACGTCGGTGGCGCCGTTCCAGCTATAGTATAACACGGTGGCGCTGTTTTCCTCTTTTGGCACGAGCACGGGCGGCTCGGCGGGGAAGCCCTGCCAAGGAAAGCGGAAAGCGCGATAGCTGGCCAGCGGAATATTGGGCTGCGGTCCCGGACCCAGCGTCAACTCAAAAGCCTTGGCCCCATCCGCTGTGACTTCGCTCAGCGTGGGGTAGGTGGAGCCCCAGCCGATGAGCGTGTTGCCATTGGGCAGGCGCTGGGCGTTGCCCATGGCAAAGCTGTACACATCGGGCGTGTGGCGATACTCCCAGACCAGCGTGGCCGTCATGTTGACTTCGTCCAACGCATATTCGGCGGCGCGTGAATAGCGCTCGGGCGTGGCCGCCGGGTCGTCGCCAAATTGGCCGTCGCCATTGTCGAAGAGCAGCAGGTGGCCGTTATCGAGCCGGCGGGCGGCGTGCTGCTTGATAAAGGGGCGGCTGTCGTTGAGAAAGGCAAACTGGTTGGCCTTGCCGCCCAGTCGCCAGATAATTTCGCCACTTTGGTGATCAATTTTGGTCACCTCGTCGATGTGGCGGCTGGAGAGCAGCAGGTTGCCGTCATCATCCACATCAATGGAGTTGCCATGGATGTAATCGACCACCGGCAGCGTCAGGTCCTGGTTGGTGTCGGTAATGGGGATGTGGTCCCAACTTTGCCACTCGAACGCGATGTTGCCGGCGGGGTCCTGCTCCTGCAACACCAGGCCCAGCACCGTGGCATTGGGCAGCCCGCCGGGCGCGAGCTGGCTCATGTCCACCGTGCGGGCGTCGTAGATCATATAGAGCACGTTGCCGTTGGGCAGCACCAATACTTCGTGATTGTCGGCTTTAAAGCCATGCTTGGCCTCGATGGTGCGTACCAGCGTGTACGTGTTGTCCAGCACGTAGATCTGGTTATTCTGGAAATCGGCATAGGTCAGCGTGCCGTCGGGCTGCAGCTTGAAGTCGATAAGCGGGTTGCCCACCGGCATCTTGCGGTAAAAGACCGGCTCACCCGCATTATCCAAAATGAGCAAATAGGGCTGCGCCGGAACCTGATTGCGCAGGTCAAAATAGAAGGTGCTGAGGAAAATGAGCCCCTCGGCGGTGCTGCTGGCGGGCGTGGTGACGGTGATCTGGGGGAAGTCGGCGGGGAGGGTGACGGGGTTTGTAAAGGGTTGAGAATGTTGTAGAACGGTTTGCGTTTGGTTCCGCGTCATCACGTCAAGGAAATCAACCTTTGCAGCTTGGCCAACGTTGACGAATAAGATCGTGTAACAGATGGCCAACACAGCCGCGACGATAACGCCATAAGGCGGACAACGGTAAATATGATTCTTCATTTGCGGTGTGCAGTGGGTGATAATGAGCTGAATGTGTATGGGCTACCATTCAGCCTTTGGCTTAAGCACATGAGATCCGAACGCGCCAGATTGCTTATACAGTGGCGTCGACAAGTATAACACAATTGCGGCAAATGCAATGACCTTGCCGATCATTCATTTATTTATTTTCAGTAGACCGCAATCTACCAGCACATAGACCTCCGGGAGGTGGCCGACAAGAAAATGGTCTGACCAGGTTGTCGGTGGCGACCTCCCGGAGGTCGGCTCTACGGCTGGCTATTGCGATCTACTGATTTGCGAATTAGCGGCAGATATTCAACATGCCCTGGCGTAGTTGGGCCTTGTGTGCCGCCAGGCGTTGGGCTTGGCGTGACGGACGGCAGGGGGGATGGTGTTGGGGACGCTGAAGGTATAGATGTCGGCATGGGTGTTTCGATGGGGGGGTGCATCTGACTTATCTCTTGTTGGTGCAGGCGTTGATTGTCCCAGGTGAGAGCGGTGGGCAGTTCTTGTCCGTTGAGTTGGAGCGTGATCGCGCTGCCCGGTGCGCCACAACCGGGCAGACCGCCCGCTATCTGGTCGGACAGGACATGGATGGCATATACAGTTCCTTGCGGCGATTGCGCAATATGACCAATCCCGCACAACGTATTATTGATATAGGCTTGCAAGCTCAAATCGGCCAAGGACGCGGGGGCGAGTTCAGCCGGCGCCGTGGTGAGTTTGCCAAAGTAGAGGGCGGGAATTGCGCGCGCCGATTGGTCTGCGGCCAACGCCGCCGCACTAACGTTGGGATCTGGCTGGGTATCTTGCAGCTTCCATTGAATTGGGCTAGGGTTGGTGACGCTGATCCAGTAGCCGCTGCCAAAATGGAGTTCAGCCAGCGTGTTGATAACTGAGCGAAATTCGTCTGGCGCCGCCGAATCATAGAGAGACCAACGTTCAAACGGGTTTGCCAAATTGGGGTCAAAATCCAGCAGAACGGGGTGATAATCTGCAATTGAACTCAGCGCCTGGGTGACGGTTTGCGTCACTTGAATTGGGTAACCCACCAGTTCCCAGCCTTGGGCGGCCAGCTCTATTTCGATGCTATACATCAGCGCAAAGACGCCCACGCCTTCGGTTTGGGCCACCGCGATATTATGGTATTCATCAACCTGCGTGGGCAATTGACGCCACGTTGCGCCATCATATCTATAGATGTGCAACCACTTTTCGTCTTCATCTGCAATGTCGCTGCCCAGATATTGATAGCTGATGGAGCCGCTAAAAGGGCGCGTAAAGGTGGGGGAAGCCACGATCCGATATGCATTGCCAATAGAGGTTGCCCAGGCGGGCGGATTGGGCAATAGAGCCAAAGGTTGGATCGTAAAAAATTCGCCCCAGCCAAAGTTTAGTGGATCCGTATAGAGCGTGATCTGCCCATCGCTGGAGCGAACCGGAGCGCTGCCATCGGAAAGCGAAAGCGTGCCGCCATCACTTAAAGAAAGTGTGCCGCCGTCGGAAAGTGAAAGCGTGCCGCCATCGCTCAAAGAAAGCGTGCCGCCATCGGAAAGCGCAAGCGTGCCGCCATCGCTGAGCGAAAGCGTATCTCCGTTATGCAATTCTATGGGCGCACCGCCATCGGAAAGCGCAAGCGTGCCACCGTCGCTAAGCGATAGGGTCAGCCCATCGCGGCTGATGACCAGGCTGGCGCCATCCGACAGGGAGAGCGTATCGCCTGGCTGAATGGGCTGGACGCCGCCATTGCGCAGCATGATGGAGCCGGTGACGTTCACCGTTACCGTGACTGCGTCGCGCAGAAAAAGAACGGGCGCTCCACGGAGGGTATAGTTGACGAGCGCGCCTTGGGTCATATCCTGCGGATTGAAAATATGGAGGTAACCATCCGGCACAAACTGGTCGGTGGCAAGCGTACCCGCATAGACGCCATCGCTGTTGGGATCGGTAAACGTGGCCGAAGCTAGCACGGCTGACTGCGGGCTTTCGACGGCATAGAGCCGGGCTTGCAACTCCAGGTTGGGTGGGAGATGGCTGATGCTGACCGCCAGGGTGAATGGACTGGTGGGGGTGATGACCACTTCGGGCAGCCATTCCGACTGTCTGCTTACCTCGAACCGTGTGGATGTCCCCGTGAGTACATTGCATCCGGCCACGGGCGCTGGGCGGGCCGACAGATCGTAGACGCATAGGGTGTCTTGTGGGCTGGCTCCCCAAGCGGAGACGCGGTCCCGGCGCGGACCGCCCAGGTCGATCAGGCGGTCGTTGTGCAGGAGAAAGGCGCGTGCGCCGTTGCTGGCTACATAGGGCTGGCCATCGCTGAACGCCAGGAAAAGGTGGATCCGCCAGCGCGCCGCCGTGGGCGGCTGCGGCGCATAACGGACATCGGTTATCGCCAGCGGCAGGCTGGATGGTCCAGCAATGGATTCATCATTAATGGGGACGGCCTTGGCGCACAGTGTGGTCCGTCCTGACCGCATTGATTGTACGCCAATCTGACCGGCCCCAAATGCGTTGTGACAGCGTCAGGTTACATTCGCTTCCAGGCTATGTCGGGATGAAACTCACTATTGACCTCATCATACGGATCGCCTCATGGTGCCCGGGCAGCCGCTAACATTGGTAACGACCTGCGTGTCTTGAGCTAACCCGATATAGTTATCAAAGAGGAAGAATAGATAATGGCTCCAATTCATGGGCCAAGGTGCGCTTCAATCATCGTCGCTGCCGGTGCTGATGCTGCCATATTTTGTTCCAAATGGCGCTCATGTGAACGTGGCCGCTGGTGAAGATATAGCCTTGGGGCTGCCTGGTCCAGCACGCTTTCAAAACGCATATCAGTAACGCTGCCCACGGCGGCCCGCGACGCAGCCGATTTGGTATGCACACGCGGATATCGGCATCGAGCCAATGGGCTTTGTCAAAATAGAGTGGGTGATTGCCTCCAGCGCAGCCTGGCCGTTCGACCAGTCATATAAAGCAGCCGCGACATCGTTTTCGTGTAAATTCGCCGCCAAATCAGACATATATTGGGATTGGCGCGGGCGTCCCATTCGAGCGAAACCGTCAAATTGTAGAGCAGCGGATTGGACGCGGAAACCGTCAACGTTTGGGCGCCCGATGCATCAACCTGGTAGGGCTGGAACTCTGTGTTGACAAACGTTGGGCTGGTATGGAACAGCGTGTATTTGGTTGTGGCGGATATGGGTTGCAGGGCCACCAAGCGGTCCCCCTGGACGCAATTCGCTTCGCCCCAACAGTGAAAACCCTGACTGGGCCGTTTGAAACGACTCGCCGCCCTCTGCCATTACCACGCCAATCGCACCCGGTTCCGGCGCGAACTTATACACGACCGCAGTTGGCGGCCGGGGTTCCATCGGCAGCCAGCACGCGACTCTGCGCCGCGCACGCTGAAGGGAGGCGTGGTGGTGGCTGGCGCAGCATAATATGCCTGCCTGGGGAATTTGAAAGGCCCTTTGGGAATTGCCGGAATGACTTGCAGTCGCAAGACCGTGCTGTCGCTGCGCCCCATACCGCCGCCCCAATATCCCACTGAAACTCATGCCCAACGCCCGTGGGCGATGTGGCGCTTTTAATGGGCTCCGTGTTGGGAATGGCTGTGGCTGGTTGCCAATGGTCTCCGCCATCTAGCGAGAAAGAGGCGATAATGCGTCGCACCGCGTTGAAGGGATGTGTCAGGTAAAAGGATGGCCAGCAGACGGCCCTTCCCATACGATGTGAGATGTATACTCATTGCGGTCACCCTGGCGTGGGCCAGGCCGTATTGAATAACCGGCAGCGTTGGCGGCGATTGGGGTACGCGGCCGTTTAGATAGAGCGTATTGGCGTCCCCAATATTCGCCGTTAACAGGTCCAGATCGCCATCGTTGTCGACATCGCCCCACGTGACATGGGCTGTCGAGACGGCCTCGGCCGACGACCATACGGCCCGGTTGGTCAGGCGCCCCTTGTCATTGCGATAAAGCTGATTGCGCTGTTTAATGGGCACCATCGGATACAGCCCGCCATTACGACGGCCAAATCCTGATCGCCATCGTGATCATAATCGCCCTGCAGGCCAGGCCGGTGGTTATTTCGGCTTCGAGGGACGTCCAGGTGGGCTGCTGTGCAATATGACCGCCCTCGTTGGCGTAGATGCGATTCTGGCCATGGTTGCCCACGGCCAAATCCAGATAGCCATTGCCATCCACATCTTGCCAGGCAATCGTAAAGCTATCGTCCTGTTCCGGCGATTCCCCACACTAGATCAAACTGTGCGCCCCCCCGTCGCTGGCTTGCCCCCGATTTTCATAGACCTGGTTGGGTCTCCAGGCGATATCGGCAACGGCTAACCGAGGTCGCCGTCTCGGTCATAATCACCCCAGGCAATTTCGCTGGTCTGAAAGGCCGCCGACTCTTTCAAACTTTGCAAACCGATTGAGGTCTTCTTCCACAAACAGATTGCGGAAAATCTGGTTGGGCTGTGGATCGTAGAGCCTGTTGCCAAAGGCCAGATCTAGATCAAATATCGGCGTCATAATCGCCCCAGGCCACGCTGGCCGTAGCCATATCCGGTCCGCAGCCTTGCGCTTGGCAAAGGGGATCATCGCTGCTCCAGGCCAACACAAACCCGCTACACCCACCATTAGCGTCGTGATAACAATTCTGAAAAACGCGATTGGGCAAAACCCACGGCAATGCGCGCCGTGCCAACCGATTTCACCTCACCGTTGCCAAAGATCAAGTCCAGATCGCCATCATTGTCGGCGTCGCCCCAGGCCACGCTGCCGCTGATGTCCGTGGGAATCGTGGGCAACGCAACGGGTTCAAAAGTGGGCGGCTGCCCCTTGACCGTTACATTGTGATAGACGCGATTGGGCTGGCCGCGATTGGCCACCGCCACATCCAAGCGGCTATCCAGATCATAATCACCCCACGAAATGTCCAGCGAATTATCTTGTTCCGCCGCCACATTGGTGGCCGCAGTGGGAGAGAGCAGTGTGATGTTGTTTTTATAGAGTCGATTGATGTTGCCCGTATCAAAATCCGCATTGCCGGCCAGCAGGTCCAGATCACCGTCGCCATCATAGTCGGCCCAAGCAATATCCAATGTGTTGTCCGATTCAAGCGATTGCCACATAGGGGTGAGAGTCACGGTTTGGCCGCTTTGAATCTGCACGCGATAGATCCGATTCGGCTGGCCAAAGGTGCTGAGGCCCAGCGGGGTTAAGTTGGCCTCGGCCAGCTCCAGGCGGCCGTCCCCCTCCACGTCGCCCCACGCCAGCTGGGAGGTGGATTCAAGCGTTGCTGCCTGCCAAGCCAGCGCCAAACCCACCTGCCCGGTTTCGCGCAATACGTTGCGATAGAGCAAATTGCGGTTCCGCTCTGTGTTGAGGGCGGAAGCGCCGCCATTGGCAACGGCCAAATCCCAATCGCCATCGCCATCATAATCTCCCCATGCAAGCCCTAAGGTGTCAAAGTCTGGGGCAAAGACAAGCGTCTGCGAGAGGATGATGCTTTGGGTAAGGGAGCCTGTCTGCGATAGGCGGGCGGGGTCGACCACACTTTGATAAATGCGATTGGGGGCGGCCACGTTGCCGATGGCAAGGTCCGGGCGGTTGTCGCCATCAGAATCACCCCAAGCCACGGCGCCGGTTGGCTCGCTCACAGAGTCGACCGGAATGCTGATAAAGACTGGTTTCCCTGCTTGATCTACGCCGTGATTTTCATAGATCAGATTGGGCTCGCCGCGGTATGTGGTCTGGTTGGTATTGAGATCGATGGCGGCCGCCCCGTTGCCTACCGCAATATCCAGCCAACCATCGCCATTGTAATCGGCCCAGGCCACGCTTTGTGTGCTGCTCACTTCAGCGGACGACCAGACGCGTTGCCAGCGGCCTTGATCATTCTGGTAGAGATGATTGCGTCCGTCGCATCCGGCGAAGAGGTCCAAATCGCCGTCGTTGTCATAATCACCCCAGGCGATGGCGCGGGTCGAGGATATCTCGTCCGATTCCCAAATGAGCGCAAAAGTACCGTGATTATTCTGATAAATTTGATCGCGCTCTGCAATGGATTCGCTGCCTACATAAATGCTCCCATTGCCCACCGCCAGATCGAGATCGCCATCCTGGTCATAATCGGCCCACGCAATACTTGTCGTCGCCCGCAGATCGCCAATAAAATCCTCGGCTGCCTCAAACTGGGCATTGGGCTCAAGATTGCCGGGCGTTTGCCGGGCGGTCTCGGTGGTTGGGAGATGCTGAATGTCGGACGCGCGCGGAGCATCCATAAAGCGACCGCGGGTGAGGCACAAAAGCAATATAAGCAGGAACGCGCCCAAACCAAGAGGCGCGATCCAGCCTAAAACGGCATGACGACCGGCGCGGACGATTGGCTGAGGGTGCATCGGGTAGTTGTTCATTGCGCTCACCTGGATCTGGAATCAGAATTCAAAAGTGGATTCGCCTGTTGCAGCAGCGCGTCCGCACGCACGGCGCGAAATGCCGCACACGCCGCTTGCAATCTGCTTTGACCGGCGGCGCTGGCCGCCGTCATCGGCAAAGAAAGAGCCCAGGCCAGATTCACGCGCGCCGTCTCAAATGGGTTGGCGGCCAGCAAGATCAGGCTGGCCGCAAAATCCGCCTGCGCCTCTGCCGGCTGATCCAGCCGGGCGTAAAGCTGGCCCCGCATGCACAAGGCAGTTCCTTCTTCCTGGGCCATCTGCTTTTGCTGCGCCACGTGGATGGCGTTGTTGGCGAAATCAAGGGCTTGCGTATGGTGGCCCAGGTGCATATGATAGCGCGCCCACAGCTGGTTTATAAATGGTTGCAAATAGTCAAATTTAGAATGCGCGATTAGCGCCTGGGCGGCGGTCAGATGGGCATACGCCGACGCCTGCGCGGCCCCATGCAGGGCAAAGGCGGCCAAATATCCATGACAAGTGGCTTCAATATCGTGAATGGCATGGGCTTGGGCATTGTCCAGGGCGGTGGATAATAGCTGCACGCCCTCCGTATGCTCCTGCCAGCCGCGCAAGACGCCCAGGTTGAGCCGGCTGCGCGCGGCCTCACGAATGTTGCCCAGGCGCTGAGCCAGAGCCAGCGCCTCACGATAATAGGCACTGGCTTCATCCCACAAAAGGCTGGTGGTAAAAGTGAGGGCGCCCAGATTGACGCGCATGGCCAACATGTTAATCAGGTCCTGCCGCTGGTCGGCCAGGTTTTTGGCCTGCTGCATATATTGCCGGCTTTCCACATAGGCGCCGCGCAAGAAATAGTACTTGCCCAGCCCAATGAGCGCGAGGAGATAGAGCCAGCTATTTGTGTCCGGCAAGAGGGCGCATGCCTGTTCATAGGCATGGGCTTCCGCTTCCGCATGGCCCAGCCGATTATGGGCATTGCCGAGCTGGATCCAAAGGTCTGCAGCCAGCTCCCGGTCGTGCTGGGCGTCCTTTAAGCCGCGTTGTAACCACTCCACCGCTTCGGCGGGAGCAATGGACTTGAGCAAAAACCCCATTTCGCGACAGAGCCGCGCCCGTATCTGGACCGCCTCTCCCGATTCCGCCAGCGGCGCCAGGCGCGCAATGGCTTGGGCAAAGTATTCTTGGGCCAAGGGCGCACGATGCAAATAGGAGCAAATCTGACCTTTGGCTAGAGCCACGCGCGTTTGCCACAACGTGGGCAGCTCTGCGCCCCCAATTTTGGTCAAAAGATCGTCCAATGCGGCGGCCCGCCCTTTGATGAGCTGGGCGCGCACATCCGCCGTGGCTTGCTGGGCAGCCAGCATTCCACGCCCGGCGTGGAGGTATTGGGTGGCGGCTAGAAAGGGTTCATCCTTGGCGGCATAAAAAGTTGCTGCCCGCCCGTGCATATCCTGCCGCTGCCGCGTGCCCAGAAGATCGTAATAAAAGGCCTGTACGACTGTCGGCAGCCGGTACGCACGCCGATTTTCGGAATCCACCCCCTCAAGCAGATAGGCATCGCGCAAGCTTAGAAGGCTGCGGTGCAGATCCCCTTCATCCAAAATTTCTTCCAAAATATCCGGCGTAACCGGCTGTTCAAGCAGCACGGCGCCGGCAGATAAGATGCGGCGCTCCTTTTCCGGCAGGCGCTGATCAATGTGGCTCATCAGATATGCCTGTATAGCGTCGGCTTGCACCAGATTGGTGAACAGGGCTGGCGATGAAGGGTCGGTCTGCCAGATATGCGCAGCCAGCTTAATCAGTTCGAGATTGCCGGCGGCCTGTGTATGCAATTGGGCAAGCGCCGCGGGGGCGATTGTGAGACCAAGGGCGCGGAATAAGATCTGCGTATCCTCAAGCGTAAACGGGGGCAGAGGCGTTGACTGAAAAGGCCCTAACGCCAACCTCCGCCGGGACGTGAGCACCATCTGAAAATCACCCTTTTCCACCGAGGCCACCAGCCGCTCGGCAAACCCAACGTAAAGGGGATCATCCTGCAAATTGTGGAAGTCATCGAAATAGAGCAGATAGTTTTGCCCCTGGAGATGCTGAAGCAGATAGTCGTAAAAGATTCCCAGCTTGGGCGCTTCCCCATTTTCTGTGGCCGCGTGCAACCAGCCCCAGGCTTCATCATGTCCGTTGTGCGCCAAGTGGGCCGCCAACTTCCAAATAATATCGAACACACCCTCGTGTGGAAAACAGCGGTACCAAAATAGCGGTTTATGCGCATGAGCCAGGGCGACCAGTCGACTCGCCAGAGCGCTCTTCCCCGCGCCAATCGGGCCTGTAATGATCACGATTCCTGCTGTTTGCAATTGCTTTTGATAAAGCTGTAGCTCTTTTTGGCGGCCCACAAAGTTAGGGCTGTCTGGCGGAGAATCTGCTGGTAGAGGTTGGGGAATGGAGCGCTTGATGGGCGTGTCATCCGGGATGGTCGTCGTTCCCAGCGCGCCCCCAAGCTGCTGTTCTTCGTCTGGGGTTAATTCGAGCCATTGGCAAGCCTGTTGCAGAGCATCCGTCGGCCACGGATTGACGCCGTTGATCCACTTGCTGAGCGTGCTGGCGTCAACATTGAGTTCATGGGCCAACTCTTTTTGATTGCTTCTGTGGCGCCGCAAAAAGGAGCGGATGAGCTGCTTCCGGTCTTGTGTCATAGGGGGTAATCAATTCGGTCAATTCATACCTTGCTCTGTATGAAAACCGTGGTTTGCTCTCTGGTAGAGTTTTCGAAAACTACGGTTTTCATCACAACCGCGGTATAGAGCAAGAAATGGTCAACTTTTCGTCAATAAAATCAACCATATCAACCGGCAGGCCGCTACACTAGACGCTATGAGTAAGGCCAAACTCAGTCATACCAAATGCGTTCATTGGGAGTGACGCGCGTACCGCCTCGGCGGTGAGATCTCCTGTCTCGATGGACTCCTCATAATCAGTACAGCCATTCCTTGGGCTTGTTGAAGGCCTGTGTCCCCTTCGACAAGCTCAGGGGACGGTGGCTGAACAGTTACTCACCAAGGAGACTTCGAACATGAACATTCTCGCAATTTCTAAACTGTCCTGCAAGTCAGGCGCCAACTCACCATTTGGTTGCGTGGCGCCGTGTGGCGCTGACCGTTACTTTGGGCCAAAGGCGCCCATCGGTAAAGTGTTTGGCGTGGTTAGGCATGAAACAGCATCGGCTTGTCAGGAGCAAGGCGGTACGGGGCAGCTGTTAGTTGTTGGGGCCGCATGTATCTTTGCGCCTGTTGCAAATGGTTTTGCATTGATTGAAGCAGGTATGCATAGGATGGCAGATGCGCAATCTTATGCAAATCTGCGAGCCCTTGTCTCAACTTGGCAATGGCGTCTGCATAGCGATGTTGAGCTAGCAGCGCCATTGCCAAACCATCGGTGGCATTCAAGGCGCCGCTGTCGTCTTTCAAACGCTGATAGTGGGCAATACTATGATTAAAAGCTTCTTCCGCTGGTCCAAGTTGTTGAAGCGCCAGAAAAACGAGCCCCATATTGGTATTTAGTCTAGCCAAACTTAAGATGTCGTCCTGTTTCTGCCACGCCGCTTCTGCGAGTTGAAAGTGCGTGAGTGCATTTTGCGCCTCACCTTTGTTATAGAAAACTAAGCCAAGATTCATTTGGACCTGTGCCCAATGGTAATCATCATGTAGAGACTTCAGAATTTCGCTGCTCTTCTGTTGTAGTCAATGGCCTCGGCATAGCATTTTTGGCGACGTAGTGTGCTGGCTATATCCATTAAACTCCAGGCCAATTCGGCGTAGGTCGCCACTTCTTGCCGCAGGCGCAGCGCCTGACGATGTTTGCTTCCGATTCTGCCCAATGGCCAAAATCGCCAGCAACGAGGGCTTCACAAAATAGGTCATGGCTTGAATAATTGGATCGAGTTCCAACCAGGGCTGAAGCTTTTCGTCAACTGCAAAGCCGTCGCGTAATCGTGCCGCAAATAGGCCAAAAAGGCCAGCTGATTCAACAGCAAAACGCCCGTTAGCGTGGTTACATTCTCAAAAGTGGTCGGCGGAAAGCCGTAGACACTTTCAGCCTCCGCAAACATGCTCTGTCGCTGAAAGAGCACGCCCAACTCCTTACGCTAATTCAGCCTGGACCATTCCTGCATCAATGTGGCGACTGAGAACAGGCCGCTGCAAATACGACCGCCATTCATCGCGATGTCCCGCCATCTCCATCTTGGGCGCCATGAAAGTAAGCAGCGCACAGGTCACCACTGGCTCCACCGTTGGCCAGTGCACTAGTCCGAGCTGGAGCATGGCCCGCTCCTGTTCGCGCGGCGTGTGGACAAAGTCTTCCCTTTCCACAATGCGCTGCATCTGGCGCAGGCGGCGGCCCAAATAGGTGCGAAAGAGGGCGGGATAATCGTTGGCCAACGCTATGGCTCCTGCCAGGTTTGACCTTGCTTGTGCAGGAAGGAGCGCGTCAGGTTGTGAATGGTGAAGCGCCGTTCAAAGAGATCGCCGCGGCTCTCCACCAAATTGAGCGTCGCTAGTTGGACCAGCCCGCTGCGCAAATCTTCGGGCGTCAATGCGGCGTCGGCGCCTTCGTCATTGCAAAGCGCGGCCAGCTCCTCCAGCGTGTCACCGTCGGGCGTGGTAAAGATCATGGCCACAGAACCACAGCGGGCCGCTTCGCTCAGATGGTCTGGCGCGGCGAAAGATAAAGGTGTAGAGCTTCCTCAGCGTTCTGTGCGCACACTCTTTTTCAGATCCCATCAGCACCTGATGCAGGCCAAATAATAGACTGGCCCACAATTGAACGCAGCGCCAGAGGTTGCCGCCCACGGTTTCATAAATGGGCAGCAGTTGGGCATCGGCGGCGGCGGCCTACACGGTGGGCAAATTGGTGCTGCGCCTTCGGAGCGCACCAGCGCCAAGGCGTTTTCCTGGCTCAATTCGTCCAGCACGGCGTAGAAAAACGTCACCTTCCGTATAAAAACATGCCGTGAAGTAAGGATAAATTTGGAAGACCGAATCAGCCGCCGCAGCGTGGGCAGCAACAGTTCGATATCGACCGGAAGCGCTCCAAATTGTCGATGACGATCAGAGATTTGTGCTGGCAGCGCACGTGGTGTTCCAGCGCCGCCAGAAGCTGCGTTGTCCATAGAAGGGTAGGCGCAGGTGCAATCAGTTGGACATAGAGCTGCTCCAGCAACTCGCCAATGGTGAGGACGGTATGGTTATCCACCGCGGCTCATTCACAATGAGCTCCGTACGCCGCACCGTTACCCAGGCCACATTTTCCAGGAGGTGTCGTGGCGAATGGCGCTGCGCCGCAGTTTCATAAACCAACGTGGTTTTGCTGTCTGCACCGATGCCCTCAATGGAGATAATCCAACTTTCGTCAGTGTGGGCCAACTGGGTGCGCAGTTCTTCCACACGCTCTGTACCAACAAGATGGTTGGATTGAGGGCCGCATCAGCTTCTGTTCCAGCACATTAAAGCGCTCATGGCGGGCCAACATATCCATGTCGCACAAAATGGCCGTCATCTGGCCAATGGCGGTTTTCTGGCGTTCATAGAAGGTAGCGGGCGCCAGGTTGAGCTGATTGGCCACCGCCTCGGCGGTCAAATTGTCCAGAAAGCGCAACTGCAAAATGCGCGCAGATTCAGCATGGGTCTGCGCAAGCTGCTCCAGCCCCTGTTGCAGAATACGGTTGTGGGCGTGGCGGGCGCCTTCAAGGGGCTGAGCGCGCTGAAAGAGGTACAGACGATGACCGATGGCATCGGCCACGCCACCGTTGTGCCAGCCGCCCAGGGCGCGGCGCACATCATCGGGCAGCAAGTTAACGGCGGGTAATTCTTGGGTCACAGAGGTTACGTCGGCAGTCATAGGTGCATTAGGAGTTGAGAGGTGTGAATGAACCTGCACGACACAGTAATTTCTTTTTACACCCACACTATAACACAATTTTTGGGCGTATTCAACTGCTTTGCTTCCAAATTGTGATTGGTCGGAGTTGTGATAGAGCTTTTTGGAGAAAACTGGAGACTGCCGGATTTATTTGGAAAACGCCGGATATGCACAGAGAGTTGTACACCAATGCAGGAGCACAAAACTCAAATAATTGTTATATTGTATATCTGACCATACCCAACCCGTCAGTTCGCCCCATGGACAAGTTTATAGACGATGGACCAAACCCATGGCAACCTCACAATATATATTTGTCCTTTGGGGAAGCAATTTCAATGAAGCCGTTGCCGCCATCTTTGTGACCGAACTGCGCCAGGCCGGCTTGCGCGTTAAGGTGGTAGGGCTGGATGGCGAACTGCCCGTCGGCTCGCACGGGTTGGCGCTTTCGCCCGACATGCCGCTGAGTAAAGCGCTCCCCCTGGCGGGCCGCACTCTGTGCGTCATTGCGCCCTGCGACGCCCAACAGTGGCGGCACATACAGCACGACCCGCGCCTGACCGACTTTCTGGCCCAGGTGCAGCAATACGGCGGCTGGCTGATCACTGAACCGGTGCAGCAGGAATATACTATCTCTTGGACAGTGCACCCGCCGAGTCCAGGCGCCAGTCTGACCGAATCAGCCGACCTTATCAATTATACACCGCCCGCCCAGCTAACTCCTTTTGTCCGCCAACTCGCGGGCAGCCTGGCGCGGTGACACGTAGGGCGAGTATCCTTACTTATCCACCATAGGCAAGTAACGATACTTGCCCTACAAAGGGAAGGATTTGTAGCCGCGTGAGTTCTCCAGTAGCCACTCTGTCCCAATTGCACTGGCGCCATCTGTGCGCCGAATTTACTCGCATAGATGTGCAGATTCGGCGCGAGGTGCGGCGTTGGGTGCTGGCCGGGCAGGATCCCAATGATGACTATCGCGGCATGTACATTACGCAGGAAGAAGCGCAGATGCTGCTGGAGCGTCCCTTTGGCGTGAGCTGGGGCCAGTGGATTGAACTGCCTGCTGAAGAAGAAGCTGTCTTCCTGCAACAGCATACGCAAGCTAAAGCCGAAGCCAAAGCCGCTGTACAAGCACTCGCGGCCCAAGGTGAAACGCCGCGTCTCCAGCAACTGGCCGCCAATTTTGACTTGGGCCGCACGGCGCTGGATATCCTGTTGCTCTGCATGGCGCCCGCCTTTGACACCAAGTATGAGCGGCTCTACGGCTATCTGCAGGACAATGTGACCAAGCGCCGACCCTCGGTGCGTTTGGTGCTGGACTTGCTGGGGCAGCCCGGCGCCGCTCAATTTGATCTGGTGGGTCATTTGACCCAAGAGGCGCCGCTTTTTCGGTATGGTTTACTGGAACACATTATCGAGCCGCCGCCAGCCAACGGCCACTGG
>JAWKON010000028.1:0-99475 GCA_041391125.1 Caldilineaceae bacterium
CATGGAGATGACGCCTTCCAGCGTCAGCGGCATGTAAATAATGCACGTATCGCCCTTGCCCAGTCCCAGCGACTTAAGCCCGGTGGCAAAACGTGAGACCAGGTCGCGCAGCTCTTTGTAGCTCACCTTGCGCTCGGCGCCATCCTCGCCCGCCCAAATCATGGCCAGCTTGTCGCCATTGGGGCCGTCCGCATGGCGGTCCAGCGCGTTGAGCGTAATATTGGTCTGGCCGCCGACAAACCAGCGGTGATCCGGATAGTCCCACTCCATCACTTTGGTCCACGGCCTGAACCACGCGTAGCGGCTGGCCCACTCACCCCAAAACGCTTCGGGATCATCAATGCTGCGCTGATATTCGGCCGCAAAGTCTTTGATATTGGCCTGCTGCAAGAGCGAATCCGGCGCCCGATACCATTCGTCGTATTGGAGGATCTGTTCTAAATGCATGAAATTTCCTCTCTGATCCCTCCCCTGTGTAGAAGAGGGAATCGTTGCCTGCTCTGAATTTTGGGTACACAAAGCCAACCGTCGGCTCATCGACGGTTTTGCAGTCGAGTTTGATTTTTACGAAAAGAGAATTGAAAGTTTGAGGATTAGGTGTTTGGGTAATTGGTTGATTGGGATGCCCCAATCAACCAATCCTCCAAGCACCTAATCTTAATCTTCTAATGTGCTGGTATCGCCCACCGGTGCGCCCATCACCTGGGCTTTGAGCAGGCGACGCATAATTTTGCCGCTGCGCGTCTTGGGCAGGCTGTCCACAAAGTTGATCACGCTGGGTACGGCAATGGGGCCAACCTCATTGCGCACATGCTGTTTGAGCTTGCCCACCAGCTCGTCGCTGCCCGTTACGCCCGCATTCAGAATGCAGAAAGCGTGAATCACGTTGCCGCGCAGTTCGTCCGGCACGCCGATGCAGGCCGACTCGGCCACGTCGGGATAGCTGACCAGCGCGCTCTCCACCTCGGCCGTGCCTAGGCGATAGCCGCTAACTTTGATCACATCGTCCATGCGGCCAATGATCCAGAAATAGCCGTCGTCGTCCTTGCGGGCGCTGTCGCCGGTAAAGTACCAGCCCTGGGCTTTAAATTCAGACCAATAGGTTTCGCGATAGCGTTCCGGGTCGCCATAGACTGTGCGCGCCATGCCGGGCCACGGGCCTTTGATGACCAAATAGCCGTCTTCATTGGCATTGCAGGATGTACCGTCTTCGCGCACCACGTCGGCATCAATGCCGGTAAAGGGAATGGTGGCGCTGCCGGGCTTGAGCGGCACAATGGGCGTAGGCGTAATCATAAAGCCGCCGGTTTCGGTCTGCCACCAGGTGTCGATAATCGGGCTTTTGCCTTTGCCGATCACGTCGTTATACCAGCGCCACGCCTCGGGGTTGATGGGCTCACCCACCGTGCCCAGCAGGCGCAGGCTGCTCAGATCGTGCTTGTTGGGCCACTCATCGCCAAAGCGCATGAGGCCGCGGATGGCCGTGGGCGCGGTGTAGAGAATGGTCACTTTGTGCTGCTCGATGATTTCCCACCAGCGGTCGGGATTGGGGAAGCCGGGCGCGCCTTCGTACAAAATGCTGGTCAGCCCGTGGATCATGGGCGAATAGACAATGTACGAGTGGCCGGTGATCCAGCCCGGATCGGCTGCGCACCACCAAACGTCATTCTCTTTTACGTCAAACACATATTTGAGCGTGGTGGCCGTGTAAACCTGATAGCCGCCACAGGTGTGCAACAGCCCTTTGGGGCGGCCGGTGGTGCCGGAGGTGTACAGGATAAACATGGGGTCTTCGGCATCCATGGGCTCGGTGGCGCAGTCGCTGCTCTGCTGGGCAATGGCGCCTTCGTACCAGATGTCGCGACCTTCGACGAATTTCACATCCTGGCCGGTGGCTTTGACCATCACCACGTGCTGCACCGGGCTGTTTTCGCGCTCCAATGCCTCATCGGCAATATCTTTCAGATTGACCGTCTTGCCGCGCAGCCAGGCGCCGTCGCAGGTGATCAGCACGCGGCTCTGGGCGTCGTCCATGCGGTCGGCCAGGGCGGTGGCGCTAAAGCCGCCGTAGACCACGCTGTGGATGGCGCCAATTTTTACGGTGGCCAACATGGCCATGGGCAGTTGCGGCACGCGGCCCATGTAGATGGTGACCGTGTCGCCCTTTTTCACGCCCAGGCTCTTGAGCAGATTGGCAAAGCGGTTGACCTCTGCCTGCATCTGGCCATAGGTGTAGTTATGCACCTCACCATTTTCGCGACTCCAAACAAACGCTACTTTGTCGCGATTGGCGCCATTGGCATGGCGGTCGATGGCATTGTGGACAATGTTGATTTTGCCGCCCTCGAACCACTTAAAAAATGGGGCATTGCTATCATTCAAAATTTGCGTGTATGGCTCATACCAATCCACCATCTCCTTGGCCCGGGCGTCCCAATAGGCCAGCGGATCGGCCAACGCCTGCGCGCGCAGCTCAAAGTAGTTGGGCACGTTGGCATTGGCAATCACCTCTGGAGAAGGGTGATACATTTCGCTTTTGGCAGCCTCTGTAGTCAAGTCAGACATCTATTTTCCTCCTGTATAATTGTGGGGATAACCGCTGTCACGCCCAACCATATGGCAAAAGGCCAACGGATATAACATGCGACCAGCAACCGCCATAGAATTGAGCCAATTCTAAATATAGAGGCTTGTATTTTAAACCGGAATGATAGCTTTGAAAAGTCTCGGCAACTTTGCTCTGGCGCAAACGTTTTTGGGCTCTCTGCGCAATTGCGGGGAAGCGGCGGTTGAGTAGGCTGGAGCAGTTCCCAGCCGTATCGAAACCAAAGCGGCTCTACTCCACAAATCATCAAAGAGTCAAAAAATCTTTAAAATCTGTGTAATCTGTTGATCAATAAAATAGAAAGCAACCATCTTTGATTACAACGGACGACATTAAACCATCTCTCTGGCGCGGCGATCTGATCTGGCAGGTCGCCGCGCTGGCCGGACCGCTGATGCTGCAGAATCTTTCGCAGACGCTGCTGGGCGTGGTGGACACCTATTTTGTATCGCGCATTGGCACGGATGCGCTGGCCGCCGTGGGATTGGGCGGGGTCACCTATTTTGCCACCATGATGCTCTTTCGCAGCGTGGCCAACAGCGCGGTGGTCTTTGTGGGCCGTGCATATGGCGAGCAGGCATACGCCAAAATTGGCGACAATGTATGGCGCTGCTTGAATATGGTGGGTTGGCTGAGCTTGCTTGTGGTGCTGCTGCCCGGCTTCTTTGGCTGGCTCATGCGCTTTGTTGCACCGGCTGATGCCGAGCAGGTGCGCATCCTCAGCACAACCTATTTGCAAATTCGGGCGCTGGAAATCCCGCTGATCATGTTTAGCGCGGTGGTTTGGGGATTCCTCGTCGGCCGTGGCGATTCGCGTACGCCCATGGCGCTGGCCTGGATCACGGTGCTGCTCAATGTTCTGCTGGACTGGATGCTGGTATTGGGCAATTGGGGCGCGCCGGCGCTGGGCGTGGCGGGCGCCGCCTACGCCACCGTCATGGCCAACGGCGTCAACGCGTTACTGAGCGCGCTAATTTTATGGCGCAAACCGAGCCGCGTCGCCTTTGGCACGGGCCGGGCGCGGCTGGCCACGTGGTCTGAATTGCGTAGTGTGCTGCGCATTGGGCTGCCCATGGGCATTGGCGACTTTCTGGAGATCGCCTCATTCAGCGCGTTCTTCGCCCTCATGGCGCGGCTGGGGACGGGCGTGCTGGCGGCCAACCAGATCGCGCTCCAATATATGAGCATTTCGTTTACGCTGGGCGTGGGCATCAACATGGCCACATCCAGCCTGGTGGCCCAATATCTGGGCGCCAAACAGCCCGCTGAAGCCGAAAAGGTGGGCTATCGCGCCTGCCTGCTGGCCATGATCAGCATGGGGCTGATCGGGCTGGGCTATCTGATTGCACCGGAAGCACTCATGGGCATTTTTAGCGATGAGCCGCGGGTGGTTGATGCTGGGGTGACTATTTTGACGCTGATGGCCTTTTACCAGATTTTCGATGCCGTGGGCATTGTGCTGGCCGGCGCGCTCAACGGCGCCGGCGACACCACCTTTACCATGCTGGTGCGCTCGACCCTCTCCTGGGGCATGTTTATTCCGCTGGTCTGGGTGCTGATCAACTACGCCAATGTGGATGTATTGGGGGCGTGGCTGGGGGCGTTGGCCTACCTGGGCTCGATCACCGTTATCTACTTTTTCCGCTTCCGTTCCGGGCGCTGGAAGACTATTGAGCTGACCTAAAAATATGCATCAACCATTATTAAAAATTGATGGCTTTCTCTTTGACCTGGATGGCACCGTCTATCTGGGCGAAGCGGCCATTCCGGGAGCGGTGGAGGCCATTGCCGAATTGCGCCATCGCCACAAAAAAGTACTCTTTGTCAGCAACAAGCCGCTGGAGCCGCGCACAATCTATGCGCAAAAGTTGACGCGGCTGGGCATCCCCACCGACCCCGCTGATGTGATCACCTCCGGCTACGTGCTGGGGCGGCATCTGGCGCAAGCCGCCCCGACGCAACGTCTGTATGTGATTGGCGAAGCCAACCTGATTGGCGAGTTGCGCGCCAATGGGCTGACGGTGGTGGGAGAATTGTTGGCGCAGGACGAAAAAGCAGTGCTCGATCCCACAGGCATTGACGCCGTGGTGGTTTCGTTCGACCGCACGCTGGACTATCGTAAGCTCAACACAGCCTATCAGGCGCTCATGCGCGGCGCCAAACTCTATGCCACCAATGGCGACCTGACCTGCCCCATGCCCGGCGGCGCCATTCCCGACGCCGGCGCCACGCTGGCTGCGCTCAATGCGCTCACCGGCCGCGCGCCGGACGTGCTGGCCGGCAAGCCATCCACGCTGACGGTAGAAGTGGTGATGGAGCTGATGCAGCTCCCCCCCGAACGCTGTATGATGATCGGCGACCGGCTGGAGACCGATATTTTCATGGGACAGCGCGCTGGCATGAAGACATGCGCCGTCCTTTCCGGTGTGTCCAAAGCGGCAGATGTTGAAAAGCTGGCGCAGCGCCCTGATCTGGTGTTGAATCATATCGGGGAACTGCCGGCGTACATCGCCGCGTAGGACAAGTTGGGAAACTTGTCCACTAACGGACAAGTTTCCCAACTTGTCCTACATCAGGAGCCAACGTGCCCAAAATTAGACCTGACGAAATCTACATTGGCCCCACCGCCATCGAGTCGCTTATTCAATATTGTCGCCGCGTCAACCACGGACGCCTGCTCATGGTGGCGGATCGCAATACGTACGCCGCGCTGGGCCAGCGGGTGGAAGATGCGCTGCGCAACGCCAGTTTTGACCTGAAAACCGTGCTGCTGACCAGCGATGAAGTGGTGGCCGACGCCCACAACATTTTGCAGATTCTGATTGCGGCCAACAACGAAGGACGCACATTTTTGGCCGTCGGCTCCGGCACTATCACCGATCTGACGCGCTTCACCAGCCATCGCACCGGCGTCCCATTTATCGCTATGCCCACGGCGCCCTCGGTGGACGGCTTCACCTCCATCGGCGCTCCGACCATTGTGCGTGGCGTCAAAAAGACGCTGGTGTCGCAGCCACCGGCCGCCATTTTTGTGGACATTGAAACGCTGGCCGGCGCGCCGCAGCGGCTGCTGGCCGCTGGCTTTGGCGACATGATGGGCAAGTTCACCTCGGCGGCGGACTTTCGGCTGGGGCGCCTGCTGTGGGATGAGCCATACGATGAGGAGATCGCCGACCGCACGCGTATGCCGCGCAGCTTTGCGTAGATAGCGTGGATCAAATCGGATCCGCCAGCGAGCAGGGCGCCGAAATCCTCTTTAACAATCTGGTCGAGTCGGGCTATTGCATGCTCGACTTTGGCGATTCGCGACCGGCCTCGGGGACAGAGCACCACATTTCGCACTTTATCGAAATGCGGCTGCTGCAACAGGGGCAGAAGGCGCGGCTGCACGGGGCCAAAGTGGGGGTGGCCACCGTGCGCACGGCGCAACTGTACGACCGCATCAAGCAGCTTGCGCAATCGGAAGCAGCCACGCTCATTGGGCAAGCGGTGCAGCCCACCGCCGCCGCTGAAGAAGCCGCCATCCGCGCTGCCTATGGCGATCTGGCGGACGAACTGCTGCGGGAGCAGGCTCCTTTCATCCACATGTCCGCCGCTGACTATAGCGCCCTCAAGGAAGAAATTGTGGAGCAGTGGCCGCAGATCCAGGCCATTGCCCAACAGGTTCCCGCGGCCGCCGAGATCACAAAATGGCTCAAAGCTGTGGGCGCCCCCACCACCCCCGCCGAACTGGGCATCTCCGACGACGAGTTCGAACTGGCGTATAATCACGGACACTACTTGCGGCAACGTTTCACCATCCGCAAACTAGTGCATCTATTTCTATAAACATTTTTGATCAACAGATTGTAAAGAAGATCTTTGATGGTGTAAAACACCCACTTCGTGATCAACAGATTACACAGTTTGAAAAGATTTTAAAATCTTCAAAATCTGTGTAATCTGTTGATCCTAAAAAAGGAAATCAACGATGAAATTGGCAATTGGTTGTGATGATGCGGGCGAGCCGCTGCTGGCGGTGGTGCGCGAGATGTTGGGGGGGTATCCCAATGTGGAGTTTGTGGACATGAGTGCGGCGCCCGCACCGGAGGCGGAAAATTTCTATCCCGACGTGGCGGAACGGGTGGCCCTGGCCATTGCAAGTGGCGAGTTTGAGCGCGGCATCCTCATCTGCGGCACCGGGCTGGGCGTGGCCATGACCGCGTGCAAGATACCGGGCATCCGCGCCGCCACCTGTCACGATGTCTATTCGGCCGAGCGCGCCGTACTCAGCAACAACGCGCAGATCCTCACCATGGGCGCCCGCGTAATTGGCCCTGAATTGGCCAAAACCATTGTAAATGCCTGGCTCAACGTGGAATATGAGGACAACGCACGCTCTGGCCCCAAGGTCAAGCGTATGATTGAGATTGAAAAGAAGTATCTGTAGATGAATAGAGAACAAAAAGGCGAGGGCATATGCCCTCGCCTTTTTGTTCCAACCATATCTATATTATCTCTGACAGAGCGCCATTGTGCTATTATTGAGCGACTATTTTCCAATCATCAACCATCTAGAATTGACCACTTTATGACACAATCGGATACAGCTACAGTTTTGGCGCCGGAACGGGAGAAAATTTACCGGCGCAATTTCGTCTATTTTCTCATCGACAGCATCCTTTTTACGCTGGCTATGAGTATCATCGGCACCAACACCGTCATTCCAGACTTTTTGCGCCAGCTCACCGATTCGGAGATTTTGATCGGCTTCAGCGGCAACCTCTTTACCATTGGCTTTACGCTGCCGCAGCTTTTGATTGCGCGCTTTATTGTGCGCTATGAACGTAAAAAGTGGTGGTTTGTGGGGCCAAACATTCCCGTGCGTTTTGTGATCCTGCTTTTTGCCGGCCTCACAGTTTGGCTGGGCGGGGGCAAACCAGGGCTGATTTTGGCGGCCTTCTTTATCGCCTACGGCATTACCGCGTTTGGCGATGGGGTGGTGGGCGTGCCGTGGGCGGACCTGGCCGGCACCAGTTTGAACGCACGCTGGCGAGCGCGTATGTTTGGCATTACCACCATTGTGACCGCGCTGATCATGCTGCTGATTTCGCCGCTGATCGGCGTGATTCTGGGCGATGCCGGGCCAGGATTCCCCAACAACTATGCCATTCTCTTTGGCGTGTCGGGGCTGCTGTTTGTAATTTCGATTGTGCCCGGACTCTTCTTTCACGAATTGCCCGGCGGCAAGGCGGTAGAAAAGTTGCCCACGCTGCGCGAATTTGTGCCCGAACTGGGGCGCGTGCTGCGCGCGGATGCTCCCTTCCGCGCCTTCATAGTGATTCGCATGTTCACGAATCTTTTTCTGATGGCCTCGCCATTTTACGTGGGCTATGCCACCGTGCAGTTGGGTCTCTCTAGCGAAGTGGCTGTGCCCTGGCTGCTGGCCATGTATACCGTTGGCAGCATGTTGGGGGCATTTGCTTATACCTGGCTAGGTGAGCGCAACAACGTGCTTTTCATTCGGCTGGCGTTGGCGGGGGCGGCTCTGATGCCTATCTGCGCGTTGTTGGCCGCCGCGCCTGGGCAGATGCTGGGACCGTTGCCGCTCTATATTGGCTTTTTGGTGTCGGGGTTAGCGGCCAGCAGCAACCTCTTTGCCGCCTTCATGAACTGGGTGGTGGATTATGCCGATGCGGATCAGCGTCCCATCTACGTGGGCTTATCCAACACGATCTCGGCGTTGAGCTTGCTGGTTGCACCCATCATCGGCGGCATTCTGGCCGAGCGCTTGGGGTATCGTGCGCTTTTTGTGGTCGCGATGTTGATGGCGCTGGCCGCGTTGGCGGTGGCGCTGCGATTTTTGCACAATGAGCCTGAGGAGGCCGTGTTGACGGAGGCTGTACAGTCTACATCGGCTTGAGCAGCGGGTGGCGAGTCGCGTATCACCCGCGACTCGCCACCCACATACACCTAATCAAAATCCACGACGATTTTTACCGCACCTTCATCGCGCGTTGTTTGCAGCTCATAAGCTTCCATCACCTTGTCGAAGGGGAAGTGGTGGGTGATCATGGGGGCCACGTCGGCCTGACCAGAGGCGATCAGCTCCATCGCAGTGCGCGTGCAGGAGTGGTCTGGGTCGTTGAGCGCGCCGACCATGGCCTGTGTGCGCAGACATTTGCGGAAATAGCCGAACATGTTGAACGGCATGGTGTCGCCCACGCGCGGAACGCCAAAATAGAAGATAAAGCCATAGCGGCGCACCAGATCGATGGCCAGATTGATCGAATCGATTTCGCCGGCTGCCTCCACCACCACATCGGCATGTTTGCCGCCGGTGATCTCCAGCAGAGCCTCTTCGGCGTTTTTGTTCAGGTTGTGGATGGTGTGCGTTGCGCCATAGCGTTTGGAGACCTGCAAGCGATGCTCTTGCAGATCTACGGCAATGACGCGGCGGGCGCCCATGCGCCGCACCGTATGCACCCACCACAGCCCGGCCGACCCTTGCCCAATCACCGCCACGTCTTGGTTGACCAGATTGGGCATGTTTTGCGCCGCGTAAAGGATGGTGCCAAGCTGTTGGGCTTGCAGCAGATATTCGGTGGGGTAGCCTGCGGGCAGAGGCAGCAGGTTTTTAATGGGAATTTCGGAATAGTCGGCCATGCCGGAGTTGGTGGTAATCAGCCCCAGCACGGTTTGGCCAACCTGAATGCCGTTGCTTTCGCCGTTGAGCGCCTCCACTACGCCCACCACTTCATGCCCGCTGGCGCCAGGGCGTAATGGATAGGCATTGGGCGCCGAATAGAGAATCGTGTGGGTGTCGCTGCCGCACAGCGACACCTGTCGGGTGCGAATCAGCGCCGAACCCGGCGCCGGTTGGGGTTGGGGAACTTCAACAAAGACGCCTTTGCCGGGCGCAATAAACTGTACCGCTCGCATGTGGTTCCTTTCCTCTCGATGGTTGATACAAATTTGGTGACTTGGAATTTTGCTCTGGACCGGACAAGGTGACCGGGTGACGCGGTGACTGAGCTTGTCGAAGTCACCGCGCCACCCGGTCACCTTGTCCAAAAACGCATAAAATTGTCTATACCCAATCCATTTTCACTTACGACGCCTCCCAGCCCATTTAACGCTGCGCGCGATCATCTCCTGCATGGTGGGTTCGCCAAAGGTGCTGGGGCCGTGTCCAAGCGTGGTGTAGAAGACGCGGCCCTTGCCATACGGCTTGACCCAGGCCACCGGGTGGGCGCGTCGTGCCATTCGGCCGAAGCGAGTATGCGCACCGCCGGATCGTAGGCAGCGATATAGATTTCGTCGTCCACCTCGAAATCATCCATATCCAGCGTGATCTCGTGATCAAAGTCCTCAATGTTGACGGTAAAAGCTAAACCAGCCGGATGACAATTGGCGTGGCCGCCCAAAAGATCCACAGCGCGCCCGCCGATCCACCAACCGCTGCCGTGAATGCCCACCAGCCCCTTGCCGCCGCTCACAAAGTTAAAGAGGCCATCTTCCTGCGCCTTGTTTAGTTCGGGCACGCGCCGCATGGTCCCATCGTCCTGGCGCACCGCCCGCGTAAAGCCGCTGCCAAAGACGCAGACATCAAAGGTGTTCATTTTGGGTGAATTCAATATATCTTTGTCATCGGTCAGCATGGCCTTCATGTCCGACCGCATGGACAAAAAGCGATGAATGACTTCGGCGCTCTCTTCAAAACTATGATTTGAGCCGGAGAGAACGAGTACGTTAGTCATGGCGATTGCCTTTCAAAAGGGATATTAAGGTAGCGGGTGGCGAGTTGCGAGTTGCGGGTGGCGCAACACTCACCACCCGCAACTTGCCACCCGCTACTCGCACACCCTTCATTTTTGTTCAAACCGCATTTCACCGGCTTCGACGGCCGCCAACAAATGGTTGTCCGGCGGCGGCAGCGGGCAGGTGGCGTATGGGGTGTACGCACAATATGGATTGGTGGCCCGGTTAAAGTCGAGCACCAAGTGGCCAGGTTGCAACAGACCGTTGTCCGGCAAGTCTGTATAAAGAAAGCGGCCGGCGCCATAGGTGGTTTGGCGATTGGTCTGGTCGCCAAAGTTGAAAAAGAGCGCTGTGGCGCGATCCTCGGCATCCAGCCGCTGCGTGGCGCCGTTCAGCTCAAATTCCACATAGCCAGGACTGAACGATTGCTCGGCGTCACCAAGCACATTCATAATGGTGATGGGCTTCGGTGGATCATAGGGCGTGTAGCGCGCCGTCACCCGAAAACTTTCACGGATCGGATACCAGTGCAGACCTTGAAAATTGCGCCGCGCCGGCTGCGTCACATCATACAGGCGAATGCCGTGACGAGCGCCGCGCGGAATATAAACCATGGTCATGGCGCCCAGCGTCACGTAATCGGGCGTGTTCGATGTGTCCGGGCGCATAATTAGCGAGGTGACAGGCTTGCCGTTGGCCGTCATGGTAATGCCATCGGCCACGCGCAGATGCACCTGTTCGCCCGCCAACACAAAGGCGCCGGCAAAGAGCGGCGCATCTGGATTGGGCAACACAACGTCGTTCGACGGGTCGCGCCCAAACGAGTTGTCACCTTCGTGTAGCCAGTAGAGACCGGCCAGCGTGAGCCAGCTCCAGTCGGCGCAGAGGGCATCGGCTCGTTTCTGGCGCATCTCACCGATCTTTTGCACATAAGCCGCAGATGACTCCGCCGCTTCTTCAACCGCATTTGTTATTGCACTCAATGGTACTTTTCCCTTTGTTTGCCCTGTTTGACAGATTCAGGCTTGCCAAGTATGCTTTTCTGATTGCTCAACATTTGTATTATATGGCCAGATACCGGTCAGAATCAAACCGGCCTATCTTCTTTTAACAGATCGGGGGTGAGGGTGGCGGGTAGCGAGTGGCGGGTGGCGGGCTATTCGCCACCCGCCACTCGCTACCCGCCACCCGCCCTACAGTTTTGTGAAGGGCTACAATTCTTCCATGGACCTCTCATGATCGCTTTCTATCTTGGCGCCTTTCGGCGGTTTCATCGCGATATTCGCATGTATTTTGTGGCGGCTGGGCTGCTGGGCTTCAGCTATTTTGGCATTGTAACCGTGCTGCTCAATCTTTATCTGCTGCGTTTGGGATATGGCGCCAAGTTTATTGGGCTGGTCAACGGCAGCACGGCGCTGGCCTTTGCCACATCATCGGTGGGGGCCGGCCTATTGGGGACGCGCTGGGGCTATCGCCGCGCCGTCATGCTGGGGTTGGGGCTGGTCGGGTTAAGCGCTGGCTTGCTGCCCATTGGAGAGCTGTTTGATGGGATGACGCGCAATGCGCTCATTGTGCTGATCCGCTTTACGGGTGGGCTGGGCTTTGCATTTTACATGGTCAATGCCAATCCTTATTTGGTGGCCGCGGCCAGCGTTGAGGAGCGCAACGCCGTCTTTGCCATGCAGGTGGCGCTGCCGCCCTTTGTGGGATTCTTTGGCAGCATTGTGGCGGGCTTGCTGCCCGGTCTATTTGCCGCCAGTTTGCATTTGACCACCGACCATCCGGCGCCTTATCGCTACCCGCTCATCATTGCGGGCGTGATCATGCTGCCCGCCGTCCTGGCTGTCATGACCACCGGCGACATCCCGCCGATTCGACGGCGGCGCAATGTGGATGGCGTCGCGAACCCGGCGCCTTATGCCATCGTGGCTCTGCTTTCATTGACAGCTCTGCTGCGCATGACGGGCGAGGGCGCGGCTCGCTCATTCTTTAATGTTTATCTGGACGATGGCTTGGGAATTTCCACCGCCAACATTGGCCTGTTGACCGCCATCGGCCAAATATTGGCGGGACCCACGGCGCTGATCGCCCCCGCGCTGATGCTGCGCCGCGACAAAACGACGCTCGTGGCGCTGGCTACGCTGGGCATTGCCGCCAGCCTGCTCATTATGGGGCTCTTTCCGCACTGGCTGGCCGTGGGCGTCGGCTTTATGGGCGTGCTGGGCATGCTCTCGATTACGCGGGCGGTGACCAATGTGGTCTATATGGAAATCGTGCCGGCCGACTGGCGGGGCAACGTCTCGGGCATCACTTCCATGGCCATGGGGACAGGCTTCTCATCTATGGCGCTGGGCGGGGGATTTTTGATTCCCTATATTGGCTATCAAGGCGTATTCCTGATTGGCGCCTGCACGGTCACCACCAGCGCGCTCTGCTTCTGGCTCTATTTCCGCACCCCGCGCGGCGAATATGCCGTAGTTACATAGCCCACCATTCACCATTCACCATTCACCATTCACCATTTACCATTTGTGACAACCCCTTTCCCTTTCACGAATTAACCCTGTCCGTATCCAATTACCACGCTCATACGTAATCTTAAGGGATGCTGACGATTGAAGCACCCTGTAAATCACCCGTTATGAGTAGCCGGCGCGTAAGATATTCCGCCTTGGCTGCGTCTATGTAAGAGTACACCACCGGTTTCAACCGGTGGCTGGTATGGGAAACCGGCTTAAGCCGGTTTGCTTTAGCAGGGTCAACCACATGTATGCCCAATGAACCAGTGACATATTCACAGTTCAACTTTCAACACACCACCCCCGTGCCGCAAAGGCACCTCTTGGAGGCACAATATGCAATTACTTCACACCTTGCGCCGGGCCACCCACGGCAGATGCGTTCCGCCGCGGCGCCTGAGCCGCCTGATGCGCCCAATCCCTCTCCTGCTGATCATGGCGCTTATGATGACGCAGAATGCCCTGGCTGCATCATCCCATCGCCCATTCTCCACCCAGATCGCTGGCGATACCGACGGCTGGAGCAACTTTATTGGCGCCAATGGTCCCCCCGCAGACTCGATCCTGGCGCTCCACCGTACAGCGGATGGTGCGCTGTGGGTCGGCACCACCGCCGGCATTGGCATCCGCGCCGCCAATGGCCAGTGGACCACCTTTGCGATGGACGATGGGCTGGCGGGCAACCGCGTCACGGCCTTTGCCACCGACCCGGCGCATCCGCAACTGCACTGGGTGGCCACCAACGGCGGCGCCACCTTAATTGACGACGGCGGCGATCCAGCCCATAAAGAGGGCTTCCGCTGGGTCACTTATGGCAAGCGCGACGGCATGTTGGACCATCGTCTGTCCAGCATTGCCATTGGGCCCAACAATGAAATCTGGTTTGGGCTGAGCTACATTACCGAAGATGGCGCCACGCGCATTGGCAACGGCATCAGCGTGGTCAACACTAACGGCACGCCTTTTGATAAAACAGACGATGCGTGGCGCAGCTATACCATGGAAAACAGCCATCTTGCCACCGATGTGATTTATAAGATCGAGGCGGATGCATCAGGCGTCATGTGGGTGGCTACGCAAAGCGGGCTCAACGCCTACGCCAATGACGTGTGGGCGCTCTTTTCCACCGAACAGGGGCTGCCCTCGAACGCTATCAACACATTTGCGATTACGGGCAACCAGCTATTTGTGGGCACGTCTGCCGGCTTTGGGCTGCTGCAACATCAAGGCACGCTGGCGGACAGCAGCGATGACGTTTGGGTTCAATATCCCAATCTGGGCGTCAGCACCGATAGCGTCAGCGCGCTGGCTCTGGATGAGAATGGCTTCTTGTGGGCCGGCTACTTTGGGATTCAGTACGACTATTACGGCTATTATGCCGATGAAGTGGGCGGCGTCGTCGTGATGGACCTGGCCCAAACGCCCGCCGTCCCTGATGATGATCTGGTCCTGCAAATTGACCCGTATTTGATTGGCGCCACGACAGCCATTGCGGCCGACGGCGCCGGCGCCTGGCTGGCTGCCAATCCCGATTTTATCCACGCCACCTACACCGATTCACCCGTGCAGCCCGACCAATTGCGCTTTAGCACGGAAGAATCGAGCGCCAACGGCGCCGGTCGCAACGTGCACGCGGTGGCGTCTTTGGACGGGTTGGGCATTGTGCTGGCCACCGACGGCGGCTGTCGGCTGCTGCAACACAATTTTACGCCGCACAATCCGCATGACGATCAGTGGTTCGAATTCTGGGATTGTGTGGCTTCCACGCTGGCGGCAGACCAGCAGAACCGGATTTGGGCGGGCTCTGATGGCAGTTTGCAGATCATCGATTTTGGCGGCGACGTTTTCAATATCGCCTATGAAAGCTACACCAGTCTCATATATGACGACCTTTCGGGGCTGCGCTTTGGTCCCATCAACAAGATCGCCATCGATGACCAGGGCCGCGGCTGGATTGCGCACGGCTCTTATGTGGAAGGCGGCCTGACGCTGCTGAGCATAGGTGAATCGACCACGGACCGCGGCGATGATCAGATGGCGACTTTTACCAATCAAAACAGCGGGCTGCCCGGCGTGTACATCACGGCGGTGGCGCCCGGCAACGACCACGATGTGTGGGTGGGCGGCATGAATGGCGCCGCCCATCTGAAATATGGCGATTCGCCCTTTGCCCGCCAGGATGATGTGTGGACCAGCTTTAACACACAGAACAGCGGCCTCACCGACAACCACATTCGCGACATCGCCGTGGATGCCGAGGGCAATGTCTGGTTTGCGCTGGCCATTGGCGGCGTTAATGTCTATACGGCGGACGGTCAATGGATCGCATTTACCGAAAGTGATGGGCTGGTCTTTGCCAGCGTCAACGTGGTGTTGGTTGACGCGTTTGGCCACGTCTGGGCGGGGACCGATGGCGAAGGCATCAGCGTGCTGGACTACAAAGGCACCGTGAGCGACAAAAGCGACGATGTATGGACCACATACGGCCCCAGCCCGGTGTTGCCCAATGGCTATGTGCAGGCGCTCGCCGCGGACAACTGGGGCCAGATCTGGGTGGGCAACTTTGGCGGCGGCCTAAGCGTCAAATCCAACACCGAGTTTAAGAATCTCTATATGCCGCTGATCAAGATCCCCTACTCTTACTGGGACTATCCAGCGGAAGAGGAAGAGGCGCCAGCTCCATGAGCAGCTTTGAGAGATCGCGTTAAGCCAAAAAATTTGATCAACAGACTACACGGATTTCGCAAATTTGGAACAGAAATCGTGATTATTCAATAAAGAGCGGTGCCTAGACCCGTTTGGTTTCGATACGGCCACAAACTGCCGTGGCCTACTCAAACGGCACTAACCTGTCCTGAATATTGAGAAGTTAGCAGAAATCTTTAGAATCTGTGCAATCTGTTGATCGCCTTCCGCCGTTCAGCGCCACCATGCGCTTCTGAACATCGATAGATCAGGTGAATCTAATGAAAATAAAATTATACAGAAGTTTTGCAATCCTCTTAATTATGGCCATCCTGCTGCCCTCAACCAGCGTTGGCGCCCAAGCCCAAGCAGCGGATACCGGCAACACGCAGCCATCTGCCCAACCGGATTATGTGCCGGGCGAACTGCTGGTGCGCTTTCAGAAAGGCGTCGCGCCGCGTGTGGTTGATCAGCAGGTGCAGGTGGGTGCTGCATCACTCGACGGGCTGCTGCAACAATATGGCGTAACCGCGGCGGAAAAGGTCTTTAGCGAAGCGGTCAGCAGCAACACCGGCATGGATCGCATCTATAAGCTCTCCTTCGCGCCCGATGCTGATATGCTTTCGCTGCTCGCGTCACTCAACGCTGACCGCGCCATTGAATTTGCCGAACCCAACTATCTCTATTACACCCAGCAAACCACCGACACGCCCCCCTCGGACCGCCTTTATGCATACCAATGGGGGCTGTACAACCCGCGCTCGGCCAGCGGCGACACGCGCATTGATCTCCACGCGCCCGAAGCGTGGCGCATCACCACCGGCGCCGCCGATCTGCTCATCGCCGTCATCGACACCGGCATCGACTATACCCACGAAGATCTCAGCGATGGCCGCGTGCGCACCGACATCGACAAAGATTACGTCAACCGCGACGATGACGCCATGGACGACCAGGGCCACGGCACCCACGTGGCGGGCACCATTGCCGCCGCCACCAACAACGCGGTCGGTGGTGCGGGCGTCATGTGGCAGGCGCAACTGCTGCCGCTCAAGGTGTGCAGCGAGAGCGGGGGGTGCAGCACCGAACACATTGTGCAGGCCATCGAATACGCGGCGGACAACGGCGCCCGCGTCATCAACATGAGCCTGGGCGGCGACTCTTGTTCAGAAACTTTGGAAGCCGCCGTGGATTATGCTTATTTTGAAAAGGGCGTTGTGATCGTGGCCGCCGCCGGCAACAGCAACGATCTGGTCGGCTATCCCGCGGCCTACGAACCGGTCATTGCCGTGGGCGCGGTGGACCGCCACGGCAGCCGCGCCTTCTTTTCCAGTTACGGCGAGCCGCTGGATGTGGTGGCGCCGGGCGTGCGCGTCTTTAGCACCGTGTTGGCTTAACAACGGCTACGACACTTTTAGCGGCACCTCATGCCACACCACATGTGACCGGGGTGGCCGGTCGCTGCTCTCCCAGCGCCCGGAATTGACCAATACACAAGTGCGTGCGCTGCTGGAACAATCCGCCACCGACCTGGGGAAAGCGGGCTGGATCGCCAATTGGCTATGGGCTGGTCAATGCGCAGGCCGCGCTGGAAATGGCCACACCCACCGATGCTGAGGCCCCCGGCCCCTCCCACTGCATCGAAATTGAGTGTGGCGCCGCTGCCGCCCTCAGCGGCGAAGCCGACGAATGGCAGCAGCTTACCACCCTGCGCGCCGTGCGTGATGAAGTCTTTGCCCGCCACCCCAACATTGCCTGGACCGACATTTACTATCGCCACCAGGCCGAAGTTTTCTGGCTGGTCATGTCCGACAGCACGCTGCGCGATAATGCTCGCACCGCCATCCGCACGCTGAACCCGGCGCTCAACGCTGCTGCGGCCAGGAAAGCGGCGATGTGCCGGTCACCGCTGAAATGGTGCAGCAGGCCGATGTGGTCATCAGCGCACTCATCGCGCAGGGCAGCCACCGCTGCGCCGCGATCTGCAAAGCGAGTGGCAACGTCTGGACGCCACACGCTTTATCGGCCACAGCGTCCATGACGCCTGGCAACAGGTCGCCAGCGAGGGGCGGACGATTGAGTTCTATTTGCCGGTGGCGGCGCAGTAGGGGAACGAAAGGGGAAAGGGAGAAGGGGCGAAAGGGGGAAGAGGCTCCCTTCCCCCTTCTCCCTGTCATTTTATAAAGATTCAAAATTTAAGCGAACAAAAAAGCGGCGAACAGAATAGCTCTGTCCACCGCTTCCTAGTGCCCCTACTCCGACTCGAACGGAGATGCCCTATTGGGCACAGGCCCTCAACCTGCTGTGTATACCAATTCCACCATAGGGGCAGATTTAAGTTGAAGCATGTTATTCGTGCATTCAACTCTATATAGTATAAAAAATTCGGACGTTCCAGTCAAACTCTCGGGTGCTAGATCAGCAATTGTCAACAGAAGAGCAGAGCCCGTTTGGAAAGCGTTTATTTCGGGCCAACAATGTAAGGGTATCGGCGGTAACCGCGGCGCGCTGGAGCTTTAAAATTTTTGACGTTTTGTCAAATAAAAGAATGGAACAAGCCAAACGGCGATGAGGATAAATCGAAGCGTTCGCTCCGGCGTCTGTATCGTCAATCAAGATCGCTGATCCGATCATTGCTGCTGCAAATACAATAGAGATGATGATGTTGGTGTACATCGCGCTTTTGGAAGTCATAGTATTCCGCCTTGCTGTAGATGACGGGCATTTGCCCTTGAAAAAGATATGGTCGTCACGCCAACGATTTACCCTTGATGCCACCTGTTATTGCCAGTCATAACAGGTGGCATCTGATGCCTATTTTGTAGCTACGGAAGCAATCGCAGCTGAATTGAACCCTTTGGCGATCAGCCATCCACTTAGCGAAAGTTCAAATAAGCCGCCAGGAAGAGAAAGCAGAACGCCAACAGGGAACCCGAACAGCTCAAAGATTGTACCCGCTACAAATACGATATATCCGATCATGCCCCAGACTGATAATAACCGCGGAACGAGCTTTGATTTGTATAGTACAGAAACAAACAACAATCCACCTAAGCCCCATATGGCCATCGCGATTTGGTAAGCATAAGCCCCGCCCATTTTGAGAAGAATACCCATCGTCTCAAAATGCCCTGTAGCGGCGGAACCGGCTTTTACATACTCATCAGCCAGGGAATGAGTAACAGCAGGAAAATTGCACCAATGACGGCCACGGTGGTCGAAGCGATGCCAAGGCTCAGATAGCCATAGGCAAAGGTTTTATTGAATGGCTTTAGGATGGGCAACATGAGGACCGGTAGCCCAATATTGACAAACGTATGCACCAGGGCGATGAGGATAACGCCAATAATGATCGTCGTATTGTTGGCATCGACATTGGAAAGAAAATCCGGAGTGCCTGTAATAGAACCGAGGATTCCGCTGCCTGTGCCATAGGCTAAAAACGCGATGATAAAAAATATTCCAAACAGTCTAGCCGCATTTCTGTGAGAATTCATTTTTAAGCTCCTTTTGCTTGCGGGTTGACCGCAATAATGGTCAATCCCAGATTGCGAATCTTTTTGAATACCCCATGCAGGGCAGCTTGATCGATGATGTCGCCGCTGAGCATGGTGTTGCCGTCATCAGTCAAGGTGATGGTTAAGCCAGCGAACCAATCTTGCCAACGAGCATCCAAATGACCCTTGATTTTGATACGATAGTGGGTGTGTTCGTTCGTCATGCCGCTAACTATAGAGCAATTGGCGCGCCGAATCCCTACAGGAAACTGTGGTTGTTGGGATAAAAAACTGTGGTTGTTGGGATAAAAAACTGTGGGTTAAAGGGGAATAAACTGTGGTGGGGTTTTTTTACTATTCATCTGGCAGCAGGTTTAGTTCGCGCGCTTTGATGATCGCAAGGTGCGTTTATTAACGCCCAGTTTGCCATAAATGTTTTTGACGTGATAGAGAACGGTGTTGAGGCTGATAAAAAGCTGCGCTGCAATCTCTTTGTTTTTTAGCCCAGCCGCGATGAGGGTCAGAATTTCTAGCTCACGCTCACTGAGGGCTCCACTAATGGTTGGGCAGGGGCGCAACAGGTTCTTGCTTCTCCCCTGCAAACACAGCCAATAACTTGCTCACATAGTCAGTCCTAATCCCCCGCGCACGTTGCTGCGGATAATAGGTGCGCCATCGGCAACCCTTCATCCACAAAGCTACGGATGTAGCCCTCGGTTCAGCCAGCGCCAAAGCGTCTGCGAGTTGTTGCATAGCCTTGTCGTTTGCGCCATCCGCTTGGGCCGCCGCCGCATTGTGAGCGACCGCCTGTAGAATCATTATCTTGAGCTGTTCATCTCGCCAACCCTTTGCGTCCATCTGCCGGCGCAACGGCTCCAACACCACCAATGCTGCTGAAGCGTCTCCCTGCGCCAGGTATACCCGGGGCTTGGCTGAGAGGGAGTTCGTACTTCTGCGCTAGCGTAGCGGCGGCCGCCAGATCGCCCTGGCGCAGCAAAGTCAGGACTTGGGCCTCCGCAACGTTAGGCATCCTAAACGCGAAGTTTTGCCGCTGCACAAACTCTTCAGCCTCCTCCAAAACGACGATTGCGCCGGGCACATCGCCCTGGGCAAGCATTAGGCGGGCCAGAAAACCCCATAGGATGCAAACGAATCGACGTTTTCCATCTGCTGCGTCATTTGCAGACATTGTTGTCCATAGGCTTGGGCGGCATCCAGGTCGTTCCATTCGTAGTAAATACGGGCCAACCCCAGAAATGCCTCACAGGCAATGGGATGCGGTGGATCGCCGGCCAAATTCACGCCGCTTTTGTAGGTTCTTGTCGCCACAGATAGCTGATTTTCTGATTCCTGTATTAGACCCAGCGTGATTGTAGCAGCAATGGTGTAGATCGAATCTCCGCCAATCGCTATCGTTTCGGCATAAGCTTGGCTAGCCGCCGCACGATCTCCCTTCAGTTGGTATGCACGCCCCAACGTCCAGGTAACTGTGGTGCGGAAAATCAGGTTGTCCGGATGCAGATACTCCTGCGCACGAAGCGACTGCGCAATGATGGTTTCTATATCGTTCTGAATCACAGCCAATGTCGCCCGCATGGAGGCAATCCGCCCTACAAGGTCTGTGGTTCTGTCGTCTGATTCGGCGTCTTGGAGCGCTGCTTCAGCCGCCTGTAGTTTCTGTTCGACGGCCGTATGCTGACCGGTAAATAGTAATGTCGACGCATAGATCACCCACAACGCGGGCCTGGCATTCAACGCTTTCTCCGGTAGCGCCTCTAGCCAATTCAGCACATAAGCCCCTGCCCCACGGAAGTGCAGCGGCGCCCCATCTCCTTCAACAAGACGCTCGGCGCGGCCAATATCATTGGCCGCCGCCGCATGTTCAAAGGCTTCAATCTCCAGACCATTGTTTTCGTACCATTGGCTGGCGCGGATGTGTAATGCGGCCACGCCCATCTCCTCCTCATCCCCGATAGACGAGTTGGTGCTCTGGTATAGTCGCTGACGCAGCAAATCCGCAAAGAGATGATGATAGCGATACCAACGCCGCTCGTTATCCAAGGGACTAGAAACAGGTTGTTCTGTTCGATATATTCCAGCGTTTCCTGGCCGGAAGCAGTTTCTTGCCCAGAAGCAGAAGTGTCGCGAAGAACGGCATCACAAAGCGGGCCACACAGACGGTCGAGGATCGAGGTCTGTAGCAAAAAAGTCTGAACGCTTGCGGGCTGCTGCTGCAGGACTTCTTCAACCAGATAGTCCAGCACGAAATGATGCCTGCCGGAAAAAGAGTTGATGAAGCCGCTGGTATCTTTATGCCCCTGCATTGAAATTGCGGCTAATTGCAGGCCAACAATCCAGCCTTCGGTACGCGTTGCCAGGACAGCGATCTCTTCTGCTGATAGGGCCAGGCCCATAACCCGGTTCAGGAATTCCGCCGCTTCGGCGGATGTAAACTGCAAGTCGGTGACGCGCAGTTCGGTCATTTGGCCACGCGTAGCCGGGCCAGCGGTAAATTCGGATCCTCACGGGTCACGATGACCAGGTGCATCTGTGGTGGCAAGTGTTCGAGCAGGAAGGTGAGAGCATCGTCAACGGGCGTCGACGCTTCAACCAGATTGGCGTCAACTGGATTGGCATCAATCACGTGGTAGTCGTCAAGCACCAGGACAAAATCATCCGGGATTGTGGTGATTTCATTGAGCAAGGGTGTCAGAATCGACGCAAGATTGGCGGCGGTTGCGGGGATTGGAGCACACCCAACACGCCTTCTCCAATATCCGCGACGATGGTCCGCAAAGCCGCGACCAGGTAAGACAGAAAACGGGTGAGGTCGTTATCCCCTTCGTCGAGCGATAGCCAGGCGGCGGGTCGTTCGAAAGCGGCAACCCATGCGCTGACCAGCGTGGTTTTACCAAAGCCGGCAGGGGCAGAGAGGAGGGTCAGCTTGCGATGGAGGCCGTCGTTCAATTGCTCAATCAGGCGTGGGCGAGAGACGAGTTCGGGACGGGCGGGGGGATATACAGTTTGGTGCGTAGGAGAGGTGTTTGCATAGCGATGAATATACCATAGGCCCGCAGCACCCCAAAAGTTCTATTCTATTCGAGCAAAGAGGGATTTTCGCTCTAAAGTATAAGAGAAAACAGCCACCGCTCCCAATACCCCAAGAATAGCCCAAACAATCCCTATCTCTTTGTTGATCGCTTTAACGCGATGCAGGAGCATTTGCGGCTGGTGGGGAATCAGCTTTGAATGAGCATGTCTACCGAATATTGGGCCACCCTCCGTTCTTCCTGGACGCCATGGACACGTGGCCCAGCGACATGCCGGACATCTACTTTGTCCAGCTTATGATCTGCTACCCTATGTCCATCGAATATATGATATACTTGCCGTAGCTATTCCAATATCAGTGACGGGTAGAGGCAAGGAGTGCAAATGGAAAATCAAATTCATGGGCGTATGGCGATTCATGAGCTGGCGCCTGACATGCATGACACCCCCACCCATTTTACCAATGAACAGCTCGCCGATCTGCTGCACGCACTTGACGCGCCTTTTGTATGGGGTGATGCACACAGGGCGCCGCCAATTCCAACCGATTGGACGGCGTTGATTGTAGCGTTAGCGGCCAATCGTGAGGCCCGCCTGCGTTTGTCCCTAATTCCCCTTTTTCTGCGCCATGCTTCGGCAGCCCAATATGCGAAAACCGCGGCGGCGCAATTGTCTGGTGACGCATTGCTCTGCTTGCGCTGTTACTACACCGCCGCCTACTTTCTCCAGCAAGTGCATCGGATGCGGCTGGAGAAAATTATTGGTTCGTTTGCGCCTCTGCCCGATCTTTTCTCGGCGGATCTGGGGCTACCCACGTTGGGGGCGGCGGAGGCTAGATTACGCGCGTTGGCGGTGCAGCATGGGCAGTTGAGCGGACGCGCCCTCAACTGGCTGGGGACGTATGAACATGGCGCGCAACAGTTTATGCGATATCTTGAGCAGAAACAGGCATGGCAGAGATCACCATCAACCATATCAACGCGTTCTTGACCGAAGTGGGTAAGCGCCATCTCCAGCCGGCTTCACTCATTCTGTTGGGCGGCAGCGCACTCTGTTTACTGGGCAGTACACGTTCCACATTGGATATTGACTACGTTGGACACGATTTACGCAAAAACCCGCTGCAACAGACCATTGACCAAGTTGCGCAGGAGATGCAGCTTGACGTAGAAGCAGTGCCAATCGATGAGTTTGTGCCAATGCCCGTGAAGCCGATGCGTGCAGCGTGCCATTTGGTCAGTTTGGCGTCGTAGAGGTGTATATTCTAGACCCGTACACTATTGCCTTGAGTAAGCTTGACCGTGGTTTTGACACCGATTTGGAAGATGTCCTCTTTTTGCTGCGCCAGGGGTTGATCCAATTTGAGCAGCTCGAGCAAATTATGGCGACCGCGATTCGACGTGCGCAGCAATTTGACCTTGATCCGAACGCCATGCGGGAGCATTTTCGGCTTGTGGGGGATCAACTTTGAGCGGATATGTCCACCGAATATTGGACCGGCTGGCCCAATCAGGACAACCCGTACGGCTTTCCGCATTCGTGGCAGTGGGAGCTGTTGAAGACGTTTATTAATTTGGAGCCGACGAAGTAGCGATAGAAAATGAAAACGCCTCGTTCAGACGAACGAGGCGTTTTCATTTTTTCACGGTAGTGGTGCTGGTGAAATTTACTTGACAGGAGAGGTAAGTATCTGCCTGATGACTGCCTTAACTGCGGGCAACTCATCGTGCACAATCTGCCATACGATATCAAAATTGACGCCAAAATAATCGTGGATCAGCTGCGCGTACACCAGCCATATTTTTCCACGGCATGAATATCGCTCGTTTCGTTGGCTGTGCCGCGTGCAAACGAACCAAATAGCCCCATACGCTTCACGCCATATTCAGCGGAGAGATGGGGATAGTCATCATGCAGAACGTGTAGCAATGATAACCACGTTTCGGAGGCTACCAAACAGAATCAATTGGAAACTATTTCCGGCAGGTTCAACCGTTCGTCAAGCCATTCTCGCATTAAAGCACTCACAGATTTATGAGCAGCCAACGCCTCGGCATGTAAAATCCCCTTCACGTACAGCGGCACATGTACCGTAATCGTGGCTTCGGCCATTTCGCCACTCATTTTGAGCGGCTCAAAGCGTTTAGCATCATACAAATAATCTTCCCCTTCATTATCAATAACCCGAATAGATATCGAATCGCTACTATCCGGCAACGTTTTGTACACCTGTCCAAGCGTAAGACTCACTTCGCACCCTGTATTATCTAAGCAACGAACATATTGCATAAGTTACTTCCCTTCAATTTTGTAGCAAATATGCCAGCCATTCGCAATCGACTTTGAAAACTGCATATGGCCGATAAACAGCTGCCTAAGTTGGGCGGCTTTCGATATATCCAAAAGGGCTGCATCATCGCGCGCATGAACGACCTCATTCATTGAAAAGTAGACTTGGGCTGTTTCCAGAATTTCCTGGCGCCGAATCCAGTTCTGACTGTTTTCAATCGCTTGCTTGCTGATCAGATCCACCTTGCGGTGCAATAGCTCTGCCAACTCATTTTGCATCCGAATATGGTCAAACAAGCTCCACGTTGCATCTATCGGCAAATGTGACCAAAATATCTATATCACTTTCGGGGCCGAAATCAGCGCGCAAAACCGAGCCGGAATAGTGAAAGTTCGGCAATTTGCCAGCGAAGGCAAAAATCGACAATTTTTTCTTTGGGCAGTAGTTGCGGTTTGGCTGATCATAAGCACAGGTTTGCACGGAATCAACAGAAATTGACTTCATTTTCGTTACGACTCGGCTGTTTTGCCATAGCGCCATCAATTCGACCCACAGCAAAAGAGTTATATGGGTCGGCGTATAACAATAGAGTTTTTTGGCAAATGTAAAGGGGAAATATCTTATCCGGTTGCATCCGCCACAGATTCGAGATCAATGCTACTTTTTCAATGCCCAGGTAACGTGATCGCTATCCCGGATATCTGCCGAATAAGTTCGGTCAGCGACATAGGATTCGACTTTCAGGTTAGGGGATAATCAACTTCTCCGTCATTTCACTACACAACTCAATTGGCGTGGGATGACTGTGCAAGACGTTTCATGCAATTCTGGCGCCTGTCAAAGCAATGATAGGACATGAAAAAGCCATTTCCGTTCACTTCTGGCAGAAGAGTGGTTGAGGCGTTTTCATTGATGTATAGCACCATCAAATTGCCGACATTCTAGCGTTCAAAATAATGACGAATTTCTCGTAAAACAGAGCTAATGCTGCCAAAAAGATAATGTACGTTAGTCTCCGTTTTCAATATCTCCCAGAAGCACTTTTGACTCTGTAGTCGTCATCTAGCAGAGTAATGCATGCTGGTTATAACGGAAGCCCAAGAGAAATGAGATTGCCATAATGTAGAATTGGGCATTCAAGAGTGATTTCAACAATTCGTGCAATAGTCAATTTGATAATTCGTGGACGTGAAAAATCTTCTTCGCATCAGTGCAATACCTACCGAAATAAACTTGGGCTTATATAATGTCAAAGATTTTGAACATGAACTTTGCAAGCATTGCCTGTGAATAAATATAAGCTGTCCTTGGCAAGTACCCATTAGACTCTTTGGCAAAAACATAAAGTCGATTCCATTCCATTGCAAAAGGGTTTCCAGGTTTGCCTCCAATGTAGTGCAATATAAGAGGTGTTACTTTAATCTTGAATATATTGATGCCATGCAATGACATGTAGGAAGTTTAACCGGACCAACATATTACTTTAATCAGGATAATAAAGCCTAGCAGAGTTAATCCTTTTTTGATAGCCGTACATCGATTAACTTAATTCCCCAATTGCTTGAGGTGACGTCGGCATATTACCGAAACGATTTGTAAGATTGGCACGTTATCCATCTTTTCATCGTTTATGGGATATGTAGACTTCATTGACGTCCGCTTATATTTACCATGTGACCTCCAACAAAATATGAGGTTCGGCTTTCAACGCTCAATCAAGGATAAAGAATATTAATGCGATACGGTATAATTGAACTACCAGAACATCAATAGAAGATTGTCACGCCTCTGCTGAAATTGTTTCAAAGATAGATTAGTTACCATTACGTTACATGGCTATTTATATCCATATCCAACTCGCAGATGTAAAACGTTCACGACAATGGGTTCAAAATCAGGTTTGCACTTTTCAATTTGCTACTCTGCCAGCGCTTTCAGTTTCATTGCACGGGAATATCAGGCAATTGATTGCATAACATTTGTGATTAGCAAAGGCTCTTCTTTATTATTTTCTGCTAAGCACAGATGTCATCACGCAGATCCAATTTCATCCGTAGACAAGGCCATTATTCACCTCCACCAACTCCACCCGAAACCTCTCCACTGCTCTGGAATCACCGTCACCCCAGCCCCGGCGGAATCTGCATCAGGCTCGCCCATCTAAACGTGCCTGCGACCACCGCATCGCGAAACGGGCTTTCGGTCTGCTCAAATTCACAATGTAGCGTGGACAGTGATGCGATGTCAGGCCGGACGTCAATGCGGGGACGGTGGCCATCCAGCAATATGCAGGAAAGCGGCGGTGCGCACGGCGGTTTCAATTATGTGGTTCGAACGAATGGATCCGTGTAGCGAATCTGACTCACACTTTGCCAGTGCTTTCAGTTTCCATATGCGCTCAAGACGTTTGATTGCGTAACGCGATAGCAAATCGGTTGCTTAACGCGGATTCTCGCGATTCCTTGGCCATTTTGACGTTCATAGATCAGCGAAAATCAGCGTTCATCCGGCTACAAAATCCTTGTTTTTATCGGCCTCTGCCAACAAGCTGCCAGCATAGATCCTATTTCACCTCCACCAACTCCACCCGAAACCCCTCCACCGCCTCCGGAATCACCGTCACTCCCAGCCCCGGCGCCTGCGGAATCTGCATCAGGCCCGCCTCATCCAGCCCAAACGGCGCGGCGACCACCGCATCGCGAAACGGGCTTTCGGTCTGGTCAAATTCAAAGGTAGCGTGGGACAGGCGGTCAGGCCGGGCGTCAGCGGGGGACGGTGGCCATCCACTGCAGGATGGCGGCGGTGCGCACGGCGGTGCCCCAGTTGTGGGGGACAAGCTGGATGCGGTTGAGCCAGCAGAGCGGAGTGAGGCGGCGGGCGCCGGTAATCCCGATATTGGCAATTTCGGGTTGCAGGATGTCCACCAGTTGGGGCTGGATGTAGTCGCGGATGGCGTCGTCCACGGGCAGCGTTTCGCCGCCGGCAATGGGGATGCGCACCTGCGCGCGCAGCCGTTTCCGGTAGCCCGCCAGGTCGTCGGCCACCAGCGGCTCTTCCCACCAGAGCAGGTTGCTCGGCTCCAGGCGGCGGCCCAGGGCAATGGCCGTGCCCACGGTGTAGGCGCAATTGGCGTCCACCGCCAGGTCGATCTCCGGCCCGATGGCCTCCCGCACAGCCTGCACAATCGCCACGTCGGTCTGCGGCGCATAACCGATCTTCATCTTGAGCGTGCGAAAGCCTTGCGCCTTCCACTGCAATGCCTCTTCGCATAGACCTGCGGCCAGATCGGGCCAATCCTGCCGGTAGAGCGCAGTGCAGTAAGGGCGGATGCTGGTGCGGTGCTGGGCGCCGATCATGCGCGATACGGGCAGCCCCACGGCCTGGCCCAGCGCATCCCAAATGGCCGTATCCAGCCCGCCGCACCAGGAGGGACCCGGCCGACCCTGGGCCACGGCTTCATTGCGCAGATCTTCGTAGATCGCTTCCACTTCAAAGAGGAGCGCCCCAGCAGAAGTTCAGGGGCGATGCCGCCAGCGCTGTTCGCCCGCTTCCCCATCGCCCCAGCCGGTGATGCCGCAGTCCGTGGACACCTCTACCAGCGTGGCTGCGCGCTCGGATGTCCAATTCAGCGACCAACCAAAGCGGCGTGTCAGCGGCGCGCAGCTTGTGGACGCGCACGCCAGTGATGCGGATGCTTTTGTCGGAAGTGTTGAGTAGGGGAGTGGGAGGGGTGGAGTGTGTGGTCATAGTGGTTATCCAAGCTTTTGTTAGATAGGAAGAAAATTGTAAATGGTAAATGGTGAACGGTGAATTATGAATGAAGGGGCGGCGAGTAGCCGGTCTCGTTCACCATTAGCAATTCACCATTTACCATTTACAATTGGGCCTTGTATTCCTTTGACGCTCTTAATCCACAGACGTCTCAACGCCCGCCAGCCTTTCCACAAACGCCTGATGCGCCGGCGATGCGATGCCCTCCTGCAGAGCGGCCAGCATAGTCGCCAGGTCTTTGGCCCAAAACGCCGCCGGTTGTAACCACAAGCCAGGAAAGACACGACTGCGCAAAATACCATCGGCGGCGGCAGCCAGTTCCACGTATTCACCCTCCTCCAATGCAAACCAGTGGACCACCTGGTCATGCGTCAAGAAGACCAGATATTCCTGCACGCCGTTGCGGGCGTAGACGCGCTTTTGACATGCATGTCGTAATTGGCGCTGGTGGAAGCCACCTCCACAACTCAGCTCCGGCGCACCGGCCAAGTAGTCGTCGGCGTCCACAAAGGAACGTCCGCCGTGCCCGGTCAATGCGTAGGAGGATGTCCGGCTGCGGATCGTTTTCATTGTCCATGCGGACGGTGGCGTTGTCACCGCCCTCGGCGCCCGGCGTTGAGGCAATATATATCGCCAATCCATGTGGTTCAGATGCAGGTGTGGACTGGCATGGCGCTGATATTTGACCGGTGATGGCATGTAAACGATTCCTTCCAATAGTTCAGCCTTTTTGATCTCCGGGTGCGCCAAATAGCGTCGCTCGAACTCGGCGCGCGAGCCGGTCACCGGCGGCCAGGGGCGGCGGCGAAATCGGTGGCGCTGCGTCGTCTTGATTTGGGGTAAAATGATTGTACTCATGGTACAAATTATAGCACACTCGACAGCGCCGTCATAGCTTGGGATCAAGGGGGCGGTTCATTTTAATTGGCGTGATAGGTTTGCAAACGAGGACAAGTGAGTGCAGATTGAGCGGTGTCCTGAGTTTGTCGAAGGGTAGGCTGCGGCAGTATGCAGCCGTATCGAAATCAAGCGAACAAGTAGTCATCCCCGCTCTGGTTTCGATACGGCGGGGAACTGCTCCCGCCTACTCAACCGCCGCTAGCCTCCCAAAGCGTAAACCGGCTTCTTAGCCGTCCCTAAATCCGCGCATAAATTCTGTTTTTGAACCCCGCCACCCGCCACTCGCCACCCGCCTTACTTGACCATCACCGGCAAATAAACCCCTGTGCCGGCCAAAACGCCACATTGGACAACTCTGACCACTCGCCCTCGGCGTTCTGCGTTTTGAGCCCGAAGTAGAGCACACCCGTTTTGTAGGCCACCTGCCCGGTGACCGTGGCTGCGCTACCATTTTGCATTTCGGCTAGCAGCGGGGCGCTGGCCCAGCCACTTTCGACCAGCGGTCGGGTAGAGTAGCGGATCATCGGTATTGGCAGCGTCGGCGAGGGCGTCCAATCCAGCGTAATGGTCACGGTGTCGGCGCCGGCCAACGCTTGGGCCACGTGCAGATTGGTGACGCGGGCGGGGCGCGGTGTGGCGGCTTCGATCTGCAAATAGTTGAGCATGGTATATTCATCGAAAATGCCCATGGCCAGCGTCAGCTTGTTGTCGGCAATGGTCACCGGCTGGGTGCGCACCAGATAGGGATCGCTCATCTCGTCGCTCACAAAGGGGACGCCTTCGATTTTGATTTGATTGTGGGCATACTGCTTGCCCTGCCAGCCCACCGAGACCGTCACGTCGTACAGGCCGTTGGGCAGGTCAAACTCAAAGGTCTTCTGCCGACCCCAGTCGTCATAAATGATGCTCTTTTGCAGCTCGTTGGGTCCATCGCTCAGATACTGATACATGACGTGGGCCATGTCGCCATACCAGCCGTAGCCCAACGACGGGTCGGCCTCATATTCGTTCCAGCCCACCTTCAAATATTCCTTGCCGCCCACCAGCAGCGGATTGGCCGTGGGCGCACCGGTGGGGTCCTGGAAATTGATGTAATAGTTGCCGGGCGGCCCTACGGCGCGCGGATGGCCGGGAGCCGGTTGCAGATCGGGGATGGCCGCGATTTCACCGCCGTTTTTCAGCCCGATCAGCCGGCGCAGGTTGTACATGAACTGGCTGTCGCGGTTGTAGGCGGTCAGCCCGGCGATGATCTTGTTGGCCTGCGCGTCAGCGTCATTGGGCTGTTCCACCTGGGGCTGGCCGCCGTTGAGCACGTAGAGATATTCGTAATCCTCCAGGCTGTCGCGCATGAGTTCAAAGCGGATGGAGGGCACAAAGCGGTGATTGTTGGCGCCGTAGCCAATGGGCTGGTTGTCTTGGCCGGGCGGATAGAGCAGGAAGGTGTCGCCGTTGTGGCCGCTGGTCATGGGGTCGGTCCACGGGTTCTGCCCCCAGCCGTTGACCGCGTAATAGGCCAGGCCGCGGAGGCGATATTTCCACAAAAACCAGCCGGTCAGCTTGCTCTCAATGCCCGGATGGTCCAGCGTAATCGGGTTAAAATAGGGCGGGCGCGTGCCGTGGAGAAAGTAGATCCACGTATCTTCGCCGTGGTTCAGCGCGCGGTCATGCGAGACAACGGGGTCATACTGGTTCAGCACCGGCAGCCAGATGTCGATTTTGGCGCCGGGATAGCTGGGGTGGTTGTAGATTTCCGGCTTGGGCTCTTCCGACACCATGAGCTTGAGATTGGGCGCGGCCTTCTTCAGCTCTTGCGCATACCAGGCCACGGCATCATAGGCGGCCTGATCCTGCGGCTCGTTGGCCAAATAGTAATAGGCTTTGTCCAGATAGCTCAGTCCGCTCAAGTATGATTGTAGCGCGCTTCCATATAGGCGAACCAGCGCTGGTTATAGGCCGAGTTGATGCGCTCGCTACCCAGTCGGCGGCGCTGCGCACCTCTCCGCAGAACGTATCGGGCCGCTGATCGGCGGCGGCATCGTTGTTGCGGAAAGTGGCCGCCATCCACGACGGAAAGCCGACGCCGTTGTGGAAGCCGCTGCCGTTGAGATTTTTCTCCGCCGGATTTTCAAAACCCCAAATGCCGTAGGGATCGGCGAAGGTCTGGCTGGCGCAATCGTAGTCGATAAAGGGCGCGCCGCCGTTGCTGGTGACGCCGCCGGGCCACAGCGGGCTTTTGGGCGTCAGCCGGTGGTCCATAAAAAACTGCTGCATGGCGTCCACATATTGCCAATATTCGGCGCCGGTCCCCGGCACGCTGTACTTGTCCAGCACCGCGTTGTGGCTAAAGTTCATCTGCGATTTGACGTGCAGCTCGTCAGGAATGGCAAAGTCGAAGACGTGCAGCGTCACCGGCGCGCTGATGGCGCCGATCTGCACATTGGTAGTGTAATCGCCGGCGGGGGCGGTTTTGGGCACAAAAAGGCTAAACCAGAAGGCCGTGTTTTCACCCGCGCTCAGGCTGACCGTGCGCCTTTTTCCAGCGGCCACAGCGGGTCGGGATAATCGCCGGTGCGGCCCAGGCTGTCGCTGGTTTGGGTGATGTTGACGTACTGGACCTGATATAGCTCACTGGTAATGCCGGCGCCAAATTCGCCAATATTGACCACAACGTCACCCGCCGCCGCCGGATTGACCACCACCTGAAAGGGCTCAAATTCATTGCGGGCGGCGTATACTTTGATGGCCGCGCCGCTCTCCGTTGGCACAGCGTCATCTTTGAAGATGCGCTGGCTGGGCGGCGCGGTCCACAATTGATAGGCGGCGGTGGATTGGGTCAGTTGATAGGTGTAGGATTCCAGCTCTGACTGGGCGTGGAGTACGGTGAGGCGGTGGGAGCAAGGGCGTGAGGAGCAACACAAGTACAATCGCGATCAGATGGACAGGGGGATGTTTGCGCATGGCGGACTCTTTCTCGTAAATCATCGGACAATTTATGCGTAAGCATATCAGAAAGATATGTCGGAAACCATGCGTTCCATAGACGACCAATTTATGCCCAGCGGGTTGCCGCTGCACCGTTGATCAATTGCTGGCCTACGAGGGTAGCGAGTGACGGGGGTATGCGACTCGCCACCCGCCACCCGCCACTCGCTACCCCTTTCCCTCCACCCGGGCAGCGGATGCCGGCTCTGCTTCCGCTTGCAGCATCTCTTCCAGCACCTGGATGGCGCCGCTGATGCGCAGCATGGTTTGCTGCAACTCGGCCTGCCGCACTTCTAAGTCGGTCAGCATCTTTTGGCCAGATGCATACTCGGCTTTGAGAGCATCAAGCCGCTTTTCTAACTGTTCTCGCATGATGATATTTCCTCTGTTTTGTCTATAATCGATACACCGCAACGGTCTTGGCGATATAGCCGTTTGTCTCGACTGTAGAATCCGACCCTGTCGCGCGCCCGTTGTGATCTACCGATACTCAGCACACCGCAACGGTGTTGGCGATTCATGCGTCGGTCTCGATGAGTGAATCCGATTCTATTTCTTCCTGTTGTGATCTACTGATAATTGGCTCTGCCATGATTGGGCCAGCTCTGCGCCGGAAAGCGCGCCCTGATAAAGCTTACCATCTTCTGCTTTCCAACAAAAACGAGATCGCCCGCGTTGGGGCTACCCACCAGAACGGAATTATTGGCCAGCGTCGGCAGCAGCGCCCGCGTCCGCATCATCGGCGCGGCGCTCACTCACAACCAGGTAGCCGCCCGCAACGTGCAGCGCGCTTTGGGATCCACGGTGCCGACGCCCACGTTGCCGCCCAGCGGGTTGATGGCCAGCGGCGCAGGCGGCTGTGCGTTGGCCGATTGGGACTGCACCCAACTATAGCTGCCGTGGTAGCCAAGCCGCAAATGGCTGCCTTCGGTGCGCCCCAATATGAGCGTGTCGCCACTGGCGTCCTGATTCTTGTTCAGAATTTGGAGTGTGCCCGAGTTAGCCGCGCCAATGGTAACGTTTTTGCCGGCTTTGTACAGAATCCGCCGTCGCTCTTTTCCACCCACTGGCTTGCGCTGCCGACGGCAATTCCGGTCAGGCCGGAACCATCGCCCACAAATTTGGCCGCAGACCGCGCCGGTCACCGTCACTGCGCCATCAACTGTCAGCGCCGCTCAACTTGCCGCCGTTTTGCTCAGGCGTCGATGCCGGTCAGGGCGGAGCCATCGCCTACAAAGTTAGCCGTCACTGCGCCATCAACCGTCAGCGCCGCTCAACTTGCCCGCGGTTTTGCTCAGGGCATCGATGCCGGTCAGGGCGGAGCCGTCGCCTTGGAAGCTGGCTGCCCTCACCGCACCGCTAACTTCTAACTTAGCTGTGGGATTCGTTGTGCCGATCCCCACGCTGCCGGCGAAAGAGGAGACGCCCGTACCCAATACGGCTAATCCACCATCAGCCGCCGTTGTAAGCGCCATCCGTTCGCCGTTGCCATTATTGTCGCGCCAGGAGTGACGCCCGTTGGCGGCATAAAAGAGCGTGCCGCTGTTGATGCCCAGCCCAAAGCCACTCCATAGTTGGATCTTTAGGTTGTTCGTGATGTCGCTATTGGCAAAGACGATTTGCTGATTGCCATCAAGCTGAAGCTTGCCGTCGCTAATGTCTAGTTTGGCGCGCGGGGTCAGCGTGCCAATGCCGATATTGCCGTCGGGGCGCACGGTTAAGCGCCACGCATTGCCATTCCAAAAGCCGATCTGATCGTTGGAATGGCCGCCCACAAAGCGATCCGACGCTACCCACAGGCCACCGGCGTTGTTGTTGGATTGCATGCGCCCGCTGACGATCAGGTCGATGTTCATACCGCCTTGGCCCGTCACGTGCAGCTTGGCCTGGGGGGTGGCGGCGCCCACGCCCAAGCGCCCGCCCACCTTCAGATCGCCGGCAATGGTGTCGATGGTTTGGCTGGCCAGTTCTGTGCGCAACTGCACAAGCTCCGTCATGGCGCTGTTCCACTCCTGGGCCAGGATAAAGTCCCCCTTTTGTTTGGGGACGGGAGTGAAGGTTGTGCCGTTTTCGGCCATGCTGGTTCTCCTCGTTATAAGTAAACTGTCACAAACTGTGCCCATGCAGCCGCCCAAGGGCTTAGCCTGTCCAAGCCTGTATCATCTGTAACGAACTTAAGGACGGCTGAATAGGCGCCGCAAACGCAAAAATAGCTTCTTCATGGCGAATCGGTGGGCGGTAATCGCCTCTGTAAATTTTCGACCGCTTTTTGTAGGGTTTCAATGAGTGCTTGTTGTTCTTGAATGGCGGCAATGGCCAGAACGGCAAAATCACTGTAATTAAGACCTTTTGTAGCCTCGCTTCTCAGTGACCAAATCGGGAAAGACCTTTTCAACCTGTTGGGCGATAAACCCCACATATCTTCTGGCGCTCTCCTGGCTGGCGTTGATAAAGCGATATGAGGAAGGCGAGATCTGCAAAACGCGGCTCAAAACATTCTGTAAAGGCGCGATATCCTCTTTGAGCCGTTCATCACTATTATTGCGCCAACCGCTTCCCAGTGGTTCAAGCCAACCGCTCGCCCAACCGCTTGTGTTTCCACTAAAGTTAAAAAATAAGTCAGGGTCAGGCGAATCCCACCACTCAGGGTAAATCGACCAGTACTGAGAGCCATCACCCTTGAAAAGTTGGAGGCCATTCCCCCCGGATATCCTGACGTATCCATTGACCTCCAGCTTTGTACTTGGACTATCTGTGCCAATGCCTACATTCCCACCACCGTCCAGCACCAGGTCAGTATAATTCCAGGGCTGGCGAATGAAATATAACTTGTGGCTGTTTACGTGGATCGACCAGTCGTTATGGTCAGTATCAATAAAATCAATCTGCGGCGCGTTGCCCTTGATCGCCAGTTGGCCGCCAGATTGCATCCCGCTGTCCGGATCGCGGCTGGCATTGTAGCTGCCAACAATTGTCAACTTTTGGGCCGGATTATTTGTGCCGATGCCCACGCTGCCGTTGCTGGCAATGGTCACGCTCTGCTTAGCCCCCGTTACCAAGCTCAGCGGATGATCTGTCTTCGTTCCCAGTACCATACCCGCCGGCGCACCCCAAAAACCCGTGTCATGCGCCATCAGGCGGGACTCAATGTTGGCAGTGCGCACTGAGAGTTTGGCATGGCCGGCGCCCAGCAGATCGATGACTTTGTTCCACCCTTCGGCGTTTTCGGGATTGGCCGTGCCGATGCCCAGATGGCCGCTGCGCAGGACCATCAGCGCCGTCCCATCGTTGCCTGGCTGTAGTTCGCCGTTACGGTGAGAACCGCCCAGGTACCACGCGAAGTGTCCACTCGTGCGGAAATAGTGGGTGCCGTCTTGCACGCCGATGCCATACTCTGTGTTCCACAGATTAATCATCTGGCGCACGTTGCTGCCAAAGGAAAGATTGCCGCTCACTGTAGCATCATTGCTCACCAAGAAATCCCCACTGACGTGCAAATCTGCGTCAGGCGCATCATTCCCAATGCCCACTTTGCCGTTGCTGGCAATAGTCAGGCGCGGTTTTGCCCGCGTGATCAAGGTGAAGGGATGATTCGTCCGCGTCCCCAGAATCAGGCCCGCCGGCGCGCCCCAGAAGCCCGCATCGTGAACCATCCAGCGGGACTCGACGTTGTCGGTGCGCACCGAAAATTTGGCATGGGGCGAACCCAGCACATCGAGGACTTGGTTCCAACGATCAGCATTTTCCGGCTCTACCGTGCCGATGCCTATATGGCCATTCGCCGTAATAGTCAGCCGCGGCGTGGCGTTTGTGGCCAGGCTGAATGGGTGATTGCTCTTTGTTCCCGAAATCAGACCCGCCGGCGCGCCCCAAAAGCCCGTGTCGTGCACCATCCAGCGGGATTCGATGTTGCCGGTGCGCACCGAAAGTTTGGCATGATCGCCGCCCAGCAGATCGACGACTTTGTTCCATCCTTCGGCATTTTCAGGATTGGCCGTGCCGATGCCCAACTGGCCGCCGCGCAGCACCATGAGCGCCGACCCGCCATCGCCCGGATTCAGTTCGCCATTGTGGTGGGAACCGCCCTGGAACCAGGCGAAGTGTCGATCTGTGCGGAAATATTGGGTGTAGCTTTGCACGCCAATGCCATAGCCCGTGCTCCACAGATTGATCATCTGGCGCACGGCTTCGCCAAATGAGAGGGCGCCGCTTACCAGCGCATCACCATTCACGTGCAATTTTGCGCTAGGCCCAACTGTGCCAATGCCCACGTTGCCATTGCCGTCCAGGACCAGATCTGAATGCTCCCACGGCTGGCGGATAAAGTAAAGCTTGTTGCTGTTGACGTGAATCGACCAATCGTTATTATCTGTGTCGATAAAGTCAATCTGCGGCGCATTGCCCTTAATTGCCACTTGGCCGGCATAGCTCATCCCGCTATCGGGATCCTTGCCGGCATTCTGGGGGCCAACAATCATCAGCTTTTGGGCCGGGGCGGCTGCGCCAATGCCCATGTTTCCATCCACCGTCAATGACCCCGCCAACCCCACCAGGCCTGATGCCGCCGTGCGCAAGATCGGCGCATCGGCAGCCGGACCGGGCAGACGCAACCCCGAATAGATGCGTACGCTGCCGTCCACCGTCTCCACAGCTTGACTGTTGAGGACCACGCGCGCCAGCAGAACGGGCGGCAGCGCAAAGTTATAGGTAGTCTGCACGTCGACCACCACAAGCTGCGGCTGCTCCAGCCAGCGGCCAAAATCGGCGCCGCCGCTGGCCTGCGGGTCGGACTCGACCTCTTGAAAAACCAAATAAAGATTGACGGTGCGGCTCAGATAGCTGGCCAGGTTGAGGGTGCGGGTCTCCGCCGGTTCATCCGGCACCACCAGCAGGCGGCCATCGGCATCCACCGCGGTCCCCGCGGCGACCACCACTTGTGGCGCGCCCACCACGGCGGTTACGCCCAAACCGTCGGCAATGCCGGCCACGTGCAGCGTCCGATTATGGCGGCGCTGGCGGTCAATTTGATAGTGCTGCTCATCTACAAAATCCTGGTCTTGCAGATATTGACCATCAAAGAAGCGCACCCGTTTGACTACATCTTTCGGTTGTTCATAGACTGCCGCCATCGTGGGTTCTCCCTATCATTTCTTGTTTTCCAAACACGCCCTATGCGCTGGGGATTTCAGTCCCCAGCAACGTCTCTTCGGTACCCAGGTGGGCGGGCAAACGCATGGTGGGCACGGCAATTTGCAGGGCGTAAAAGGTATGCGCCGGTTTTTCCTGGTCGATAATGGCCCGCGCAATCTGCTGCTTGCGGCGCAGGCTGTCCTTGTTGCGATCGCTTAACGTCATCTTCACCTGAAAATAGTGGGCTGGCTCATCAAAATCGTCGTAAATGGTCACCGGCTCACGGGTGTAGATGGTCAGCATGGCCTCAAGACCCGCCTTAGTGCCGCGTAATTTGTAAAGTGGCACAATCTTCTGGATAAAGGCGCGTTGCGTGGCCTCATCCCAATCCGCGCGCAGCGCGATTGCCACCCAACTGGCCAGCCAAGGCAGGAATTCTGCATCGGTGGTCTGTGGGTCAAAGAGGCGGTGGACCTGAGCAATCTTGGCCTCCAGCCCCACCACGGGTTCTAGGCCAAATTCAGCCGCCCGCTCAGCATCCAGGCCACTTAAGATGGCCTCCATTGCCAGCAAAAAGCGCCCGGCAAAGGCATCCTGCCGAAAAATAGCGGGCAGGTAATGTAGATACATACTGCCAACAGCTTGTTCGTTCAAAATAACCTCACTTATTCCAGTCGCCACTGTTCCAACATGCCCACCACATCCAGATCGTGAGCGCCGCCATCGCCCGCAGGCGAACAGTTCGGTGACGCGTATCTCCACCAATTCGTGCGCGTCCAGGGCCACGCCGATGATTTCCGCCTCGTCGCGAATCAGCCGCGCCGCCCCATCCGCCGCGGTCACGCGCACATCATCCACAAAATCCACCAAAACCAGCTTCTCCAATTCCGCATAGATTTCAGAGATGTAAACATCGCGCCCGAAAGGCCACCCGGTTCCCTCTGGCCCCCCGCGAATCGGGTCAAAAAAGTGGGCCAGCGCTGTGTAAACTTGACGCAACGTTTCCCCTGGCAAGGCGTCGCTGCGCAGATAAATTGTCAGCCCAAGTTGTACCGGCACATAGGTTGGCCCCACCACATGATGGCGCACCGTCAGCAAGCGCCGCCCGTCTAGAAACTCCCACAGCCCCCGGCGTAATTCGGGGCCTGGCTGCGGAAACGGTTCGGCGGTGGCGGGGATGACAACCACGCTTAGATGGCCCGCCGCGGCAGCCGAACGCCCTGCTCGCTCTTCCGCGGCCAGGTTGCGCCGCGGCACGGCTTGCACGCGCGCCAGCTCGGTGGTCTGACCTTGCGCGGCCAGCGCCAAAGCCTGTGCGGATTCAAGCCACTGGGTGCGCGCCAATGTTTCAAAATCCGCCGCGGTGACGGCGCGATAGAGCGTGCGCAGGTCCAAAATCGTGCGCTGGATGGCGCTGTCGAGCGGTTCGTGCGGTTGCCGCGCCCCGCCCAACAGACGCAGAAATGTCTCGACATTCTGCTCGGGAATCTCATTGAGCTGGTAGAGGACCGTTTCCGTCAGCCACGCCAAAAGCTCCATAACCACAATTCCGGGATCGGAGGGATTGTGGTTAGTCCAGGTCGGGTAGACGCTGGGGATCAGCGCCTGCGCTTCGGCTGTGAGATCGGCATAGGTACGGTCATCTAAATTTGGCAACGGAATCGGCATCGCGTTTTCTCACTATCGACAAATGTAACTACTCCGGTATCCGAAGGTCGAGCTTGTCGAAGCCCGCCTGCGCCTTCGACAAGCTCAGGCTGCGGCTCCACAACAAATTATGACAATTGATTATCCAAAACAACCCGAATGGTCTGCGCCCCGGCAAAGACCAGGGAACGGTTGACCCAGTTTTGCCAGCCGCGTTCTTCCTCGGTGAGCGCCGTGGCTTGCGTTTGCGTGCGCTGGAGCCAGGCGCGCAAGGCATCCTGATCGCCGTGGGCCGTCATGGGCGTCAACGTCAGCGCCAACGTCCGTACGTGATCAACCCCGGCCACTGCCTCTAGCACATGATAGAGATCGGAACGGTGCGGCACAGTGCCAAAAGGCCAGCCCTGCCCCTGCGGTCCACCGGTTAGCGGATGGAGATAGCGGTTAAGGGCGGTTTGTATATTGGCCACCACCACATCAGCCAGGGCCAGCGACGTGGGCGCCACGCTGGCGCTCACATTGACGGCCACCCATTCTGGCCCGGCCACCCATAGCTCCATAGTGGCGCTGCTGTGGGCCAGCACATGCGCACGCACCCGCTCAATCAATTGCAAACCGGGCGTGGGCCGCGCCTCGCTGCCGTGCGGCACAATCACCAGTCCGCACTCGCCGGCGTGAACCTCCGCGTGGTGATCTGTACTGGCTGCATTGGGACCAGGATTGACCCAGAGCAGATAGGGATCAAAGACGGGCACAATGGCCGCCACCCGCGCAATGTCGGGGGTGGCCGCGTAGGCCAGGTCGGCCAGGTCTTGGGCGGTGACGGCCCGGTTGCGGTGACGCAAAGCCGCCGAGCCGCGCGCCTTGACGCGTGCGAGCGCCTCCTGTTCGGCGCCGCCCGTAGATGGTTCATAGTTGATCGCGCTGTCAATATAGGGCAGGCTGGACTTGAGCTCCACAATAGTATCCGCCGCACAGTTCCCGCGGAGGCCGCCGCCCGAGCGATAGTGGGTCAAGCGGATGTTGTTTGGGCCTAGCGGCGGGACTAGCCCCTGGCGGCCATTGCCAAAGCGAATCTCGCCCGTCAGCCGGTCAATGATATAGTGGCGGTCGCGCGGGCCGGAGGCATAGAGATCGGTGACGGCCTGCCAGCGCACCCAGATTTCATCGGGCTCGCCCGACGTATCGAACGTGACGGTAAGCGCATCGGCGCCGCCGATGGCCGCCACTTCCGCCGCCACGGGCAGCTCGCGCTCGCGCACATCCAACTGCTCACCGGGCAAGACGGGCGTCTGGACGGTGGTAAAACGTTGGGCCGGATCGCCGTTGCTGGAACCCAAGATTTCGTTGTGGCTGGTGGCGGCCTGGGTGGCCCAAGTCGTGTTTAGCAGCACCCGCCGCAGCTGGGGCGGGAATGCAAATGTTCCGCGCTGCCAGCGCGCGCGGATCCAATGCAACGTCTGGCCCCCAAAGGGCTGAGCGCTAAAATCCCGCGGACCGATAAAGTGAATCAGACCGCGCCGCGACAGCATGGCCGTTTCATCCAGCGCGCCCAAAGTATTCCAGCCATCGGCGCCGGTATATTCCCAGACCACGCGCGCCGCTTCATGGGCCGTGGGAGCCTGCAGCATCTCGGCGGCCACAGCCTCGGGCCGCGGCGGCTCCACCTGCGCGTAAAGGGTGAATGGTCGCGGCGCAAAGGGCTGGTCCAGCCCCAAGTAGAGAGCCGGTTCGCGTACATCGAGCGCCGTAAAAGGCAAAAACATACCGTCATCATCAGCGGCCGCAATGGCGTCCACATCCATAAATGCACCGCCATTATTGGTCATGCAGGCGGCGACGGGCAGCGTTGCCGGCAAGACGCGCGCCGCGCCAGCCTTTGGTGCGGCCACACCGTGTTTGGTGACGGCAAAGGTCATGGCCTTGACCAGCGGCGGCGCGTAGGTGGCTTCTACCAGCGTATAGCCGGTTTGCGCATTGCCGGTGTAGCTGGCGGCAACGCCAAAATTGCCGCCGACCAGGCGCGCGCGCAGCCAATATCGCTCTTCGCCATTGACCAGAACGCTTTGCAGATTGGCGGGCAAATTTAAAGTGAGGGCGCCATTGGCGGTCAACGAGAGCGGACTGGCTGTGTCTGCTGGCGATTGCAATAGCGTCTGCCACGTTTGCCCGGTAAAGAGCTCCCAAATGACGACCGGCTTGCCAGCCAGACTCACCACCTTTACCGGAGCATTGTTGCTGTTTGCGGGATTGGTCAGCGTAATGGTTACTTCGATGGTGGCGCCGGGCTGGGCCAATGCACCGTCGCAGGCTACATAGAGCGTGTCGTTATAGGCGGGCTGGCTGCCAAAGGGCAGAAAATCGCGGCCCAGATCCAGCGGCGTTGTGTTGGCAAACCCCAACTCCGGCACATAGTGGCCAACCGGGCTATCTCCTGCGCCGGCCCCGAGCGCCGCCAGCGTCGCCGTGATTTGACGCACGCGCGGCAGATTCCAATGCCAGCCCAGCGTCAAGTTGGCCAGGGTCGGCATGGTGGTGTAGCCGCCGGCATCGATCTTGACGCGCAGCCAGCGTCCGCGGCGGCTGCGTTGATCTTGCAGCTCCCAGCCCAGCGGAATGCGGAAGCGCACCTGGCCGCTTTGGGTAAAGGCGCGCGTCTCATCCTGTAGATTGGCGCTGGATTCGCCCACCGAGGCGTTGGCCGGGTTCGATTCGCCAAGTCGCTGCCAGGTTGAAGCGCCGCTCTTATACTCCCACAGCAGCCGCAGATCGGGACTTGCAATGCCTGTCCCGGGGCTCAGCGTGAAATCCAGATGGGCAATGGCGCCGCCGTGAGCAAAGAATTCGGCGCCGTCCAGATACCAGTAGGTGTAGCTTTCGCCAAAAGGTTGAAAGGGGGTGCTGAAGTCAATGGGATTGTTGCTGCTGCCGATGCCAATGGCTGTGGGCGTCAACCCCTGCTGTGCGGGCGGCAAGGGCAGATTCAGGCGGACGCGTATCCAGGCGGCCTCGACGCCATTGACCACATTGGGCGTCAATTCCGGCAGCGCATTCACCGTCACTTGCCAGCAATTCTCCGCCCCGATGTATTGTGCATTCACCGACAGCGGCTGCCACCCATCCTCACGCCAATAGGCCCACTCGCAGGGCCATTCTTCCCATTGCCAACGGCTGGGCGAATAGACGTTGAGGTGTACAGTACGACCGGCAGCTTCCAACAGCAGCGGGTCGCAGGCCACATAAAGTTCGTGGATAACGGCCTGAGTTCCCATAAAGACGGCAAAAGGGGCATCGAGTTCGCCGCGCACCTGGGGCAGACAGTCGGTGTAGCGGTCCGTGCGTGGGTCATAGACGTAGGCCGCCGTGATTTGCGCACGGGTGACGATCAGCTCTTGCTCGGTTTCAAAGACGATTGCCTCTTCTTCCCCAGCGCGTGGCGGCGCCGCCACCTGTGCGCCCATTGGCACCACCGGGTCCACCGGCGCATTATCGACCGGCAAAAAGGTGAGCGGGACGCGCGCGGGTTGCGGCGGCAGCGGCTCGGCGCCGATCAAGTTGAGAAAAGCCAGAAAATTTTTCTCCGGCACGCGGTTCAGCCGCTGGACGACCAGATCGGCAAAGCGGCCAAAGATGCGGATTAGCGCCTGCCCGGCGTCGGGCGCGCCATCGGCGCGCGGCTGCCAGCCGGCAATGGTCTGCGCCAACGCCTCGGTTTCGGCCACAATATCTTGATTGGTGCGCTGATCAATCTTGGGTGCTTGCATAACAATGACTGATGATTTACCCCTCCCTGGCCCTCACTGCCATTCAGTTAAGCATTATCGTGTCAAAGTAAGCAGTTTGCAGTAGGCAGTTTTCAGTAGGCATTTGCGAAGCGCTCACTGAAACTGCCCACCGATGACTGTTAACTTAATGGCAGTGTCCCCGGCCCTCTCCTTGCCACTTCGTTAGAGCAGGGAATTAGGCTGCCTGCGGCGGCGCCGCAAGCCCCTCCCCTAAAAGGGGGGAAGGCCGGGAGAGGGTCCAAAACCCGAATAATGATGATTTATGACACTTATCCCGCTATCCTAAATAGAATGGATAGACTAGATTGAAGCGGCTGTTGGTAGAGCGCACTTGATAGCTGATCTCGATGAGCAAGTAGTTGGGCCGTTGCGGATCGGGAAAGGCGTTGACGGCCAGTACATCGATGCGCGGCTCCCACTCAATGAGGGCGTCTTCGACGGCGCCGGCAATTTCGCCGGCGGTGGCCGCGCTGTTGACGCCAAAGACCAGGTCGTGGATGGCGCAGCCAAAGTCCGGGCGCATCATGCGTTCACCGCGGCTGGTGCTGAGAATCATCCAGATGGATTGGCGAATGCTCTCCTCGCGCCGCGCCAGTTGAAGCTGGCCGGCCTCATCCAGCGCCAGTGGAAAGCTGAGACCGACGCCGAGAAAGTCGTTGTTCATCGTACATTCTTTACCCAATCATTACTGTCCCCACCGCAATCACCTTGCCCAGGGGCGCGTCGGTCGGGTCGTTGCAGGTCATGGCCGTGTCGCCGTTACGGGCGGCGGGTTTGCCGTTGATCATGACCGTGGTGCTGCCCATCTGGATGGTGGCCTTGTTGGTGGGCGGTTTTTGAAACGTTGTGCCGGGCGCGGTGGGGATGTGCGCCGGGCTGTTGTCCGCCATGCTGCCCACGACGGCGGCCGGTTTGCCCATAATGTTTACGTCTGCGCTCAGCCCACTGTTGAGCATGCCCACAAAGGGATGGGGCAGCGGCGTCGGCGCCGGTGGTCCCGGCGGCGCGGGAACCATGACGATGTGAATATCCGTGGCGACAATTTGGTCGCCTTGTTTGGCGGCAGGTAGGCCCATGATGAATTGTTATACCAACTGCGGTTGCGAAAGCCATGCATGATTTCCATATTCTCGGGGAAAGAGGGTGGATCATTCATGGCTTTTGCAGAGCCAAATAATATTAGTTTATGTTGACAACTGCACCCTTGATGGTCAGGTTGGCGTTGGCTTTGAGTTCAGCGGTGGCGCCGTTTTGTTTGAGACTGCCATTCGCCTTTAATTCAAGATCGGCCTGGGAATTCACTTTGACGGCGCCGCCGGTAGACTTAATTTCGACTGTTTTACCACTGAGAGTGAGCGCACCCGCTTTGGACTCGATGGTCAGATCTTTGTCGCTCTGGATGGTGATGGTATTGGCTTGCGCGTCGATAATAATCATGTCCTTGCCGCTTTTGTCTATAATCTCGATCTTTTCGGCATTTTGGGTGTCATCCAGACGCACAATGTGGCCGCTGGTCGTCTTGATGACGCGCACATCGGGGGCGTTCTGACCCTCTTTGTCAACCGGCGGCTTGTCTTTACCATTCCAGAGTGCGCCCAACACATACGGATACTCGACCAGCCCATGCTCAAAGGCCACCAGCACCTCGTCGTCCACTTCGGGCATATAGTAAAAGCCTCTTTGCTTGCCGGCCATAGGCGTGGCCACCCGCGCCCAATGGCTCTCGTCCTGTGTGGAAAGCCAGGGGTACTGCACCTTGACGCGCCCCAATCCTTCGGGATCTTTATTGTTGGTCACCAGGGCAATGACAACGCCGTAAAAGCGCGTCTCCTGCGCAGGTGGTGCGAGCAATTGGTCAAAAAGATTCATCAGCCGGCGTTCCTTTGCACAAACAGGCGGGTTTCATAGCCGCGCCCTTCATTCATGGTGTGGATGACGGACGTAATGTAATATGCGCCGCTAAAGGTTTCGCCCGCTTCTTCGATGCGGACCACATCACCGGCATGGAGATCGGCGCGTCCCTCGCACACTACTTCGCCGTGGATGTAGTGCAGGCTCATTTCATCAAATTGGCCGCGCGCCATCTGGTCGGCTTCGGCTGTGCTGGCCACGGGCCAGCGAACCTGGGCGGCGCGGCTGGCCCCAAAGGCCATGCTTGTCGCTTTGCTTCCCGTCGTTTTGCCCGCCATTGGCGGGATGGAGCTGCTCATCGACCGGCTCGTAACTGGCGCTTTGCGCATGACATCCCAGCCCTGTACCGCAACTTCGCTCACCTGTGACATCGTTGTCAGCCGCGGGAAAAATTCGATAATGTCCTGGCTCAAGCGCAGCGTGGCCACCTCTTTAGACGCGGCTTGACGCGGCTGAAAGTAGAGCTTCTTGTCGCGCACGTAGACCTCGTAGCCAATGCGGCGCGCGCGTTCCTGTAAAAAGGCCAAATCGGTCTGATTGTGTTGCAGCACATAGTCGTGAGTGACCTGGCTGTCCTTGACTTTGGCCTGGAGGCCGGCATCGCCGGCAATCTTACTAGCAATGGCGCTGTCCTTCATCTTGGCAAAAGAGCGCGTCTGGCGACCGCGCAGCAAGCGATGGCGGCGGTCATAGCCGCGTATCGTCACCATCGGAATCTCGTCGGCCTGAAATGCCGGCTCCAGGCTGGTAATGTCGCCCGTCATGACTTTCTGCAGCGCATCCACATAGCCCAGCCAAAGCTCGACCTGATTGCCCGGCATAAAGCGTGGATCGTCGGACCAAGTGATCCGAAGCAGATCCTGGTTCCAATTGTACAGGTCGATGGCAAACATGCTGGCTGCGTCCAGGTCCTCATGCACGGCGATCCCCTTAATATCCAGGCGCACAGGGCCAGATAGATCGCGCCCATTGATGCGTATCCTCAGATCGGGTAGCTGTAACGAATTGGGCATAGTTGCGTGCTGGCAGGACTAGGGCTGGAGCGGCGGCACGATCAGTATCGTGCCAGGCTTGACAGCGCGCGGGTTGAGAATGCCGTTGGCTTTGGCGATCAAGCGCCACAGGCTGGCATCGTTATATTCAGCGGCGGCAATGCTGTGCAGCGTGTCTGTACTCTGCACCACCACCGTCTTGGCCACGTCCGACGATTGCAGCTCGCGGGTGCGGATGTTGCGCTGCAACGTGTTGAACTCGGTAAAGGTGCAAGCCAGCTCCGCACGCACGGGCGTACCATCGGGCATAAACAGGGTAAACTTTTGTTCAAGGCTAGTCAGCACACCCACAAAGAGGCGCGATTTCCCCCACCAAAGTTCACAGCGCGGCGGGCGGTGCAACTGCTGATTGATGCGCGCCAGTTCAGCGACCCTTTCCGTCAATACCTTGACATCTGTGGCCTTTGGCCTACTGGTAAAGGGATTGGTGGGGATCACAAAGCTGCGCAGGTCGGTGCCGACATCGTGTGGTTCGTAGGTGTCGAAAAAAAGCGTAATGCTCAATGTTTCCGGCGCGCTTGAGCGGAAGTCCAGGCGTTTAGCCTTGGACGCAAAGCCTTTATCCGCCACCCGCTTGACTTTCCAATTGACCGTTTTCGAATAGGCAAGTTCGTTGGGATTGAAGAGCACCTGAAACTTGTCTTTGCTCAGAATTTTTCCCCTGCCGTCATTTTTTGTTTCGTACTGGATCTCCAGCTTTTGCAGGCTGCCGCTCTCCCCCGAGCCAATCCCCAGCGCCTGCCACGCCGCCATACCGCTAACTACCGCCATGCTGCACCTCCTCTGCGCTCACTCTCCACCTCCAGGCGGCGCATAAACTGGCGCTGCACGCGGTCCACAATGGTTTCTAGATCTAGTTCATAGGTCTGTTCAGCTTCATCCAATTCGGCGCCCGCATCCACCCGCTGATTTACCGCGGCGGGTGTGCGTTGGATGACCGGGGGCGTGTTGACCCCAACCGCACGCCTGCGAACGCCGCCACCACGCACCGCAGGCGGGGTGCTGCCCTTCTGCGCGCCGGGCAAGGCTGTGCGCTGAATCACGCCGTTCGTACTGCTGCTCGGCGCAGGCGACGCGGTGCGCAAAGGCAGTGAATTGGCGCGCACGCCATTCTGCTGCGGCGCACGCGCCTGCACGACCGGCCGCGGCGCGGAGGGCGTCGGCGCCGAATCAGCCGATGCGGTTGCCTGCGGTTTCGTCACCAGACGGTTGTTCTCAGGGGTAAAAGTGGAGGTCGGCAAAGCCCGCACCACGGGAAGGCTGTTTGAGTTTGCCTGCGCCGTCGCCTTTTGTGAAACGACCGACTGCGCGGCGCGATGCAAGGGTGGTGGCGCAGCTGACATGGCTGCCGCGCGTTGCATTGTGGGCCGCACCGTCACAGCATCCCCGGCTGGCATAACGGATGACGGAGATTGGCCGGGCTGCGACTGTGGCGCGACACCCCGCGGCGTCGAGCGTTCGGTTGATGGCGATTCGATGGATTGGGCCAGCGGCCGCGGCGGTATGACTTTGCCGGCGGGTATCCGTTGGATCACGCCATCGGCGCTGCCGGCGCTTGGCTTGCTGCCCGCCTGATCAGCTATGGACGGATTCACCGCCGTGCTGGCAACGGTCAACGGCTGCGGGGACGGAGCGATAGCTTCGTTGTCGCGTCGTTGCGCGCTCGCCACGCGCATGGCAGGCGGTGAATCCTCGCGCTGGAACGACGCAGCGGCAGGCGCTGGCAAAGTTGATCCGGTTGACGCGACCGCCGCTCTGAGTAGATTGTCTGGTGTTGCCGAAGCCGAGATGGGTTTCGACGCACTGGGCAACGTGGCATCAGATGTTGGCTGCGGCGCGGCGGCTACAATGGGCGGGGCCGCTGCTTTGGACCCAGCGGATGATGGTCGATCTACGGCGGCAGGCTGCGTCGACTTGGGTTTCACTACTGGGCGCGCGGCGTTACTGGCGTCCGCGCTGCTGCTTTGCGGATATGTCAGCCCCGTGTGTGCGCCCCGCGCGGACGCCGGCGCTTGCACATGGACAATCGGCAGCGGCTCGGCAGCGGAGGCGCCTCCAGCGAGCTGGCGCTGCCCCCAACGCGCCAGCAGCGCGTCCGAGAGCGGCAGGTTGGGCAGCATTTGGCGGCTGCGGGCCAGCACGACATGGCTATGGGCAAAGTTGACCAGCCCAGGCTGCTGGAGGGGCTGGGCCAAGCGCTGCACCAATCCAGCGTGCAGGCCGGCCATCCAGGCGGGCGAATGTTGTGCAGTCATGATCGGTTACCCCTGCCAGCCTGCTAATTGGGCCACGCCGCGCCCCAGCGAGCCCAGTTGGCCCAACAGCGGTTTGACCAGCCCTTCATGCACAAGTTCGATGGATTCGACGGCGGCATCGCTGCTGCTGGCGTCAAAAGTTGGGCCGGTCCATTTGACCGGAAAGGCGTTGCGAAAGTTCCAGTACATGACCGGATATTGCTGCCGATCCAGCAGCATAATCGTACCATTTTTGCGCTCAACAATGCCCTGCGTCACGTTGTAATACCAGTTCCACAGGGTGCTAATGTCGGTCAGCCCGTGGGTGAGTATCAGGTTGCTGTAGCTGGCGCGGCCCGGAAAGCTGTGTACAAAATCGTTGACGCCGCCCTCTTCGTGCGTATCGACTCCGACTTCGCCTTCCAGCCCGCCGACCTGGGTAAAGCCGCCGACCAGCAGCCCCTCGATTTCCACCACAAAGTTAAAGCTCTGGTAGGGATCGAGACGCCGCTGGCCAAAGCGATTGGCCAAAAGCGTGGCAAAGCTATAACCAATGGGAAGTCCGCTTGAACTCATGGCTGCTTAACTCTCGTTCAGTCGTTGATTGATGCGAGCAATTTCGGCGACCCACTGCTGGCGCTCGCGATGGTCCAGCGCGACGACTTGTTCATAGGGCCAATGAAAGTGATAAGCAATATAGGCTACCTCTTCCCGCAGTCGTTCGGGAGGGTAGCCCATCATTCCCCCAGGCTGGCGGTCTCCACCTCAAACTCGCCCTCGCAGTGCGGGCAGACCACGTGCAGCCGGCTGTGGCCATTCTGGTTGATGCGAATATAAAAGTCCTGCAAATAGGCCAGATCGCCGGCATAGAGATTTTCGATAACCTTGGGATTGATAAACTCCAGGCTGCCCAGTTGGGTGATCACGCGTGAAAGCAGGATGATCACCAAATAGCCCGGATTGGCCTGGACGCGCGGGTCCTTGAGCGGCGCGATCTCATCCAGCGCCGTGGCCAGACGCATGGTTCCTTCCCGATGCACGCCGCCATCGGGGTCCACCAATCCTTGCGGCAGCGTAAATGGGAAGAGTGCTTGGGCATTCATAGTTTACGCCTAGCCCCACTTGTCTACGCTGACGCCTTCATGGGCCAGTTCCAATGTCTCGATGGCCACCTCGTTGGCGCCGGCGTCAAAGCTGGGGCCGCTCCAGGTGACGGGCCAGCAGTTGATCAGATTCCAGCGAATCTTTTCAACGCCGGTGTCATCCATGAGCACAATGGAAAGGTTGCGGCGGTCGGCAATGCCCTTGGCGATCTGTTCGCGCCATTTCCACAGCTCATCGTTGTCGCTGATGCCGCGGCCCAAGGTGATGTTGGAATAGGTGACCAATCCGGGCAGCTTGCGCGCCGTCAACGGGTCGGTGCCTTCGCGATAGTCACCCGCCTCGCTGGTCGAATCGAGACCAGAACATTCGCGGAAACCGGCATGGACAATGCCATCCCACTCGATATGAAAGTTATAACCGCCATAGGGGTCTAGTTTGTGGGGAGGGATTATGTTTGGCATGGAAAGCTCTCCTGGAAAGCAGACGAATTGTTGATTAGGGAGTAGGGAGTCAATGTCATTAAGTTAGCAGTTAGCAGGTCCCAGTATTCAGTAGTCAGCCTCGCAACGCACTGAAAACTGAGCACTGAAAACTGGTAACTTTGACAATATAATATTCTGAACGTTCGATTTGCGCTACGCCCCGCCGAAGGGCTGAATGCTGACGCCGCTGTCGCCGTGGATGATGCGAACGACGATGAATTCGCTGGGGGCAATGGGAGCCAGCCCCACTTCGGTGACCACCATGCCGGCGTCGATGACGGCGGGTGGATTGGTCTCGCTGTCGCACTTGACGTAAAAGGCTTCGGCGGCCGTGCGTCCTTTGAGCGCACCCTGACGGAAGAGGGCATCACAGTAGGCGCTGACCTCGCGCATGATGCGCAGCCACAGGCGAATATCGTTGGCCTCGAAAGTGATGGCCGTCATAAAGCGCTCCAGCCAGCGGCTCACCGTCACAAAGAGACGACGCACATTCACATAGTTGGCCGTGAGATTCTGGTCGTCGCCCAGCGTGTGGGCGCCCCAGACGCGCATCCCGCGCCCGGCAAAAGCGCGCACGCTATTGACGCCCATCTGGTTGAGCAACCCTGCCTCATTCTCAGTTAGATGACGGCGCAGGTCCAGCACGCCGGCGAGCGTCTCATTGGCGGGCGCCTTGTGGACGCCCGTGGCGCGGTCGCTGCGGGCGTAAATGCCGGCAATGTGGCCACAGGGCGGCGCCGAAATCGGGTTGCCATCGCGCACGGCCACCAGGAGCCAGGGATAGTAGAGCGCGCCGTAAGCATTGTGCAGTTGCGCCCGCTGTTGCTGCACCGACGCCAATGGCGCACCGGTCTCAGCGCCGGGCGGCGTCATCAGCACGGGGGTGTTCATACAGTCCAAAATAGCAAACCGGTCGCCCATCTGCTCGCAGTGCGCCAGCACCCGCGCCTGCATCTGCGTGACGGCGGCCAGCGCCTGCGCGTCCACCGTGAGGATGTCGCGCATGATGTCGGGGGCGCAGATCAGGTCGATGGTGTCGAGGGCGGTGAGCGCTGCTAGACCGGCGGCCAGTGCCCGCTCCGCTGCCACGGGCGGTTCCGGCAAGCGCACGACGTAGCAGAGCTGGCCGCCATTTTCAAAAAAGCCACGCACGGCATGAGCCAGAAAGCCGCGCGCCGGCGGCGGCCCATAGAGCTGCTCAAAGTGGGTCCAAAGGGTGAGCAATTGCGGCTCATTAAAATAGTCGGCGTTGGACCCTCCGCGGCCTGCGGCATAGCCCAGAAAGGCGGGGATGCCGGTCAAGAAGGGCGGCGGCGGCGGCGTGAAGAGATCCTGCCAATAGACGCCGGGCGTGGTGTAGGCGGTCATGCTTATTGACCCGGTCCGGCCCACTGGCTAATGCGGAAGACAACAAACTCGGCTGGTTTGACCACAGCCACACCGATTTCGGTGACGACCTGGCCGAGTTCGCGCACTTCGGGTGGGTTGGTGGTTTCGTCGCAACGCACGTAAAAGGCCTGTTCGGGCGTGGCGCCAAAGAGGGCGCCCGAGCGCCAGACGGTTGTCAAGAAGGCCGTAATGTTGCGCCGGATGCGCGCCCACAGGTCCGGCGTGTTGGGTTCAAAGACCACCCATTGGGTGCCTTCTTCGATGGATTCGCGCAGAAAGTTGAAGAGCCGCCGCACGTTGATGTAGGTCCATTCGGGATCGCCCTGCTCGTCCGAGGCCAGCGTGCGTCCGCCATAGACTTTAATCGTCCCATTAAAGTTCCGGATGCAGTTGACGCCGCGCGGGTTGAGCGTTCCTTGCAAAATTTTGCTGATCGGGTAGTGAACGTCCAATGCCCCCATGACCACTTCATTGGCGGGCGCTTTGTGGACGCCGCGCTGGGCGTCGCTGCGGGCATAGATGCCGGCCAGATGGCCGCTGGGCGGCACGGCGACCCGCGTGCCGGCCGGTTGCAGCGGGTCGGCCACCTCGATCCAGGGGAAGTAAAACGCGCCATAGCCTTTGGGGTTAGCGGCGGGACGCCAGATGCCACTTTCGTCGGTGCTGATAACCAGGTTGTCATCGGTGATGTCGCTGGTGCTGTCGAGAATGGCGACGCGGTCCTCCATCTGCTGGCAGTGAGCCACCAGCGCCGTCTGAATGGCGTTGAGGGCCGCCGCGCTCACATCGTTGGGCAGGGGCGCCGCCACAATGGCGATTTCGTCGATGCTTTCGAACTTGCCAATGGCGGTGCTGACGTCATCGGCGCTAGCCACGCGGGTCACCCAACAGCGCGTGCCGCCGTTGTTGAAGAAGCCATAGACGGCGTGGGCCAGATGCTGATTGGCGGCTTGAATATCGCCAAATTTTTGGGTGAACTCGGTCCAGCTATTGAGCGGTTGCGGAACCCCGGCGGCGGCTTGCACATAGGCTCCGCCCGCCGGCAGTGCGGGCATTCCGCTCTTGGCCTTGGAATCCCAAACGCCGCTGATGTCGGCCGAGATGCCGATAAAGCCGGCGGTGCTTGTCCCCACGCCAGCAATGGGCTTGATGGCGGAGGGAACTTCCTCTACATAGACGCCTGGCCACGTGTAGTTTGGCATGATAGTGTCTCCTGATTTACGGTTCTATATCGCAATCTTGTTTGTTAGCCGCATGAATGTTCCCTGAGCTTGCTGAAGGGAACGTTCGTGCAGCGAACTTGTTTATACGTCCTGCGGCATTTTGATGACCGATTCTTCGACGACCGGCCCCAGCTCTTCCGGTGCATCCAGTTCCACGCTGATGGTGATGGTGTAGTCCAGGGCGGCTTTGGGTTTGGCGCCCATGGCTTGCCAGAACTCACCCAGGCTTTGCAGATGACTTTCGCGGATCACGCTGGCGCCAGGGGTGGCTCTTGACCGGCCAGTTCGCCTTGCAACAGGTCGGCGGGCAGGAACGGCGGTGGCGCAGCAACGCTTTCATGACTGCGCCCAGCAGTTTGTGTTCATCATCGGGGAGGCGTCGCCGGGCCAGACGGTGACCAGATAGGCGCAATCGGCGCGCACGGGCGGGCGGCGGCGGCTGGCCGTAGTTTGACCATTGCCGTTCTCGTGGCGCTCAATAATCCATTCGCCGCGGCGTAAGTCCATATTCTCTTGAACATGATAGAGAAAAAAGTGGACGGCCGGCAGCGTCACGCTCGACGGGGGAATTGGTCGTCGGGCGTGGCGAAACTGACGCTCAGGTTGGCGTAGTCCACCTCGCGCTCGATCAGTTTGGCCGGAATTGCGTCAGATCTTGAAACATGGGGAGTGTAGAGTTTCGTGATTTGGGATTGGGGATGGGGAGAGGCCATGCATGGCAATCTCCCGTTCCCAGCGTGTATGCGTGCGTTGATGGCAAAGAGTATAGCAGGGGGGATCGGCAGCACGTCTTTTGCGGTGTCTTTTGCGGTGTCTTTTGGTTAGAAGAATGTGCGCACTATACTGTCATAACGGGGCCGCTTCTGCGCCAATGAAAATTGGCTATATCGGTTGCTCCTATGCCGGTTATTGAATTGCCCGTTTCATTATCACCCCAAAGCCACGGTGGCGGTACTCTTTTGATTGTTCCACCGGCAGGCTTGTAATAAAATATGACATTTCCCTTGAATCTGTAAGCGCGTGGAGCAGGAGTTGGATCGGCGATAGTGGGATCGGGCTGCAACCTTAAGGGCCTGCTATCCCAAAAGCGATAAATAAAGCGAAGTTCTCTCAACGTTACATCATCCTTTGTCGACCCAAAAGGACGAGAACCTGGGGTGGGTCCATAGTCACCCCCCTTAGTCAAAGTGTTTTGGAAATCTTTGCCTGTCCATGATACTAGCGCCTTTCCATCTTGATTGGAATCCCGTCAGATGAAAATGGATAGTTTTTCCCTTGTACCAATTGATCCATTAGAGCGGCTTTTGAATAATCAACGCCAACATGAACATCTGTCCAGTTGGTTAGATGAATGGCTTTACCGACTGGCGAATTGTATTGCTTTCGCGCTTTTTGTATGTTGTTGGAATTTATCCGGATAGATGGTGGCTCCATTTATGCTTGCGATATCGGGCCGCAGATTGTCCACGGCGAGCGCTAGGATCCGACTGACCTTGGCCAATCCCCCGATAGCCTGGTATGTGTAAGCGGAGGAACATGCGCTGGGACGTTGCCTATCCTTGTCCTTGCTGGATCATTCCAAATCATACTCTGCTATTGTTCCTGCATTTTGATTTAGTATATGGTCCATTCGATGACCCGACCGCGCAGTGGCTCCAGCTTCATTCAATCCAAAATGATAGTCTCCATAATTGTTTTGGGCGGTACCAACTAACGCTGGATTCGACAAGGCCTCATATCCATAATCATGTTGAGCAAGAGCGTCTTGTATGATGGCCTGAAAGCGAGTTATGGTGTGCCACACATGCCCGCGCCTAATAATCCAGTCCATGGCTCTTTTATATTATCCCCTTTCAGATCTGCCAGCTTAGTCTGAATCTTGCCCAGTAAAATAAGCTGCTCTATTTTGTTGCCGCTTGCCGCATCGTATCGTCAAGTTCGGTGGAAATCTCCGTGACTAAAGTTCTTTGCGGCGCCGGGTCACCTGAAAGAAAGTGTCCATCATTAGATAATTGAGAGGTTACCTCGCTATCCCAAACAGCTCTGAGAAATATCGTATTAATTGTAGGGACTGCTCTACTAAAGGGATTCAAGAGAATATCTTTGAATAGCTCTCCTGGGTTGAACGCTGTTCAGAGTTTTGGGGTAGCTGTGTCCCGACGCATCTGTGTCGGCAGAGGCTGCATTTTGCTGCACCGCGGAATCAACTCATGGGCCAGCACCTGCCGTCCGCTTTGGCTGCCAGGACTGTATTCGCCGCGGCGAAAGAAAATATCGGGCCCCGTTGTAAATGCCCGCGCCCGCAACGGGATGGTTGAGCTGATTGGCTTGGGCGCCGGTGTGGATGCGTACATGCCTAAAGTCCGCCCCCAGCGCCTGTTCCATAGACGTGCGTACCGTGGCGGCGGCGCGTTGCCCGCGCCGCGGTTGCTTTGAATCGCCTGCTGCACGCCTGCATCGACCGCCTCCTTGGTTGCCCGGCGCGATGGACATGTGCGTCACCAGCGATGGGAATGGGCGCCGCACCTGGATGTGCGGACGCCGCCACTTGCTGCCCTGCTTTTGATCTGCCTCGCGCTCGTATTTGTCATCTGCCGGACCCAGCACCAACTTGGTTTGGACGATGGGCGCCGGCCCGGTAGATGGCTGGGCTGCCACGGCCTGCTGCACATAACGGTTGCCCGCTGTGCGCTGCAATTCAAGGAGGTCGCGTCCGCAATGCGTCGCATGGTGCTTTGGATGCAGATGACCTGGTGTGGTCGGAGATAGGGAGAGCGTCTGCGGCATGGGAGATACCGCCGATGTATATATTCGCTGATGCATAACCTATGCCCCCTAAAGTGCTGCCTTGTATAACGATTCCAAGGTAGCAAAAATCCTGGTGAGATCGCCTTCACTCATTGTGACTTCGTCACCCCGCAGCTCATAGACCGCGCCAGCTTCTTCTTGCGGATCGACTTTGGCATAACCCTTGGAACTTACCACGGCTGTATGCTTCTGTTCGCCCGGCTGTTCGGTATAGGCGTGGATCACTTGACGGATTCTTGCGTTAAGTTCGGATAATTGATCGCCAAAAACCGCTTTCTGTAGGGCAAGCCTTGGCTTGTTATCGACCGCGCCCTTTTTTATACTGTGTTGCGCTTCCAGTAACGAGCGTGTCGGATCCGGTGCTTGTTCTTCCCCCTGCTTGATGGGGCCTTGCGGTTGCGGCGCATGCTCACGCCTTAGAATATGTTGCAGATCAAGCTGCCCCAGATCGATAGCTTTTAAGAGGATGGCAGCCATAGATTCAACATCGGACCAAAGCTGACTTCGTAACTGGAATAGTGCTTTAGCGGGGAGTGGCTGATGCGCAAGCGCATGGACATATTGGGGCCGTTTGGATTTTGGGAAATAGCGCTGCATATTCTTCTCGTGGGTGTGGGCATCCCCATCGGCCACGTATCTGGTCAACAATACAGCCATAACGTCATTAAGGATCATGAGCTTGAGCAGCCCCACGTCGTCCTTTGACAAGTATTGACTGGATTCTGTGATAAGCGGCTCTGAGTTGGCGGTGAGGCTTTGACGCAAGGTTTTTGCTGCGCCCGCGCCATCCTGTGCGCTAGACCACCCCCATCCAAAACCGCCACTTTGCAGATAGCTAACGTCCTCCTTGACCGCTCCCCCAGGCAGATGTCTGGCCATATTGACTTCATTGAGCCGGGCTAACGTCTCTTTCTTGCGATACTTAACCGTTATTTGTGCAGCACCCTTGCTCACATCGTGCATATTATAAACATATATGTCCTCGCTTGCGCTCCTGCCGATTGGCTGGATGCCGATTTCACCCTTGCCCACATGATATTTCTGCTCACTTCTACGCAGCCAATATTTGAGAACTTTGCGCATGGCAAAGATCTGTTTGATATTGGTTTTCATTTCCTCGATGCTTCGACCATCCCCCTGGTGGCCTTCAATTATCCACTCAGCGGTATACTCATCGTTGGTCAGCTTCACATCTCCACGCTGCCAGAGCAACCCCGGCTCATCGATGGATTGTCCCCAATCCGCTTTATCTTGCTGCAGCACATCATAAACCCAGAACGGGCGCCATCTACGTCAATGCTGCCGCCTTTCCAATGTTTGAATATATTGTCGCTAAATGGATACCGTCGCAATTGATTCTCAGTGGCTGACTCTGTATATTCAAGTCCACCCTTTACTTTGAATTGATAGACATGCGAACGGTTGATCTTTGGGCTCCCTGCGCGTCGGGCAGAATATGTCTCTGTTACGCTGGAATTCGCTTTTGCTCCCAACCTGTCAGCTTCGCCGCTCCAAACCGCCATCATTATTCACAGAATAGCCCTTCAATAATGCAGTTGGCTGAACACGACCCTGCATCTGCTGCACGACATGCCACGCCTCGTGTGGGAGATGACGTTCCCTATTGGCGCCACGTGAATTTCGCTGCCATGAGCATATGCTAGCGCGTCGAGCCTGGCCGGCTGGGGGAATTATAGTGGGGGCGTACATCATTCAGCGAGAGACCGGAAAGGTTTTCGATACCCGCTTTGAGCGTATCGGGAAGTCCGGTCCCGTTTGGCATCCTTGCCTTCCCGGCCTCTTTTTGTTCCACATCGCCAGCACGCTGCGCTGTCTGAACTATCCACTACCCGCTGCGTAGCGATTCCCACACGCTTGCTGCAATTGAAGTAGTGACTGACCCGCGCGACTTGATTGGCCGCCACGCAACGGTGAAAAAGCACCAGCCCCACTTGGTGAAGCGCCGCTAAACACCAGCTACCAACTGCTGAGAAGTGGAGCGGGCGACATCATCACTTGTTGTGGCCTGCTCAGCGGTCGATAAGGGAGCAGTCTGATATTGACGCCTAAACATAATCATTCCTTGGCAGCGAACGTATTGCCGTATATCGACTTTGGATGGTGACACTCGGCCTACTGAAACTCCCCAAATTCCCGTCCGGACAGTGCCTTGCCCATCTTCTGATATTCGCGGCGGGTGGCTTGGAGCAGGTGCTGCATGGTGACAACGCCGCCATCGGCCGCGGCCAGGAAGGCGCTGGCCAGGGCAATGTTGCGGATGTTGCCGCCGGCCACTTCAATGCGCTGGGCCAGGTAGTCCCAATCCAGGTCGGGCGCGCGCGGGGTGGCGGCGGGCCAGACCTGGCTCCAGATGCGGCGGCGGTCGGCCACATCGGGTACGGGGAAGTCGATGGTGAAGTGCAGGCGGCGCACAAAGGCCTCGTCCAGATTTTTGCGCAGATTAGTGGCCAGGATCACCACGCCTTCATATTCTTCCATCTTTTGCAGCAGATAGGCAATTTCCACATTGGCATAACGGTCGTGGGCATCACGGACGGCGGTGCGCTTGCCAAAGAGCGCGTCGGCTTCGTCAAAAAACAAGATGGCGTTGCTGCTGGCCGCTTCCGTAAAGATGCGGGCCAGGTTTTTCTCGGTTTCGCCAATAAACTTGCTGACTACGCTGGATAGATCAATTTTGTATAAATCCAACGCCAGCGCATGGGCCAATACGTCGGCGGCCATGGTTTTGCCCGTGCCGGGCGGCCCGGCAAAGAGCACGTTGAGTCCTTTGCCCAAGGCCAACTTGCGGTCAAAGCCCCATGTCTCATAGACTAGACTGCGGTGCTGCACTTGTTGATAAATTTCGCGCAGTTGGGTCAGTGGGTCCGGCGGCAGCACAATGTCGTCCCAAGTGTAATGGGGGGTGATCTTCTGCGCCAGTTCGCTCAGCTTGCGATTGGATTGCAGACGGGCAGCGGCATGCAAATGGGCGTCGGTGATGGTGGGGGAGTCGGGCGTCTCCCAGCGAGCCAGGCTGCGAGCCGTGGCCACGGCATCCTGTATCTGGCCGCTGTTCAGGCGGAATTTGGCGGCCACGGCGGCCAGGTCCAGCGCGTCTATTGGCGCGCCAGCCAGTGCGTCCATCCAAAGCCGATGGCGCTGGGCATAGTCGGGCTGCGGAAATGGGGCGCGCACAAAGTCCACGCTGTGCAGCGCGTCGGCTGGTTCCAAGGCGTGTCGCCGGCTAGAAAGACGGGTAAAGGATGCGCGTCCAGCGTGCGGAGCAAATATCGCGCCGCACGCTCTGCTCATCGCTAAACAGGCGGTCAAAATCGCCCCAGTAGAGGGCGGCTCCTTACGCAGCAAGACTGACGCGGCAGATCAAGCGGGTCAGCGTTTCAAATTCAGCTGTGCTAAGCTGGGCCAGCCGCCGCCCGTCCACATAAAATAGACGGATGCCCAGGTGGTTGCAGAGGGCGATTGACGCGTTGCGTTTGCCCACACCATACGGCCCCTGAAAATAAAAGAGCAGGTCGCCACGCTCTATGCCCGCCTGGCTGAGCTGGCGCAGGCGCTCTTTAAATTCGGCGGGCAGCGGTAGATCGGCCACCGTGGTGTTCCCAAGCAAGAGGCGCAGATAGGGTTGCAGGCGGGCGTCGGGCTCGTCGCCATCCAGCAGATAGCGGGCAATGCGTGGGTCGAGCTGGATATTTTTGCCGAGTAATGCGGGCGACCGCTGGCTGGGATCAGCATCTATGGATAGAAGGTGATGGCGGCGCAAAGGGGCCGTGTCGTCAAAGTGGTGGCGCATGGCTGCTTTGGTTTCCAGAGCAGGGCAAAGCAGGTTGAGCGCCAGATCGACGGTGGGACAGCGCCGCGTCACGTCATCGTGCAGATAGGCATACAGGCGTTCGTAGCGACGATCCAGTTCGGGCGCCAGGCAGATCAACAGGACGTCTATATCAAAAGTCGCCAGGTCAAAGAGATGGGCCAACACCACCAGCCGTAGGTAAATGCCTTGCTCCAGGCTGGCCGTGGTCCGTTGCGCTAGCGTAGCGGCCAGCGCATCGAGCTGGCTCTGGACACTAACCTGCATATCGGGTGGGAGCGGAATAGCCGCCCATGTGGGCGCGCCGATGGGTTTGTCGAGCAGGTCGTCCACTTCGGTTTCGGAGATATAAAAAGCCGGCAGCTCTGCGCTCTCGGCCGGGTGTTGCTGGCGGGCGCGCCACACCTGCACCCGGATCAGCAGGTCCAGGCGCGCCATTTCGGCGAGAATGTGCTGTTGTGAGGTTGCAAAGGGGTTCATTTCACGCCTTATACCAGCTATAAAGCCACCTTAAAATTCGCCAATGCAGCGCTAGTTGACGGTTCGGCTCTTCAAGAAATGGCGCGATCAAAAGAGGGATTTCCGCCAAGGCTGTGAAGTGCTGGCGCCTGCCGCTGGGGACATGGGTGATCTGCCCGCGCCAGGCCGCTGCGCGCGTATCTTCTTCCAGCCAGACTTTGATGACAAATGAGTGCGTCTGTGGTTGGATGGAGTTCATGCGAATTGGCCAATGGGAACGCTCAAGAGATGTTGCGCCAATCAAAATGCCGTTTGGAGATGTGGTTCATCGCGACAATGTGTATCTTTTCAAGCGGGTGGCGAGTTGTGACTCGTCTTGCGCTACTCGCCGCAATGTCATTACGTTAGCAGTGCTCAGTCCGCAGTTATCAGTAGCCAGTTCGGAACTCACACTGAATACTGCGCACTGAAAACTGACTCCGATGGACACGAAAACGCTTAACTTAATGACATTGACTCGCCACCCGCTGCTCAATTGCCGCGCTAAGTCACTCGCGTATTCCAGCAATATTACCAAAGCGCTAACGACTTTTGCCGCGTCCTATTGGCTCGTCTGCTGGGTCGTCTTTTTGTTCGACGTCTGAGCGCGTCCATAATTTGCGCCAGATCCTGATTCATCTGCTGTTGGAAGGTGGCCAGTTGGGTCTGCAACTGCTCGAGCTGCTGCTTTAGCTCCCTTGGCAGTGTGGCGCCTATTGTATCGGTGGAAGGAGACGAGGTTGCCCGGTGGAACATTTTCGTCCAGGTGATCTGTACGGGCAATCTGCTCAAGGAGTGCGCAGGTCAGAGTGGGTGGGAGCCAGTTTTTAGCTGCGATCAGCGCGGCTGCACAGCGTTCGAACTCGCGCAGAGCGCCGGTGCGGTCTCCCGCCAGGTAGCGCAGACGCATCAGTTGTCGATAGGTGCATTCACGAGAAGCGATCAAAGCGCAAGATGGTTTGACCATAAGCAATGCCCTGTTCGTATAGCTGTTGGCTTTCGCAGTAGCCCATGAGCTTGTCCAGCAGGGTCAAATAGATGAGCTGTAAGCGTTCCCGTTCAAACAAGCACCAATCCTTGATACCACGTATCGAGAGCAGGTCCCCCGATAGAGGTGAATGGCGTGCAACAGTTTTTGGGCGGTGTTCGCGCTGAGCTGTTGACCGGGTATATCGCGACAGCCGGCGTAAAGCTTGCTCCAATATTCTAACATCCAGCCAGTAATCGAATTGCCGTTTACCCGTACCCAGCTAGCGTCTACATGTACAATAGCTTCTGTATTTGGCTCAGATGCGGCCGCGCAGCCAGCGATGATTGTAACTGCCAGAGGGTCTGGCGCAGATATTTTTGCGAAAGCGTGCTGGCCGCATTGGGCCACAAAGTTTCGGCTAGCGCTTCGCGATGTGTACGATCCTGGTTAATGAGAGATAACAGAATAGTTCCGTCGCCTTGGCCGGCAGGGGGGAGTGGGGATTTATGGTACTGAATTGAAAGTTTACCAAAGAGATTGACCTGTAAGAATGACACGGATGCCTCCCTTGGAAAAGTGCCGTGATACACAGCGCCTGGGCCATCGGTATTAAATGGCTCCAATCCTTTGCTGAGTGTATGTTTATATGGGCGCGCTTGTGGTTGAAAAAAAGGCGTCGTTTATGATTACGCGCTGGCTGGGCGGCGGGACCCCCAGCTTACAGGCGGTGGTAGATTAGATAGTAGATGCAGGGGTTCTTGCTTTTATTAGACGTGGATAATGATGCGTGTCAGGGTTAGGAACGAACGGAGAAATTTCGCTATAACCAACTCTATTCAATGACCGTGTAAAAAAACTCAGAGCCTTAATAATACCTTATATGACAGCAGGCTGCAAGGCATTGACATCACTTTTCAGAGGTTCGGAAAGGAGAATCTTGAACTGCACAAAGAGAATTATCAGCATCCATGAATATGTACTTAAAGCTAATGTGACCGACGAACAGTTTGAACAAGCTTTGCAATCTGCCGCGACGCGCGGGCTGTTTAATCTGCCCGGCCTGGTGGATCACCATTTTCTCAAAGGGATCAAAGGGGCGCGCCAGGGCTGCTATACGGCGATCTGGATTTACGAAAGTCAGGTGGCGTGGGAAGCGCTGTGGGGCCCGCTGGACCAGCCGCGGACGAAACATGCGTATCCCAAATCTTGGCAAATCTGGGAAGAAGAGGTCCTAGCCCCGTTGCTGACCCAACACCCCGATACGATTACTTTTACTTCGTATATTGATTTGAATTCCGAATGGCCAGATGGCTAGTTTTTGGGAGTCTGTTCTGTCCCAATTGTGGGCATCTTACAGCTAAAATTGATGCTGCTTTGCCGTATACCCACCAATAATGGATGCTTTCCTCTTGAAAACCGACCTGTCCACAATTTGGTTCAAGCTTTCCCCTCTCTTTTTATCCTGGCCACCTGGACAGGTTAAAGACTAGCCACCGGGTTGGCAGCCGCCGCGCCCGATTTGGTTACAATTATCGGGTGCTGTATTCTCTAGCATTGTAATTCCAATTACCAACCCCCTGGTTCGTTGCCATGCGCGGCGGCTACAAAATAATTTGTGTGTGGATGCGCCGGTTCCCTGAGCCTGTCGAAGGGAACCGGCGCATCCGCACACAATCCAAATTTCTCTTTCCACACCACCATCCACCATGAAAGGGCGCTTATGGGTAGAAAGATACTTGCCTGGATTGCCGGTCTGGCCCTGGTTTTGATTTTTATGACCGCCGTCAGTCCAGACCTGGTACGCGGTTATGTATTTAGCGAGGAGCCGCGTAGCAGCGGCCAGCGCGTCTACGACACCTATTGCATCGGCTGTCACGGCGCAGATGGACGCGGCGTCGGCGAGGCCGCTCAATTCTTAAACCCCAAGCCCCGCAATTTTGTGGATGGCGATTTCAAATTCTTCCACTTCAATGAACCTGGCCCTCTGCCCTCGGATCAAAGCCTCCAGATCACGATCCGCAATGGGCTGCCGGGCTCGGCCATGCCTGCCTTTGCCCTCCTGACCGATCAGGAAATCAAAGATGTCACCACGTACATCAAGAATTTCCGCGCCGGCGGCTGGGTGCAGCCAGAGCCGATTCAGGCAGCGGCCGGTCCGGTGCAGATTGAAGGCGCCACGGGCGAAGATCTCTTCATGAATGCCGGCTGTAATGCCTGCCACCAGCTTGATGCGCTGGGGACGGTGGGTGGCGTTGGCCCCAGCCTCAATGGGGTGGGCAGTCGCTTGACCGTGGATGAAATCGCGCAGTCGATTCGCGAGCCCAATGCGGTGCTGGCCGCAGTTTGTCCCGCCGGCCCCTGCCCGCCCAACGTCATGCCGCAAAATTTCGCCGAGCGGCTGTCGGCAGATCAAATCGATACGTTAGCCCAATTTTTATCTGAACAGAAGTAGTTGGACCCCTCCCTGGCCCTCCCCTTAAGGTGCCTCTTGCAGAGGAGGGAATCAAAGCTCCCCCCTCAAGGGGGAGGCCGGGAGGGGGGTAAATTCCGACCAAAAATAAGGAGCTTTTGCATGGCAGTTGCGATCCAAGATCAAAAACCCCTGATCAACCTGGGGCTGGTGCGCGCCCACATTGCGGCTGGCTTTGTCTTTGTGGTGGTGGCCATGTTGATGGGGGTCCTATATGCCCTCCAATTCAACAACATGTATCCGTTCCCCAATATTGAATTTTTGTCGCCCGGGCGCGTGCGCATGATCCACACCAATGGCGTGGCCTATGGTTTCATTGTGAATGTCTTCCTGGGCGCGCTTTATTGGGTGGTGCCGCGCCTGACCAAGCGCAAAGTACTCAGCGACAAATTGGGCTGGCTCATCTTTTACGTCTATCTCTTTATTGTGCTGTGGACCGTGGTCGGCATTCTTTCTGGTCATGCACAGGCGGTGGAATGGGGCGAAACGCCCAGCGCCTTTGCCGCCAACGGCACCTGGCTCTTCCCCATTGACGAGTTGGTCATGGTGGGGCTGACGCTGATTGCCATTCAGTTTCTGACGCCGATTTTCCAGCACGGCAGCCAGCAGCCTATGTACGTCAGCCTCTGGTATTTTTCGGTGGCCTTTATTTGGGTGATTTTGACCTACGCCATGGGCAACTATCTGCCCGAGATGATTCCCGGTGCGGGCGGCGCCACCTATGTGGGGCTCTTTATTCACGATCTGGTGGGGCTGTTGGTGACGCCGCTGGGCTGGGGCATGATGTACTACTTTGTGCCGTCGCTACTCAAAAAGCCGATCTGGAGCCACGCAGTTTCGCTGCTGGGCTTTTGGGGACTGGCCTTTTTCTATCCGCTGCAAGGCGTACACCACTTTATCTACAGCACCATTCCCATGTTTGCCCAGTTTGGCGCCGTGGTCTCCACCGTGGCCATTGAGATTATGGTGGTCACCGTCTTTATCAACTTCTTCATGACGCTGCGCGGGCGCGAGGTGGCGCCGGTGGTCAACATGCCCATCCGCTGGTTCTACACCGGCATGGTCTTCTACGTGATCACCTGCATCCAGTGCGCGGTCCACGTGCAGTTCTGGGCCCAGGAATTTGTGCATTTTACCGACTGGGTCGTTGGCCACGCCCACCTGATCATGTTTGGCACCTTTGGCTTCTGGCTCATCGGCATCACCACTGACCTGTGGCCGCGCACATTTGGGCGCAAACAGTGGTGGTCGCCCATGCTGCACGAGGCCACCTTCTGGATGTGTACGATTGGGCTGGCCTCCATGTTTGTGGCGCTCACCTCGGCCGGCCTGGTGGAGGGCTTCCTCTGGAAAAGCCTGGCCCCGTGGGAAGTGTCGCTGCAATCGGTGCAGCAGATCTGGCTCTTCCGCACCGCCACCGGTTTGCTCATGTTTGCTGGCGTGCTGCTCTTTGTCTTTAACATGTACATGACGGCCACCACGCCCGAGAGCGAAGATTTGCCCACCTTCCACGCCGAACCCGCCGCGGCTTAATCTACGGTTGCGATAAGACCAATCTTTGAGCCTAGTCTGAAAAGGTAGAATTGCCACAAAACACAAATGGTTCTTCAGGATTCCAGGTGGTTGACATGCGTAGGTCACTCTTGCAGAGTGACGGGCTAGGTCTACCGACGGATGTCACTCTGCAAGAGTGACATCCGAGGACGCACCTCCCTCGTCAACCACATGAGATCTGGTTGAGCCACACAAATTTCACAAAAGCTGCCGGAAACAAATTTGGTGGTTTCTGTGTCTTTTGTGGCTATCGAAGAGAGAAAAACATGGAAAAGACCATTGAACGATTTCAGTTTATATTCTTGGTGGCGGGCGTGGGCTTCTTTGTGCTGGCCTTCTTTGTCTCCGGCATTGTGACGGTCAACGCGGTCAGCGACCTGCCCTACACCAGCCTGGATACCATTTCGCAAGACGTGAGCCCCTATTTTATTGCGCTGTCGCAGCAATATCCCGAGCAGTTTGAAAAATACTATCCGGGTGGACCTACGCCGGAGAATTACAAAAAGGCGCTGCTCCTGGCCCGCAACAGCTACATTGCCGAGGCGTGCTGGCACTGCCATTCGCAACAGGTGCGCCCGGTGGCCAACGAGGATGTGCGCTTTGGCCCGGTCTCCACGGCGGCCGAACAGCAGCATGAACTCATGCGCCCGCAGTTGATGGGCACCCGCCGCGTCGGCCCGGACCTTTCGCGTGAGACCGGCTTCCGCTCCAACGACTGGCACGTGGCCCACTTCTATAACCCGCGCTCGGTGGCCCCCACCTCGGTCATGCCCAAGTACCCCTGGTTCTTCGACGGCGTGCAGCCCAACGACCGCGGCCTTGCCATGATCACCTACATGCAGTGGCTGGGCAGCAACTTGGAAGCGCAACAATAGGATAACACCATGAATCAACTGCAAAATCGCAACGGCAAAGCATTGTCCGTCCTGGTGGTCGCCCTCAGCGTAGTGGCGGCGGGCGTTACGTTTTTGTTCAAATTGTACGAATTTGTGGCCGCCTCCACCACCGGCATTGTGCCCGGCATTGTCACGGCCACCGTGCTGCCCTATTTCTTTGTCAGCGGCGGCTTTCTGCTGCTGGCCGGTTGGGCCTGGGCTGGCGGCCACTATAAAAACATCGAACAGCCCAAGCCGACATGCTCAAACAGGAAGAGATCTACGAAGAGCAGGAACGTCGCGACCAGCTTTTTTATGAATGAAAGAGGCGGGTGGCGAGTTGCGAGTGGCAGGTGATAGGCTACCGCCACTCGCCGCCCCGCCACCCGCACACCAATCAACACAGGAGCACAGTAATGGATCAAACAGTTGCCCAATCTCCCAGTGAATCGCCAGCGGCCAAGAAAACCCAATACACGTCCTTCCCCTATGAAGAGCAGACCGAACACTGGGACGCCGACTTTGCCAACAGCCATGAAGTCTACGAAGGCACGGCCCTGCCCGTATGGATCTTGGCCGGCTGGGCCGTCTTTATTCTTTGGGCCATCATCTATTTGACGGCCGGCGCCCGCACGACTTTTTGACCCTATCGCCAATTATCTGACCACCTTCAACAGATCAGCAAAAAATCTGCAAAATCTGTGCAATCTGTTGATCATAAGTTTTTCACACCATGACTCTGGCCGAACTGTTCGCCCATGCCGACATCTGCGGTGTTGCCACTACGGGCGTCTCTCTCAACTTTATACTCCTATTGACCACCGGACTGCTGGCCGGCTTTAGCCATTGCGCGGGCATGTGCGGGCCGCTGGTCAGCTCCTTTGTCCTGCACCAGCGCCAGCAGCACCACCAGCGACAGAGTGACGTGACTGCATCGCTGCTCACCTTTCAGATGGGGCGCTTGACCGCCTACACGCTGCTCGGTCTGCTGGTGGGTGGATTGGGCGCGCTGGTGCGTTTACAGGTGGCCGCGCGCGGCTGGCAGAGCAGCATGTCCATCATCATGGGGCTGATCATGCTGGCGGCGGGGTTGCATCTGCTGGGCTGGCTGCCCATTGGCCACATAGCGCCGGCTGGATTGCTGCATGGCGTCAATGGCTTCATCCGGCGCACCCTGCGCCAGACGCATCCGCTCGCCAATTTTGCCCTGGGCATGAGCAATGCGCTGCTGCCTTGCGCGCCAATCTATACCATGCTGCTGCTGGCCGCGGCCGGGCAATCCGCTGCGCGGTGCGCTGGCCATGTTTATCTTCGGTCTGGGCACGCTGCCCGCCATGATTGGCGTGGGCCTTTTTGCGGCGCGCGTAAGCGTGCAGTTGCGCGGCCATCTCTTCCGCACCGCCGCCGCCCTCATCATGTTGGTGGGCGTGCAGTTGACGCTGCGCGGGCTGGCGCTGACCAATCAGGTGGCGCATTTTTCGGTGGCGGGGGTCATGTTATGGTGAGCCGCACCGGAAACGCTGGCGCTGGCGGCGCCCGCGGTCAATTTGGCCGCGGTCCAAGAGGCCGCTGAGATCAACTGCGCGCTCTGCCATCTGCCGGCGCGACGCGCCATTAGCGCTGTCATCGACGACGGTGCTGATAGCGCTATCCACTACTTCTGCTGCTACGGCTGCCGCCACATTTATGAACTGGTGGCGCCGGAGTTGGCACAAGGGCAATCGCTGGCCGCCGCCATGGGCGCGGCCGGGCTGGACCTGAGCGCGCCCTGCTGTCGCGGCGTTCTGCACGGTGATCCCGCCGAGGAGGCGCGCAAAACGCTGGGCCGGCTCATGTTCAACGCCTTTTTGACCATGATGGTCATGATGCTGAGTCTGGCCCTTTACTCGGACTTTTTCTTTACATGGGACGCCAGCGGCCAGGGCTTCCGCTCCATGCTGCAAGTGCTGGCCATGCTCTTTGCCACGCCTGCCGTGCTGCTGCTGGCCATCCCCATTCTGGAAGACGCCGTGCTCACCTTCCAGGTCTACCGGCGGCTGACCATGAGCGCGCTGATTGCCGTGGGCACGCTGGCCGCCTATGCGCTCTCGGTCTATGCCACCTTTACCGGGCGCGGCCACACCTATTTTGAAACCGCCAGCATGACGCTGCTGCTGGTGACGCTGGGGCGCTGGCTGGATGCGCGCACGCAGATCGAAGGCAACCGCGCCGTGGAAGAACTGCTGGCCCAGGCGCCCACCACGGCCTGCCGCCTGTTGGATAATGGCCGCGAAGAGCAGGCATCAATCGAGGCAATTCAAGTGGGCGATCTGCTGCGCGTGCGGCCCGGCGAAAACTTTGCCGTGGATGGGCAAGTCGTGCGGGGCGAAGGCAGCGTCAACGAGGCCAGCATCACCGGCGAATCGGTCCCGGCGCACAAAGGTGCGGGCGATACGGTTTATGCCGGCGCCATCAACGTGGACGGCAGCTTTGTGATGCGCGTGAGCCATGTCGGCGAAGACCGCGTCATGGGCAAACTGGTGCGGCTGCTCGATGAAGCGCGCCTGCATCGGGCGCCCATTGAGCGGCTGGCTGACCGCATCGCAGGCTATTTTGTACCGGCGGTCTTTGTGCTGGCCGTGGCGGCCTTTGTCTACTGGAGTTGGCAAGCGGGCTTTGAGCAAGGATTGCTCAATAGCCTCGCGGTGGTGCTGATCGCCTGCCCGTGTGCGCTGGGCATTGCCACGCCGCTCACCGTCTGGATCGGCCTGGGGCGGGCGGCCCAACGCGGCATCCTGATTCGCGACAGCTTTACGCTGGAAAAGCTCTCGCGGGTGCGCCAGCTCTTTTTCGACAAAACCGGCACGCTCACCACCGGCGCCAGCGACTTGGCCGAGATCGTGCTGGGCGCGGGCGAAAGCCTGAGCGCCGCCCGCCTGCTGCAACTGGTTGCCTCGGTGGAACAAGCCTCCGAACATCCGCTGGCCCGCTCGATCCGCGAGGCCGCGCAGCAGCAGGGGTTGGGCTGTCTGCCGGTGGCGCATTTTCGCAACCGGCCAGGGCTGGGCGTATCCGGCTCGGTGAATGGCCAGCAGATGCTGATTGGCAACTGGCGGCTGCTGCAACAGGAGGCATTGACGCTTTCGCCCACGTTGCAGACCCGTCGTGCCCAATTGGAACGGGATGGTTACACGCTGGTTTTTGTCGCCTGGGCCGGCGCGGTGCGCGGCATTTTGGCGCTGCGCGAAACGCTGCGCCCATCCGCTGTATCGGCCATGCAGGCGTTGAATGCACAAGGCATGGCGCTCAATATATTGACCGGCGACAGCACTGCCGCTGCTGCCGCATTGGCCGAGCGGCTCAACGTCTCCGTGCTGGCTGAACTGCTGCCCACAGACAAAGTTGCCCAGATTGCACGAGCCGAGGCCAACGGACCCGCGGCCATGATCGGCGACGGGCTGAATGATGCCCCGGCGCTGGCGCGCATCCGTGGGCGTGGCGCTGGGCTGCGGCGCCGACGTGACCCGCGAAGCCGCCGACGTCAGCCTGCTGGGCGTCGATTTGGCGCAGATCCCTGGCTGCTGGCGCTGGCCCGCCGCACCTATCGCACCATTCAATGGAACCTACTGTGGGCCTTTTTGTACAACGTGATTGGCATTGGTCTGGCGCTGGCCGGCCGCCTGCATCCGCTGCTGGCCGCCGCCGCCATGATCTTGAGCAGCGCGCTGGTGGTGGGCAATACGCTGCGGCTGCGGCGCTATGGGGAATAATTTAATTTTTGGAGAACAAACGTGAAAGCATTTATCAAACAACACTTTTGGCCTATTTCGGCCATGATTTTCTGCCCGTGTCATTTGCCGTTGAGCATGGCGGCGCTGGCTTGGCTGACGGCGGGCACCTTTGTGGGCGCGTTTGTGTCCAGCTATTACAACACCATCGAATCGGTGCTGGCCATCACCTTTTCCTGCTATTTTGTGCTGGCCTTTATGATCTGGGCGGTGCGCGGGCCACAACAGGCGCATGGCGCGGCCTGTCTGCTGGATGAAAATGGCCGGCCCATGCTGGGCGGCTTGAGTACGCGACAGATCATCATGTATGGCGTGATGGGCATGTTTGTGGTGCCCCTGCTAGTGACGGCCAGCCTCTTTGTGCGCGAGGACCTGTTCGGCGAGTTTATCAAGGCGGCGCAAACGGTTGACCTCCATTCAGGGCTGATCTGGCTGATTAGCATTACGGTGCTGGTCATGATCCCTGTCATGGTCATCTGGCTCGTCTGGATGTGGATTGCCTGGACCAATGCCGACCCCAACCTGACCGAAGATTGGGAATACGAATATGAGTAACGCTATGCACGGTAAGAAGAAGCGCAGCCGCTGGCCGCTGACCACGCTGATTGAGATTTTGCCTGTGATCATCGCGCTGACCATCGTTTTCAGCTACACCACCATCAAGGGTGTCAGCAGCGTGCGCCTGGTCACGCCGCTGAGCGCCGTTTTGAGCGTGGTGCCGCTCTGGGTGGTCATCCTCATGTCGTTGATTACCGTTGTGGGCGTATCGGGCATGATCTGGCTGATCTACATTTTTATGCGCGCGCCGGTCGCCCCCGACGGCAGCGAAGCCGATAAATCCAATTAATTGTCCTGAGTCCAAGGTCCAAGGTCATCTCTACCCATTAAGCCGTTTTTACTGAAAACCTGATAATCGGTCGACCGCAACGCTATGCAAGACGACTCACGACTTTGGACCACGGACTGCGGACTGCTGATACATACAGAAAGAGGATTTCCGCAGTGGAAAATAACAGAGCAGAAGAGAGATCGCCTATTCTGGTGGCGGCGGGCATTGCAGCCATCATCATTGTGACAATGGTTGTGCTGGCGCTCTTTGTCCAGCAAAATATTCCCAGCGAAACCGGCGCCGTGGTCAATGCTGAGGCGGCTGCCGATGCCGCACCAGCCGATCCGGCCGCGGCCGCCGCGGAAACGCCAACCGAAGCTGGAACCGCGGCCGAACCGACGCCCGCAAGCGCGCCCGCCGACGGCGGCCAAGCCGCCGCACAGACGGATGTAGTCACCGATACCGCGGCGGCAGCCGGTTCAGACAGCGCCAGCGCCACAACGGCGGAAACCAGTGCGGACACCGCCGCCGAAAGCAGCCCGTTGAGCCACGACGATCTGGTGGTGGCCTTTGCCACCGGCGGCTGCTCCGGCTGCCATACCATTCCCGATATTCAGGCGGCGGCGGGGCAGATTGGTCCCAATTTGGCGGGCATTGGCACGACTGGGGCTACCCGCATCGAAGGGCTTTCGGCCGAGGAATACATCCGCCAGTCCATGCAGGATCCCGAAGCATTTATCGCGCCCGCCTGCCCCACCGGCCCATGTCCCACCGGCGTCATGTTGCCCAACTATGCCGCCGTGCTGAGTGAAGACCAAGTCAACAACATTGTTGCTTATTTATTGTCATTAACCGATGAGGGCGCCGCCGCGGCGACCACTGAAGCGGCAGACGCTGCTCCCGCTGCCGCCGAAGCAGCGCCCGCCGATGCGCCCGCCGCCGATGCGCCTGCCGCAGAAGCGCCCGCTGAGGATGCCGCGCCCGCGGCTGCGGAAGCGCCCGCCGAAGCTGCGCCAGTTGATATGGCCGCAGTCACCACGATTGTGACCAAAGGCACGTGCGGCGCCTGTCACGTCATTCCCGGTGTGGACATTGCCGTCGGCATGATTGGCCCCGATCTCTCCAACATTGGGGCCGAAGCCGGCACGCGCGTGCCGGGGCTTTCGGCTGAGGAATATATCCGCCAATCCATTATGGAGCCCAACGCCGTCATCGCCCCCAAATGCCCCACCGGCGATTGTCTGCCCGGCATCATGCTGCCCAACTTGGCGGAAATCCTCGCGCCGGAGGAGATTGACACGATTGTGGGGTATTTGTTGACGCTGCACGGGCAATAAATGAAGGGGTGAAAGGGTGACAAGGTGAAAGGGTGACTGAGCCTGTCGAAGTCACCCTTTCACCTTGTCACCCTTTCACCTTGTCATAGTAACGAATAGAAATCGATAGGAAGAATCAACGTTATGCGCAAAGTCAACTGGCTTACCGGTCTGTTTATTTTTTCGATGCCAATTCGCTAATCTTCTATCTCGGCGTTCAGATGGCGTATGGACAGGTACAGCGCCGCTATGAGACCTATGCCTCCATTCCACAAATCGCTAGCGTGGCCGCGTTGCAAGCGCAAACCAGTCGATGAAACGGTGTTGCTGCGTGGCGAAATCGCTGCGGCGGATACTCATCTGTCGGAGCGGCGGGGTCGTTGCTCATCTTTCAGGAGCGTCCGCGTGATGGACGCGAAGTGCGCTATCTGGAAGAATTCCCCTTGAACTTGCCCGAGTTCACGCTGCAACTGGCCGATGGCGTCGTGATCGTGCAGCCCAGCACGGAGAATGCCGCCGCTATCTCGCACGAGTTGCACAGCACCGCCATTGAGGACCGCACATTCACCGGTTTTCGGGTGGGCGATGTGGTGACGGTGCAGGGCAAATGGCAGCCTGCCGCCGGGCAATCGACGCCACTGCTGGTGGATGTCACCGGCATTTCCGGCGCCGACGAGGCGACGCTGTTGGCCGAGGTGCAGGCGGGGCTGCAAAAGGTGCGCCTGGCCAAAGACGGGCTCGGTCTGTTGACGCTGCTGAGCATTGTGCTGCTGGTGATGCAGCTTTACCGCCAGCGCAAAGGTGGATCAGCGGGCCGGGGAGATAATCAGGAAGGACCCGAGGAATGGCGTCAAACAACCGAAACCGCCCCCATAATGTAGCGACCACGATGCCATTGTCGTCGTGGTGGTTCTGGCCATTCTGATCATCACGATCTTAACCATCACGGCGATTTGGAACGGGCCGCCACTGACTTAACTTTCAAACTACAGATTGCACAGATTTTACAGATTATTCTTCTGTAATCAAAAAATCTGTGTAAATCTGTATAATCTGTAGTTATATTCATCCGTAAGCTTGTCATGCCAAAACCCGCTTTTTATACGCAGCCGACCTTTCGGCCCACCAAGATTCCGGCCATTCGAGTGGCCCATTGGAAACCGGTGACCATCTATACCCAATATCGTTGGGTGGTGCAGGCGCTGGTGGTCATCTCCTTTGTGCTGGTTCCACAACTGCGCTGGCTCAAGCTCGATTTTACCAATGACCGCTACTGGCTGCTCGGCTACGAAACATCGCAACTGATGGCTATCCAGGCCGTGGTGATTCTGTGGCTGGGTACATTTTTCATCAACTTCTTTGAAAATTACTTGGTGGGGCGGCTGCTCTGCGGCTGGATTTGCCCGTGGGGGCTGCTCAGCCGCCTGGGCATGATCATCAACCACTATCTGCGCCGCCACAAGCGGCGGGCGCTCGTACTGGTGGTGGGCAACCTGCTCTTTTCGACGGCGGCTACGCTGGTTGTGCTGAATTGGGTGATCGACTTGCGCACCTTTGTACAGCCGATGCACCCTTACTTTTTGTGGGTGTGGGCGGGCTTTGCCGGATTGGTGCTGCTGGGCTTTGTGATTTTACACCTGCTGGGCTTTAAATTTTGCGAAGGGCTCTGCCCCTTTGGCATGTATTTGACGGTCGTCACCCAGGAAAACTCGCTGCGCATCACCTTTGACGCCAGCCGTGCTTGCGTCGATTGCGGCCTCTGCACGCAGGTCTGCCCCATGGAGCTGTCGCCGCGCGAGATGGACTTTAAAGATCACATGAACGGCGGCTTTGGCCAGTGCATTCTCTGCGGCGACTGTATCGATGTGTGCCAGATCCGCATGGCGCAGGAAGGGCTGCCCGCTCCCCTGCGCTGGAACACGGGCCGCGAGATCATTCCGCTGCTGCCCATGCCCGAAAGCAAGGCTGGTTGAGGCATGGCGCGGAGCGAAATTGAAACCCAAACCGCGGCGGCGTCCACGCGGTCGACTGCACCCCGACCCACTACTCAAATGGTCATCGGCTGTCTGGTCATTCCCCTGTTAGTGGCGATTGGCATCGGCGCAGTCGCGCTTTGGACCTGGCGGACAGCCTCAACGGAGCTGACCGTCCCCAATGGCGATGTGCTGCTGGTGCACAACCAGCCCGCCGAAGACGCGTCGCTGCTGGCGCGCTTTGGCATCGGACATCTATTTCACGTGACTGGGCGTAGCGCAGACTGGCGCTGGCTGGAGGTGGAATTGTGGGATGGTCAGACCGGCTGGGCCCTGCGCCCGCTCGACATTTTTGTCTGGCAGATTAGCGCCGAACAGAAGATGCCGCAACCGAATGCGACTCTCTCCACCCAACCCACGCCCATCACTGAGCAGATGATCCCCATTGCCGGCGGCGTCTTCACTATGGGTAGCCCGCCCGGTGTGGGCGAGGCCGATGAAACGCCCGCCCACACCGTCACGCTGTCGCCCTTTGCCATCGACCGCACCGAGGTCACCGTGGGCCAATATTGGCAGTGCGTACAGGCGCGCGCCTGCGCCGCCCCCACTGGCAGCGCCAGCCAGAGCCAACCCCACTATCTCAACGACGTGGCCTTTGATAACTACCCCGTCATTCACGTGCCCTGGTCGGAAGCCAAAGCTTATTGCACCTGGCGCGGCGCTCGCCTGCCCACCGAGGCCGAATGGGAAATGGCCGCCGGTTGGGACGCCGCCCGCAACGCCAAAGTGCTCTGGCCGTGGGGCAATGATGCCGCCGCGGCGTCGGCCAATGTCAACGGGCAAGCCGCCGACGCCGCCACGGTCGGTTCTTTTCCCGACGACCATTCCCCCTCCGGCGTGTTGGACATGGGCGGCAACGTGCGCGAATGGGTGCTCGATTGGTACAAGGTGGATTATTACAGCGTGGCCGACGCCACCGACCCCACCGGCCCCTCCAATCGCCGCGGCGAGGGCGCCGGTCGGGTCGTGCGCGGAGCATCATTTGCCAACAACGTGGATCAAGCGCGCACCGCCAACCGCGGCCACGAAGACCCGGCCTATGGCTACGCCACCGTGGGCTTCCGCTGCGCACAAGATCGCTGAACAATGGCGCTAGCGGAAACTGCGACGCACGGCGGCAAGATTTTACGAACTATCGCAGACGTTGCCCGCCGTGCGTTGCAGTTGAAGCGACCACAAGATCACTCATAATTCTTGCCCAAAAACTCCCGCACCACTGCCATATACCGCGCAAACTGCTCCCGGCGAATATTGTGACCAGCCCCCGCAATATTGACCACTTCCAATTGCGGAATCGCCTGCTTAAGCGCGGCCACCCCCTCCGCATCCACAATAGCCCCTTTATCCACGTCCGCCGTAATAAGCAACGCCGGGCAGGTGATGTTGGCCACGATTTCCGGCCAATTGTCCACTGACGTCCCCATGCGGTTGAGCGCGCGCAGATTAAATTGCTGCTTGGCCTCGGCCCACGGCGCCAGCTCAGCTTCTGACCAGAGCGGATTGGTCTGCCGCCCATGCTCCAGCACTTCCGCACGCGTCATGTTTTGGAAATTGGTCATGCGTTCGCGCGCCTGCTGCATCCGTTCGGCAGAATCGGGGCGGCGGGCCGAAGCCAAATTGATCCCACCCGAATCCTCAATCAAAATCGCGCCGGGCAGATCGGGCTGCGTGCCGGCCAGCACATAGGTCATGGCGCCGCCCATAGAGTGGCCCAAGATGGCCGGCTTGTGCAGCCCCAGCCCCCGGATCACGCCGCCCAGATCGGCGGCCATGTCGGTCACCGCGTAGCCGCTTTCCGGCGCTTCAGACTGGCCGTGGCCACGCGCGTCCACCATCACCACGTCATAATCGGCGGCCAAAATTTCAGCCACCGGCGTCCAGCAAAGGCCGTTGTCGGAAAAGCCGTGCGCCAATACAAGCGGCGGTTTATCGCCGCCCGTGCGCGTGTAGTGGATGCGCAGGCCGTTGGATTGAATGTGATCAGATTGCCAGTTAGGCATGGGGAGTCTCCTTGTTGGTGGATTGAGGGCCATTGACGGAAAATCGCGCCGCCGGTTAAATGTGTCGCGTATTGCGTGTTGCGTGGACCGGTCCAGAAGATTGTTTCGTCATGGCGTAACTAGTTCTTCAAGATGGCTCTGGCGAAATGCGAATCGTAAAATCCAAAGATGGGTTTACGCTCGTAGGTTACCAGAGGACAACTGCATTTTAGCGAAATTGCCGTAAATGAACAAACCGAAATTTTCATCACCTTTTCATTTTTACACCTGCAAGCTATGGTATAGTATGGCAGAGTATTTGGAAGCACGTTTGATTTGAAGATAAACTTATCTACCTATGCAGATCAAATCGACCATCCAACAGGCCGTTGAAATCACCCTGAATTGGCTCATCAAGCTGGGTGACTGGCTGGCCATGCAGTGGGCGCTCTGGCTGGGGCGCTGGCGGTATTTGTGGCGCCGCCTGCGCGGACCGTTGGCGCGCGGCATCCCATTCTATCTGGCCATGCTAGGCGCCATGGCCGGGCTGGCCCTGTATGAATACCTCACGCCGCCACCTGAACCGCTGACCAACCGCGATGTGGAAAACATTTTGGCCGAAGCGATGGCGTCCGCCACCCCTGAACCGGCCTATTCTGAGCTGGTCTACCAGGCTATTCTGCCCTCGATTGTATACATCAAAACGTTTGACGCGCCGCCCGGCAAGGGAGATACAGCGCAAGCTGCTGGTGACGCATCCCCCCAAAGTATGACTGCCATTTCGTATCAAAGCGCCGCCCACTATCAGCAGGGCGATGAGGATCCCAATGCCGAAGATTTTGGCCTGGGCGCGGGCGTCATCATCAACGAAGATGGCGTCATTCTGACCGCGCTGCACGTGGTGGCCACCGCCGGCGCCATCGAAATCACCTTTGCCGACGGCACCGAGACCACAGCGGAGATCGTCGGCGCTGAGCCGGAGAATGACATTGCCGTGCTGCAGCCCGGTCTGCTGCCGGAGCTCTTTTTGCCCGCCACGCTGGGCAACCCCGGCGCCGTGCAGGTTGGCGATGAAGCGTACGTCATGGGCCACCCGTTGGACTTGCAGGCCTCACTCAGCGCGGGCGTCATTTCCGGGCTGAATCGCACCTATCACTTTTCGCACACGGCCCAGGACCTCACCGGGCTGATTCAATTTGACGCCGCCGTCAACTCGGGCAATTCGGGCGGGCCGCTGCTCAACCGCTACGGCCAGGTCATCGGCATTGTGACCGGCCTGGTCAATCCGACCAATCAAGGCGTCTTTATCGGCGTGGGCATGGCCGTTCCTATTGATGTTGCCGCCGGCGGTGTGGGCGGCGGGCCGGCTTATTAGGGATCTGACAAGATGACAAGGTGACGGATTCTGTCGAAGTCACCCGGTCACCATGTCACCCGGTCACCTTGTCAATGAAACGAATAAATTTCGATTCCGAATAATCTCAAATCTTTCAAATCTGTGCAATCTGTTGATCATAACTGCAAAGGAAAACAGATGGACTTAACCAACGGGACTGAAAGCAAGCAGCCCATGGAGCGCGTGCTCTATGAAGTGAAAAAGGTGATTGTGGGCCAGGATCACCTGCTGGAGCGGTTGATTGTGGCGCTGCTGGCGCGGGGGCATATTTTGGTGGAGGGCGTGCCGGGGCTGGCCAAGACCATGGCCATCAAAACGCTGGCGCAGTCGATTGGCGGCGAATTTCATCGTATCCAATTTACGCCCGACCTGGTGCCGTCCGACCTGATCGGCACGCGCATTTATAACCAGAAAACGGGCGAATTCAACACGGCGCTGGGACCGGTTTTCACCAATCTGCTGCTGGCCGATGAGATCAACCGCGCCCCGGCCAAGGTGCAGAGCGCGCTGCTAGAGGTCATGCAGGAGCGGCAGGTGACCATTGGCCGCGAGACCTTCAAAGTGCCTAATCCCTTCCTGGTGCTGGCCACGCAGAACCCCATTGAGTCCGAAGGCACCTATCCGTTGCCCGAGGCGCAGGTGGACCGCTTTATGCTCAAGGTGCTGGTGGGTTATCCCTCGGCCACCGAAGAGTTTGTGATTGTGGAGCGCATGATTGGCGCGCTGCAAGCCGTGCAGGTCATCCTGACTACTGATGAGCTGGCCGAAATGCAGCGCCAGGCCGACAGCGTCTACGTGGACCCCGCCCTCATCGAGTACGCGGTCAAGCTGGTCAACGCCACGCGCAACCCCGCCACGGCCGGGCTGCCCGATCTGAAGCGCTACATTCTCTTTGGCGCCAGCCCGCGCGCCTCCATCAACCTCATCATCGCCGCCCGCGCGTTGGCCTTTTTGCGCGGTCGCCATTACGTGCTGCCGCAAGAAGTGGATGAACTGGCGCTGGACGTTATGCGTCACCGGCTGGTGCTCTCCTACGAGGCGCTTTCCGACAACGTCACCGGCGACCACTTACTAAGCGAGATTATCGAGCGCGTGCCGCAGCCGCAGGTGCCGCTGCATGAGTACCGCGAGCGCAGCCGCGTCTTAGGATAGAAAGGGGGAAAGGGAGAAAGGGAGAAAGGGAGCCGGGGGCAATCCCCCCTTCCCCCTTTCCCCCTTCTCCCTTTCACAAAATAGATGGAACCCACACAATCCGTACACTCCCAAACCCTCCCCGAACAGATCCTCCACCGGCTGGATTGGCAGGTGATCCGGCGGCTGGATGGGCTGCTGCAGGGGAATTATCGCACGCTCTTTTATGGGCAGGGGCTTGATTTTGCCGACCTGCGCGAATATGAGCCGGGCGACGACATTCGCCACATTGATTGGAACGTGACGGCGCGCATGGATTACCCGTACGTGCGCCAATATCACGCCGACCGCGAGATCACGGCCTGGTTTCTGCTCGATTTGAGCCCGTCCATGCTCTTCGGGACCATGGATCGGCAAAAGCGTTCGATTTTGCTCGACTTTGTGGGCGCTATGGCGCGGCTGTTGACCCGTAACGGCAACCGCGTGGGCGCGATTTTGTATGGCTCCAAAGCCGAGTTGACCATTCCGCCGCGCACGGGCAAAGGCCATGTGCTGCACCTGATGCACGAACTGCTCAAGCGGCAAACCCTGCCCGGCGATTCGATGACCAATCTGGCGCCGCTGCTGGAGGCCGGTCTGCACACCATTCGCCGCCGCGCGCAGGTTTTTGTCCTGTCCGACTTTATCAGCGAGCCGGGCTGGGAGCGCCCGCTCAACCTGCTCAACCGCCGCCACGACGTGCTGACCATTCGCCTGTGGGACCCGCGCGAAATCGAACTGCCCGATGTGGGGCTGATCGTCATGGAGGATGCCGAGACCGGCGAACAGCTTTATGTGGACACCAGCGATCGTGCATTTCGGCGCCGCTTTGCCGAAGCATCGCAGGCCCGCGAAGCGATGATCCGCGAACTCTTCAGCAAAGCAGGCGTGGATGCGCTGGCCCTTTCCACCGAAGAAGATCTGGTGGGCGCGCTGGTGCGCTTTATCACCCTGCGCCAGCGCCGCAGCCAAGCGCTGCACGGATAGCCGCCCATGTCATTTATCTGGCCCTGGATGCTTCCCGGACTGCTGCTGGTTCCGCTGTTGGCCGCCCTGTACGTTTGGTTTATGCGGTGGCGGCAGCGCAGCATAGCCGACTTGGGCCTGCTGGGTGTGGTGCAAAATCAGCGCGGTGCGGCCTTGGGGCGGCGGCGGCATGTGCCGGTCATCTTTTTCTTCCTGGGGCTCACGCTGCTGCTGATCGGCGCGGCCCGTCCGCAGATGAACGTGAGCCTGCCGCGCATCTCCGGCACGGTCATGCTGGCTTTCGACGTGTCCGCCAGCATGACGGCGGATGATCTGGAGCCGGCACGCATGGATGCGGCCAAAGCGGCGGCAGCGGCATGAGCAGCAGCCCAGCACCATCGACATTGGCATCACCACCTTTAGCAATGGCGGCGTGGTGGTGCAACAGCCTAACATTACCGGTGACGTGCTGGCCGCCATCAATCGGCTCAAAGCTGAGGGCGGCATCAGCAGGCCAGGGCATCTTTACGGCGCTCAACGGCCTAGCCGACGAGCCGCTGACCATCGACGAATCGCTGCTGCAAAATGATGAGCCGATTCCGCCCGAGGCCGTGCAGTTTGGCAACATCTCCTCCGCCGTCATTCTGCTGCTGACCGATGGCGAAAATACCGGCCCGCCCGATCCGCTGGCGCTGGCGCAAGTGGCGGCGCAGGCCGGCGTGCGCATCTTCACGATTGGGATTGGCTCCACCCAGGGCGCAGTCATTGAGCTGGACGGCTTCCGCGTCAACACGCAGCTCAACGAGCCGCTGCTGCAGGAAATGGCGCGGCTGACCAATGGAACTTATTATTACGCCGAAGATGCCGATGCGCTACGCGAGATTTATAAGAACATTGACTTGCAGCTCACCATCAAAGGGGACACGATGGAGGTGACGGCCTTGGCAGCGGGGGCAGGCTTTTGATGTTGCTGATTGGCGGCGCGTTTTCCATGTATTGGTTGGGGCGGTTGCCGTAGTGTAAATCTCACGGACATTGGAAACACAGATGAGTTTGTAGTTTGTAGGTCACTCTTGCAGAGTGACATCCTGGAAGATCTGCGAAACATGTCACTCTGCAAGTGACCTACGTGGATTTATCCCCCTTGCGTCTTTTGCGTTAAAACTATCTCTTTATGAAATTACTCTGGCCCTGGCTTTTACTCCTGCTTTTACTCATTCCGCTAATTATCGCGGTCTATATTTGGATGCTGCGCCGCCGCCGCCAATTTGCGGTGCGCTATTCCAGCCTGTCGCTGATCCGCGCCGCCCTGCCCGAACGTTCGCGCTGGCGACAGCATCTGCCCTTTGCGCTCTTTCTGCTGGCGCTGGCCACGTTGACGGCGGCCATGGCGCGCCCGGTCACGCAGGTCACGGTGCCGCTGAGCCGCACTACCATCATCCTGGCGCTGGACATTTCGCGCAGCATGTGCGCCACCGATGTGGACCCCAACCGGCTGACCGTGGCCCAAGATGCCGCGCTGGCCTTTATTGATGAGCAGCCGGAAGGCACGCAGATCGGGCTGGTGGCCTTTGCGTTTGCCGAAATTGTGCGCCGCCCACGGGACAAAGAGGCGCTGCAAAACGCCATCCGCGGCTTACCACCTCGCTGGGGACCGCCATTGGCAGCGCCGAGCTCAAAGCCATCGACGCCATTGCCGAGATCAACCCGGACGTGGCGCCCAGCGGCATCGATCTGCGCGCCGGTGAGGGGGGATTGCAGGAGGGCGAACTGGAGCAGTTGATCCAGAGCCAAGGCTATCAGCCGGACATTGTAGTGCTGCTGACCGACGGCGCCAACAGCGACAGCGCGCATCCACTCATGGCGGCGCAGCAGGCCGCTGACCGTCGCGTGCGCGTCTACACCATCGGCTTTGGCACCGATAATCCGGGACGTATGACCTGTACCCCGCAGCAGATGGGTGGTGATCTGTTTGGCGGTGGTTTTGGCGGCGGCGGCTTTGGGGGCGGCGGTTTTGGTGGTTTCGGCGGGGGTGGCTTTGGGGGCGGCTTTCGGCGCTTTTTGGTCATCGATGAGGAGACGCTGCAAACCATTGCCGATATGACCGGCGGCGAATATTACCGGGCCGAGGACGCTCAGCAGCTTTTGGAAATTTTCCAGAATCTGCCCACGCAAGTTGTGCTGCAAAAGGAAAACCTGGAACTGAGCGTGGTCTTTTCGATGTTGGGTGCGCTGCTGGCCACGGTGGCCGTGGGGCTGTCGCTCCTGTGGAATCGCTTTCCGTAGGGATCAACAGATTACGCAGATTTTATAGATTTCTGATCATGACCTTCATCTGGCCCTTCATGCTCTATAGCCTGCTGTTGCTGCCGCTGTGTGCGCTGCCGTACGTGTTGGGGCAGCGGCGACGTCGCGCTATGGCGGCCAATTTGGGCGCGCTGGGGCTGGTGCAGGATGTGACCGGCCGCGGGTTGGGGCGCTGGCGACACTTGCCCATGATCTTTTTCATGCTAGGCATGGCGCTGCTGCTCTTTGCGCTGGCGCGTCCGCAGACGGAGCTGAATCTGCCGCGGATCGAGGGAACCGTGATCCTGGCTTTTGACGTGTCGGCCAGCATGGCGGCGGACGATCTGGAGCCGACGCGCATGGAGGCGGCCAAGCTGGCGGCGGAAGCGTTTGTGCTGCAACAGCCGCGCAGCGTGCGTATTGGCGTGGTCTCTTTTAGCGACGGCGGATTGGTGGTGCAGACGCCCACCAATAATCAGGCCGACATTTTGGACACCATCGATCGGCTGGCGCCCCAAAGCGGCACGTCGCTGGGCCAGGGCATCTCGGCCTCGCTCAACATGATCTTTGAGGATGCCAACCCGCGCCCGGCCAATGCCAATCCTGATGAACCGGCGCCTACGCCGCTGCCCTCAGGTTCGTTTACGTCGGCCATCATTGTGCTGCTGACCGATGGGGAAAATACCGAGGAGCCCGACCCGCTGGCCATGGCCGAAATGGCGGCGGATTATGGCGTGCGCGTCTACGCCATTGGGCTGGGTAGCCCGGCGGGCGCGGTGCTGGAGATTGATGGCTTCAACGTTTTCACGCAGCTCAATGAAGAGGTGCTGCGGCAGATTGCCGATATGACCAACGGCGCCTATTATAATGCGGCCGATGAGGAAGAATTTGCCGCAATTTATGACGAAGTGAGCCGGCAGCTCGTCGTGCGCGGCGAAGAGACCGAGGTGACAGGATTGTTTGCCGGCGGGGGTGTGCTCTTTTTTCTAATCGGCGGCGTCTTTTCGCTGCTCTGGTTTGGTCGCTTTCCATAATTGTAGGACAAGTTTCCCAACTTGTCCGGTGTAAAAATTGAGACAAGTTGGGAAACTTGCCCTACTATAGGAGTCCATGATGAAAATTCTATGGCCCTGGCTTTTACTTCTACTTTTGTTAATTCCGCTGCTGATTGCGGCTTATATTTGGATATTGCGCCGGCGCCGCCGCTTTACGGTGAGCTATTCCAGCCTGTCGCTGATTCGCGCCGCCGCGCCAGCACGGTCGCGCTGGCGGCGGCACATTCCGTTTGCGCTGATGCTGGTGGGCATGACCAGTTTGATTGTGGCCATGGCGCGGCCGCAGGCGGTGGTGGCGGTGCCCATGGGGCGGGCCACGGTGATCCTGGCGCTGGATGTGTCGCGCAGCATGTGTTCGACCGACATTCCGCCCAATCGGTTGGCGGCGGCGCAGGAGGCGGCCAAGTCGTTTGTGGAAAACCAGGACCCCGGCACGCAGATTGGCATTGTGGCCTTTGCCGGTTTTGCCGAGCTGGTGCTGCCGCCCACCAACGACCAAAAGGCGCTGCTGGAGGCCATCGACAAGCTGACCACGGCGCGGCGTACGGCCATTGGCAGCGCCATTTTGCGTTCGCTGGACGCCATTGCCGAGGTCAACCCCGACGTGGCGCCGGTCAACATGGGGCGCTTTGAGGGCCAGGAAATGCCCACGCCCGTGCCGGAAGGCTTCTATCAGCCTGACATTGTGGTGTTGCTGACCGACGGCCGCAGCAACCAGGGCGCTTTTCCGCTGGACGCCGCGCAAATTGCCGTGGAGCGCGGTATTCACGTCTACACCATTGGCTTTGGCACCGAACGCGGATCGGCCTTCGGCTGTACGCCGGAGCAGCAGGGCGGGGCGGCGCTCTTTGGCGATAACTTTGGCAATTTTGGCGGCGGGGGTTTTGGCGGTGGATTCGGTGGCGGCGGCCGCCGCCGCGGGCTGGATGAAGAGACGCTCATGGCCATTGCCGACATGACCGAGGCTCAATATTATCTGGCCGAGAGCGCCGATGAACTGCATGATGTTTTCGCCAATCTGCCCAAATATTATGTGACGCTGGAAGAGGAGCGCGAGATTTCGGTAGCCTTCACCGGTTTTGGAGCGCTGCTTTCGCTATTGGCGCTGGCGCTGGCCCAGCGCTGGAATCCGCTGGGGTAAGAATAGGGAGCAAGGTGGCAGGGTGGCAAGGTTGCAAAGTGGCTCAGGAACTATCGCTTTGCAACTTTGCCACCCTGTCGCTTTTTATTTTACTTACGATGACGTTCAGCCCGATTTGGTAAAGCAAGGCAAGGCAACGTATTCTTATGGATTGTAGTTGCCTTTGGGAGCTGTTTTTATATTAATCAATTGAAACTGTATGGAGCTTGGAAAGTGAAACGGTATTTACGTATTGCAGGTATTGTGATTGTGGTTCTCCTAATCTTGATCCAATTTATTCCGGTGGATCGCAGCAATCCGCCAGTGACGCGGGAAGTGCAGTGGGATTCGCCGGAAACGCGGGCATTGGCGCAGCGCGCCTGTTTTGATTGTCACAGCAACGAGACGGTCTGGCCGTGGTATGCATACGTGGCGCCGGTGTCGCTGAACGTGGCGCATCATGTGGAAGAAGGCCGCGGCCGACTCAACTTTTCGATGTGGGATCAGCCCAATGAGGATTTTCGAGAAATGGAAAAGACGATCCGGGAGGGGCAGATGCCGCTGTGGGACTATCTTTTAGCGCACTCGGAGGCCAAATTGAGCGATGCCGAAAAAGAGGCGCTGATTGCCGGTTTGCAAGCCACGCTGGCCAATGACCCGCCGGTGGAGCGGCGACGGCGATAATCCACTCTGGCAAAAGCGAGTTTGACAGGGCTGGGATGTGTACGTTATCCTCACAAAATAAATCGTATCTCAATGTCATTAAGTTTGCAGTCTTCAGTAATCAGTAGTCAGTTGTACACTTTGGAACTTACACTGAAAACTGTTCACGGAAAACTGTTCACTACTGACTCGAAAACGCTTAACTGAATGACATTGAATCCTATCTTGCTGCATTAAAATTTAGAATGAGGAACCACCATGCAACCAGCACAGCGTACCCACGCCTTTGGCGAATCCACCATTCGCGAGATGACGCGCCTGGCCATCCAGCACAACGCCATCAACTTGAGCCAAGGCTTTCCCGATTTTGACCCGCCCGCTGAGATTATGGATGCGGCCATTGAGGCCATCCGCGCCGGCGCCAATCAGTATGCCATTACGTGGGGCGTGCCGGCGCTGCGCAACAAGCTGGCCGAGCACTACCGCGCCACGCTGGGCTGGGACGTGGATCCGGATGTACATGTGACGGTGGTCTGCGGCGTGACCGAAGGTCTGGCCGCCGCCTTTACCGCCGTGCTGGAGCCGGGGGATGAAGTGATTATTCTGGAGCCAGCCCACGAAAATTTCTATCCCGCGGCCATTATGACCGGGGCGCGGCCGGTTGCGGTGGCGCTGCAAGCTCCGGCCTATCGCTTTGACCCTGAACGCGTGGAGGCAGCGATCACGCCGCACACGCGCGCCCTCCTCCTCAACACGCCGCACAATCCGACGGGACGCGTCTTTGATGAGGGAGAAGCGCAGGCGGTCATCGATCTGGTCTTGAAGCACAACCTGATCCTGATCACCGACGAGATTTACGACCGCATTCTGTACGACAGCCGCGTCCACAAATCGCCGGGCAGCTATGAGGCCGTGCGTGACCGCACCATCACCATTGGCGGCTTTGGCAAAACATTTGCCGTCACCGGCTGGCGGCTGGGCCACATTATAGCGCCGGCCTCGGTGGCCCAGGCGGTGCGCAAAATCCACGACTACATGACCATCTGTGCGCCCACGCCCATGCAGCACGCCGCCGCCGCCGCCCTCAACCTGCCCAACAGCTACTACGAGCAGATGACGCTGGATTACCATCAGCGCCGCGATCTGATGTTGGGCGTGCTGGAGGAAGTGGGCTTTCGCGCCTCACTGCCCGAGGGCGCCTATTACACAATGGCCGACTACACCGGCCTGGATATTCCCCAGGCCCAATGGGATTCGACCCGCTTTGCGCGCTGGCTCACCACGGAGATTGGCGTGGCCGCCGTGCCGGGCACCAGCTTTTATACGCTGGCGGGGTATGGGGTAGATAGCGTGCGCTTTGCCTTCCCCAAAAAGTTGCAAACGCTCCGATTGGCCGGTGAGCGCTTGGCGGGCATGATGAAGTAATGAAAGCGCCAAGATCTTGAATGCCTTTTATAACGCGCGCTGCAGCGATGAGGACGCCAGTTTTTGGCGGAGCCGATTGGCCTGGGCTTGCAGCAGGCCATATTCAGCGGCGTGCAGTTGTGCCTCCGCTTGCTGAAGGTGGACGGCCGCGAAATCGTCGTGACCGCGCTCGATTTGCAGGTCGGCCAACCATAGAGAAATCTGTATTTGCAGGTGGCGCGCATGGGTGTCCGCAAGGGCATTCTGGGCCGTGGTCAATAACGCAAGCGCCGTAGCGAACTCGCCACGGGCTTGGGCCGTGCGGCCTAGGTGCGCCTGCACGTTGGCCACAAAAACGGCATTGTCATACTTTTGCGCCAATGTCAACGCTTGGTTGAACCAATCGTCAGCGGCATCCGCCTGACCGCTGGCCAGCGCAATTTCGCCCCGCGTGCTCAGGAAATAGTAGCGCATGGGCTGGAGCGCGTGGGTTTCGGCCAACTGCATGGCCTGCTCAACCAGCGTCCGCGCTTGGGCAACGGCGCCGGTGAGCAGCGTGGCATGGGCCATGTTGTTGAGGCTGAGCGCTTCAAACAGGATGCTTTGACGCCCTTGGGCCACACGTTGCGCCTGCCGAAACTTGGCAATTGCCTGCGCCAAATCTCCGCGTTCCAAACAAAGATTGCCCCACTCGAACCAGCTCATGAATCCAATTTCGGAATCGATGCCGTGCGTCTCGACCAGCTCTGTCGCCTTTTGCAAATGCGCGGCCGCCGCCGTCATAGCATATCCGTTGCGATATTGGGCCGTCCCCATCAGATAGTGCGCGCTGGCGTGCAGTTCAACATCTGCCACCAGTTCCAAATCGGGCAGCACCCGCCGCGCCCAGCGCAGCACCTCCGCACCCTCTTGGGCGCCCAGGTGGCTGGCCGCCAGCCGCAAACCGGCTTTGACCGCACCGTGTAAATCTCCAACCGCTTCAAATGCCTCCAATGCCTCCTGCATGGTCGCCCGCGCCTGCGCCATTTGGCCCGGCAGCAGCATGAGCGCCATGCCTATTTCGAGCTGGCGGTGCGGGCTGAATCGAATTGCCTGCGCCTGCTCAAAGAAGGCCAGCGCTTCGGCGGCGGCGCTCATGTGCAGCGCCTCTGTTCCGGCCATGTCGGCAAAAAGCAGCGCCTTTTCGGGATCGCCGGCCTCGCCATAATGATGCGCCAATTGGCCCGCCACCGCGGTCAATTGAGCTGCGTGGCGAGCGGCCAGGCCATCGGCGGCGCGGCGGTGCAGCAGCTTGCGCCGCCCGCGGCTCAGTTCGTCGCGCACGATGGTGGCGACCAGGGGATGGGCAAATTCGTAGCCAGCGCCGCGTTCTGTCAGCAATGCCGCCGCCAGCAGCCGATCTATGGCGTCGACCGTTTCTTCTTCGCTGCGCCCGCTGGCCTCTTGCAGCAGATCCAGATCAATAGTGGGTTCCAGCACGGCAGCCGCCTGCAAGATGGGCTGCTCGTCGGCGCTCAAATAGCGGAGCCGCGCCTTTATGATTTCCACCAGCGAGGCGGGAATGCCGTCAACGGCCACATCGCTGAGTTGCGACAAATAGTACGGGTTGCCGCCGCTTTGGTGGTGCAGATAGTCCGCCATGGCCGTGTTGCGGCCCAGCGTCGTCAACAAAGTGGTCGTTTCCGCCAGCGTAAAGGGGGGCAAGGCAATGCGCTGCAAAATATCTTCACGCTGCCACTGCGCCATCAATTGCAGCAGCGCCGCACCGGCAGCCTCGGGTCGATAGGCGCCCACCACCAAAAGCGGCTCGTGGGCCATGCGGTCGGTCAAATAGAGCAGCCAGTCCACCGTGGCGCCGTCGGCCCAATGCAGATCATCGATGAACAGAATCAGCGGCGCGGCCTCCAGCGCGCGTAGAAACTGGGTTAGCGCTTCGGCAATCAGCGCTCGTTCCTCGGCGGGCGTTAACGCTGGCGGGGTGGCGGCCTGGTCGGTTGCGGAGGGCAAAACGGTCTGCAACGCCGGCGCCAACCGCACCAGCTCAGCCCGCCAGGTGGGCAGCAGCTTTTCCGCCAACTGCGCCATTTGCTGACGACAAAAGGGAGCGCTCAGCAGCCGCCGCATGGGGTCGAAGGGCAGGTGCTGCGTGGTGTTGAGACAGCGTCTCCAGCACAATCTGCGCGGGCAGCATCGCCACCCTGCCGCCACAGCGTGCTTTTGCCCATGCCCAATTCACCGCTGAGCAGCAACACTTTGCAATGGCCGGCGCCGGCCAGGCGCCAGGCGTGCATCATCTGCGCTATCTCGGTTTGGCGGCCTATAAATGGCTGTGCATCCGGCGGCGCGACCTGCGGAGGGCGTATCTGCGCCAGCGGTTCAGCCGCAGCTTCCGTGTTGGCGGGGTCTGCATCCCGCCCATTTTGCACAATGGACGCCCGCAATGCCATTGTGTCCGCCGAGGGCGCAACGCTCAGCTCCTGATCCAGCAGCGTTTGCAAACGATCAAATTGGCGCAAGGCGCCGGCGCGCTCGCCACGGTGAGCATAGGCCTGCATCAGCGCCCGATGGAACGGCTCGTAGAGCGCATCATGCTGCAAACCACGCTGGGCCAGGGCAATGATCTGCGTCCAATCGCCATGTTGGCGCCAATGGTTGATGAGTGCGTCGAGCCCCTGGGTGTAAAGTTGCGCCAGCCGCGCGCGCTCGGTGGTGAGCCAGAGTTCGAAATCGGGCGCCTCGGCCAGCGTTACGCCATCCAGCAGCGGGCCGCGCCAAAGCTGCAAAAGTTCGTTGAGCGCGGCGGGGTCTGGCAAACCTGCGTGCAGTTGCGGCGGCAAACCCGTTTCAAACTGCGCCACATCGGTCCACACGTCTGGGGCCAACAGCAGACTATTGCCCTGGCTCGTGATCACTTCTTCCCCCCATAGCTGGCGCGTTTGCCAGAGCCGGTTGCGCATATTTTTGCGGGCGGCCTCGGCGCCGCTTTCGGCCCACAGAAGCGCCAGCAGATGATCGCGCGGCTGGGGCTGGCGCGTCACGGCCAGGTAGGCGAGTAGGGCCTGCATTTTGGCAATGTTCAACGCCACGGGTTGATCGTTATGATAGAATTGGGGTGGCCCAAGCAGGGACAGGCGGGTGGTAGGCATAGGCGCAAGTATACCATAGTGGGACGGCAATTGGGACATGCTCAGCCCACACTTGGGACGACAGTAGGGACGCAAGCGCGCTACAATGTTTTTATCATTTTTGTACAGGAAAATATCAAGGAGAAACCATGAACATTGCACTGTGGATTGTACAAGTATTGCTGGGCGCGGCATTTATTATGGCGGGCGTCATGAAGTCGACCCAGCCCAAGGAGAAGCTGAAGGCCAATATGGGGTGGGTGGAGGATTTTTCGGCCAACACCGTGCGCATCATTGGCATTTTGGAGCTGCTGGCCGGCATCGGTTTGATTCTGCCCTGGCTCACCAATATTCTGCCCATTTTGACGCCGCTGGCCGCGATTGGGCTGGTGTTGACCATGATTGGCGCGGCCATTGTCCACATGCGCCGTGGCGAGAATTCGGCCATTGGGATTAACGTAGTGTTGCTGCTGTTGGCCGCGTTTGTGGCCTATGGTCGCTTGGTATAGGAGCTAGGAATAACCATGATTTCAACACAAGAGAATCTATTTCAATCGGTGATTCACCCCGGCGCCAGCATGGGGGCCGTCCAACTCACCGTTTCGGATCTGACGCGGGCGGTCGATTTTTATCGGCGCGTGCTGGGCTTCCAACTGCACGATCAAAGCGATGGTCAGGCCAATCTGGGCGCCGGTCGCGCCACGTTATTAGAATTGGTGGAGCTGCCCGGCGCCCGCCGCGTGACGCACCACAGCGGGTTGTATCACTTTGCCGTGTTGACGCCGTCGCGCCCGGCGTTGGCCAAGGTGCTGCGCAGCCTGGCGGAGCATCAAGTGCGCATCGGCGGCTCGGACCATCTGGTTAGCGAGGCGATCTACTTGTCCGACCCGGACGGCAACGGCATCGAAGTCTATCGCGACCGGCCGCGCGTTGAGTGGCAATACGAGGGTGACAAAATTGTCATGGGTGGACTGCCGCTCGATTACCGGGGTATCCTCGGCGAGCTGAATGGCAACGGCGCCGCCGGTAACGGCGCCGCCGGTAACGGCGCCGCCAGTAACGGCGCTACGTGGCAAGGTCTGGAGCCGGAAACCATCATCGGCCACATGCATCTGCATGTGAGCGACCTGGCCGCGGCCACCGATTTTTACACCAACGTGGTCGGCTTTGACCTGATGATGGAGTGGAACGGCGCCTCGTTCCTGGCCGCCGGCGGCTATCATCACCACTTGGGCATCAACACGTGGGCCGGCGTGGGCGCCGCCGCAGCGCCGATGCAGTGGGTTTGCGCCATTACGTGATCCAACTGCCGGAACAGTCTGCGCTGGACCGGCTGGCGCAGCGACTGGAACTAAACGGCGTGGCATATGAGCAGCGCAGCGATGGATTATTTACGCGCGATCCGGCGCAGAATGGGATATTGTTCACGGTGGTCTGAAACGAACACACTTCACCTTTGCCCACTGTTCTCCACAGACGAGCATCGTAAATCGTAAATCAAAAATCGTAAATATTCACGCGGAGCACACCATGACAACCAACTCAATCCCCGCCGGTGCGCGCATCGGCCACGTCCATTTGAAAGTGTCCGACCTGGATCGGGCAGTCAATTTTTATCACGAGCTGATCGGCTTTGATCTGGTCACGCGCTTTGGGCAGCAAGCGGCGTTTTTATCGGCCGGCGGCTATCACCACCACCTGGGGCTCAACACGTGGGACAGCGCGGGCGGTGAGCCACCGGCCGCGGGGACCACCGGCCTTTATCACTTTGCCATCAACTATCCTGAACGGCGCGATCTGGCGGCGGCGCTCAAGCGGCTGTTGGACGGCGGCTGGTCCATCGACGGCGCCTCGGACCACGGTACGCACGAGGCCATTTATCTGCACGACCCCGATTTCAACGGCATTGAGCTGGCCTGGGATCGCGTGCCGGAACAGTGGCCGCGCCGGGGTGATAATCTGGTGTTTGACCGCAAGCCGCTCGATTTCCCCAATCTACTAGGCGAACTGGATGAGCCGACGCCGGCGGACTATTTGGTGGAACTGGCGGCGTATCGGTAGGATTGACAAGATGACAAGGTGAAAGGGTGACAAGGTGAAAGGGTGACAAGGTGAAACATGGTCATCTTGTCTCCCTTCCACCCTTTCAAATTTGTTTCACTCAATTACAAAAGAAGGAGCTTTCAATTGAATATTGCACTATGGATTGTACAGGTTTTGTTGGCTGTGGCATTTGCCTTCTTTGGCTTTCCCAAAGTTGCACAACCACTAACGGAGTTGGCCAATATGATGCCGTGGGTGAATGATGTGCCGGCGCTGCTGGTGCGTTTTATCGGCGTGGCGGAAATTGCCGGCGCGTTGGGTCTGGTTCTGCCTGGGGTGACCAAGATCCAGCCGCGGCTGACTGCTTATGCGGCGGCGGGGTTGGTGCTGGTGATGCTATTGGCCGCCATCTTCCATGCCACGCGTAGTGAGTTTGGCAACATTGGCTTTAACGCGGTGCTGCTGGTGCTGGCGGGCTTTGTGGCCTGGAAGCGCTGGCCCGCGGCCTAGGATGCGTCTGCCGCATATTGCCGACGTGAGAACCGGTTAAATAGAGAATGACCCTACTATAAAACCATTGGTGTGTGGCCAAATTTTGCGGCGCCAAATATGGAAGACGACAGCCATAGCGTTCTTGCCCACGCGCGCCACCTGTAGAACACCTATCCGCCACCAGACGGCGCTCGCATTGAAGGCGCTGAGGCCGTCCGCGCCTATTGGCAAGAACTCTTTGCGCAATCCCCACACGCTCACTTTGCCGTGGAAGAGCTATTTGCCTGGCAGATCGCGCCGTGCTGCGCTGGCGCTATAGCTGGCGCGCCGCGGAGGATGCGGCTGGACACGTGCGCGGCGTGGACATCTTTCGCGTGCGCGACGGGAAAGTGGCGGAGAAGCTGTCATACGTAAAGGGTTAACAAATGTTTGCCGCCTAGCAGCCTGGCGGAGAGAAGAATTTTGGATGCAGATGCCGCTTCGCTAACGCGGATTTACGTGGATTTTATTTGCCATTTTGATGCTTAAATCCGCGAAAGCAGCGTTCATCCGCGTACAAATTTGGTTTTTATGGTTCTCTCCGACAAGCTGCTAGGCGCGAGCCACCAGAGGAATTGTCGTGAAGCAGGAAACCCCAATCGCCAGTGCGCTTCAATCTATCGTCGATGCCGGTGCGCTGGCCGGCGCCGTCACCTTAATTTGGCGGCCTGGCCAGGTGAGCCAGGTGGAATGTGTTGGCTGGCGCAACGTGGCTACCAAGACGCCAATGGCGCGCGATACGCTCTTTCGCATCGCCTCGATGACGAAACCGATCACCTCATTGGCGGCGCTCATGTTGTGGGAGGAGGGCCGCTTTGCCTTGGACGATCCGATCAGCCGCTGGGCGCCAGAGTTTACCGATATGCGCGTCTTGCGCGAAAGGACGGGGTCGTTGGCGCAGACAGTTCCGGCCCAACGCCCGATCACATTGGAGGACCTGCTGACGCATCGCGCCGGCTTTAGCTATGCCGATTTTGAGCAGGGCCCCATTGCGCAGGCCTATGCGGAGGCGCTGGGCGGCAACATCGACAACGATTACGCGCCCGCTGACTGGATGGCCCGGTTAGCTGCCTTACCTTTAATCGACCAGCCAGGCGCGGCCTTCCATTATGGACACGCCACGGATTTGCTCGGCCTTCTCATCGCCCGCATGGAGGATACCCCTTTAGGTGATGTCTTTGCGCGCCGCATTTTTGAACCCCTCGGCATGAAAGACACTGGTTTCACGGTGGCCCAAGCGAAGCGCAGCCGGTGCGCAGCCCTGCATGGCTTTGACGAGGCGGGCCAGTTGACGATCCTGCCGCACGCCGGGCAACCATGCGCTGCCCGAGCGGCCGGCGGACATGGCCTTTGTCTCCGGCGGCCAGGGCCTTTGGTCGACAGTGGATGATTACCTAGCATTTGCGCGGCTCTTTGTGGAAAACGGCGCGGTGGATGGCGTGCGGCTTTTGCAGCCGCAGACGTTAGACATGATGACCACCAACCACTTGAGTGCGGAGCAGCGCGCCAGTTCCGAGATGATGGGCATGTCTCCCTTTGCCGCTGGACATGGCTTTGGTCTGGGCGTGGCCGTGGTTATGGAGCCGGAACAGGCGAATCCGCTTACCTGTGGCGGCGGCATTGGTGCGGTCGGCTGGCCGGGCGCTTATGGTGGCTGGTGGCAGGCCGATCCCAACGATGGCTCTGTGCTCATCTTTTTGACGCACAATATGTTTCGCCCTGAACAGCTTGCGGATGGCATCGGCTTTGGCGCTTGGGAGGCGATTATGCAGTTTCAGGCGCTGGCGGCTGCGGCGTGGTAAAGCGGATTTTGCTGCACGTTCATATTACTATTCACACCACTCTTATTCTCAACGGATAGTTGATATTTTCATGAGCAACACTAAAACCATTCTCATTAGTATAAATCTCTTGGCAGAAGTCCCGGCACACCTGGCCAATGATTCTGATTTCAACGAGTTTGATAGGGTTGTTGGCGAGGTAACTGATGCAGTGGAAACAGTAGAATCTCGCTTCAACTTGTCATGGGAATCTACTCAAACACGAACATTGAATGAGTCAACAATGAACTGCGGTAGATGTGCCTCATGTGGACGTTGGGTAAGCGATAGAGAGAAAGACAACGTTATTGAACAGCTCAATATAGGCGCTGTTGTCGATGGTAACTTGTTGTGTGATGAATGCCTGCCAAGGAATCATCGCTGGGCATTCTAAGAAAGCGAATATACTATTCCTCCAACCTCACCCCTCTACAAACCCCCTCACTCGCAATCGCCACCGCCCTACGCGCATCCACCACAAACGGACCCTGCGGATTGAGCCGCACGTGCGTGGCCGAATCGGGCTTCATCTCCACCGGCGTTCGCCATCCAGCGCCAGCACGCACGGCTCGGCGTGGCGCAGCGTAATGCTCCTTCCGACACAAATCATCCCTTAACGCCGCTGAGCACAATGCCCTGGATAAATTTGGCCTGCGCAATATAGAAAACGATGAGCACCGGAATCAGCGCCACCAGCGTCATGGCCATGGTCTCGGCCATTTTCTGCGATTGCTGGGTTTGGAACAGGCGCAACCCAATGGCAATCGTGTACTTTTTGGGCTCGTTGAGGTAGATCAGCGGGTCAAAAAAGTTGTTCCAGTTCCAGGCAAAGGCTTGAATGGCGATGACGCCCAGCGCCGGTTTGGAGAGCGGCATGAGGATGTTCCAATAGATGCGGAACCAACTAGCGCCATCAATGCGGGCGGCGTCATCCAGTTCGGTGTTGATCGACATGAAAAACTGGCGCAGCAAAAAGACGTTATAGGCATTGGTCAGCCATTGCGGAATGATCAGCGGCCAAAAGGTGTTGACCAGCCCCAGCTTGGACCAGAACAGGTAAATCGGAATCAGCGTCACCTGGGTGGGCAGCATCATGGTCATCAACAGAATGATAAAGATGATATCGCGGCCCCAAAAGCGGATGCGCGCAAAGCCAAAGGCCACCAGCGAACTGGAGATCACCAGCCCGATAATGTTGACCACCGTAATGTAGAGCGTGTTCATATAAAAGGTGGGGAAGGGCAAGACGCGCCAGCCATCGGCGTAATTTTGCCAATCGAACTCATCGGGAATCCACACAATGGGGATGTTGTAGAGCAAGTGGTCGGGCTTGACCGAGGTCGAGATCATCCAGACCAGCGGCAGGATAAAGATGACGGCGCCGACTGCGATAACCAGATAGAGCGCAATGCGCCCCAGGACGCGCATGGTTTTGTGCATGATCAACTGCCAATCGCGTTGTGCTTGGGGCTGGGTTGGCGTATAGACTTGGCTTCCTTTGATCATTTGCGCAGCTCTCCTTCATAATGCACCCACGTATCGGACGAACGGACCACCAGGACGGTGAAGACCAGAATCACCAAAAAGAGCGCCCAGGCCAGGGCTGAAGCATAGCCAAATTGAAAATCCTGGAAGCCCTTGCGATAGAGGTAAAGCACCTGGGTCAAGGTGGCGTTGTTGGGGCCGCCGCTGGTCAAAATGTACGACTGGGTAAAGACCTGAAACGAGCCAATAATGCTAATCAGCACGTTAAAATAGATGGTGGGCGTTAACATGGGGATGGTGACGTGCCAGAAGCGATGCCACGAATTGGCGCCGTCGATTTCAGCCGCTTCATAAAGCTGGGTGGGAATGCCTTGCAGACCGGCCAGATAGAGCAGCATGGCGCCCCCTGCGCCCCATAGCCCCATGAGGATAAACCCTGGCACGGCCCACTGTTCCGAATAGAGCCAGCGCGGCCCTTCGATGCCAATGGCGGCCAGACCGGCGTTGAGCAGCCCAAAGCGCGGGTTGAGCACATAGCCCCACAGGAGCGCCACCGCCACCCCGCTGACCACCGAGGGCAGATAGTAGATCAGCCGCCAAAAGCCCAAGCCCACAATTTTCTGGTTCATCAACAGCGCAATGGTCAGCGCCACAATCACATTGGCCGGCACCAGCGCAAAGGTGTAATAGGCCGTGACCCAAAACGATTTCCAAAAGAGCGGGTCATCCCACATGCGCGTAAAATTATCAAAGCCCACAAAGGTGTAGCCGGTCAGTAGATCGGTTTTGGTAAAGCTGATGCCCAGCGAAAAGATCATGGCAAAGGCAATTAAGCCGACAAAGTGAATAATCCACGGCGATATAAACAAAAGCCCGGCTATGTTATCGCGGGCGCGTTGGCTTAAACGCCGCCCGCCGCCATCTCGCTGCCTCTCAAGCGTCATCTGTTTGGCCATAGTACGTCCTTGCTCGAAGTATCGGCTCACTGAGGGATCGTGGGATGGGCAAGGAATAAATCCCCAGCCTGCCACGGCAAACGTGCTTAAGCACGTTGCGGACATGGCGCTTAACCGGTTTTAACCGGTTTCCCGTACCAGACACAGAATTCATTCTGTGGTACACCCCCGAGCAGCCGTCGTTACACGTAAAAATGCAGGAGACCTCAGAGTTTCCCTGAAGTCTCCTGCACAACCCGTATTACGCCTGCTGCGAAGCATCCACCTCATCAGCAATCTGGGCCAGATATTCAGGGCCTACATCACCCACGGTGAAGACTTTCTCCAGCGCCGGCTGAATAATCTCTGCCGCTGCATTCTGATTCTTGAACCAGAAGGTGTCCTCGGCGTAGCCCCATTCCAGAATCTCGGCAATGGTCTCCAGGCGCACTTCTTCCAGCGACGGGCGAATGGCGCGCACGTCGTCGATAAAGCTGCTGATCTGCGACTTGAGCACGGGGATCAACCCCTCCTGGCCCACGATCTGCTTCTTCTGATAGACCGGGCCGGAGAGGAATTTGAGCACCTCCCACGACGCATCAGGGTTGGAGGTCTGCTTGGTAATGGACCAGGCGTCGGTGGTGCCCAACACTTTGCGCGTACCGGTGGGGCCAACCGGCACGTGGCGCATATCCCAGCGGAAGGCTTCCGACAATTCGCGGTCGGTGCCAATGGGATAGGTGCCCGATTCGGCCATGCAGATAAAGCCCGGCGTCATGGCGGCGCGGAACCACTGATTTTCCACCTGGGCGGGCTGGGCAAAATAGTTGTCTTTGTACATGCCGTCCCACGCCCACTGCAAGGCTGCCTGCGACGCTTCACTGTCCAGCGTGCAGTCCAGCCCAAAACGCTCGTTGACCACGCCGCCGCCCCACATGTCCAGGCGGAACCAGAAGCGGTCCCACGCCCACATGGGGATCCAGCCGCCCCAGCGGTTTTCTTCGCCGTCGGCGCGCGCGGCTTCGGTCAACTGTTTGGCCATGTTGTAATAATCGTCGTGATCCCAGTTGCCATCTTCCGGCGGATATTCCACGCCATATTGATCAAACAGGTCCTTGTTGATGGTGACGGTCATTAAGTTGATATATTTGGGCATGCCCACGCGGATGCCGCGCATGACTAGGCCGTCCCACTGGAATTCGTTGTAGTCCGATACCTCGGCATCGCTCATGGTCGAATCCACAAAGGGCTGCACGTCCAGCAGCAGATCGCGCTCGGTCCAGTTGTAGAAAATGTTGCCCCAGGCCTGGAAAATATCGACGGCTTCACCGGCGATCATCTGCGCCAGCAGCTTGTCGACCCAGCCATCGGGCGCCGGCTCAATCTGCACTTCAATATCGGGGTGTTCGGAGCGGAAATCGGTGCTGAAAACATCTTCGGCATTGGGGATGTTGTCGGCCCCGGCGCGCGACATAAAGCGCACCACGGTGGCTTCTGAGGAGGGGGCAGCAGCTTCTTGCGCATCACCCGATGCCGCCGGACCGGCCGCCGGCGCACAAGCAACCAAAGCCAATCCCATACCGGCTACAGCGGAGTTACGCAGAAAAGCTCGTCTGGTCAACCGTGTGTGGAACATGAGTATTCTCCTTTTTATTTTGATGTTGATGCAATGAAGTTACAAATCTATAGGGAGACAACGCGGTGACGCCTTCTCTCAATAGACAGAGCAAACATTTAAGGTAGATAAACTCAATCCAGGACGTCCAAACTGATTGGCATCCAAAGACAACACACCTAAAAAACTAAAAGAGGGGGTTCGAACAATAAAATTCGATGGTCAAACGCAGCACCGCCACAGGGAGCGATTAGAATGGCCAGCTACGCATATTGTGCATAGTATAGCGTAATCCAATACAAAGCGACAAATGACTTTCACAGGGGATAGGCTCAACGGTCACAATACGTTATTTGTGCGATGTAAATCCAATCAGCGCCATCCATACGTACATAAACGCGAGCAAGCCCCAGCGATCCCCATTCTGCGTCAATGTCTAAAGCGGCTGGGTTATGAATTGGCCAAGAATGCATGTATTTTTAGCCACCTTCCACTGCATATATACATTAACCATCATAGAAAGTGAAGATGCCTTTGGAAATTCATATAGTATCGTGAGGATAACAGAATGTTTAGGCTGCTCCGGTTTTTCTCGATTGCCAGTTTGTTTGCATTTATTGTAGTAACGCTGGTGCTTGGGCTGTGGTATCGCAATTTGGCCGTAAACGATCTCATCGAGCAGGAAGAGAGCAAAAATGTAGCGCTCACCAAAGCCTTTGCCAATTCGCTCTGGTCAGAGGTGGCGCCCTATTTGGCGGCAACAGCCGAATTTGACGCCGACCGGCTGCTGCCCGACCCGCAAATTAAGGAGCTGCGCCAGTCCATTCTGGCCCAAATGCAAGGGCTGTCGGTGGTCAAAGTTAAGATCTACGATCTGAATGGCCGCGCCGTATTTTCAACCCAGCTCGACCAGATTGGCGAGGACAAAAGCGACAACGCGGGCTATCAAGCCGGTCGCGCCGGCGGCGTGGCCAGCGAATTGACCCATCGCGATACCTTCAGCGCTTTTGAAGGCGAAATTGAAGATCGCGACGTGTTGTCCAGCTATATTCCCTTTCGCAATAACCGCCAAACTGGCGCAATCATGGGCGTATTTGAAGTCTACAGCGACGTGACGCCGCTGTTGACCAAGGTGAACAATACGCAGCGCCAGATTATGGTGGGCGTAGCGCTGATTTTGGGGGCGCTCTATTTGGGGCTCTTCTTTATTGTGCGCCATGCCGACCGCATTATTGTGCGCCAGGTTGAAGAGCGCAAACAGGTCTATCAGGAATTGACCCAGCAGCAGCGTGCGCTGGCTATGCTGCAAGAGCGTGAGCGCCTGGCCCGTGAACTGCACGACAGCCTGGGCCAGATCCTGGGCTTCATGAACGTGCAGACGCAGGCCGCCCGCCAGTTGCTGGCCAAGGGCAAAAACCAGGATGCCGACCAACTGCTGCTGCGCTTGCACGATGTGGCCAAAACCGCGCAGACCGACGTGCGCGAACAGATCATGAACTTGCGCAGCGGCAGCGCGCTGGACAGCGATTTTCGCACTGTGCTGCACGATTATATGGAACAATTTACCAATTTTAGCAATATCAAAGTGGATCTGGTGGGCATGGAGCAGATCGCCGCCATTGAGATGAGTCCCCAGGTTGAAATCCAGCTCTTGCGCATCATTCAAGAGGCTTTGACCAATGTGCGCAAACACGCCCAAGCCCAACGCATCACCATTAGCCTGGCCGTGCAATCCGCCCAGATTCACGTGGTGGTCGAAGATGATGGCTGCGGCTTCGACCTGGCCACTACTGTCGGCGCCGAAAATGGCTATCATATTGGCTTAAACGTCATGCGCGAGCGGGCCGAGGAGGTGGGCGGCCGTTTCGCCATCAACTCACAGCCCGGCCGCGGCGCCAAAGTAACCGTGGATCTGCCGATTCAACCCGCACTGGCCGCGCTGTTTATCTAGCGATCACAAAGCGCCAACATAGTTTTGCGTAGGAATATAAACCGTGAGTGTAAACTTAAGAGACGGGATCAGTGCCGGTTGAGCGATGTCCTGAGTTCATCGAAGGGTAGGCCCCTGTGGTTCGGGGCCGTATCGAAGCCAATCGGGTCGACCCGCTCACTCTGGTTTGGATACCGCTGCATACCGCCGCAGCCTACTCAACCGCCGTTCGCTTTCTCCTTAAGTCTACATTTATGAAAGATAAACCGCAGACCTTCCGATACACGCAGATATTCTCTATAGGCAGAAATCTGTGAAATCTGCGTAATCTGTAGTTTCATAGTTTCCAACGTCGTTGCAGCAGGAAAATAAGGAGAGAATCTGATGAATGTGATGCTTGTTGACGATCACCCGCTTTTTATGGAAGGGCTGCACAACCTGCTCGCCGCACGCGGGATTAACGTGGTGGGGACGGCGCACAACGGGCGCGAGGCGGTTCAACAAGCGCTGCGGCTGCGCCCGGATGTGGTGCTGATGGACATCCAAATGCCCGAGTGCGATGGCCTGCACGCGTTGCATCGTATTAAGGAGGAGGCGCCAGCCATCAACGTGATCATGCTGACTATGTCAACCGATGACGATCACCTCTTTGAAGCCATCAAGGGCGGCGCAGCGGGCTATTTGCTAAAAGACCTGAACGCCGACACCTTTTTTGAACTGCTGACCAATGTGGCCAACGGCGGCGCCGCGCTCACCCCCGCCATAGCCGCCCGCGTCATGGCCGAATTCGCCAACCCGCGCCACCACACACCCCCTGTGAAAACAACCGAACCGGACGGGCTGACCGAACGCCAGATCGAGGTGCTACAGCTCATGGCCCGAGGGTGCACCAATAAAGAGATTGCCGACGAACTGTTCATTGCCGAGCGCACCGTCAAATATCACACGCGTGAAATCTTGCAAAAGCTGCACCTGCGCAACCGCGCCCAAGCCGTCGCCTACGCCA
>JAWKON010000029.1:0-97804 GCA_041391125.1 Caldilineaceae bacterium
CAAAAGTCTCGCCCGGCGCAATGGGAATCGAGGGCGAAATTTTCCAGCCCAGCCCCAACCCCTCGGCGTGCGGGGCGCCCGTGCCTTCGGTGGCCATGCCGCCGCACCCCTTTTCGCCGCTAAAATTCTCAGGACTGATCGAGCGGCTCTGCGCATTGGAAAGCCGCGCCAGATTGCCCAGGTTCATGCCCAGGCCGTTGAATGATTGCATGGTTTGCTCCTTTGTTGTGTATTGCGTGTTGCATGTACCGGTTGAGTTTCCCATAACAAAACAAGAAACTTGACGGCTTGACGCAATACGCAATACATGAATCTATATTTTAAAACGTGGTTCATACCTAGTTTCGCCGAGCTGCGTCATTGCGATCCAAACCTCGGTAAGTTCATTGACAGCTTTGCTCAGTTCTGGCGCGGTGCGGCCGGGATGCGCCAGGATGCGGTTGATGGTCTGCACATAGTCGGGTGGCACAATCGGAAAGGCTGCAATCGTCTCCATCACTTTTTTGTCGCGCATGAAATAGGTCTCATTGAGTGCAAAGAGTACCTGCGTCAGGTTGGACGCCACTCGCGTCAAGCAGCCCACCGTGTTGTAAACATCGCCCTGCGCGGCGAAATTGCGGGCAAACAGGAGGCTAAACTCTGCCGCCCACAGCGAACCGGCCACAATTTTCTCTTTGAGCTGCGGCGGATAATTTGCCACTTGCGCCTTGAGTTGTGCAATTCGCCCCTCCGGATCGTAGAGCGGGATGCAGATGTGCGTCTCCGCCAGATAGATGACGCTGTAAAAGCCATATGTGGGCTGCTGGTCATAATCATGATGCACAATGCCCTGCCGCGCCTCGCTGATGGTGCGCTGCACCTGCTCCAAGTTGCGGTACAGAAAATCGACCTTCCCCACCGGCGTTTCAATCCAGGCGCCGCCGTTGACCCAAGCACCCCACTCGTAAAATTGGGTCACCGTGGGCGCCCCGTCGACTGCGATCTCCTCGGCTACGCGTCGGATGTCGGCCACGGCGAAGGGGCTGGCTTCATCATAATAGAGCCCAATGTCCATGTCGGAGCGCGCGTGCTGAGTTCCGCTGGCGTAAGACCCGCCCAGCACAACGGCCACCATTCCTGGAATCTGGCTGAGTTGGGCAACCAGCGACTCCAAGAGCAGGCGTTTCGGTTCAGGAAGATTTGGGAGAAAGTCACTCATTGAATCTAGAGTCAAATAGGTTTCTACCGCCAAGAGCGCTAAGGCCCGCGAAGACATTCGTAGGTCACTCTTGCAGAGTGACATCCGTCGGTAAACCCAGCCCGTCACTCTGCAAGAGTGACCTACAAGAACGCACCTCTCTCGTCAACCACATGAGATCCGGTGGAGCCGTATATCTTCGCGTTCCTTTGCGTCCTTTGCGGTATATCACATCATCTTGCCGCGCAGAAATTCAATGCAGCCTGGCGCCTGCGCCTCGGTCAGCCCGTGCAGCAGAATCACGCCGTTGAAGCCAATGCCGCGCAGCAAGCCAACGTAGTGATCGAAGTCGAGCAAGCCCGTACCCGCCGCCAGCTTACCCGCTTCGCCATCGTGATCCAGGTCTTTGGCGTGGGCCATGACGATGTCGTCGCCCAGCAGGTCAAAGGCGGCATCCAGCACGTCGTGCATGTGGGCCAGCTCACCTTTGTGGAAGATATTGGCGCCGTCGATGACGATCTTCAGGTGCGGCGATTGAATTTCGTCCAGCAGCCGCCGCGCCTTGATAGCCGAATCGACCACGTTGGCCACTTCCGGCTCGACCACCAGCGTCACGTTGTGGGCCTGGGCGTGGGCGACGGCCTGCTCCACCGTGGCCAGCAGATCGCTCCACGCTTCCAGCGTGTTGTTGTCCGGGTGCGGACGCCATACATGCTGTCAGGCGGTGCGTTTGGCGTGGTCTTCGATAAAGCGCGCGCCCATCTTGGGCGCCGCCGCCGCCAGCACGCCCAGTTGGCGCAGCCCAACCGCGCTCAGCCTCATCGGGATGGATCATGCTGAAGGTGCCGGAAAGGCATCGACAGGTCCATATTGCGTTCCGCAAAAGCCGCCTGAATCTGCGCACACCGCATCCGAAACCGCCGGGCATGGCCGCCATGCCCAATGTGTCTGGCGTAATTGCGCGCATTGCACCTCGGCGTCCGCCACCGCATCTAGCGTCGCTTCCAGAGTGGGGCGTTTAAATGTATTGTCGAAGATGCCGATTTTCATGGGAATGTTCCGTATTGAGTATCGAGTATTGAGTGTTGAGTATTCCCGTTAACATTGTTGTAACGAGGCAAGATTCTAAACCAATTACGCAATACTCAATACTCAATACCTGCTATTTCTAAAACACCACGCCTGCGTCTCCGGCCGTGATGAACTCCAGCAGCACCGGCACGCCTGCCTGCGTCTTCTCCATGCCGCGGCGGATGGCGGGGACGACCTGGTCCGGCTCGGTGATGCGCTCGCCATAGCCGCCAAAGGCTTTGGCCATGTCGGCGTAGCGGCCGGAGATGGTGTTGGTGGCGCCATATTTCGGTGGAGACGGGCAAGGATCGGGATTTCGATGGCCATAGAAATTGTTGAAGAGCACCGACATACCGGATGCGCTCGCGCACGGCGGTCTCAAAATCCATGCCCGTAAAGCCAATGGCGGCGTCACCCCACACGTTGATGCAGAGCTTGTCCGGGTGCGCTAGCTTGGCCCCCATGGCCAGCTCCCAGCCCATAGCCCAGTTGGGTCGTCTTGCCCCAGCCGATGTAGGAGAGCGGCGTGGTCGCCTCCCAAAAGGGCGAAAGCTGATCGCGCGGCTGCTGGCGTCGTGGGTGATGATTGCATTGGGAACGTCCACCGTGTCCATCAGATCGCGGATGACGCGATAGGGCGACAGCGGCGCTTCGTTCAGGTTGAGTTTGGGCGCCCACTGGGCCAGCCACTCACTTTTGATCGTCTGAATTTTGCCGGCAATGCCGTTGGCGCGCCCGCGTGGTGAATCGCCCAATCGCGTGCGCACGGCGTCGATCAGCGCGGCCAGCACCAGCTTGGCGTCGCCCACAATGGCGTGATCGGCCGCAATGTCCTTGTTGATGTCCGGGCTTGGTCCAGCGTGGCGTGGACCATCTTTTTGCCCGCCGGGAATTTGATGCCAAAACTGGTGGACGAGAAGCTGCATCCGACGCCGAAGATCAGGTCGGCATCCTGCAAAAATTGATGCACGGTTTTAGGGATGGCGCGGCCGCCCGAACCCAGCGCCAGCGGATGATTTTCCGGAAATGAGCTTTTGCCCCAGGCTGGTGGTGACCGGCACTTCCAGCAACTCGGCCAGTTGACGCAGCTCGGCCCACGCCTCGGCATAATGGACGCCCTGGCCGGCGTAAATGACGGGCGCCTCGGCGGCTGCCAGCGCATCGGCCACCCGCTGCACCGCATCCGGGTCGGGTCCGACGCGCAGCGATGGCGCCGGTTGATAGGCAATGGGCTCCGGCACGTCCAACCCAAAGAGGTCGCTGGGAAATTCGACCAGCGCCGGGCGCAGGCCATTGCGCACGGCGGTAAAGGCGCGATGCATACGCCGGCACTGCTCTGGCAGGATCTTCACCTTGCTCGGCCAATTTTCTGGTCAGCCGTGGCGCATGTTGAGCGCTGAGCTGGCTGGGGTCCACATTGGTCAGGCGCGCATAGCCCATGGGCAGCACCACAATGGGCGCCGAATCGCCATAAGCTTGCGCTACGCCGCCAAAGGCGTTCTCAGAGCCGGGGCCGCTCTGCATGGCAAAGACGCCAATCTTTTTGCCCGAACTGAGGCGCGAAATGGCGTCGGCCATGTGCAGGCCAATGCGCTCCTGGCGCACGATAATCGTGCGGATGTCCACCTTGGCCGCCGCCTCAATCAGCGGGTTGACCGGGTAGGCAAAGAGATATTCAACGCCCTCCTGTTTGAGGATGTGGGGCAACTGCATCTGCCATTTATTGGTTCCTCCGGGTTTGTGGGGATGTGGTAAATTAGGGGGAGATTGAAAGGGTGACCGGATGACTGGATGACTGGATGACAGGGTGACCGGATGACTGGATGACCGGATGACCGGATGACTGATGACCGGATGACAAGGTGACTGAGCCTGTCGAAGTCACCTTATCATCCGGTCATCTTGTCATATATCCATCTTCAATCGCTGCTCGCTGCCCCCGCCACGTCTCGCAGCCGCCATCGCCGCTGGGGCGCACGGAGGGTTTGGCCAGATCTTCGGCCTTTCCAGGCGTAGGGGTCGACGCCGGCGATCATTTCGATGTCGCGGTAGTCGGCCACGGCTATGTGTTCGCCCTCTTTGGGGTGCGTTGTGGGGCAGCAGCGCGCGTTTCGGCGCTGCAATAGTGCTGATTCAGCGATGCGCAGCACCGCCCGCCGATTGGGCGGCGAGCGGTGCACAGCGTAGCAAAAGACGATGGCGCCGGCTTCTACCTCGACGGGGATGGCGTCCTCATCGGTATAGGGAAAGCCGTATGTCTCGCCCGCGCAATCAAAGCGCGGGTCGTCGTGGTCCCACTGCGGCCAGATCACACCGTGGCGGTGCGAGCCGGGGATGACCCACAGACCGCCGTTTTCCACCGTGGCGTCGTCCAGCGCAATCCAGCCGCCGGTGAGCGAGCGGTCGCGCGTGGGGATGAAGTATTCGTCCTGATGCCAGGCCTGCCCCGGTTTGCCCGAGGCTTTGATAAAGAGCATGGACTGCATACACTTGACGTTGGGGCCAATGACCTGGGTCAGTACATCTACCATGACCGGATGGCTCAGCGCGTTGTACATAAGTTCGGAAAACTTGTGCGGAAAGTGGATGCAGAGATAGCGGCGCAGAATGTCTGCATCCTCCGCGTGGCGCTCATCAAGATCACCACGGATCATCTCGCCGCGTTCGCCCTGGCAGATGGCCAGCGTTTCGGCGCGCAGCTCTGCGATTTCCGCCGCCGACAGTGGGGCATCGGGAATCACGACATAGCCATTTTCGCGTATAGAACTCGGCCAGATCACCGCTTGGGGAGAGGGTGGGCCGCACAATAAAGTTGGGCATTGTAAGAACAGCCGCCATTGGGTACTTCCTCCTTTGTTTGTAACTATGCAGCCCCCCGAGGCCTGAGCTTGTCGAAGGCCACCATTTCCTTTGACAAGCTCAAGGAATGGCTGAATAGTCACTTTTGTTTATCGATTATCTACTCAGAGTGGCCTGACTCACTCGTTCCTCCGGGCTAAACCATATAAACATGGCGCAAATGGCCTAGAATATGAACAATTTGCATTTGTCCCATGTTTAAGCGGTTCTCTATTAGTATTACCGTTAGTATAAGACTTTTGCGCACGCAGGTCAATCATATCTCGGCTGATGGGAGCGTTTCGCTTTGGGGCGAGATGTACTCCTTCCTGGAAGCTGCCCATGCACAACAGTGCGCCAGGGGGAATGAAAACCGTTTCCCTTTTGTGTTTTTGTGGCTATTTTCAGGGCAGAGACAGGGACGGCCTTCGCTCGCGCGAAAGTGGTGGCCGCCTCTTAAAGGCAGAAATGACCCCCAACCTAAATCAAACCTACGGCCGGTACCAGCAAATGCGTCGCAACAAATAGTAGCAGAAACGTGCTTGCCCCGTCGATGGTGGGAGCGCCATACGTCAGGTACGCCCGACCGACCATCATCAGTCCAGGGGGTGGGATGACGTTGCACGGATGTAAAGCGCCGTGGCAGAGTGCTGGCGCGGTTGAGCCGTGACGAGCAAACTGTTGTATTATCGGCGAGATCAACCGTAGCTCCTTGGGCAATTTGAGCGTCATGGTGATTGTTTAAATTCATTAACGCCATCCAGATGGGTTGCAAAATTTACCAAGTGGGCCTATACTATTGGGTAATCTACTTTCGTTCATCTCACTCGCAGCACTCTCGCATTAAACTCGTTGTAGAAACAGAAGTGTTTTTGACTCTGTTACAAGGTTTTATTTTTCACCCACGAAGGCATCTCGCCCAAATTGTAATTCGCACCCAAGTCTAGTGTAGGTTGAAAAAGTACCTGTTGTACGTTTGTTGAATCAATTCAGTTCAACGCACCAGGTGCATTGTAGCCGAACCGGCGCCGACAGCAGGTCAATTGCCTGACCGGTGGCGGTTACGGCATCTTTTATTGGATTTTTTTGATGTAATTTATTGGGGTAATTGAATCATTTATGATGAGCAAATTCTGGCAATCTGAAGCCAACAAATTTACGCTTTATGGAGCAATTTTTGGGTTTTTGTTCCCTATTATCGCCACTCTTTTGCAAGCTTTCCTCAAGTTTGGCAACTTCAGCCTGGACAGCATGGTCGATGTGCAGTTCACCGACCCCTTGCTGTGGATCATTGACAGCGCGCCCTTCTGGCTGGGCCTCTTTGCCCGCTTTGCCGGCAGACGGCAAGACAATCTCAAGAAAATTATTCGGCAAAGCAACGCCACCGAACTCGGCATATCGGACGAGCAGGAAGACTCGCAGCAATTTGCTGGTCTGCTCACCTTTTTGGGCATTGGGCTGATTGGTATCGTACTCTTCGCCTTTAGCATCTGGCTGCAGCGGCTGATTCTCTCTGGGGATACCGCACCCACGCAACAGGCAGCCGTCGTTGCCCCTGTCGATCAATCGGCCAATGAAGTGGCCGGCAACGGCGTGGTGAGCAGCCAGCCGCTGGCGACCGCCACCATTGCGCCGGTTGTCATCAACGTGCAACCCACCCTTGTCGCACCTACAGCCACACCGATTCCACCCACCTTTACGGCGATTCCGCCCACCGAAACGCCCGCGGTTGTCATCGAACCCACGGCGGTCGTCGAGCCTACGGCCACAGCCGCCGCCGATGCGGCAGCAAGTAATGCCCAAACCACGACGGAAGTAGCGAACGACAGCGCCGCCGTCGCCCCCGAACCTGCCCAGCCCAACCTCATCATCTTAGGTTTCGTCCAGCGCGATCTCGATTGTCGATTTTTCACCGAGATGGAAGCCGCAGCCTGGCAAACCATGGCGGGCGCATCTGTAGAAATCCGTCCTTACGCCGACGCCATGCAGCTCTTTGACGAGCTGACCGCTGCCCCCAATTCCAATACCATCTTTATTACGCCCTGCTTTGTGGACCCGGATGACCGGCCATTTTTGCGCGAACACATTTCGCAACTGCAGATCATTGGCAAAGCGTATTGGGAATCCAATGGCAAGAAACTCCTAACCGTTTCTAACGCGGTGACACCCAGCCAATTGCGCCGCGAATTTCCGGCCATCTACAATTTCATTGTCAATCAAACCTATGACGACGCCCAAATAACAGCCCAAGATCCGGCAGGCTGGCTGCAACAGAACAGCGCGACTGTTCAAAGCTGGATGAACAATTAACATGTTTTCGTAACGATGCAGGCGTGGCCTGAGCTTGTCGAAGGCCACGCCTGCATCGTTACACATTTCCTTCAATTAAGGGAGACACCTATGGCAGAATTTAGCTGGAGTAGCGGCCTGATCGGCGGCATATTGATCGGCCTGAGCGCCACAGTACTGCTGCTGGCCAATGGCCGCATTGCGGGCATCAGCGGCATTTTCAATGGCGCCATCTTTAACTTGTCGGGCGATGCGCAGTGGCGCTGGCTCTTTATCGGCGGCCTGCTCATCGGCACGCTGATCTACGAATATGGGCTGGCCGCCACGCCCACGCCGCAGGGCGAATTGGTGCCGGTCAGCATGATCATCGGCGGGCTGATTGTGGGCTTTGGCACGCGCATGGGCAACGGCTGCACCAGCGGCCACGGCGTGTGCGGTCTCGGTCGCCTGTCGCAACGCTCACTGGTCGCCGTCATCACCTTTCTGGCTACGGCGTTTATCACCGTCTATATTGTGCGCCACGTGCTCATGTTTTAAGGCTCTTTTGGATCGCAGATGGTTACCAAGGCAAGCGGCGGTTGAGTAGGCTGCGGTAGTTCGCAGCCGTATCGAAACCAAAGCGGGTCAACCACATGAGATCCCGTTTAATACAGAGGATAACCATTTATGCAAAAAGTAATCGCAATCTTAGCCGGCATCATCTTTGGATTGGGCCTGTCCATTTCGCAGATGATTGACCGCGGGCGCGTGTTGGGCTTTTTGGATGCGGCGGGTACATGGGACCCCACGCTGATCTTCGTGCTGGGCGGCGCCGTGGGCGTCACCGTCATCACCTTCCGCTTTATTTTGCCCCGCTCCAAACCGCTCTTTGCGCCCAAATTTTACCTGCCCACCAGCTTCCACATCGACCGTGACCTGATCCTGGGTTCAGCACTCTTTGGCGTGGGCTGGGGCATCTCCGGCTACTGCCCCGGACCGGCCATTGCGTCGCTGGCCCTCGGCTCCGGCAACGCCCTCATCTTTATGGGCGCGCTCATCGTCGGCTCCTACCTGGCCGGTAAGGTGCCCGCGCCCTCACAGCCCACCGCCGTCAGCTCGACCGGCGCCAAGCCATCCACCGCTTCGTCAAGCTGAGATAGGGAGTAGGAAGTAAGGAGTAGGGAGTCAATGCCATTAAGTGAGCGGAGACTGCGATGCACGGCGTCGCCAATTTATGCGGAGACTTCGCTCAGCGAAGGCGGGTTCTTGCGGGGTGATAACCTGCACGCGACCCAACAGCCAAACTGAGCTAGCCATGAGCAGCGCGCTGAGCACGAAGACCCTGTTCATGGGCGCACCCAGCGCAATCAGCCCGATGCCAATATGCGGCACCAATATGCCGCGTACGCCCACAATGGTCGACTGCACCGCCGCATATTCGGGAATCTGCTCCGGCTTGGCCAGTTGAATGCCGGCGTTGATCAGCCCCATATCCCACCCCCGCCGAGATGACGCCCTGCACCACAAAGGCCGGAATCAGCATCCAGAACGAATGGGCGCTGGCGTAGATCAGCGGCAAAAAGAGCGCCACCATGCGCGTTGCCGCGCAGCACCGCCACGCCGCCCGCCCGGTCCACAATGCGTCCCCAAAAGGCATAGCTGAGAAACCAGAAGAGCGACTGCACCAGCCCCAGCCAGCCCAGGTCCGAATAGGAAAGGCCCAGTCGGTCCACCTGCACCAGCGGATAGAGCGTCCACGACATCAGCGTGCCGGTACCGTAGACCGAAAAGGCCGTCAGAAAATAGCTAAAGCGCTTGTCTTCGCGCAAAATTTGGCGCAATTCAGAGAGCGTGCGTCGCCGCGGGGCCAGCGGCGGCTCATTGACCTCCAGCCGCGCAAAAAGAAGACCGACAGCATCCCCATCAGCGTGCCCTACCGGAAAGAGCGCCTGATAGCCCCAGCGGTCCAGCGCCCAGCCCGCCAGCGGCGCCACCGCCACCATGGACAGAATCCGCCCCATGCGCACCAACGACATCATCTTGCCGCGCACATCGTCAGGATAGATGCTTTGCAAAATGCGCACGTAACCGGGTGAGGGGAAGGCTTCAGAAACCAAAAAAGTGTGCTCAGCACAATCATCCAAATGGGCTGCACCACCAGCGCAAAGAGCGCCATCAGCAGCCGCGACGCCACCCACGACGACAGAATCACGCTCATGGTGCGCCGCCGCCGCATGAGCACACAATGCTAAAGGCCGTCAGCACCGAGCCTACAAACTGGGTCGACGTGTACACCCCGCCAGCATGGAGGGCGACGCCCCGCTGCGCCGCAAAATCACCGGCAAAAACGCAATGGTGGCGGCGTGGAACGCGCCATAGGCCAGCGCCGAATAGAATTCGGCCGTCAAATTGCGCCGCACCGCCGGGGCCAACGGCCCAACGAGCGACTGACCAAGCCGGGCGCGAAACGTTTGCAACATTGCACACACTTTCCATTTATATCATGCCACGTGGAGCATCGCCTCCACGCGGTCACTTTTTCTAAAGTGGTCGCTTTTTCTAAAGCGGTCGCTTTTCCAAATCAAAAAGTTGATTGTATGTGCAGTAGAAGGCAAATGTCAAGCCGCAAAATGCTACACAGCGTTACGGCCAAAATGAATTTCACGCATGTGCGCCACGCGGATTAGCGTGCGTTGCTCCGCCTCCGCCAATTTATCCCCCGGAGTCGCCTGGCAGGCGGTGCGCCGCACGCGGGTCTAACACGGAACGCCACGCGTAGGGTAGACTGGCTCACGGGTCCGCGCGATGTGCGACACACGGCCTCACGCCTAGACCGGTCACCTTGCCACCCGGTCACCTTGTCACGTCTTCTCCGCTATACCGCCATCAACGCCCGCCCCAAATCCTCCACAATATCCCCCGCCTCCTCCAGCCCCACCGAAAGGCGGATCAGCCCATCGGTAATGCCCTGGCGCAGCCGCTCTGCCGGCGGCACCACTTTGTGCGTCATGGAGGCCGGGTGCTCGATAAGCGTGTCGATGTTGCCCAGCGAGACGGCTAGGCTGCACAGGCGCACGTTGCTCAACAGCTTGCGCCCGCCTTCGTAGCCACCCTCCACCTCAAACGAGAGCATGGCGCCAAAGTCGTCCATCTGGCGCTGGGCCAGGGCGTGCTGCGGAAAATCATCCAGCCCCGGATAGTGGACCACCGTCACCTTGGGGTGGTCGGCCAGAAAGTGGGCCACCTGCATGGCGTTGGCGCAGTGCTGCTTCATGCGCAGCGGCAGCGTCTTGAGCCCCAAATTGGTCAGCCAGCAGTCAAAGGGGCTGGGCACGCCGCCCATAAAGCGGATCATGGGCCAGATGCGCTCGTTGAGCAGAGCGGGGTCGCGCGTAATGGCGGCGCCGCCGATCACCGTGCCGTGGCCGTTGATGTATTTGGTGGTGCTGTGAACCACCACATCGGCGCCCCACTCCAGCGGGCGCTGCAAAATGGGCGTGGCAAAGGTGTTGTCCACAATCACGCGGGCGCCGTGGGCGTGGGCGATGTCGCACACCGCCATAATATCGATGAGCGTCATGGTGGGGTTGGCCGGCGTCTCCAAATAGATGGCGGCGGTGTTGGGGTGGCGCTTGAGTTCGGCCTCCAGCGCTTCCGGCTGCAAACCGGGCAGCGACGAATGGCTGATGTCAAAGCGGGTCAGCACCTCGCTGATCAGATGCTCGGACGAGCCGTAGAGCACATCCTGCGCAATAATATGCTGGCCGGCGCTGGTCACGCCCAAAATGGCCGCCGCCACCGCCGCCATGCCCGAGCTAAAAATCTCGCCCGCCACCACCCCTTCGCCGGACTGCCCCGCCTCCTGCGCCTGGCGAATCAAGTTATAGCCCTCCAGCGTGGCCAGCTTCTGCGCCAGCGCCTTGCGTCCGGGGTGCTTGGAGCGCGTGTACATGTACGAATCGGGCGCACCGGCGTGGAAGGCATCCAGCGCCTCCATATCGCGAAAAGTAAAAGTAGAGGTCTGATAAATGGGCGCCACATGGCTGCCCAGCGCATCGTGAATCTCACCGGCGTGAATGGCCTCGGTGGCGAAGGCGCGGATGGAGTTGGTGGAGTTGGTCATGGTGATTGGCCTTTCTGAAGAATGGCTTCGCTGGTTGATTATAATAATTCGTGTATGAGCAGATATATTTGATGACGGGGGGAGGAATTGTAAATGGTGAATGGTGAATTGCTAATTGTGAACGAGGCCGGCTACTCGCATCCCCCTCATTGATAATTCACCAGTCACCGTTTACCATTTACAATTGCGACTTGTCCACGGCAAAAATGGGGAATCACGAACAAGGATCGTCCTGCCCCAATCCCCATTCCCCACCCCTACAATATCCGCTGGCCCAGCAGCGACGCGATGAGCGCCACGGCCAGTTCGGCGGTGCGGTTCTGTTCGTCCAAAATGGGGTTGATCTCGACTACGTCCAGGGAGCAGATTTTGGCCGATTCGGCCAGGATTTCCATGAGCAGGTGCGCCTCGCGGAAGCTGAGGCCGCCGGGGACAGGCGTGCCCACGCCGGGCGCTTCCGATGGGTCCATCACGTCCATGTCCAGGCTGACGTGGATGCGGGCGGTGTGCTGCAAATGGGCCAGCGCCTGCCGGGCCACACGGGCCATGCCCAGTTCATCCACCTCGCGCATGGTGAAGACGCGGATGCCGCTGTGGGCCAGCGCCTGGCGCTCTATGCCGTCCAGGTCGCGAATGCCGATCATCACAATATCCTGCGGGCCCAATTTGGGACCGGGCCGTCCCAAATTGACCAGGTGGGCATGGCCCAGCCCGGTCAGCGCGGCCACCGGCATGCCGTGGATATTGCCGGAAGGCGTGCTTTGCGGCGTGTTAAAATCGCCGTGCGCATCCACCCAGATCAGCCCCAGCCCGTCCGCCTCGCGCATGGCGCTGACCGTGCCGATGGCAATCGAATGGTCGCCGCCTAGGAAAATGGGAAAATCGTCGGTCGTGGCCAGATCGCGCGCCTGCGCGTAAATCTGCTGGCAGACGGCCACTACTTCGGCCAGATGGCGCATTTTGCCCTGGCCGAGTTCCACTGCGCGATTGGCGCGCACGGCGGCCTCATCGCGCCCAGGCGCGGCAATATTGCCCAGGTCGCGCACGGTCAGCCCCAGCTTCTCCAGCCGCCCAAAGAGCCCGGCATAACGCACCGCGCTCGGTCCCATATCCACCCCGCGGCGCTGCTGTCCCAAATCCATGGGCACGCCGAGGATCACGGGATTGCGCACTCCTTTGTTGCTGCTTTCTGTCGTGTTCATAGCGGCCATTATACTCGCCGCCGCTACACTTTGCCAACGCCGCCGTTTGCTACTTTGGGGAATTGGGGGTAGGCTAGGGGAAAGAGATGAGTATTGAGTATCGAGTGTTGAGTATTGGGTTGACGGGTTGAGCCTCTTGTAGGGCGGCAAGTTTCTATACCCTTTACTCGATACTCAATACTCGATACTCAACACGTAACCGGAGATCACCCGTCCATGCAACAACTCTCGCTTCCCCTCAAAGTCGGCCTTACATGCGGCGCCATCGGCATTTTGCTGACCGTGGTGGGGATTTTGCGCGGCAACGTGCCGCTGCATCCGGCCAGCATTGGCATGGCGCTGCTGATTGGCGGTGGCTTCTGGTTTTTGGTCAGTTGGGCCGTGGCCACGAGCTGCGGTCGATGTGGAAATGATGTGGCCGCGGCGGAAGCGGCGGAAAGCGTGGAATCCACCCATGGCAATTGAGATCAAAGCCACCCATTTGTATCGGGAAATTCACGAGCAGCCGCACGTTTTGCAGACTCTGTTGGACCACGAGCACGCCCGCATCGGCGCGCTGGCCCAAGCCATCCAGGCGCACAACGTACAGCACGTGATGATTGCGGCGCGCGGCACCAGCGATAATGCCGGGCGCTGTGCCCAATATCTGCTGGGCTCGCTCAACCGGTTGCCGGTGGCGCTGGCCACGCCCAGCCTTTTTTCGATTTATGAGACGCCGCCGCGGTTGCAAAATACGCTGGTGCTGGGCATTAGCCAGAGCGGCAAGAGCCCAGACATTGTGGGTGTGCTGGCCGAGGAAGCGGCGGCAGGAAGCCCGCTCACAGCGGCGTTGACCAATTTTGGCGACTCCGATTTGGCCGCGCAGGCCGACCACGTCATCGAACTGCACGCCGGGCTGGAGCAGTCGGTGGCGGCCACCAAAACCTACACCGCCGAGCTGATGTACATCGCCATGCTGGGTGCGGCGCTCACCGACGATCTGCATTTGCGGCAGGCGCTGCACATGATTCCCCAGGCCGTGGCCGATGCGTTGGCGCTCAATGCGCCGGCGCCGGATCAGCAGCCGCGCCTGGCGCAGGGCATTCTGCGCGGGCCGGTGGCCTTTGTCGCCCAGCGCTATCGCTACATGCGCGACTGCGTGGTGATTGGCCGCGGCTACAATTACGCCACCGCTTTTGAGCTGGCGCTCAAGCTCAAAGAGCTGACCTATTCGATTGCCGAGCCATATAGCAGTGCCGACTTTCTGCACGGTCCACTGGCGCTGATCGAGCCGGGTTTTCCCGGTGATTGTGGCGGCGCCCAGCGACGCATGTTGCCCGAACGCGCGATTTCATCCAAGTGCTGGCGCAGCACGACGCCGAAACCATTGTCATCAGCGATGACCCGGCCACGCTGGAGGCAGCCCACGCCCCGCTGCCGCTGCCCGCCGACGTCCCCGAATGGCTGTCGCCCATTGTGGCCATTGCGCCCGGTCAGCTTTTCGCCATGCATTTGGCTCCGCGCGCGGCTTTAATCCGGATCAGCCGCGGGCGATTCGCAAGGTGACGGAGACGCGGTAAAGAGTATTGCGTGTTGCGTGTTGCGTGAACTCGTAGACAATCTTGTATCGGTGCGTGAATCTCAACCGGTACACGAAATACGCAACACGTAACATCATGGCGAATTATGATTGTGGCCACGGAGAGATCAGAGTGATATTAGTAACCGGCGCGGCGGGGAAAACCGGCTGTGCGATTATCAGCGCGCTGGCGGCGCGTGGGGCGACCGTGCGGGCTTTGGTGCGGCGGGCGGCGCAGGCGGCGCTGGTGCGCCAGGCCGGGGCGCATGAAGTTTGCGTGGGCGATTTGGCCGTCGCGGCGGATGTGGAGCGAGCCATGCAAGGGGCGGATGCCGTCTATCACATTTGCCCCAATATGCACGCCGCGGAGGTGCGCATCGGGCAAACCGTCATAAGCAGCGGCGCGGGCGGCGGGCGTGGCGCACTTTGTCTACCATTCGGTGCTGCACCCACAAACCCGCGGATGCCCCATCACTGGCATAAGCTACAAGTGGAGGAGCAGCTATTTGAAAGCGGGCTGGCCTACACCATTTTGCAGCCCACGGCCTATATGCAAAATCTGCTGGCGGGTTGGCCGGCTATTGTCAATGACGGTGTGCTGGCGCTGCCCTATCCGGTGGAGACGCGCATCAGTTTGGTGGATTTACACGATGTGGCGCAGGTCGCCGCCGGCGTTATTGGCAACCCGGCGCATTTTTACGCCACGTATGAGCTGGTGGGGGCCGGCGCTGGCGCAAACCGAAGTGGCGGAACAGTTGGGTCAAGCGTTGGGGCGGATGGTGTGGGCAAGGGAGATCAAACTGGATGTGTGGGAGAGGCAGGCGCGCCAGGGCGGCGCGCTTGCCGAATATGCCATTGAAACGCTGCTGAGTATGTTTCGCTACTATGCCCAATTGGGCTGGAGGGCAACCCGTACACGTTGAGTGCGTTGCTTGGGCGCACTCCCACTTCGTTGAAAGAATTTGCAAGGGGAGTTGCTACCCACGCGTGAGGCTAGACTTCCAGGAAGCTGCCCATGCACAACGGTGCGCCAGGGGGCATGAAAAACTATTCCCCTTTTGTGGCTTTTGTGTTTTTGTGGCTATTTTCAGGGCAGGGGCTGGAAGAATGTTTTCCTGCAATGAGAATTTGCCTTCAGCCCCTTCCTGGAAGTCGGGTCCAACCAGCTACACGGCTTACCCCCGTCGTCCCGCAATCAGATGATAGACCAGTCCGTAATAAAAATCGCCGGCTGCGGCTAATGCAATCAGCCCCTCTTTCCACTCCGCCCACTGCTCCGGCGTAATCGCGCCCTTATCACGCGCGGCATCGGCCATGCGGCCGAGCAGATCTTGCGTGTACGCCCCGTACGCCTCATCGGTCCACAAAAAGGAGCGACGCGGCAGCAGCGTCAGCCCAGCGCTGCGCAGCAGCGGACGCAGCCCCAAACACCAGCCAGGCCGGATGTCGCGCTGGTGCTTGGCCGTAATGTCGCGCAGTAGGCTCCAATTGGGAAATGGAGGCTGTCCGTATGCAAGTCTTGCTCCACAAAGGCCAAAATGCCGCCGGGGGAAAGCCAATTTGCCCAACGCTGAACGAGCGCTACAATCTGCGCGTCAGTAAAATAGGGGATCACCACGGAAGAGAGAATCAGGTCAAAGGGAGCGTCGGCAAACGGGGGCGTTGGTTCCCCAGCACGTCCCAATGGGTCAGTTGAATGTTGCCCAGCCGTTCTTCGGCAATCAACTCTTGCGCCATTTGCAGCATGCCGGCGCTTTTATCGGCGGCGTACACGTGGGCGTGCGGCTGGCGTTGCGCAATGCGCCGACTCAGCGCCGCCGTGCCGCAGCCAATTTCCAACTTCGCGGCGTACGTTGTCATCCAGCAACGGCGCCACCAGTTGTTCAAACATCTGCGCCGACGCCGCTTCCCGGCCCGCGCTTCCATGCGCAAGGCCGCCTGTCGCGCCTCGCCGCTAGCATCCAGGTTCTTGTAATCGGGCAGCGGTTGGATCATGGGAAGGGAAAGGTTGATCAACAGATTACACAGATTCCAAAGATTTAAAATCTCTGTAATCTGCGTAATCTGTTGATCAAAAAATTATGATAAGTTTACACCGTGATTATGCCGCGCCGCGTCAGCTTGATCAACTCCTTGGGCGCCAGTTGCACCTGGGCGCCGCGCTGACCGGCGCTGATAGCAATCGTCTCAAATTGGGCGGCGCTCTGTTCCAAATAGACATCGAAGCCTTTGTTGATCAGCGCCAGTGGGCTGATGCCGCCCGTTTGCAGACCGGTCAGCGACTCGGCCTGTTCGTGGCTGGCCATTTTGGCTTTTTTGACGCCCACGGCTTTGGCCAGCGCTTTCAGGTCCAGCGTGGCGGGGCCGGGGATCACAACCAGCATGGGCTTTTTGCCCGGCTGATCGGCCAGCGCCACCAACGTTTTAAAGACCCGTTCTGCCGGCAGCCCCACCGCCTGCGCCACATCCACCGCCGAGTGGATGCCGGCATCGTAATCGTAGAGCCGCACCTGAAACGCCACCTTTTTGCTCTCCAGCAGGCGTCACGTTGTTTTTGAAGTCTGTTGCATCGCTCATGGTCACTTCTCAACTTTTCCTGATTGTATTAACCACATTTTTGTCCCTTTACGGCCTCTTTTGGCTGCTGGGGTGGCGTCATAATCGGCGGCGCAGGCGGGCATTTTTGATCGCGCTCAATGACAGCACCGGCTCCACCGTCACGCCGCAAAGCGGGCCAGACGCCCGCGGTTTTGTGGCGATCTTTGAGCCGCCACCCACGCCGTACGCCTATCTGGCCGTCATATTCCGACCGTCACCGCCGCAAACGTATTGGCTGCGCCCGCTCTTGCTGCAGAGCGATCGGCTGCGCCTGCGAGGTATCTTAGCAGAGGCGCTGCGCAATGAACTAATTTGGACGCGTGGGCGAGTTCCCGATCGCGCGGCCGGACACGGCCCGCGATCTCAGCTTTGGCAACGCAAAATCCACCACACAACCAATGTGGAATTTGAATTGCGCGGCCCCAATAGCGGGGCGCTGGAGAATGGCTTTCGGGCGCTCAATATGCGCTTTGGCCCCCTTTTGCAGCGCGTAAATTTGGTGGGCGATGCCGCCATTGAGCGGCGGCTGCGCAACTTGCAGCGGCTGGATGCACAAAAGGCAGCGGTTGAACTGGAGATCGAGTTGACGGCGGCCAAGTTACCGACCGAGGAGGTTTCAGCGCTGGTGGCGCAAGCGCGGGCGCTGGGGCGGGCGGCGTTGTTGGGGTGAGGGGGGCTGCCGCTCCTCCCCATGCGTATCAAGCTAAGCAATTTTGGCGCCGAACAGGAGAGCGAACGGCGGTTGAGTAGGCCTCGGCCGTTTGAGGCCGTATCGAAACCAAAGTGAGCGGTTCGACCCGTTTGGTCTCGATACGTGTGGAAACTGCCCCGCACTACTCGACCGGCACTCACCTAGATGGTCCCCGGGTCCTTAGCTTGATACATATGGGGGGCGCCGCCTCTCCTCCCCCTGGCCCCCTCCTCTCCACATATGGAGAGGAGGGGGAACGGCGTACGAAGTACGCCAAGGGGGAGGAGAGGCCAATGGGGTGGACAAGTTGACACCGCCGAATAAATTCGGCGTCGGCTAAAGCAAACCGGCTTAAGCCGGTAGTCCGTATCAGCCACCGGTTTTAACCGGTGATAGGATCTACGGGATTACGGGGCTGGGAAATGTACGATCAGATTGACATCGGCGGCCTGGATGATGGGCAAAAGCTCTTTGACCAGCGGCAACACCGTCTCTGGGTCTAGGCCGCTGCTGGCCAGCGCATCGGTCAGACCGGCGTCGGCGGCCAGGGCCACGACGTTGGCCAGTTCGCCATTTTGCCAGCCGATGTGGGGCAGCGCTTGGTCATTGATGTTGATAAAGATGCCTTCGGGCCGCGTTTGCAGGGCAATTTGCTGAATGCCCGCCCCGGTGGCGCCGGCCACCAATGCGGCGGGCAATTGGAGCGCCTGCCACGGCACGCCGGGCAGCATGGCCATGTATTCATCTTCATTCATGCCGTTGATCGTCCAGGCGCCGTCGCTGGCGTAGAAGACCGGCAGGTTGATGGTGGGCGGCGGATCACCTACGGATGCTAGAAATTGCGCCTGCGCCAGTTTTACATCAGTCGCATCGGCATTGGCCACCACAAACGGGATTTCAGCGGCGCCCTCGGCGCGGGGGAAGCGCGCCACGATGCCCAGCCCGGCATTGCGCACAAAGGGCAGCAATTGTTCCACCACCGGCCCACCGGCGCCCAACATTTCCAGTGCACCGGTCGTGGCCGCCAGCGATTCGTCGTCCCACTGAATCGAGGGCATAGCGCGCCCGTTGACCAGAATTTGCAGGCCGCCGGTGCGGTTGTTGATCTGAATGTGCTGGATATTGGCTGCCTTGAGGGCATCCAGCGCGCCCGCCGTCAAGATGATGCTGTCTGCTGCCGGAGTCAACTGGGCAAGCGGCACGCCGCCATAACTCGGTTTGCCGTCGTTGTCATAGTCGATAATCAGCGTCGGCAGATCGATAACCAGCCCGCCAGCGCCGGCCACGGCGGCCACTTCGCCGGCGCCTGGGCGCGGGGTGCAGCCGGCCAGAATAAGGACGAATGCAGCAACACAAAGTGCGACGCTCAGCGTATTTCTACGGGTTGCCATCAAAATAACCTCCTGGGTGGATGAATAATTGCTATAGTGCGGTTGTGATGAAAACCGGAGATTTCGCTTAGATTTATGCAAGAAGCAAACTCCGATTTTCATAAAAGCACCACAATATGAAGTCAAGAGCATTGTACACAGGCCCATATTTCGTGTCAATTGTTTCTGCAATACGGTCGGCAAATTCAGTCAAAAGAAATGGAACATAGATTGCCCAGATTTTAAGGATTTACACAGATTTTTAGTCGCGCACCCGATTCACTATCCAGCCGCAATGTTGTATAATCGAGAAATGTTTGTGAATTAAATGCCTAATTGTAGATATTTAGCGTAGCGCCGGTTGAGTCACCCGGCCATCTTGTCATCCGGTCATCTTGTCATCCGGTCACCTTTCCACCGCAACGAGTACGAATTGGAATAATGTCAACACAAAGCGAAGCAAATGTAATTTCCGCCGGCGATCTGGTGCTGCTCGTCACATTGGACAGCAAAGAATTTCTGGTGACGGTCGGCCCGGAACAGGTGCTGGACACCCATCGCGGCCAATTTAAACATGACCTGCTGCTGGGCCAGCCCTTTGGCGCCACCGTCAACAGCGAATTGGGCCATCCGGCGCTCATGCTGGCGCCGTCGCTGCCCGATCTAATGCGCCACGTGCGCCGGGGCACGCAGGTAATTTACGCCAAGGACGCCGCCTATTTGGTGCATCGGCTGGGGCTGCGCGCCGGCAGCACCATTATTGAAGCCGGCACCGGCAGCGGCGCCCTGACCATTGCGCTGGCCTGGGCGGTGGCGCCCACCGGCCGCGTTTATACCTATGAAATGCGCCCGGACACATTTGAACTGGCGCGCAAAAATCTGACGCGCATGGGCTTGCAGCCGCATGTGGAGATGCACTGCGCATCGATTGAAAACGGCTTTGCGCAGACGGACGTCGATGCCCTCTTTTTGGATGTGCGCGAGCCGTGGCGCTATCTGGCGCAGGTCCATGCAGCGCTGCGACCGGGCGGTCACTTTGCCTGCCTGCTCCCCACCACCAACCAGGTGACCGACCTGCTGCGCTCGCTGGACCAATCGCCCTTTGCCGCCGTGGCCGTGGAAGAGCTGCTGCTGCGCCGCTACAAACCGGTGCCGGACCGGCTGCGCCCCGAAGATGAGATGATCGGCCACACCGGCTATTTGCTCTTTGCCCGCGCTATTTCCAGCAGTATCGATACCCAGCAGTGGCTGTCGCGCGACCGCAAACGCTATCGCGCCCGCCAACGCGCGATGACCGCCATCAAAGCCGAAGAAAGACGCCGCGCCCAGGAGATCGCCGATGGCGGTCCCAAATATCCGCGCCTGCCGCTGCCGGGTTGATAAGTTAGGGCAGGGGGCAAAGTTGCAGGGTGGCAGGTTTGCAAGTAACGCTGCCACCTTGCCACTCTGCCACCTTGCAACTTGCCACCTTTCACATTTCACAGGAGGAACCAAATGCTCACCCAACAACAGATCGATTTTTATCATGAGAATGGCTATTTGGGGATTGAAGGCGTCTATTCGACGGCTGAGATTGAGGAATTGCGCCGCGTGACTGACGAGTTTGTGGAGGCGTCGCGGGCGCATACCGAACACACCGAGGTGTTCGATCTGGAGCCGGGTCACACGCCGGCAGCGCCGCGCCTGCGCCGCCTCAAAAACCCCATCGAGCAACATGAGGTCTATGACCGGGCCATGCGCCATGCCAAAGTGCTGGATATTGTGGAGCAGCTTGTGGGCGAGGGCGTGCGCACCAATGGCAACAAGCTCAATATGAAGTCGGCCGGCTTTGGCAGCCCGGTGGAATGGCATCAGGATTGGGCTTTTTACCCGCACACCAACGATGATCTGCTGGCGGTGGGCGTGGCGCTGGATGACATGATGCTGGAAAATGGGCCACTGCTGGTCATCCCCGGCTCGCACAAATGGCGCGTCTTTAGCCATCATGAGGACGGTTTTTTTGTAGGCGCCGTTAGCGAAGTGGTGCCGGAGGCCGACAAGGCCGTGCCCATCGAACTAAAGGCGGGCGGCATTTCGATCCATCACGTGCGCACCCTGCACGCCTCGGCGCCTAACGTGTCGGATCGGCCACGGCGGCTGCTGCTCTTCCAATATTGTGCGCTGGATGCGTGGCCGCTGCTGGGCGTCAAAAGCTGGGATACGTTCAACGCTGCCATTCTGCGCGGCGAACCGACGCAGTTCCCGCGCGTCACGCCGGTGCCGGTCACCATTCCGCTGCCCAACCCGCCCAAGGTGGGCTCGATTTATGAGATTCAGACGCAGTTGAAGGCCAAGGTGTTTGCGTAGGAAAAGGGGATTGGGGACTGGGCGCAGGCCGATCTCAATGGTAAATGGTGAACGGTAAATGGTGAATTGCGAATGAGCGCGTGGCGAGTAGCCGGCCCCGTTCACAATTAGCAATTCACCATTTACCATTTACAATTTTCTGCTCAGTGCAAAGAAACGCCTGAATAATCCACGATCCCTAATCCCTCATTGCCCTATGAAGGCAAGCACTTCGGCGCGTTTTTCCGCGCTCAATTTGTTCGCACCCACCAGTAATTCCAGCACGTGGCTAAGTTTATACGCACAGTGAACGCGGATGCCCGCGGCCGCCAAATTCTCCACGCCGCCCTGCTCGCGGTCGATCAGCACGATGGCGTCTTCCACCACCAGCCCCAGCGCCCGCAGCCGTTCCGCCGTTTGAATAATGCTGCCGCCCGACGTAATCAGGTCTTCGATAATGACGATGCGTTCGCCGGCGCTCCACGCCCCTTCCACATCTTTGCCCAAGCCGTGGGCTTTGGCCTCTTTGCGCGGATAGATCATGGGCGCATCGGCGGCCAGCGCCACGGCGGCGCCAATGGGCAGCGCGGCGTAGGGTACACCGGCAATGCGGTCATAGTGCAACTCTTGCAGGATGGCGGCATATTCTTCGGCGGCTTCGGCCAGCAGCCGCGGCGTGCTCACCAGCAGGCGCAAGTCTATGTAAAAGGGCGCCTGCTTGCCGCTGGCCAGCGTAAAATTGCCAAATCGGATCGCGCCCAGCTCGGCCAACCCGGCAAAAAGCGCCTGCGCACCATCTGTGTTCGATTGTGCGTTTTGGACCAGCGCAACGCTCTGAAATGACGCATCGGTCCGCACCTGGTTGATGGCGTCGCGCAGCGCCTTGACGGCGCCACGGTGGCTGTCGGCGCGGCCAACGCTGCGGCTGGCGCTGATCAGGATGCCGCCGCCGTCCACGCGCAGCCCCGCCGCCACCGTCGATTCCAGATCGCCGCCCTGTGCGCCAATGCCGGGGATGAGGAACCAGGCATTGGGCGCGGCGCGCCGCACGTCGGCAATGGCCTCGGGAAAGGTGGCGCCCACCACCAGCCCCACATTATCCGACCAGCGGGAGGCGGTTTGGGCCACGCGAATATAGAGCGGCTGGTTGGGCTCGCGGTCGAGCTGCCGCCAGTCGCTGATCTCCAGCTCTTGAAATTCACCCGCGCCCGGATTGGAGGTGTGACACAAAACAAAAAGCCCTTTGTCGGCGTAGGCGGCAAAGGGCTCAATGCTGTCGCGTCCCAAATAGGGACTGAGGGTGACGGCGTCTACCCCCCATTGGTCAAAACAGGCCGCAGCATAGGCGGCGGCGGTGGAGTCAATATCCCCCCGCTTGGCGTCCAGCAGCACGGGGATGTGGGCGGGGATCAGATCGAGCGTTTGCCGCAGCAGCTTTAATCCCGGCAGTCCCAGCGCTTCATAAAACGCAATGTTGGGCTTGTAGATGCAGACGAGATCCGCGGTCTCTTCAATAATGGCCCGATTCCAGGCCAGCAGATCCTCCATGAGCGAATCGCCACTACTCCGGTAGCGCGCCGGCATCTGCGCAGGGATCGGGTCCAGCCCTACGCAGACCAGGCTTTGGTTTTGGTCGACCGCGGCTTGCAATTTGTCAAAGAAGTTCATTTTTCCTCGCTGAGATTTTGGGAATTGGGATCAACAGATTAAACAGATTTTTAAGATTTCAAGATGGTGCAGTGGGGCGGTGGCACTGTATCGGTTAGCCACACATCTATCAGTCGGCCGCCAGCTTTTCATCCAGCAGTTGGGCGAATGCCTCGAACGGCGCCGGGCCGACGCGGATGTCGCCGTTGAATGAAAATGAGGGTTGCGAGCGGATGCCGTTGGCGCGGCGCAGCGCGTCCTGCTGGTCGACGCGGTCGTAATAGCGCTGTTCGTCCAGGCAGGCGCTAAAGGCGGCGCTATCGAGCCCGGTTTCGCCGGCCAGTTCTTTGACCGTGGCGCGCACATCGCCGGACCAAAGCCGGTCTTGTTGTGCGTATAAAATCTCGCGGAAATCCCAGAAATTGCCCTGTTCACCAGCGCACTCGGCGGCCTGATGGGTTACGTAGGAGCGGTCGCCGTGGTTGAGCACCGGGTTGAAGACCATGCGCACCAGACCGGCCTTAACGTACGCCTCTTTGAGCTGCTGTTCAACGCCCAGCACGTGGGCGCGGCAGGTCGGTCACATAAAGTCCGAATAGTCGATCATGGTGATGGCGGCGTCCGGGTTGCCCAATGTGGCCAACCCCTCCTCGGTGCGGCCGGTGACGGTCAGCCAATCGACGGGTTCCACGGCGGCTTCGGCGGCCGGAGCCGGTTCTTCTTCTTGGGGGGGTGCCTGCGCCGCGACTTCTTCACTGGCTGGTTCAGGGACGGTTGTATCGGCGGCGGGGGCATCGCCCAGCGATGCGGCTGTCGCGTCTTGTACATGCGCGGTCTGTTCCACGGCGGTGGCCGGCGCACCCGAAGATTGGGTGGGCGATTCTGCCGGGGCGGAGCAGGCGGCGATTGTTAATATGACTAATAGCATTACGAGGGACTGTATTCTATTCATCTACTCTCCTTAACATATAACCGTACGCTGCCCTATCGGGCCGTTTATGGATGGCGACTGCGAGTTTCTCATCATCGGCGGCGCTGGCGACCAAGATTATACCATTTGCCGCGTCAAGTGGGTGAATTGAGCCAACCTTGCAGGTTTGCAAATCTCATGTGGCATGGGTTTGGCTCAATGGCGCGAGGTTGGTTCAACAAGCGAACCAACCTCGCTTTGCTACATTTTACCCTTCAAAGTCAGCGGTTTCGGGCCGGTGTCTTCCCATCATAGCGCACGGGTTCTGGCGCGGTTGCATAGTAGTCGGACAGACTTGCCGTCTGGGTGTGAATCTGCAGGGCCTTAATCGCTACCGCCATGCCGGTAATGACAGATAGAACAAGCATTAACATGGCTGGGTCATCCACGCTGTGCGGACTGTAGTCCCGAATATACGGAATCGAGGCCGCACCTATGGCAACCGCGGATAGGGCAGCCGCTAGAAACAGACTGGTTTCAAATCGGCTATAAAGACTTTGATCACCCGGTTGGGCGACCAGAAAACGCAGCCCAATACGACGGCAAAGGATGCGATCAATGCCATAGATCGCGCCCACTTCCGTCAGCAAAAGCGCCACCTGGATGACAATATAGAAAGCGGAGGGATTGATTGCGCCTGCCAGCACGAAGTTGACGTTCATGAACAAGCCCGCCAGCAGGGCAATATTGGTGAACGTTCCGCTCAATATTGCCAATCCAACCAACAATTGACCCACCATAATGATCCAGCTCATCATCACAACGTGCGGTGTGAACAGATGGGTAATCAAATGTTGGTAGAAGGGATAGACCACATGTCCAGAGGAAAGCTGTTGTTGGAAGAACGCAGTTAGATCGTGGCCAGTGGGCCACCCTGGGCTGATGGCTTTCTCCAAACCCGCCCTGATCCAGCCGATACCAATGAAGAGACGGAGCGGCAGCAAATAGACCGCCGGTCCGCTCAAATCTTGGGCAAACAGCTTCCAAAGCTCTCTAGATCGACTTAGCATAATTCTCCTTTTAATGTGCAGAACTTCGCAACTTTTGCCGGTTCCATCTCAACAAAAGTTGGACACGAGACTGCAATAGGCCTACAGCGTGAATATCATGCTGAAGGTCAATACACGATTGGGACAAATATGCTGAAAAACTTGCGCATAGTACTTTCAGCAAGTAACCACCAAGTTTTGCGCTGACCCCATTGTCGTGAAACGCCTTGTGTGATTACAAGCGCAGCAGTATATGTTAATGATATAAACGAAAATGTAGCGTTGCTCCACTTGGCGCCAGCGTAAATTGAATGAAATGGAGAAGAAAGTCAAGCGTAGGGGAGCAGAATTTTTTCGACTGGAAGCACATCTCGTTGAGCGGATTGAATTTCACCGACTTTACATCACCGATTCTATCCGCTTCCGGGGGATCTGCGCGCCACCATTCTGGTGCAGGACTGGGGCAAGGATCGCCGCGTTGTGTAGCGCCGTAGGATGATATTGTGTCGGTGACCTTTGGGTATCAAACGCTGCCGGCGGCGCCAGTTTCCGACATTGACAGATCGGAATAATAGGATGTGGTCTAGAGATGTCCGATTGTGGATTTGTTGGGCGTGTATTGCGCTGGTCTTGCTCAGTTTCCGTGTTTGAAATGGGCAAGTCCAGGGCTAATCTGTATGGGCGTGGATTGGAACGATGTTAAAGATTGTTGATTCCACTGCTCATTCTGCTAGATACTTCGCGGTAAACTCTGCGGGTGACAAGCACTCAAATGCATCTGGCTCTGCCGCCGCGGCGCGTATAAATGAACGATTTGTGGAAACAAAGCATTCGGCCTCTCCAGAAATTGCTGTCAAGTATATGCCAGCGCCCTCGCTTGGAATCGGTCTATCCTTCATCAAACGCTGTACTTCATCCATGTCCAGCATGACGAAATGAATGTTCATCCCATGCCAAACCTGATTAAGAATCTCACCCGCCCAGTCTTTGTTACCAACGCGTTTGGCAACTCGCCGAATTTGATCCAGCAAATCATCCGAGAAAATGATCTCAACCGTAGGAGTTTGTTGACGTCCATAACCAGCCCACGTCAGGATCCGACCTGAGTCGCTAGAAGGTTCGGCTGCACCGATAATGAATACATTCGTGTCGAGCAATACGCGATTAGGCAGCTTGACCATCTATCATCTTCTCGAAAGCGGCTGTGCGCTCCGCGGCTATTTCGCGTTTTAAGCATCTTTTACCAGTTCGGTAATATCGTCTTCCGTCTGATAACCAGCATCGTGCAATGCATTGGAAAACTGCCGGCTCAACTCTTCGACTGACATGGAAGGCCGCGTCGCGGCTGTCTGACCACTCACTAATGCCCGAAATGTGTCCATACCGATGATGACGGCTTTAAGTTCACCATTTTCTGTTACAAACAGACATTCGCGGCTTTTATTTGCTCTTTGTATCCAATAGGTCGTTTCTTGTTATGAATCTCTCGATTACTTACTTGCATGATTCCTCCCCTGACAATAGAAATATCACGAATGGATGCACACCACTAGCTCCAATATTTCTCAATGGCATCGCGTATGAACCCAACCTGGGCAAGGTAGCGACCTTGGTATGCTTGTTCCTCAATTAGCTTTGAACATCGGCGATGAAGCTCGGCTAGTTGTTCATTATTTAGTGCCAAAGTTACCGAATACTTATCTTTTTCAATAGTTATTACGTGGCTTTCAATAGTGAAAGAATGATCTATTTCCTTAATCCGAATTGGGCCATTCATCAAAGAATCCAGTTGAACTTCGCGATTGATAATGTTCATAAGATTTACACCTCGAGTAATTTGTCGAATTTTGACCGGGGTAGGGAATCGTTCAAATGTACGTTTCAATTTTTTCTTCTTTCAACACTCTGTTTTCATTTCACCAGGACCAGTATACAAACATCCAATGCTAAAGTCAACCGGAATTTCAAATATCCCCATTATTAATTACTTTCCTCAGCCGGTTTCAATTGACAATTATAAGCCGCTGTATTAGAATCCCCACACCATTTGTGAAAAGCTTTCCACAATTTTGTGTTGGCTTTTTGTGTACGTAAGCAGCGTACTACCCATCTACGCATGGTTTACCTGATAAAGTACATGCGGTGCATGAATTCTGTGAAAATGTTTCCATAATTTGGATTAGTTATTAACCCCCATGATCGCCACCATCAAAGATGTGGCCAAGCGCGCCGGCTCTCTCCAGCCACCGTTTCGCGGGCGCTCAACAAAAGCGGATACGTCAGCCAGGAGACGCTGGCGCGCGTCGAGCAGGCGGCGGCGGAGCTGGGCTATCAGCCCAACTGGATGGCCAGGGGGCTGCACGGCAAATCGTCCAACCTGATCGGCCTGCTGGTGCCGGAGGTAATGAGCTCAGTATGATAATTCGGTCATTCAGTACATGACCGAAAAGCTGCACGCTCACAACTACGGGCTCATGTTGTGCATCCACAACGAGCGCGCCGATCTGGACCTGAAATATTTGCAGCTTCTGCACGAAAAGCGCGTGGCGGGCATTATTTATACGCACCCGCTCAATGGTGACAATTCAGGGTTTGTGCGCCAACTGGCCGCGCAGCTTCCCATCGTTGAATTGAACCGCCGTCGCGAAGCTGGTCTGCTGGATGCCGTGCTGGCCGACAACATCCAGGGCGCTCGCCAAATTACGCGCTATTTGCTGGGGTTGGGGCACCGCCGCATTGCGCTGATCATGGGCGAAAATGAGCTGACCACCGGCCAAAATCGGCTTAACGGCTATCAGCTGGCGCTGACCGAGGCCGGGCTGCCGGTGGAGCCGCAACTCATCCGCATTGGCAGCTTCAGCCGCCAACATGGGGAAGCGGCTATGCAGACTTTGTTGGATGCAGGGGCGGCGCCCACCGCCATTTTGGCCGGCAGCAATCGCATCCTCATGGGTGTGTTGAAGACGCTGACCGAACGCAATGTCCGCATCCCCGCTGATTTGTCCGTGGCGGCGTTTAATGATACCGAGTGGCTGCAAATTTGGCACCCGCCCATTACGACGGTCGATATTGCCGTGGAAGAGATGGCGCACTGGGCCGTCGATCTGCTTTTAAAACGGATTGCGGCGCCAGATGCAAAGCTCACGCCGCGTGAATATCTGCTGGGCACGTCGCTCATCATCCGCGAATCCTGTAGGGCGTTTTCGTAAAACCAGCGTAAAAAACGAATCGCCACAAAAACACAAAAATCACAAAGAACGCAGAGAAAATTTTGTGTTTTTTGTGCCTTTTGTGGCTATCAATAATTTCATGGCAGAGTCTTGAACCTATGTCCGCAAAACAGTGTATTCTTGTGACCGGCGCCACCGGCAAGGTGGGACGGGCATTTTTAAACCGGCTATTGAGCGATCCGCGCTTCGATCATTTCCAGGTGCGCGCGCTTTGCCACAACCGGCTGCTGGAGGCCAGCGAACGCGTCGAAGTTGTGCGCGGGGCCATTGAAGAACGCGCCGTGGTCACCGAAATCATGCGCGGCGTGACGCACGTGCTGCATCTGGCCACCAGCAAAGAGACGCCCGACACCATTATGGATGTGGCCATCAAAGGTATGTTTTGGCTGCTGGAAGAGTGCCGCAGCAGCCCCACCTTTCGCCAATTTATCCTGGTGGGCGGCGATGCCGGCATGGGCCATTTTGTCTATCCGCACCCCATCCCCGTCACCGAGACGCAAAAGCACAGCGCCTATGCTGGCTGCTATGCGCTCTCCAAAGTGCTGGAAGAGGTGATGCTGGAGCAATATTACATCCAGTATGATCTCAACGGCTGCTGCCTGCGGGCGCCGTGGATCATGGAAAAGGATGATCTGAAATACACCCTCTCGTTTGGCAACGATGTCTTTGGCGGCCCGCGCTGGCGCGATTTGGTGGGCGCAGAGCAGGCGGATGCGTATCAACAGGCGCAGACGATTCCGCTCATGTTGGGCGCCAATGGCCAGCCGGTCAAGCGCAACTTTGTACACGTGGCGGATCTAGTCAGCGCCATTTTGGCGGCTATTGATCATCCGCAGGCGCGCCAGCAGCTTTTCAATGTTTGCATGGACGAGCCAATTGATTATGGGGAACTAGCCGCCTATCTGCATAAAACGCGCCGGTCTCCCCAGCGTGGAGATTGCGACGCCCTATCACTCGACCTGGCTCGACAACACCAAAGCCAAATTTCTGCTCGGCTGGCGTCCGCAATACGATTTGCCTAAGATCATCGACAGCGCCTGGGATTATCAGCGCGCGCCCAGTGACCCGCGCACCGTCTGGTATCCCGGCTGATTTAGAGATATGGATCAACAGATTACGTGGATTTGAAAGATTATGCAATCTGGCTCTTTGGAAGTCGCGTGGTTGACCCGCTTTGGTTTCGATACGCCCGATAGTGCCTGGGCTACTAACCGCCGCTAGCATTGTCAACCATATGCAATCCCACAGAGTCTGAAATCTTTGTAATCTGCGCAATCTGTTGATCCCCAAAAAATCTCCCCATATTTGATTTGTGTATCACGTCGCAGAGTTGCAAGGCAGGGGGTTAAATTGTATGATTGTTGCCAACCTCTCTCCCTTTGTGACGCTGCGCCGTTTTTAATCAGCATTCACACCATCAATGTTCACAACAAAGGAAACCCAACTATGAATTCAAATCAAGAAAAAGGCGTGCAGTTGTCACCGTTGTCAATCATCATGTGGGACGCCGCGGCCTCTTGCAGGGCATGATGGGCTTGATGGCCGGTGGGTTGTTGGCGGGCTGCCAAGTTCCCGGTACAGCAGGCAGCCGAGGGCGGCAGCGGCAATCCCTATCCCTTTGGCAAGCCGCTCAAGGCCGCTTTTTCCAATGCTGGTCTGGGCCACCTGGTGGTGCCCAGGGCAAAGAGACCGCCGAACATTGGGGCCAATGGATGGGCGTCGAAGTCACCTGGTTTGACGGCGGCTTGAGCATCGATACCCAGCGCAAGGCCATCGACGACATGGCGGCCCGCGATTGGGACTTTGTGGCCATCCAGGCTTTCGGCATCGACACGCTGGTCGACCCGGTCAAGCAGATGATCGGCAAAGGCATCCCCGTCATCCAAATGGACACCACCATCAGCAAAGACGACATCGGCATCACCACCTTCCTGGAGCCGGACAACATTTACATGGGCTCCGTCGTGTCCGAAGCCATCTTCCAAAAACTGGGCGGCGCGGCAAAGTCATCATGACCCAAGGCGCGCTGGGCCACACTGGCGCCCAGGGCCGGGAAGCATGGCTTCAATGAAGCGCTGGAGAAATATCCCGACATTGAAGTGCTGGCCGAAGACCCCGCCGACTGGGATGTGAACAAAGTGGCTTCGCTGTGGGAAGATTACCTGGTCCAGTTTGACGATATTCAGGCATGGCTTCTTCCACAACGACGATATGGCGCTGGCCGCCTACAACGTGATCCGCAACGCCGGGCGCGAAGGCGACATCATTCTCGGCGGCGTGGACGCCATGCCGCCGGCCCTGGACGCCGTGCTGGATGGTCGCCTGCTCACCTCCGTGCGCAACCCCTCCTGTCGCATCCACTGGGAAGCGCTGGTCATCGGTCGCCCTGGCCGCCACCGGCACCACCGACATCCCCGGCTACATCCTGACCGACGGCCCGCTGGTCACGCCCAAAAATGCGGCCGGTCAAAAGTTTATGCAGGCGCAATTCTTGATGTAAGAATTTGGGAGTAGGGAGTAGGGATTAGGGATGAGCCGAGTGCTCCAGTCCCCAATCCCTGCTCCCCAATCCCCAACCACCCTCCGCTGCCAACCATGACCGATTCCCCAACGCCGATTCTTGAATTTCGCAATATCTCCAAACGCTACGGCGGCGCGACCGCGCTTCCGAGGTTGATTTCGACTTGCTAGCCGGGGAAGTACACGGGCTGGTGGCGAAAATGGCCGGCAAAAGCACCATGATGAAGCTGCTGGCTGGTGTCTTTGATGACTACAGCGGTGAGCTGATCCTGCACGGCCAGCCCGTGCGCTTTGCCTCGCCCGCCGACGCCCAGGCGCAGGGCATCGGCATGGTCTATCAGGAGTTGAGCACCTTTCAGCACTTGACCGTGGCCGAAAATCTCTTTAGCCGCCAGCCGCCCACCCGCGGCGGCATTTTGCAGTGGCGGCGCATGAATCGGCGGCGCAAAGTCTGCTGCAAGAATTGGGGCCGACATCGACGTGACCAGCCGCATGGGCGAGTTGTCGGTCGGTTCGCAGCAGCTTGTGGAATGCGCGCCATCTTTAGCGGCCAGCATTATCATTTGGACGAACCCACCTCGGCCCTTTCCGCCCCGGAAACGCCGTCTTTTTGAATTTATTGCCCGGCTCAAGGCCCAAGGCAAAACCATCATCTTATCTCCCACTTCCTCGAAGATGTGCTGGAAGTGACCGACCGCATTACGGTGCTGAAGAACAGCCGCAAAGTGGCCACGCTGCCCACCAATCAGGCCGACAAGCATACGCTGGTCGAGCTGATGATTGGCAGCGAAGCCAAAATTTTGCAGCAGATGTATGAGTCTGGGGAGGCCGCGACGGCCCACGTGGCGCATACCACCGGCCAGCCCGTGCTGACCGTGTCCAAACTGAGCCAGGCGGGCTACCTTTGCCGAAGTTGATTTTGTGCTGCATGAAGGTGAGATTATGGGCGTTCGGCTTTATGGGCGCCGGGCAAATCCTCTGGCTGCTTGTTTGGCGCTGAGCAGCCCAGCAGCGGCGCGCTTTCTCTGCATGAACAGCCGATTAAGCTAATCAACACCAGCGCCGCCTGCAACGCCGCATTGCCTCGTGCCCGAAAATCGCCGCGACAGCCTCATGTTGGCCCAGGAAATTTTCAAAAATATCACGCTGGCCCACTGGGCAAATTAGCGCCTGGATTGCTGCGCCAACGCCGCGAAGTGGAGGTGGCCCAAACGCAGATCAACGCCGTGGGCGTGCCTGCCGCTGCCGCTGCTCAACGCCGGTGCGCTTTCGGGCGGCAACCAGCAAAAGTAGTGCTGGCCAAATGGCTCACCCAGCAGCCCAAAGTGCTTATTCTCAACGAGCCGACGCGCGGCATGGACGTGGGCGCCAAGGACGAAGTGCTCTCCATTGTGCAGAATCTGCGCGCCGAAGGCGTAGCCATCCTGCTTATCACCACCGAGCCCGAAACCATTGTCCAAATCGCCAACCGCAGCCTCGTCATGCGCCGTGGCAAATCACCGCCGAACTGGCTGGCGCCGAGCTGACCAAAGAAAATTTGATGCGCAACGCGGAGCAGTGGGGACGGTAAGACAGTGGGACAGTAAGACAGTAGGACAGTACCCACTGCCCGACTGACTTACTGTCCCACTGTCCTACTGTCCCACTGTCTCACTATTCCAATCACACCAAGAAACGACAATCATGAGCGAAAGCCTCTCCATCTCCCAACCCAAAGCCCGCGGCGACCTGGCCAACTGGCTGCGCCAACGCGCCCGCGACCTGGCCCCTTTCCTCACGCTGATGGTGCTGCTCATCTTTTTCAGCGTGACCACCGACAGCTTTTTGCGCCTGGTCAACCTGCGCAACATTCTGGCTCAAGTCTCCACGCTGGCTGTGGTCTCCACCGGCATCACCTTTGTGCTGCTCTGCGGCGAAATCGATTTGAGCATTGCCGCCGTAGCCACCATGACCGGCGTGGTGGCGGCGGCGCTCTTTGGCGCAGGGCTGCGCATTAGCGAAAGTCTCTACATCGGCGGCGGCTGGGAATTTGCCGGCGGCCTATTTGCCGTGCTGGTGGGCGGCGTCTTTGCCGCCGGCCTGGGGCTGCTCAACGGTTGGAGCACCACGCGTATTGGGTTGCCATCCTTTATGGCCACGCTGGCCACCATGCAGATCGCCACCGGGCTGGGTCAATATTTTACCAAGGGCCAAATTGTTTACACGCTAGCGCCCATGCTCTCCTTTCTGGGCGGCGAATATATTGGTGAAGCCGAACCGTTCCGCCTGCCCGTGGTGATTTTGGTGGGCGCCAGCGCGCTGATCATTGGCCACTTTGTGCTCACGTATACCAAGTTTGGTCGCTATGTTTACATGACCGGCAGCAACCGCGAAGCCGCCCGCCTCAGCGGCATCAACACCCAGCGCATTGTGGCGGCCTGCCTGGCCATCTCGGGCTTCTCGGCGGGCGTGGCCGGCATGCTCAACACGGGCCGCCTGGGCAGCGCCCAAGGCTACGGTCTGGAAGACATGCTGCTGGACAGCATTAGCGCCGTGGTGCTAGGCGGCACCAGCCTCTTTGGCGGCGAAGGCGGCGTCAAAAACACGCTGGTCGGCCTGCTGATTTTCGGCGTGCTGAGCAACGGCCTCAACCAGCTCCAGCTCGATATTTACGTGCGCCTCTGGGTGCGCGGCATCATCCTGCTCATCGCGCTGATTATCAACATCTACGCCCTGCGCCTGCGCGACCGTGGCGCGCAGTAGAAAATGATACAGAGCGTCTGCACTATGATGGAAATGATTGATGATACTATGATTTTGTATTGGGATAATGATAATGAAACAACAACGACCATTCACAGACGGAATCATAGCCTCATAAAATCATCAAAATCACAGTGCAGACAATATCCCACAATTCCCACGGAATCTTGCTCATGGCCTATCGCGAACTCAACGAACAAACCATTCTCGACTACATTCAAACCCGCCCCGCCCTGGCCGATCAACTAGCCAATCTGGGCGAGTTGACCGCCAAAGAAGTGGGTGACGGCAATCTGAACACCGTCTACATTTTGGAGAGCAAAGCCCAGCCGGGGCGCGGCATCGTGATCAAGCAGGCGCTGCCCTATTTACGCGTGCTGGGTGAGGATTGGAAGCTGACCCGCGAGCGCATTCGCTATGAAACTGAGTCGCTGCGGCTGTACAACCAGTACGCGCCCGGTTTGGCGCCCGCCATTTATGATTATGATGAGGAAATGTCGCTGGTGGCTATGGAATATCTGAGCCAGCATCTGATCATGCGCAAAGCGCTAGTCGAGCGACAGGAATTGCCGCTCTTCGCCGACCACATTTCCACCTTTATGGCCAACACGCTCTTTTTTACCTCCGATTTATATCTGACCGGTCTGGAGAAAAAAGAGCTGCAAGCGCGCTTCATCAACCCGCACCTCTGCAAAATTCAGGAAGATTTTGTCTTCACCAACCCGCTTATGGATTCGCCCGAAAATCAGTGGAACCCGCTGGTGGATGATGAAGTCCAGCGCGTGCGCGCCAACGGCGCGCTCAAAATGGCAGCGGCGCAGATGAAAGAGCGCTATATGACCCACGCCCAGGCGCTGATCCACAGCGATCTGCACACGGGCAGCATCATGCTCAACCCCGCCGACACCCGCGTGATCGACTCCGAATTTGCCTTCTGCGGCCCCATGGGCTTTGACGTGGGCGCGCTGCTGGAGAATTTGATTCTCGCCTGTCTCTCCCACTACGGCCACACGGATGATCCAGACCTGCGCGCCGCCTATCAGGAATATCTGTTGCAAATGGTGCAGGACGTTTGGACCCAATTCGCCGCCAAATTTGACGCGCTGTGGGTGGAAAACAATCGCGGTGAGCTAGCCCCCAATGCCTATTGGAATTGGCCCGGCGGTCAGGAAGCATTTGCCGATTTCCGCCGCCAATATATCCTGGAAATCCTGCGCGATGTGGCCGGCTTTGGCGGCTGCAAATTCCTGCGCCGCATGATGGGCGTGGTTAGCGTGTGGGATATTTCCAGCATTGGGGATACCACAAAGCGCGCCACTGCCGAGCGCAAAGCTATTCGCATTGGCGCTCGTTGGTTGCTGGGGCGCGACAATATTACGTCGATTGACGAACTGATTGAAATTGTGCGAGAGGAGATGCCGCGAGCGTAGAACTTCCTTTTCGTTGGGTTTCCAATCCAATACGAACAGCTGCTGCGTTTATATTTACAAGCCTTTTGATCAAATGGTTGACCAATAGTTTCATCCTCGCTGTCTGTTTAGATAGGTCAGTTTAGCGGTTGCAATGCGCGTGCTTCTGATTTACAGCCGCGCTTGCCAACGGTAGACTGACCTATTCAAAACCGAGCGTTGGCATGAGCTATCTTTGTCTTGACGCCGCAACACCGGACCTGCCACAGTCGTGGGTGTTGCGGCATCAAAATTTATACAACATCCGGAATCATAACCCGGAAATTCGACAAGGACAACATCTGATGAAAAAGGTTTCGCACTTCCTCTTGATTGGTATGCTTCTATTGGGCGCGTTTTTCATGGCCAAACCGGCCAGCGAAGTCAGCGCCAAGGATTCCGCCAAGCTGCTCGAATTTGAGACGATGATCGGCGTACCCCGACCCTTTACTGGGCCGACCAATGCCATTCGCAACGTACCCGGCGGCGGTTTACCGTGGGTCATTGGCCAGGCCACAGGCGAACTCAGATCCAATGGTGAATTAAAGGTCGAAGTCCACGGTCTGGTCTTTGACCCCAATGACCCTGTGGTCATTGAACGTGGGCTGGCCAATCAGAACACCGTCCCGGCCTTTCGGGCCATTGTCAGTTGCCTCAGCAAGGATGGCGCCGGCAATCCCACCACCGTCAATGTGGCCACCGATCAGTTCCCGGCCACCACCGGTGTGGGCGCTGGTGATGCCAAAATCGAAGCGCATGTCGCCCTGCCATCCCCCTGTATTGCGCCCATCATCTTTGTAACCAACCCCGGTGGCGCCTGGTTTGCCGCCACTGGTAGCTGATCCTTACCCAATAGACCTCATCACATAACAAAATAGCGCAGGCTCCCGCACCGAAATCGCCCAATTCCACATGTGGAATTGGGCGATTTCAGTGTTATAATCGGTGGCGTTCCCCGACCAAAAAACTGATCAAATCGACAATTTTGCGAAAGCCCTAGCCTATACGCCACTGGCTTTGCGAATCTGAAAATGAATTCACTGCCAAAAAAACGGAATTGCCACAAAAAGCACAAAACTCACAGAAAGCTCAGCGAGGAATTTTTGTGGTTTCTGTGTTTTTGTGGCTATCGGTAACTTTTGCAGGAAAATCGAGAAATAAGGGGAATACCTAAAATGCCAGATTACGAAAACATCCTTGTGCGCCAGGAAGACCGCGTCGGCATTGTACAGCTCAACCGGCCGCAGGCGCTCAACGCCCTCAACAGCGCGTTGATGGCCGAATTGATGGAAGCGCTGCGCATGTTCGATGCCGATGACGGCGTGGGCTGCATGGTCATCACTGGCAGCGAAAAGGCCTTTGCCGCCATCCGATATCAAACAGATGGCGCAGGCCAGCGTGGTCCAGATTATGAACGACCCCTTTATTTACTATTGGGATCAGCTGGCCGCCATTGCCAAGCCGATTATTGCGGCGGTCAGCGGTTGGTGCCTGGGCGGCGGCTGCGAGCTAGCCATGGCCTGCGATATGATCGTGGCGTCGGAAACGGCCAAATTTGGCCAGCCCGAAATCAACCTGGGCATTATTCCGGGCGCCGGCGGCACCCAGCGCTTGACCCGCACCGTGGGCAAAGCCGTGGCCATGGAGATGGTGCTCAACGACCGCAAGCTCAGCGCCGATGAGGCGCAGCAATTGGGGCTGGTCAATCGGGTGGCGCCCGCCGAACAATATCTGGAATCTGCTATGGAACTGGCGCAAAGCATTGCGCAGCGGGCGCCGGTGGCTGTGCGCGCCGGTAAAGAGGCGGTCAACAAAGCGTATGAAACTACGCTGGCCGAAGGCGTCCACCTGGAGCGACGGCTCTTTAATATGCTCTTTGCCACCGAGGATCAAAAAGAGGGCATGGCCGCGTTTATTGAAAAACGCAAGGCCAATTGGCGCGGGCAATAATTTCTCAAAGCATAAACCCACAATCCATAAAATCACTATCCCACATTTATCCCACATAATTGTGTGGGATAAATGTGGGATATACTCGCGGTTGGCATAGATGAAAAGGATTAGGCGCTATATTAGTCGAGTGGTCGATTTTCATCTATGACAGAGCCAAGTATAGCAGTGCGATAAAATGGTCAGTGTGTGGCCAGCTTGCGCCGCATCCGCACATATTGCGCGTAGTCAATCTGAACGCGTCGCTCAATGTAAGAACGCGTCGAAGGCGCCCGTTTTTGCACTTCGCTGATCTTATCCGTTGCCACCAAGTCAAACCCATCCGACCCGGCGCCGCTGCCATAGCTCACCATCAAAATGCGGTCACCCGGCGCGGCCACATCCAGCACTGCCGTCAGCCCAATCATGGCGGCGCCGGCGTAAGTATTGCCGATTTCGCGCACCAGCAGGCCGGTCTGCCACTGCTCTTTGGTAAAGCCCAACTCCTCCAGCGCCCGCGTGGGGAATTTGGCGTTGGGCTGGTGAAAGATCACGTAGCGGTAATCGGCGGGCGTGGTTCCCATGGCATCCATGAGCGCCGCCGCTGCCGGTACAATGTGACCAAAGTAGCCCGGATCACCGCTAAAACGCTCGGCGTGGCTGGGGTAGTGGGTGGTGGGGCGCCGCCAGAAGTCGGTGGTGTCGGAAACATAGGAGCCCGTGCGCTGGATCAGCGCGCACGCTTCTTCCGCCGGGCCGATGATGTAGGCCGCCCCGCCTGCACCCGCCGTATATTCCAGCGCATCGCCGGGCCGCCCCTGTGCCGTGTCCATGCCGACACTCAGCGCATAGTCACCCATGCCGCTGCCCACAAAGCCGATAGCCGCCTGCGTGGCTTCGGTCCCCGCTTTGCACGCAAATTGCCAATCCGCCGCCAGCGTCACCGGCGTGGCTCCAATGGCTTCGGCCACAATGGTCCCCGTGGGCTTCACCGCGTAGGGGTGACTCTCGCTGCCCACCCACACTGCGCGTAGCAATTGTGGATCAATCTGCGCTCGCGCCAGCGCGTTGCGCGCCGCTTCAATGCTCATGGTGGCCGTGTCTTCATCTTTGCCCGGCACGGCTTTTTCGCGTATTGGACTGCGGCTGTTGCCCTCGGTCCACACCCGGCTAATCTCACTGCCCGGCAGCCGAAAGCGCGGCACATATGCCCCATAACCCACAATGCCCACCGGACGATTTGGTTGATTAAACATAAATTTGTGAAACTCCTTGCGTGTTGCGTGTTGCGTGTTGCGTGTTGCGTGTACCGGTACAGTTACTGGTTTCGGATCAAGATTGTCAATCGGTTCACGCAATACGCAATACGAAATAATTTGAGCGTTTTTGGTTCTTATGTGGTTGACCCGCTCTGGTTTCGATACGGCTGCCAACTGCCGCAGCCTGCTCAACCGCCGCTCGCCCCTGTCAACCACATGAGATCCAGTTGAACTATTATTGGTTACAATAGATTGGCCAACAACTCCCGCGCTCGCTCCACGCGAATCTGCCCTTCACTAATCAAGCGGGCGGCCAGCCAATCGACCTGTTCGGCGGCGGCGCCGGCGGCAATGGCGATCTGGCGGGCGTGCAGGTTCATGTGGCCGGCCTGAATGCCTTCGGTGACCAGGGCGCGCAGGGCGGCCAGATTTTGGGCCAGCCCCACCGCCGCCATGATCTCGCTCAGTTCGCGGGCGCCGGAGACGCCCAGAATTTTTAGCGCCACTTGCGCTACCGGGTGCGTGCGCGTGGCGCCGCCCACGGTCCCCACGGCCAGCGGCAGCTCCAGCCGGCCATAAAGCGCCGGGAACCCGCTGCCACATTGGTGAAAAATTGTGTCCGGCGCGGCGGCTTGCGCCTCGGCGGCTTCCACAACGCGCCACTCGGTCAGCGCCCGATAGTGGCCATCGCGGGCGGCGTAGGCGTGGGCGCCGGCTTCGATGGCGCGCCAGTCGTTGCCGGTGGCCACCGCCACGGCGTCGATGCCGTTGAAGATGCCCTTGTTGTGCGTGGCCGCCCGATATGGATCGGCGATGGCCAGCGCGTTGGCGTGGACAATGCCCTGCACCACGTCGGCGCCCGCATGATCCACCGTGCTAAACTCGGCGGCGGCGATCAGCACTTCGGCCCAGGCCCGGCGCCGGTCGCTCAAGTTGCTCAAAATGCGCAGCAGCGCCCGCCCGCCGCTTAGCCGCTCCAACACCGGCGCAATGGTTTCGGCCGCCGTGTTGATGGCATTGGCCCCCATGGCGTCGCGCGTGTCAAAGAGCAGATGCACCACCAGCATGGGGACGGTGGGCGTTTGCGGCAGATGGCGCACTTCAATATCGACTGGCCCGCCGCCCCGTTTGGCAATGGATGGGCTGGTGTTGGCCAGCGCCAGCAACAGCTCTTTTTCGGCCAAAATGGCGGCGCGCGCGCCGTCGGCATCTGGCACGTTGAGCAACTGAATTTGCGCAATCATCACCGGTTCGGTGCTGCCGGTGACAAAGCCGCCGCAGCCGCGCGCTAACCTAGCGGCATAACTCACCGCCGCCACAATGGAGGGCTCTTCCACCACCATGGGCACCAACACATCGCGCCCGTTGATCACAAAATTGGCGCCAATTCCCAGCGGCAGGCTGTAGCGGCCCACCACATTTTCGATCATCTTGTCGGCCTGCTGGACCGACAGCGCATCGTGCAGCGCGGCCATTTCACCATCGGTCAGATCCGCCCACTGTTGCAGAATCTGCATCCGCTCGTCAATGCTTTTTTGGTAAAACCCGCTCAAGCGGGAAGAACGTTGCATGAATGGCTCATTTCGGGACAAGGAAATTTAGGTACATTTTTTAACCGCAGATTGCGCAGATTTCACAGATTATGCCCGCTTTTTTGTACCATAGTGCGGCTGTCAGGAGCTATCAAATTAGGCATTGAGAGGAAATGAATCCAGTCCCTCCTTTTGCGCGAATCTAGATAAGCTGGATTTCGCGGGATGGAGTCAAAATAATCCCGGAATCTCCAAAAGATTCCGGGATTATTTTGACGGACGTGGCTGGTAGAGGCTACTCAATTGCTAAAGGCGATGAGCGCGCGGCTGATGGGGGCGTCCAGCAGTTGGGGGGCCAGGGCCAGGCTGGCCGAGATAAGAATGGCCAGCAGCGCGATGAACGCGCTGAGCGGATTTTCATGGACGCGCGGCGGTTGCACGCCAGGGCCAAAGAGCAGGCGCGCCATGCGGATATAGCCAAAAATAGCGCCCGCCGAAGCCAGCAGCACCGCCGCCGCCGGTCGCCAATCGGCGGTGGCGATGATTTGCAGCGCGGCCCAGTGACCGGTGAAGCCGGCGCTGAGCGGAAAGCCCGCCAGCCCCAACCCGCCCAGCAGATAGGCGGCGCTGTTCCACGGCATCCGGTTGCCCAGCCCGCGCAGGTAGTCTGGATTAAACTGTTCGCTGTTCTGCTCCAGCGCGGCCAAACCGGTGGCCGCCGTCAACATGCTGACCACGCGCAGGCTAAAGAGCAGCAGCACCATGAGCCAGCCGCGGATGCCCGGCACTGCCAGCACCATCATCAACAGCCCCCATTCGTGCAGCGCGGCATAGCCCCACAGTCGTCCCGGATGGCTGGCGCCCGCCGCCGCAATACCACCCCAAACCGCCGTGGCCAACCCGGCCAAGGTAAGCAGATCGGCAATGGGGGTTTCAGTGGCCACATAGGGAAAGGTGGAAAAGACGCGATAAATGAGGAAGAGCAACGCCAGTTGATAGAGCAACGTCAACAGCGCCGTGACTACCGGCGGCGCGGCTTGCGCGGTGGCCGGCATGGAGCTGTGTAGCGGCACCGGCGCCAGCAGCAGCAGCAGCCCAAAGCTTAAGAGTTGCGCGGCGGTCTGCGTTGGCCCCGTATCTTGCGGATTGAGCGGAATCTGCGCCACGTGCCACGCTGCAATCAGGAAAAAGGGGAAGGCCAGAATGGGCGGAATTAACGTGCGCAACGGCCCCGCCGGATGAATCAACCGCCCGGCTTGCAGCACAAAAATGCCCATGATGGTCAACGCAATCAGAAAGAGCGGCCCCAGCAGCGCCGGCGCTAGCGGCCCCGCCGTAATCAGCACAAAGAAGACATAGGCCGCCAGCAGCGCCAATGCAAACGGTACAAAAGTGTGGCCCTGGCTAGAGCGCACGGCCAGCAAAAAGGAGGCCGCGGCCAGCGCCAACCCCAGCGTCAAAATGGGCACCGCGCCTGGCTGAAGCTGCAGCGTAAAGCCAAAGCGTTCCAATGGCGCCGTCAGGTCCACCGGCGCCGGCAAAAACGGTACTTCGCGTAGCGATGTGCTGATGTCCACTTGCCACAGCCAGATGGCCATGCTGCCCGTAAAGGCCGCCGCCAGCGCCGCTGTGATCCACTCCAGCCCGCGCAGCAAATAGGTGATCATGGAAAAGAGCAGCAGGCTGCCGATCATGAGCGCCGGCAGATTCAGGGCTGAAACCGTGGTTGCATTCATTTTAGATTAACTCTTCTGGGGCGTCATCGTCATGGCTGGAGCCAGCCGCGTTTCCGTTGGCGGCCGACGGCGAAGGTGAGGCGGGCTCGGAGGACGATTCGCCGCGCGGCGCTGAAGAGGCGTCGTTTGGCCAGGCGCACGATAATGGGGTGTTCACCGGTTCGCTCGCTCGTGGAAGGTGCGGGCGCCGGGCCGGCAATTCACCCAGCGGCCGCCGACTGCCGCGCTCAATGGGGACAGTTTGGTGGGTGATGCGATTGACCGCAGGCAAATTGGTTTTGGTCGGGTCGGGCAGGCTTTTGAATGAGGCGCCAATCTGCTTGGCGGGGGCGGGCAGATAGAGCGTTGGGAATGAAATGTCGGTCATCACCAGCGCTTTTTGGCCGCCGGTAAAGTTTTCAATCAGGAGCAAATAGCTGCATCCTAGCGCCAGCAGCAGTTCCAGCCCGCCCAAAATAATAATCAGGCTGGGGATGGGCCACAGCACAATCACCGCCACCTGCATGGGAATCATCCACAAGAGCAGGGCCGTCCCCGTAAAGAGCGCATTGTCGCTAAGGCTCATCATCAGCAGCGAACAGGCGGCCAGCCAGATCATCAGCGTGTTGAAGTTAGGCTCAATGAGTGGAATCGCAAACTTCAGGTCAAACAAGCGCCAGCAGACGCCCAGCAACAGCAGCACAAACACGCGCAACGTCCAGGTGCCAGATTGGCGAAAGGTGCCGCCCGGTTTGCTCTGCATGGCTGAAATCGACATGGAGAGCGCACACAGTGCAATGATCATCGTCTGGATAAAAGCCCACTGCGGCTGCATGCCTTGGCGCGCCACAGCCAGCGCCGCCACGCCCAGTTGGATGACCAACATGCCTACCAGGCTAGCCCGCCAATCCCACAGCACAATCATCATGGCGGCCGCCAGCCCGATGATCAGCGGCCCTGAATTTGATGTAAAGAAGCGAAGTCCTGCAAAAAACTGATCCATCTATATTAACTTATCAATATATAACCCAGCAGCGCAAAAACGGCCAGCCAACCCATGTAGCCGGCGCCTTCGATAACGCCCACCGCGTTGCCCCACACGTCGCTCACCCGGTTGATGCTCCACCAGGAGATCTGAAATAGCCACTCTAGCCGACTCAAGTGGCTGATGAGCCCCGGCCATTGACCAAAGTGCCCCCAAAAGCGCGGGCGCATGAGCGCAACACCCATGCCCAACAAAAGCGGCAACCCCAGCGTAATCCAGACCACGCCGGGCGCGACCACCGTGGGCGGGTTGCCCAGCGTGGGGGGAATGGCGTCCGGCATGCTGGCCAGCGTGGCCACTGTCTGCGGCAAAAAGCCCACAAATGCCAGCGGCAACCCCAGCGCAATACAGGCGATCAGCAGGCGCGCCACCGCCATGGGTTGCAGCACCGGCGGGTCGCGGCGTTCGGCGCCCCAACTGCGCAGCAGGGCGCCAATTTGAATGGTCTGCGCAAGCACGTAAACGGCAAAGAGCAGCGTAAAAATCGAGCCGGTGGTGATGAGCCGCGCCAGCCCCGGCTGCGTTAGAAAGCCCGGTGTAAAGGGTACGCCGGCCAGCGCCAAGGCGCCCACGCTCACCGGGATCTGCCAGCCCCATTCCTGCCACACGCGCTCGCCCACCAGCCACATCCCGCCGCCCAATGCAAAGGCCGTGGTCGGCCAAATCAGCGCCCGCGGCCCCTGGTCAAAGGCGACGGCGCCCGAAAGACCGGCCAGCCCGGCTGAGGTGATCAGCACAAATGTGGTGTGATTCGACTGATCCGGCGCGGTCCAAGCGGCGATGGCGCTGCCCAGCATAGACAGAATGATAATGCCCAGGATTTCGGGGCGCACCAGCACTAATTCGCCGCCCAAGTTCACCGTCCAGCCCAGCAGCCACAGCCCACATAGCACCGGCACCATCTGATCCAACATGCGTTCGGCCAAGTCAACGCGCTCATTTTCGGTGGGCAGCAGCCAGAGATGAAAAGGGTAGGCGCCGGCGCGGATGGCCGCCGCCAGCAGCATGAGCACGATGGTTTCAAAGGGCAACACGCCGCTGTCCAGCGGCTGCCCCGGTCCGCCTGGCCCCGCCGGCAGCAACCCGACCATCAGAAAGAGCGCGCCTAGCAGACTCAAGCCTTTGGCGCGGTTGTCGCGCACGGTGACGGCTACGCTTTGCGGCGTGCTGTCGGGCCGCATGGCGCTGCGCAACAGCATCATCAAATCCATCATCACCCAGGTGAGAATGGCGGTGAGCAGGTTGCCGCTTTCCACAAAAAGCAGCGCCGTGGCCAAAAAGCCCAAATGCGAGGCCATGCTGGAACTGCTGCGTCGGTAGCCGCTGCTAGTCGAACCGCGTTGGCCGCCATTCCAATCCAGCAAAATGCCCACCCCGCCCAGTAACAAAATCAGCCCGGCAATATACCAGTTCCAGCCGTCGCCAATCCAGACCAGGTTGGCGCCGCCCTGCAAAAGCGGCTGCCACGGGTGGCTGTAAATGGGGAAATCCGCTCGCGTGCGCAACCCCAGCAGCAGCCAGACGGCCAGCGCCACAAAGAGCAGAGCCACCCCCGTCATGCGGAACGTGCGATAGACCCAGCGCCCGGACACAAACACAATGGCGGCGCCCAACAGCAATACCAGCGCCGGACCCAGTGGGGAACGTATCAATTCGACAAGCGTAATCAAGAGCGTAATCACAAGACGGAATTGTAGCACAGCCCGCGAGGCCATCCAAAAGATATGCCGTATGTTTGAAATGGGGGGTTGACAATCTCAAATTTAGTGATAAAATGTATTTGGATATTTAAAATATTTTGAATGATAAAATAATATCAATTGTTTGAATGTATTTTGTACGACGAATCGAACTACGACAAGGAATTCATATGGCATCACATAACGAAAGCGTTCAAGCAGACGCGCTTTACACGATTACGGATTTGGAGACTTTGCGCGTCATCTCCGACCCGCTGCGCATCCAGATATTGGAGCGGCTGGAGCAGCCCACCACGGTCAAAGAACTGGCGCGCGTGCTGGATACGACGCCCACCAAGCTCTATTATCACGTCAACCTGCTGGAAAAACATGAACTAATCCGCGTGGTGGAGACCAAAATTGTGTCGGGCATTGTGGAAAAGAGTTATCAGCTGCGGGCTTTGCGTTTTACGGTCGATGAATCCCTGTTAGCGCCCGGCAGCCATCAGGATGGGGACATTGATTCGCTTCTGTACTCGATATTGGAGACAACGCGTGCTGAGATCTTGGCCAGCGTGGCCGCCCGCAATGCGCAGGTTGATGATTCCGCACCCAATGAAAAGCGCATAATATTGACGCGCTCGGTCTTGTCTTTAACACCGGAACAGGCGCTGGATTTACAAAACGAGTTTGAGTCGATATTGGAGAAATATGGTTCTGACGAGGAGCCGTCGGCAGACAAGCGCCAATATGGATTTACCATAGCGCTCTACCCATTGGCCGAAAATAAGGAGGATAACCATGAGTGACAGTGCCGATGCCGTATCCGTTGATGCCGTTGATGCAAAGGCAAGTGAGGTGGGCGTGCGCGACCTATTGCGCATAGCCAATTTCCGCTGGCTCTGGTTGGGCCAGCTCATTTCGGATTTTGGTGACGCCATTACGCAACTGACGTTGGTGCTGCTGATCAACCGCATGACCGGCGGCTCGACCAGCGCCATCGCCAATCTGCTCATTGCGCTGGCGCTGCCGCACGCCACCGTGGGGCTGGTGGCCGGCGTCTTTGTGGACCGCTGGGACCGCAAGCGGGTGATGATCGTCTCCGATCTGCTGCGCGGTATTCTGGTGTTGGCTTTCATATTGGTGGGGGTGCAGACGGATGGCGCAGACAATCGATTGTGGCTGCTCTACACCATTGCGTTTTTGCTCTCGGCCGTGGGCGCCTTTTTTACGCCCGCCCGCAGCGCTATCATCCCCAATGTGGCGCCGCAGGAAGGACTGCTGGCCGCCAACACGCTGTCGCAAACCAGCATGGTGGGCGTGCGCGTGGTGGGAACGGCGGCGGCTGGCGTGCTGGTGGGCGTATTGGGTGTGTTTGCACCCGCCTTTGTCATCGACGCCATCACCTATTTTGTGTCCATGTGGATGATCAGCCGCATTGCGCTGGCGCCCAAAGCCGGGCAGCCTGCGAAGACGGCTGAACCGGCCGCTCGCTCCGGCGCCGCGGAGGCGCGCCATTTTGCGCGAAATGCGCAGCGGCTTTACGTTGATCGCCAGTTCGCGCATTCTGGTGGGTACGCTGGTGGCTATTGCGGTGACCATGTTGGGATTGGGCGCGGTCAACGTGCTGATGGCGCCCATGGTGGTGAACGACCTGCGCGTCTCGAGACCTGGTTTGGCGCCATTGAATTTGCCCAGGTGGCGGGCATGGTGTTGAGCGGCGCGTTGGTCACAATGCTGGCGGCGCGGCTCAAGCCGACCCATATCGTGAGCGCCGGGCTAATGGGGCTGGCCGTGGGCGTGGGGCTGCTATCCACCATTCAATCGGTGTGGCATCTGTTCCCGCTGCTCTTTTTGTTGGGCTGCTGGTCACGCCCACCAATTCGGCCATTTCGACGCTGATTCAAACCGAAGTGCAGGATGCAAACGCGCGGGCGCATCAGCGCGGCGGCGGGCGCCATTGTGCAGGTGGCTAGCCTGGTCTCCATGTTTGCCGCCGGTGGATTGGCCGCGCTGATTGGCGTGCGCATGGTCTTTGTGGTGGGCGGGCTGATCACGCTGCTGGCGGGCATCCTGTCTGCCTGGATCTTCCGCGGATATACGCCCAAACCGGAATTGAAAGTGGAGCTTGCGCTCCAAGAGGCATGACAGATACATAGCCACAAAAACACAAAAGCCACAAAACTCAAGCTGGTTTTGTGGCTTTTGCGTTTTTGTGGGCGTAAATGCATCGGCGGTCATCTGCGATCCGGTAAGATCGCACAGCGTTCTTGTGATATAGCACCTTTTTCTGGAAAAGAGGAGAGGATCTGTATAGTAATTCGATAGCTCACGTAGAGCCAATTTGGGCATATAATGACAATGACTTCCTATCAATTTTGTTAGGATTGCAGTATATCGTCCGTTGACACTTTTGAGGAGAATTGTCATGTCAGCACGTTCGGAGCAACAATATTCGGCGCTTTTTGATTGCTATGGTGAAAAGAAATCTGAAATTTTGGCCGGTTTGTCTGTAGAAGATAGCCGGCAAATTGAGCGATATTTCTGGCGCAACGTGCATTCGGGCCGCGCGCTCAACATGCGAAAACGCGCGATGCGTTCGAATGCAACGGCAAGCCAGAGAACAAATTTGCATCCAGAAGATGCGGCAGATTCAATCGGCTCTGAAGAATCGCAATGGATCGTATCCTATCTTAAGAACATAGTCCATATTTTTCAACAAGAAAAGAGCCGCCTGCGCGCCCTGGCGCGCGGCGATTACGAAACTTGGATCGCCCTGGCGGCCAACTTAACCCACGATACCTATCGGCTGTTAATCGACATGGGCATACCCACCATGTTTGCCCAAGATAAGGCGTCCACCATTGCGCAAACGCTATGCAACCAAATCGCACCCGACGCGTATCCGTGTGATGTGTCGTTTGATGTGTGGCTGCAAGGGTTGGTGAATCAACAGATTTTGTACCAGCTCTCTTACAAAATTGAATTCCAGCCGCCCTATGCCCAGAAGCAATCCACGGGGTTTGACCCTTTCCAAACCATGTTGAGCACCATAGACACTGCGTTTCAGCTTCACATGCCGAACGTGGACGCAGATCTATTGGCTCATGCCATTAGTCAACTTGCTTCCATGGAACAGCGCATGGCCATTGTCTATCACTGCTATTATAATTTGGGTGAGGACGAGATCGCCCACCGCATGGAGAAAAGCAAAGATGACGTGGCGGCTTTGTGCCGCAGCGCCTTATGCCACTTGCAAGGCATCATGCGGAGTTGATTCCACTAGATAATCCGGGGCCTGGTGGCGGAAGTAGGTATTGTACAGTTCAGCATAATGCCCATCTTGCGCCATCAGCGCCTCATGATCGCCCTCCTCAATAATCTCACCCTGCCGCAGCACGATAATCCGATCCGCCGCCCGAATGGTGGAAAGGCGATGCGCGATCACAATGGCGGTGCGGTTTTGCAGCACCACGTCCAGCCCCTCTTGAATTTGCGCTTCGGTCAGCGGGTCCACGCTGGCGGTGGCTTCGTCCAAAATCACAATGGACGGGTTCTGCATGAGTACGCGGCCCAGCGCCACCAACTGCCGCTGCCCCATAGAGATGCCTTTGCCCTCTTCGCCCACCGGCGTGTCCAAGCCGTTGGGCAAGCTCTCCAGCCAATCGCCGCCGCCTACCTGGCTGGCCACTGCCTCCACCTCCGCATCGGAGGCGCCCTCCACGCCGTAACGAATATTGTCGCGCACGGTGCCGGAAAAGAGGAAGGGCGTCTGCTGCACAATGCCCAGCTTGCGCCGGTATGAATGCAGATCCAGGCTGCGGATGTCGCGTCCGTCGATGAGAATTTGGCCGCCCTGAAATTCATAAAAGCGCGCCACCAGCTTGCCCAGGCTCGACTTGCCGGCGCCGGTGTGGCCCACCAGCGCAATGGTTTCGCCGGCTCGAATGGTCAAGTTAAAATCGAGCAGCACCTGCTCCTGCTCGGTGTAGCGGAAGGCCACATCTTTAAACTCAATACGCCCGGCCAGCTCGGTGACCGGCTGGTTGTCATATTGATTGACGCGTGGCTCGGCATCCACCAGCGCAAAGACGCGCTCGCTGGCCGAGAGACCAAGCTGAAACTGGCTCCAGAAGGAAGCGATGCCGGTCAGCGGAAAGACAAAGAAGTTGATGGCCTCCATAAAGAGAAACCAGTCGCCCGCCGACACCGTCCCGCCAATCACGCTGCGCCCGCCGAAGTAGAGGATGAGCGCCGTGCCCACACCCGAAATCGTCCCCAGAATGGGAAAGATGGCGCTGAAGACATAGCCTTGCCGCAAATTAAGCGCATACGACTGGGCGTTAACTTTGGCGAATTCATCATAAATGGTCTGCTCCTGGCGGAAGGTTTTGGCCACGGCAATGCCCGTGATCGACTCCTGCACGTTGGCGTTGACCTGCGCCAACACCCGCCGCGCCTGTTGTGTGGTGCGCCGCGCAATGCGTCGGAAGAGCAGCGCCACCACCACCACAATGGGCGCAATGGCCATCTCGATCAGCGCCAGCCGCGGGTTGATGTAAAAGAGCACGCCCACCATGACGACCACAATCAAAATCTGGCTGATCAAGTTGAGCGTCAGCGTCACCACGTTGGAAAAATCCTGCGTATCCGAAGTGACGCGGCTCACGATCTTGCCGGTAGCGAACTCGTCATAAAAGGACATATCGCGCGCCAGCACGGCATCAAAGGCATCTTTGCGCAGATCCAGCACCACGTCGCCCACGGTGCGCGCCGTATAGGTTTGGCGGAAAAAGTTAAAGGTCCACGACAGCGCGCCCGCCACCAAAATGGCGATGATCAGCGTAATGGATCGCCGCCAAATCTCGCTCGGGTCGCCGCCGACCACGCCGGTAAGATTGTTGATGCCGCGCGAAATCAGCACCGGCAGCGCCGCGTCCAAGCCCGAATTGAGCACAATCGTGCCGGCTACAAAGAGCATCTTGGGCAAATGGGGCCGAAAATAGCCCCCAATGCGCCCCACAAGCTGTCTATCCGTATAGGTGCGGTCATACGCCTCAGCGTCCAGACCGTCCATGATGAAACCCATAGGGGTGATCCTTTCGTGGAAGGGAGTAGGGAGTAGGGAGTAAGGAGGTAGACAAGCCGCCTCCCTACTTCCTACTCCTTACTCCCTACTACTCATATCGTGCAAATATCCGCTGATACAATTCATTCCGGGCGAGCAGCTCTTCATGCGTCCCCTGGTCCACAATGCGGCCTTGATGGAGCATGAGGATTTTGTCGGCGCGGCGGATTTGGGAGAGGCGGTGGGTGATGAGCAGCGTGGTGCGCCCCTCTAACACTTTGTTGATGGCCTGCTGAATGCGGTCCTCGGTGGCGCTGTCGATGGCGCTGGTCGAATCGTCCAGCATGAGCACGCGCGGCGCGGTGAGCAGGGCGCGCGCAATGGCCAGTCGCTGCCGCTGCCCGCCCGAAAGCGTGACGCCGCGCTCGCCGATCACCGTGTCGTAGCCGTCTTTAAAGTCCATAATAAAGTCGTCGGCTTGGGCCGCTTTAGCCGCCTCAATGACAGCCGCGCGGTCGCTGGTCTGCCCCAGCCCAAAGCCGATGTTGTCGGCAATCGAGCGCGAAAAGAGAAAAATATCCTGCTCAATCGATGAAATCTGCGAACGCAGCGAGGCCAGATTCCAGTCGCGCACGTCCACCCCGTCAATCAGAATGCGCCCGCTGTCCACATCATAAATGCGGTTGACCAGCTTGGTCAGCGTACTCTTGCCCGAACCGGTCTGCCCTACAATGGCCACCGTTTGGCCGGGCGCAGCAGTAAATGAGATATTGCGCAGGGCGGGGGTGTCATCTTCATCCTCGTGGCTAAAGGTCACATCTTCAAAGACGATTTCGCCGCGCATGGGCGCGGCGTAGTCGGTCACGTTTTCATCCAGATCGGTCTCTTCGTCGATGAGCGCCAAGATGCGTTTGGCCCCGGCAATGCCCAATTGAACCAGCGTAAAGGTGAAAATAGAGATAAAGGCCGGGAAGCGCAGCACGCCCATCAGCCCCATATAGGCCACCAGTTCGCCCACGGTGAGCTGCCCTTGCGCCAGCAGCCAGACGCCGTGGGCAAAGGCAATGGTCAGCGCAAAACCAAGCAGCAGCAGCGGCAGATAGCGCGCCTGAATTTTGCCCTGCTCCACAAAATAGTCGCGGTAGAGGCTGGCCCGCTCGATAAACTTCTGGCGCTCCTGGGCTTCCTCGGCGGTCGATTTGACCACTTCAATACCCGCAATGGTCTCGTTGAGCCCGGCGTTCATCTCGCCAAAGCGAAAGCGCATCTGCCCCGAGACCGGGTTGAGCTGGCGGATGTAGCGGCGCAGCGCAAACGCGTACGCGATTACAAACAGAAATGGCGCCAGCAGCAATTCCCACCGCATAAAGGCAATAAAAGCCACGGGCGCCACAATGCCCATCATCGATTCGATGAGCAGCGCCGCCCCCGGATTCATCATGGGGTTGAGCTGGCGCACGTCGTCGTTGGCGCGCGCCATAATGTCGCCCACGCGCTGGCGGTTGTGGAAGGTTTGGCTTTTGCCCAGCAGGCTGGTGTACAGCTCTTGGCGGGCGTCGCGTTCCAGCCGCTGCCCCAACGTCTCAATGGAAAAAGAGTTGGTCAAATCGATGACGCCGCGCACCAGCACAATGGCCAGCACACCCAGCGCTAACCACAGCAGGCGGCTGGCGCTGGGCTGGGCTTGCAGCACTTCGTCAAAGGCAATGCCCGTAATGCGCGGGATGGCCGAAAAGAGCACATTGGTCAGCAGCGCCGCCACGGCAAAGCTGGCCATAAAGCCCTTATAGCGCAGCAGGTGCGAAAAAATCCAGCGCACCGGGCCAGACCGGTTGTATGCATACTGATCGGCCACCGTAAATTCGGCCCGCCCGCGCGGGGCCACAGCATTATTTAGCAAAAGGTGTCTCCTTTATTCTTATGCGCTTGCTGGTGAATTGCGCAGTGGATGAATCCACCGCCTGCTATGGCAAACCGGCTTAAGCCGGTTTCCTTTGCCAGCCACCCGTTTCAACGGGTGGCAACGGATTCGCCGACAGCATCTTTTTATGTGCCTGTGGTTGTATTAGAAAAGAGCCACGGAACGGACGCAAGGTTACCGCTGTATAAAGTTGTTTAGCATTCCGCCGCGAACGAATGTTCTGCTAATTGTACCACTATATGTGCGTTTTTGGCATATTGTGACCGCGGCAGGGAGCTTTCAAAGCAACGTCAGGGAGGAAGACAACAATGGGGCTGAGCATGAAGATTGAAATGGAACACAAATACGACCGGCAGCGCCGAGCTGCCGGTCGTATTTGTGTTTAAATCTGAATGGTCCCATCCGGCAGCGTGGCGCCGGCCAAAGATTTGGTTTGGGCCAATTGGGCATCGCTCACCCTGGCGCCGGTGAGGTTGGCTCCGCTTAGGTCCGCATCGGTCAGGTCAACACCGGTCAAGTCGGCGCGGCGCAGGTTGGCGCCGCGCAGATTGGCGCCGCGTAGATTGGCGCCGCTCAAATTGAGATAGCTCAAGTCCGCATCGTTTAAATCCGCCCGCCGGCGGTGCAGATAGATCTGATAGCCCCAATGCCGAATGCGGACATTGGTGAGCATGAGCCACACATAGGCTTTGTAGAGCAACTCTCGCACGGTAAACTGCCTCCTCTGCCAGCTTACCCGCCCAATGTTGCGCGAACCCTTGCCCCCACCACTTCTTCCTGCCCTACTTGCAGCATATGGGGATTGATCACCACACTGTCCGCGGTTTGATGCAGCCCGACGACAATGCGCGGTTCCCCCGCCAACAAAGCCGCGGCAATTTCTTCCCGAGTGATGCCCAATGCCGGCAGCGGACGGATGGCGAGCTGCGGCACGGCGTATGTTTGAATCTGCGGCACGCGGCTCAACTCGATGTGGGGAATATCCATCAGCTCCTCTTCCATGTGGCGCACCTGTGCTTCCCAACGCGCCTGATCGGCATCGTGGTCGCGCGCCAGATAAAGCTCCAGCGCCTTGAGGAAAGCCACTACCTCTTCCCGGCTCACCTTCATGGCGCGGCCCACGGCGGCAAAGGGCGTGCCGTTGGCCGCGCAGGCCGCAATCAGATCGGGCCGCCCAATCAGCAGCCCGGTGGATTGCGGCCCCATAATGCTTTTGCCGCCGCTAAAGATGACCAGGTCCGCCCCGGCCTTGGCAAAGCGGCTCAGCGTGCTCATTGGCGGGCATTCGGACGCAGCATCCACAATGACCGGCACGTTGGCGGCGTGCGCCATCTCCACCACCTGCGCAAAGGGCGCCGACGCCGGCGCATCCATGACGCGCGCCAGATAAAAGATGGCGGCCGTGTTGGCGTTGATGGCAGCCTGCATGGCGGCCACGGGCGGCGCGCCCGCATCGCGAATTTCCACGATTTTGGCCCCAGCCACGCGCAGCGCCTGATCATAGGGGATGCGGTGGCCGGTTTGGATAATGACTTCGTGGCGCATCCCCGCAGCATCGGGCAGTTGCTTGATGCGCGCCGGGTCGCTGCCGGTCATGCAGGCGGCGGTGGTCAGCACAATGCCCGCCGCCGCGCTGGAGGTGACATAGGCCGCCTCCACGTCGAGCAGGGCCGCAATGCGTTTGCCGACTTGCTCGTGCAGCTCATCCAGCAGGCAAAACTCCTGCGATGCAATGCGCATAGTTTCCAACACTTCCGGCGCCATCAGCGAACCGCCATAGCGCGACACCGCGCCGGCCGCGTTGATCACGGGGCGCACGCCTAGGTCTTGATAGATGCTCATGTGGGGAGGGTCTCCTTTGTTTTGATAAGATGAAGGGATGACAGGATGACAAGATGATGAGTCCAGACGCCATCTTGTCATCCTGTCATCCCTTCATCCCCTCAGCGAAACTGCTGCAAAAATCGATAACTCATGGCCAGGCTTTCAAACGGGTCGCGGCGGCAGCGGTCCTGCTCGACGACGATCCAGGGGACGGCGGTTTCGATGGTGGCGTCCACAAGGCGCGGCCAGTTGAGGTTGCCCTGCCCCACTTCGGCAAAGGCCTGGCTGCCATCGGGCAGGATGGCCATGTCTTTGTAATGCACCACCGGCATGCGGCCCGCCACGCGCTGAATCCACGTCGCCGGGTCGGCGCCGCCGTGCTGCACCCAATAGACATCGATTTCGGCTTGCAGATAGCGCGGGTCGCTTGCGGCAAAAATAAGGTCGAGACCGGTCTGTTCGCCAAAGCGCACAAATTCGAAACTGTGGTTGTGATAGCTGAGGGTGATGCCGGCGGCGGCCAACCTTTCGCCAATGGCGCTGGTCTCGGCGGCAAAACGACGGTAGCCGTCGGCGCCCTCTTCGTGAAAGCGCCGGGGCATGGCCACAATGGCGGTCTGGCCGCAGCCCCAAATCTGCTGCCGGTCGATAATGGCTTCCAGTTCCGATTCAAAAAGCTCATAACCAAAGTGGCTGATGCAGATGGAGAGCCCGGCATCAGCGCAGGCGCGCCGGATGTCGGCGGCGGGCACGTCGGGGTGATGCTCCAGATCGAGCTGGACGCCGGTGTAGCCAATGGCGCGCACTTTGGCCATGCTGGCGGCAAAATCGGACGCGGTTTTGATGTGGTCGCGGATGGTGTAAACTTGGGCGGCGATGGGTGGCAGGGTCATGGTGATTATCCTGGAGTGAAGGTATCAGACGCTTTGATTTTGATCAACAGCTTACACAGATTTCATAGATTTCTTTTCTGAAAACGCCAAAATCCGGCAAATTTGTGCAACCTTTCGGCGAAGATCAGAGGGACTCTGTGGTTTATAAAATGTTCGAGACGCGCGCTGAATTTTAGAACGGCGCGGCCAGCGGTTCAAAATTTCGCTCTGCATCTGCGCCACGCACCAGAATCGCATTCCAGCGCTTGGCGTAGGAATTGAGATCGGCCTGCTTGACCCACGTCGGCACGTAGCGCAGGGTAAGGCCACAGCGGCGGCGGTGGGAGCGGTTGGGCAGGCTGCCGTGGATCAGCGTGCCATCGTGCAGCGACATTTGGCCGGCGCGCAGCGGCAGATCCACGGCGGTGGCGGCCTGCTCCGGCGTCACGTGGACTTCCTGGTTGATGCTAAGCAGGTTGCCGGCTTGCTGCGCTTTGCCGTGCTCCATAATGCCGTGGTGCGTGTTGGGGATGACCTGCATACAGCCGTTCTCGGCGTCGGCATCGTCCACGGCATACCAGGCCGTAATGGCGTAGGGCGGCTCCAGTCCCCAGAAGGTCACGTCCTGGTGCCAGGCCACAAAGGCGGAGGCTTTCTCACCCTCGCCATATTTGTTGAAAAAGTGGGTGGCCAGCAGATAGAAATTGGGGCCGATTACGTCTTCCACGGCGTCAAGGATGCTCTGATTCGTGGCTAGCTCCCAAATGAACTTGTGCTGAAAGTGGTAGTCGACCAGTCCGATCTGCGCGGTCTTCTGGTCCACTTGTGCTTCCAGCGCGTCAAACGCTTGGCGGTAATGCGCCGCCTCTTCGGCGCTCAAAATGTCGATGGAGCCGAGAAAGCCGTTTTCTTTATAGAAATTGACTTGGTCTGGGGTTAGCATGATTGTCTCCTTGGAAAGATGTTATTGCGTGTTGCGTATTGCGTATTGAGTCCGCGTGATTTTGGAATTGCTTGGACGGCTTGATGCATAAGCGATATTTCTGGCGCCATAGTCTCTTAACCCACTTTGAAACATGCGATCCATTGAGAATCTCGACCAAAATACTCAATACTCGATACTCAATATTTCTCAACTTTTCCGACTAAACCGCGCCACCACATCCATATCCAGCTCAATCCCCAACCCCGGCCCATCCGGTATGGCCAACATGCCGTCGGCGTCCAACGTCAGCCGCCCACGGTCAGCTCGTCGATGTAGGGTGAGCCGGTTATATATTCTACCAGATTGGTGGCCGGAAAGGCAGATGGTGCAGATCGGCGGCCAGACCCATGCCAGTGTTCCAGCCGTGGGGGATAAAGCGCATGTTCTCCTGGGCCATCAATACGCCGCTCTTCGCTAATACCGCCCACTTTGGTCACGTCCGGCTGCACAATGTCGAAAGCGCCGCGCTGTAACCAGAGGTTGGAGCGATTGCGCCGGGTCAGCACTTCGCCGCCAAGCAATGGGCAGCGGCGCGGTTCTTTGGCGCAGCAGGATGTAATCTTCGATGGCGTCCGGCTGTAGCGCTTCTTCAGTAAATAGACGTCATACTCCGCCAGCATGTGGGCCGTGCGCAGCGCCATTTGTAGCCATTGGTCCAATAGGCGTCGCTGCCGCCGGCATCGACCATGAGCAAGTTGTCGGGGCCAACCGCGTCGCGGGCCGCGGCTACAATTTGCTCATCCAGTGCGTTGCTCCACGGCCAAAGGGACCCCAGCCCATTACGAAGGCGCGGAAACCGTCCGCCTTGATTTGCAACAGATGCTCTTTGAGCGGCGCCGGCTGGTCCATGAGCAGCGACGCATACGGCATGACCCGTTCGCGATAGCGTCCGCCCAGCAATCATACCGGTTGCCCTGTGGCCTGGCCCAGAATGTCCCACAGCGCAATGTCGATGCCGCTGATGGTATGCTCAATCGAACCGCCGCGGCCCAGCCAAAACATGTGCTGGCGCAGCTTCTCGGTGACCGCTCTGGCTCCAGCGCATTCTCGCCCCGATAGAGCGTCTCCAGCACGTGCAGCGCCACCACCAACCCGTCATTGGTAAAGACGCTGCCCCAGCCGTAATCCCCTCGTCCGTCTCCACTGCACCAGCGTATGTACAGTCTTCGGGCAGAATTTCGTTGGTCAAGCGCCCTCGGGCGTGTCGCCGATGAGGCCGTGGGGGTGATGGATGTTATTTTTCCGTGTGGTCCTTTCATGAGGTAGTTTCGTATTGCGTGTTGCGTGAACCGGTTGACGAAATGTGGTGTTGCCGGAAATATATTGCTTGATGTATAGCGTGTTGCGTGTACCAGTATTGTAACTGGTTTCCAAACGACTTGCTGAACGGGTACACGAAATACGCAACACGCAACAACCTCAACCCAATACGAAGCTCGCCACCCAACAACACCCTTAACCAGTACACGCAATACGCAACACGCAATACGCCACCCCTTCACCATCGAATCCCCTTCTGCACCGCCCCCCGTGCCGATCCATTCTCTCGGCAATGGGCCACTGCACCCGCCACTCGCTGACGACATCGACCAGCCCGGTGACGGCGGCTTTGAAGATGGCTTGGCCTTTGGCGGCGGTGGCGGTGGTGGCGTCGCCGTGGACGCCCAGGTTGGTCCAGCGGCCCCAGAAGTCGTTAAAGCGCACCGGGTTGGAATAGACGCTGTCCGAGCTGACATATTCGCCCATGACGTCGTCGCCGGCGCCGGCTTTGTCCATCTGCACGCGCTCGGGCGCCAGGTGCAGATAGAGCGAGGTTTCAAATTCGTCGGCGTGGGCCATGACGGCGGTGTCCTTCACTTTGTTGAACGCCTCCATGGCCAGCGGAAAATAGCCCAGCGCACCGCAGATCGACTCGGTCTCCAGCACGGTGCGCCGCGCCACGAGATCGATGAGCGGCGTGTTGGAGCCGTGGCCGTTGACCAGCAGCATGCGCTTGAAGCCGTGATGAGCCACGCTTTTGGTGATGTTGAGACGAAGGCAATAAAGACCTCCGGCTCAATGTGGATGGTGCCGGGAAGTCAATGGTGCAAGGTTGAGCCCGTAGGCAATAGGCGGCAGCACCAAAGTCTTGTCCGGCGCCCGGCGGCCGCTTCCAGGCAGACCGACTCGGCAGAAATAGGTCCACATCCAGCGGCAGATGGCGACCGTGCTGTTCGGTGGAGCCGGTGGGCAGCAGCACGCTTTTTTTGCATTTCGATGGCGTCATTCATTTCGGCAGGTGAGCCGGTTGTAGCGATATTCGGTTTGGGCGGACATGGTGAGGTCTCCTTTGGTGGTTATGATGTTGAGGGGGAGGTGGTTGTTCTGATTTTGAAGATTGTGTTGCGTATTGCATTGCGTGAACTGGTATTGTAGCTTGTTTCCAAACTACTCTCTGAACGGGTACACGCAATACGCAACAATCAACGCAATATGAAGCGCGCCCCCAATATTTTGTTAGCAGTACGCAACACGCAACAACTTTCTACGCCGGTTCCATCATCTCCACCGCCGGTTCGCCCGCCTGATTCCGCCCACACGCCACGGCCCCCACGCTCACTGACGCCCAGCTCAGCACCGCTGCCGTCCATGCGCAGCACTGGGTGATAGTACTTGGCCACTTTCTCGGCTTCGCCCACAATATAGTGGCCGATGAAGCCGCGCAGCTTGGAAGCGATCTGTGCTGGTGTTGGGATAGCTGCCGTGGACCAGTTGGCCGTTGAAAAAGAGTACGTCGCCCCCTTTCATAATGCTGGCTCCTCTGATAGCCCTCGGGGATGGGCACAGTCACATCGGTAAAGCTCTGGTTGGTGTCGGCCTCGGTTGTGCAAAGGACCGGGATGTTGTGCGTGCCGGGCACCACTTGCAGGCAGCCATTCTCTTCATCGCAATCATCCAGCGCCAGCCAGGCCGCCATACAGGTGCCGGGCTGCACTTGCAAATAGAACTGGTCCTGGTGCAGCGCCTGGCCGCGGGCGCCGGCTGGCTTAAAATAGAGCATGGTCTGCACCGCGTACGGCTCGCGCCCCAGCAGCGCCGTCATCCAGGCGTTGAGCCGGGTGTCGATCATCCACTCCAGGCTCAGCTGGTCCCAGCGGTGCATGTGGATCATGCGTGGGAAGCGCTTGAGCGGGTCGCTGCTGTTGGCGTCCACCCCGGCAAAATCGCCCGGGAAGCCGCCCTGCGCGCGCAGGTCCATAAAGTGTTGGATTAATATTTGGACTTCTGATGGGGAGAAAAGTTGGCGCGCCACCACATAGCCGCGCTCGGCAAATTGTTGGATTGAGGCTTGGTTGGTCATCGGTTTTGAAACCCTCCTGGTTTGGTAAATTGCACGATATGTATACAAAAGCCAACTGTGCTCATGCAGAACACAATTGGCCTGTAATAAGTATAACGCTGGTTGCTGGAGTCGGCAACCGGCGTTATACTTTTTAGAATGACTTTCGGTTTTGGGGCCGGGCGTTTGCATGTTCCCATGAATGCGGGAATTGCAGAGGAAGAACGAGTACGCTATGGATCATATTGAGGTCGGCAATCTGAAAGGAAACACTGGCGTAGCCATTGGCAGCCATATTACGCAGATCGTCAATTATTATTACCGGTCGCCGGATGATGGCGACACAACTGAGATGTTGGCGCATGAATTGACGATCTATTTGAAATGGGTCCAGCGGCGCTATGGATCGGTCTCCTTGCGCGGAATGCAGCGGCCGGTAGAGCTGTCGCTGGACAGCATCTATGCACCGCTCTCGGCCACGGTTTATACGCCAACACATGGTGCTCGCGCGCCGTATGACGCCGAGGAGCCAGAGGCGGTTGATGGCCAGCATCGCATTGTGACAAGTACGCTGTTGTCGCTGGGCAAACGCATCGTTGTCATGGGCAGACCGGGCTCCGGCAAAACGACTGTGTTGCAATTTATCGCCCACACATTGGCAACAGCGCTGCTTGATAATGACGTTTCGTTTGCACAGCGATTATTGGGATTGGATGTGGCTGAACGGGCGGTTGAACTTCCCATTCCGTTTGTCTTCCCGCTTAGCATTTATGCAATGGCGCGCCGCGCAAACGCTCAGATTGGCAGCCAAACACTGACCGCCGTCATCGCCAATTACCTAATCGAGCAGCAGCAACAAACATTGCATCTTCTGCCCGGCTTCTTTACGCGTTTGCTGCAAAGTGGGCGCTTCTTGATCTTGTTGTTGGACGGCTTGGATGAAGTACCCGTGGAAAGTGAACGAATCCGCGTGCGCCAGCACATTGAGCGACTGGTGGATGGCAGACCTAACCTGCGTATTGTGGTGACCTGTCGGACCACGGCCTATCAAGGTCATTCCGAATTGGGGCGCGATTTTTGCGCGGCGCGTGTGGAACCGCTCGACGGTGAACATGTCGCGCGTCTGGTCCAGAATGCCTATGGCAAACTATATAAGTCTAATCCCGTCCTGGGCCGGAAGCAGACTCAGGTAGTGCTAAGATGGCATTAATAGGCTGGAGACAGAATGCGTCAGCGCCAGTTAGGATCCGGTGCGTTGCCCCTCATAGACAGCCCGTTAATGGTGCGGATGCTGCTCATTGTCCACCAGAACGAGCGTCATTTTCCTGGCACCGGGCCGCCTATGCCAGCGGGTGATCGACAATCTGATCTGGCCGGTATGGACTATGGATGATGTTGACGCACTCCAGCCTGATTGGCGAACTGCACTTGAGCGCCGACGTTCATCGCGATTTGCTGCAGCAGGTCGCCTGGGAAATGCACAAACGGGGGCCGGAGCAGGGGCGGGAGATTGAAGAATACATGCTGCGCCGTTTTCTAGGCACAACCGGCCAGCCGGATGGGGCAGCAAACGTTTTCGCGTTGATTCGTTTGCGCGGCGCTCTGTTGGAAGAAGAACAGGGCCTCTATCATTTTGTGCATCTGGCCTTTCAAGAGTTTATGGCGGCCAGATATTTAGCCGAAGTTGTGCGCAGCAGAGGCCCGGAATCGATGCCATTATGGCGCTTCTGCATAAAGAACGAATGATGCTGGAAAGCTGGTGGCGCGAGCCGATTTTGGCGCCTGGTTGGCTACCTGAGCATGGAAACGCGCCGCAATGCGCAACCTTATCGACGAGCTGGCCGATGGCGAAAACGGCGTTGCTGTCATGGGCAGCAGTGGCGAGCACCCGGAATTAGCCGGGAGCTGTGCTGGGTGGTTTGCGGATGATGTTGCGTTATGCGCACAGGCGGCCAGCAACGACTGGCTCTCATTGAAGATAGCACTCTATTGTCTCAAACGGCGCCGTCTCTGCGCGTGGCTGCTGGTCTTGCACTTGGACGATTGGGGGATATGCGCCCGGCGTTGGTGCAGAATGGGCTGCCGGATATTGCCTGGCAGCCTATTGAGCGGGGCCATTTCTGAGTGGCGTACAAAACCAGACCTGCACGCTGATTACACAACCGTTTGCGATTAGCCGCTGTCCAATTACAGTCGCCCAAATACGCCGCCTTCATAGACGACGGCGGCTATGCCGATTCTACATATTGGATAGACGCGGGCTGGCATTGGCGGGTTGAGAATCAGATTGAGGCGCCACGGCATGGCTTGCCGCCAATCAGTCACCCAATCGGCCGCAGGTAGGCATTAGCTGGTATGAAGCGATTGCCGTATTGCCGATAGTTTTCGAAACGGGTCGGCCACCTCATTGATTTGCCCACCGAAATCGAGTGGGAACGGGCGGCGCGCGGTACCGATGGACGCAACTTTCCGTGGGGTGAAACCTTTGACAACCGGCACGCCAATATGCGGTGGACCGGTATTGGGTTTGGGAGCCCTGTAGGTGTATTCCCAGAAGGAATGGCAGAATGCGGAGCGGCCGACCTGGCCGGCAATGTGTGGGAATGGTGCCGGAACGTTTGGCGGAGCGAATTAGAATATGAACAAGCGTTGTCAGAGGATGCGGCTCTGCATGGAGAGCGCGAACAACGGCGCCTGCTGCGCGGCGGATCGTGGGCCAATCAGCGTCAATTTGTGCGGTGTGCAAAGCGTCACCGCGACTATCCCAACCATCGGGGGCCCAACGTTGGTTTTCGGATAGTCATGCGGCGACTCTCTGTGTAATAGCTGCGCCCCTGGTCGAATCTTCGTCACCAGGGGCGCTAAATCCCCTAAAGATGAACGAGTTGAATTCGACCGGAGGGATGCAGTATGCGTGCAGCAATAGAACCGATAAATTTTATGACGGCTTTAGCACGATGCATCGGGTGCATTTGTACCATCACCGAAACGGGCCGGCGAAATGCTGCATCAACCACATGGCGCTCGTATGGACCATCATCTAGACCATGTGGCTTGAGCATTCGCCAGACACGTTCCCCAAATTGGGGACTCTGGCAAAACTTTCTACGGTATGACATTGGTTTGACATCCTTTCCGGGAATATTATTTTGCGCCACACTCCTGTTTTGGGCCGCAATAAATATAGACAGCATAACAGATACTAATCTTTCACTGAATCAATTGTAAGTTGGCAGGGTGAAAGCCCTATATATGCACTCTATATTAAATTATGAGTTAATTTGGGCTTCTACATGTACGACGTTTGAACTAAAGAGAAAGTTACGGATTATCAGATGACCAATCACCACACCCATCAACACGATCCCCTCCAGCCCCACTCACACGATCCCAACCCCGAACCGCCCGGCGCCGATCCCACTGTGCGCTTCGAAGCGCCTACCGGAGCGACCGCGCCCATCACCGTGACGGATTTGCAGGCGCTGCCCCAAGTGGCGCTGTCGGACTGTTACATTGTGAGCACCGGCCACGGCGCGTCCGGTCCCTTTACGTTTGGCGGCCCCACGCTGCTAAGCCTGGTCGAAGCTCGGCTGGGGATGGATGTTGCCTGGTCACAAGTGGAGGTGGTGAGCGCCGACGGCTTTGGCACGCGCATTGCGCGCGCTGAATTGGTGAATCCCACCGCCAATCGAGCCATCATTTTGGCATGTCAGCTCGACGGCGCCGCGCTGACGCGTCAACAAGGCTTGGTGCGCCTGATTGTTCCCAGTGAGCGCGATGATGCATTGCGGCAGGTTAAGTGGATAGAGGTGGTGCGGGTGAAGTGAAAGAACCGGGGCTATTCAATCCCTTCCGGCAAACATTCGCGACACCAGCCCAAGATGACCAGATGATTGACATCGGCCACAAAGTGGTGTTCGGCGTCCAGCCGGTGCGCCATGGATTCGAAGTAATCGAGGGGCAGGTCAATAGAGCGGTTGCAGATGCGGCAGACCGCGTGGTGGTGATCGCTGTGGGTGCGCAGGGCGTAGTGGGTGGTGGTGGTGCCCATGTTGGATTCGGCCACCAGCCCCAGATCTTTGAGCATGTCCAGTGTGCGGTAAACTGTGGCCAGGCTGATAAATGAGTTAACCTCTTGCACAGCCGCATAAATCTCTTCCGCGGTCACGTGACCGTTTAGCCCTTCAATTGCCTGTAGAATAATCGCGCGCTGCGGCGTCATGCGGATGCCGCGCTCGCGCAGTTTGGTGACCAATTCGCTGTGCTGATTTCGAGGGCGTGTACTCATGCGCTCTTACCATGTCTAATTGCAACAATTCTCAAGTGCAAAACTTCTATGTCTAGATAGTAACACAAGGCAAGGATTTGTCAATACTTTGTTAACCCCTGTCCACAATTCCCAAAATGGTATCTCTCCTCCTGCAACTCGTGCCCGCATGATCTATAGTGTGTAAAAAATTAGACTTTCACCTTTTTTGTTGACAAAGCGGTGCAAAGTCGCTGCTGTCTATGCAAACGCGGGCGTCGGGGTGGGGTACAAGGAAATCACATCTATGCAAGAACAATTTGTCGATATTCGCTCTGAAGAAGGTGGTTTACGGCTGCATATCCGCACGTGGGAAGGCCGCGAGCCAGCCTTTTTGCTAGTGCATGGCCTCTCCAGCAATAGCCGCACCTGGCGCCAAGTAGCCGACCTATTAGCGGCGGCCGGCCATCGCGTGGTGGCGGTGGATCAGCGCGGTCACGGGCGCAGCGATAAGCCGGACGAGGGCTACGATTTTACCACGGTGACCCATGACCTGCTGCGATTGATGCAGCGGCTGGAACTGGACCGCCCGCTGGTAGCCGGACAATCTTGGGGCGGCAACGTGGTGCTGGAACTGGGCGCGCGCCACCCCGATGCGGTGCGCGGGCTAGCCCTTGTGGATGGCGGCTATATCGAAATGCAGTTGCGCCCCGAAGCCACCTGGGAACAAATTTCCGTACAGTTGCGCCCGCCCGATCTGGCCGGTACGCCCTACACACAGATGGTGCAGCGCATGAAAAATTTTCACCCCGAATGGAGCGAAGAGGGCATTTTCGATACATTGGAAAACTTCGAGCGGCTGGCCGACAACACGGTGCGCCCTTGGCTATTACTCGCACGCCACATGCAAATTTTGCGTGCGCTGTGGGAACATCGGCCTTCGCAGCTTTACCCATTGGTCACGGCGCCGGTGCTGATTTGCGCCGCCGAGGATGGCCGCAACCCAGAGCGAATGCAAATGAAGCGGACGCAGGTGGCAGCGGCTGAATCGGCATTGGCCCATGCATCGGTCCACTGGTTCCCGGAAACCGATCACGATATCCACGTGCATCGCCCCTATGCGCTGGCGCAGTTGATGCTTACACAAGTACAAAATATTGGAGGATAATTAGATTTATGGCACTCCCACCAAATGAATTGACGCCGGGCAAGATCATTTTATTGGGTTCGGGGGAAACTGCACCGGCGGCGCGCAGGATCTATGAGTGGCTTTTCAAACAATTGGATGCGCCGGTCAATGTGGCAATTTTAGAAACGCCCGCCGGTTTTGAACCCAATTCCGATGCTGTCGCGGGACAGGTGGGTGCATACATCGAAAAGCGCATGCAAAACTATAGGCCGCGCGTTTCCATTGTGCCGGCGCGCAAACGGGGCACGCCTTTCAGCCCCGATGACCCGGAAATTGCCGCCCCGGTCTGCGCCGCCGACGTAATTTTTATGGGACCGGGCAGCCCCACCTATGCGACCCGCCAATTGCGCGACAGCTACATTTGGGATCTGCTGCGGGCGCGCCACCATTTGGGCGCGTCGCTGATCTTTTCCAGCGCGGCCACCCTGGCGTGCAGCGTACAAACGCTGCCGGTCTACGAAATCTATAAAGTGGGCGAAGATTTGCACTGGAAGCCCGGACTCAACTTTTTTGGCGACTACGGTTTGTCGCTGGTCTTTATTCCCCATTGGAACAACATGGACGGCGGTGATAGCTTGGACACCAGCCGCTGCTACATGGGTAAAGCGCGCTACGACGCTCTGTGCGATCTGCTGCCTGCGGATGTGCAGCACGCTGCGGCCCTGTTGGGGATTGATGAAAACACGGCATTGGTAATCGATCCGGCGGAGGCATCATGTCGCGTTTTGGGGCAGGGCGCGGTGTCGATCACGCGCGCTGGGCAAGAAGAGAGTATCAACAGTGGATCGACGTTTAGCATTGACGCGCTGGGTCCGTTTAAGCTGCCGGCCCCCGATAGTTTGCTGCCCGATTCATTGTACCAGCAAATCATACAGCATCAGCACCGCCAACAAGAGGCCACGAATTCCCCCGCTGTGCCGCCACCGGAAGTGCTGGCGCTAGTGGAGCAGCGAACCGCCGCGCGCGCAAACAAAGAGTGGGACGAAGCGGATCGTCTGCGCGATGCCATTGCTCAGACCGGCTGGCAGCTCATGGATACGCCGGATGGTCCCAATTTAGAGCCGCTTTAGGTTTTTCCCAAAAATTGATCCTGCGTGGGTGATCGAAACTGTTGACATGCTCAAAAAGCCATGTTATGCTCAAGGGGCTGTTTCTTTTAAAGATTGCGTTTTTGTAAATTTTAGGTACAATATGACTCCTGACCAACAGTTGCCATTCGCTTTGATCCAATCGATCTAAGTACGTCTACTGGCAGATGATACGGTTCGTTCAAAACGTTGTATTTGGGTGATCGCAGATGAGTTCTGTGCTTCTATTTGTTTTTCCAGAACGCGTCGGAATAACACAGGAGAACAAACCCAGTATCATTCACACTGTTGCTGCATATTGACTGCAACATTCTACAAACAGCTCCTTGTAAGGAGTGGCCACAGGCGTATGTGATCCTGTGGCCATTTATATTGCAAGTCATGCGCTGCTGTATGATTTGTGCATTGCGGGAGCGACTAGCACGCAAAAGTGCTTCCGTTAAAGATGGCCACAGGATTTAATCCTGTGGCTATTTTATATTGGAAAGAAAGGTGAAAATCTATGTCACTTTTTCAAATGGGCCGGCTCGATGTAAGTCCCCTAAGTCTAGAAGCTCTCGTTCAAGTCGGGATGATGGCTGAGGAATTGTTCGACCGCCACCAGCAAGGCGAGTGGGGGATGTCGATGAACGAATTGCTGGTGAAAATGAGACAGCGGTTTCAAAAGAAAAATCGCTGCTACCAATCACCTCGCGCCATTGGCTTCCTTCGGGCGCAGAACTGTTGATCATCACCGCCACCGATCGTTCACATACACGGCTTCAATTGGCTTCTGAATATGATGTACGTGAAGTTACAACCCACGAAGGGTATACAGCCTGGGCGCCAATTTATGATGACGTACCGAATCTACTAATTGAGGTGGAAGAGCCGCGTGTCCATGCGCTCTTAGCGCAGCTTCCCCATCACTTCAGCGGTCGATGTGGGAACCGGCACAGGGCGTCATGCCTTGCGTCTAGCCAAGCAAGGCATTGATGTCGTTGGCGTGGACGAAAATCCCGATATGTTGGCCGTGGCACAAGCAAAAGCCGACGCAGCCAATGTCATGAATATGCGCTTTATCCAAGCAGAACTCGGCAAAGAAGCCTTACCCCTACCCTCAAGTACGTTTGATCTGCTGACCTGCACTCTCATGCTTTGCCATCTGCCAAATCTAAAAGAGGCTATTGCAGATTGTGTACGAGTGGTACGGCCCGGAGGTTATCTGCTCCTCAGCGATTTTCATCCTGATGCGATTGCTTTTGGCTGGCGCTCTGCCTTTCCAACTCCAACAACTCATTACTATTTTCCCACAACGGCCCATACACGCCAGGGGTATTTAGATGCGTTGACAGAGTGTGGCTGTGCGCTTATAGATGTACAAGATTTTGCCACAGATGGCCAACCCTGTGGAGATCTATCAGAGGAGGCCAGGATGGCTAAAGGGGGATCTCCTTTCTGTTTAGTTATACTGGCGCAGAAAGAATGAATCAGCCTTAAAAATGAAGGGTGAAAGGGCGCACTTCGCCTTTTCACCCTTCATTGTGTCATCTTGTCATGCTTTCATTAGTGGTATCACGCACCTGTATTGACAGCATCTGTCAACTGCGGTACACTGATGACAGCTCTCTAACAAAACCTAAAGTTTCCCCCAACCGCGTTTTTTCTACAATAATCCTACAATCAAATTGTATAGGAGAAATTTCCCATGCAAAGTATTACGCTCACCGTAAACGGCAAGTCGTATACGCGCGATGTTGAGCCGCGCATGCTGCTTGTCGACTTCATCCGCAACGCGTTGGGGCTCACCGGCACCAACATTGCGTGCGACACCAGCCAGTGCGGCGCCTGCACCATCCACATGGACGGCATGGCGGTCAAGTCTTGCACGGTGCTGGCCGTCCAAGCCGACGGCTCGAATATCACCACCATTGAAGGGCTGGCCACCAACGGTCAGTTACACCCCATGCAGCAAGCCTTCTGGGATCAGCATGGCTTGCAGTGCGGCTACTGCACGCCGGGCATGATCATGGCGGCGGCCAAGCTGGTGGAGAACAACCCCGGCATCACCGAGGCCGAGATTCGCCACGGGTTGGAAGGCAACCTGTGCCGCTGCACCGGGTATCAGAATATTGTGAAAGCGGTGGCGCAAGCTGCTGCGGCTGGCTCTTAAGGGGGCAATATGTCGAACAAATATGTTGGTGAAAGCATTAAGCGGGTAGAAGACCCGCGTTTTATTCAGGGCAAAGGTAAATATGTAGCCAATCTCAGCATTCCCGGCATGTTGCACGCAGCCATCAAGCGCAGCCCCCATGCCCATGCCATCATCAAAGGGATTGACACTTCCAAGGCCGCCGCTATGGATGGCGTGGTGGCCGTCTATGTTGGCCAGCAGTTGAAGGATGACGGCATCGGCTCGCTGCCCTGCGGCTTTAACCCGCCCGACATCAAAACGGCGCCCCACATGCCGCTGGCGGTGGACAAAGTGCGCCACGTGGGTGACGGCGTGGCCGTGGTCATTGCCGAAAACCCCTATATTGCGTACGACGCGCTGGACCTGATCGATGTGGATTATGAACCGCTGCCCGCCGTCATCGACCCCAAAAAGGCGGCGCAGCCCGGCGCCCCCCAGGTGCATGACGAAATCCCCAACAATGTGAGCTTCCACTGGCCGCTGGGCACGCGCGACGAAATTAATGCCGTGCTGGCCAGCGCCGACAAAGTCATCGAATTGGACCTGGTCAACCAGCGGTTGGTGCCCAACGCCATGGAGCCGCGCGCCTGCGTGGCCCAGTGGGACGATTTCTCCGGTGAAATGACCGTTTGGACCACCAGCCAGAATCCGCATATTATCCGCCTGCTGCTCAGCCTGGCCACCATGGGCCTGCCTGAAAACAAGCTGCGCGTCATTTCGCCCGATGTGGGCGGCGGTTTCGGCTCCAAAATTTTCCACTATGCCGAAGAGGTGATTGTGCCGTGGGCTTCCAAGCAGTTGGGGCGGCCGGTCAAGTGGGTGTCCACTCGCAGCGAAGCATTTGTCACCGACGCCCACGGCCGCGACCACGTAACCACGGCCAAGTTAGCCATCAAAAATGACGGCACTTTCCTGGGATTGGACGTGACCACTTACGCCGCTATGGGGGCGTATCTCTCCACTTTTGCACCTATGATTCCGACGGCGCTCTACATCACGCTTTTCTCGGGGCTCTATAAGCTGCCGGTCATTTTTGGCGAATCCTATGGCACCATGACTCACACTGTGCCGGTGGACGCTTATCGCGGCGCTGGCCGCCCCGAGGCATCCTATATGCTGGAGCGGCTGGTCGATCTGGCCGCGCGCGAGCTCAACATGGACCCGATTGCGATTCGCCGCAAGAATTTCATCCAGCCCGACGAGTTCCCCTATCAAACACCGGTGGCCATGATTTACGACAGCGGTGACTATCCCAAGCTGTTCGACAGCCTGGAAGCGCTGGCCGACTATCCGGGCCTGAAGGCCAAGCGGGATGCCGCCCGCGCTGAGGGGCGTCTGGTGGGTGTCGGCGTCAGCGGCTGTATTGAGGCCAGCGGTCCGGCGCCATCACAGGTGGCCGTCGGTTTGGGCGCCGGCGTCGGCCTGTGGGAAAGCGGCGTGATTCGCGTCCATCCCACCGGCAAAATATCGGTGATGACCGGTTCGCACACGCACGGTCAGGGCCACGAAACCGCCTTTGCACAGATTGTGGCCGATGAATTGGGGGTGCCCATGGCAGACGTGGAAATTATCCACGGCGACACCGGGCGCACGCCTTTTGGTTTGGGTACATACGGCAGCCGCAGCGCATCGGTGGGCGGCACGGCCATCGCGGTCAGCGCGGGTAAGATTCGCGACAAGATGCTCAAGATCGCCGCGCATCAGCTTGAGGTCGATGTCGAAGACATGGTCTACGACCGCACCACCGGCACCATGCACGTCAAAGGCTCGCCCGAGCAGTCCAAGGGCTTTGTAGATATTTCGGTGGCGGCGCTCATGGCCAACAACTTGCCGCCAGGATTGGAGCCGGGGTTGGAAGAGACCACTTTCTACGACCCCTCCAACTTTACCTTCCCCAACAGTGGCCACATTGCGCTGGTCGAGATCGACCGCGACACGGGCGCCGTGTCGCTGCTCGACTACGCCGCTGTGGACGATGTGGGCAAGGTGATCAACCCCATGATTGTGGAAGGGCAGTTGGTGGGTGGTATTGCGCAGGGCGTGGGCCAAGCGCTGTGGGAAAATTGCGTCTACGACGAACAGGGGCAGCTGCTCTCCGGCTCCTTTATGGATTACGCCATGCCGCGCGCCGATGGCTTTCCCATGCTCAAAGTTTCACGCAACGAAACGCCATCGCCCACCAATCCGCTGGGCGTGAAAGGCGCCGGCGAAATGGGCACCATTGCCGCCACCATCACCGTGGCCAACGCCGTCATGGACGCGCTGGCGCCGCTGGGCGTCCGCCACATCGACATCCCGCACACGCCGCAGCGCATCTGGCAGGCCATCCAGGCCCATAGCAACGGTCATTGATCGGACGGGATACGGAATACAGGATACGGAATACGGCAAAAGGTCGCATAACGACGCCGTATCCTTAATCCTGTATCCCGAATCCCCTCCCTTCCAAATACTCGATAAGGAGACAGTATGTACCCACCAAAATTTGATTACTATCGGGCAAATTCGATTGATGAAGCGTTTGCCTTGATGGGCCAATTGGGTGATGCCAAACTGCTGGCGGGCGGCCACAGTTTGATTCCCGCTTTAAAATTGCGCTTGGCCGCACCCGGCGCGCTGATCGACATTGGCCGCATAGGCGAACTCAAGGGTATCAGCCGCAACGGCAGCAGCGCCTCCATCGGCGCGCTGACCACCCACGCCATGGTCGCCGCCTCCTCCGATCTGCCCGCCGCCCTGACCGAAGCCGCCAGTTGGATCGGTGACCCGCAGGTGCGCAACCGCGGCACTGTGGGCGGCAACATTGCCCATGCCGACCCGGCTTCGGACCTGCCCACCGTGCTCACGGCGCTGGGCGCCACCATGAACATGCGCGGTCTCAACGGCAGCCGCAGCGTCAGCGCCGACGACTTTTTCATCGACCTCTTTATGACGGCGCTGGGCGACGATGAAATCCTGACTTCGGTGGATGTGCCGGTCGATGGCGCGGGAACGGCCTATGCCAAGCTCTTCAACCCAGCCTCGCGCTACGCCATCGTGGGTGTGGCGGCCAAGGTGAGCGTCTCCGGCGGCCAGTGTACTAGCGCCCGCGTGGCTCTGGGCGGCCTGACGCCATCTGCCGTGCGCGCTCCGTCCGTGGAAGCGGCACTGGTCGGCAAAGCCCTCACCGCCGACAATATTGCCGCTGCCGCCGCTCAAGTGAGTGGTGACTTGGACGACGTCATGGGCGACATCCACGCCAGCGAAGAATATCGCCGGGCTATGGCGCCAATCTATGTACAGCGCGCGGTCAGCAAGGCGGCTGAACGGGCCGGATAATTCGAATCATAATAAGTTTAAGATTCAACAGCATCCCATGTGGTTGACAAGAGGAAGCGGCGGTTGAGTAGGCTGGGGCAGTTTCCAGCCGTATCGAAACCAAAGCGGGCCAACCACATGAGATCCGAAAGAGCCATAAGTTAAATTGAAACGAATCACCGCAGCGGATGCGAAGAACATTCCATCCGCTGCGGTGATTTCTTGTACGGAATAAACTGGCTTTGTGAAAACTGAGGCAAATCGTGGAGCTACATATTCGAGACGCCACCCCAGATGATGCCGCGGCGATTGTGGCTGTCTTTAATCCGATTATTGAAACCGGGATTTACACCGTGTTTGATGCGCCGTTTACGGTGGAGGCAGAGCGGGCGTACATCCAAAACCTACCCGAGCGGGCTATTTTTCACGTCGCCGTGCAGATGAACGACCAAACGATTGTGGGATTTCAGAGTATGGAGCCGTTTGCATCCTATACACAAGCCTTTGCGCATGTGGGCTCTCTTGGCACATACGTTGATCTGTCTCAGCGCCGGCAAGGCATTGCATCGCGTTTATTTGCCGCCACTTTTGCGGCAGCAATTGCAAAAGGCTATGAAAAGATTTTCACTTTTGTGCGCGCCGACAATCCAGATGCGCTGCAAACTTACCTGCGCCACGGTTTTGAGGTGGTGGGTACCGGCAATCAGGCTAAGATCAATGGCCGGTATATTGATGAAATTATGATTGAAAAGATGCTCTAAAGATAAGATACAGTTGAGTCAAGCACGTTTAGAAAAGCGTGTTATAATAGACGTTGAATGTACGTTAAGTGTCGTTTGGTTTGCGCTACGATACGACTGTTTTGAAATCATTGCCCTAAATTGTGCAAACATGTGAGTTTGATAGAATCATTTCTCAAAGGAGAAACCCCAAGATGATTGTTTTGCCCACATTGCCAATTACGGAATTACGTACAAAACAGCCGGATATCCTAAATGCGCTCAAGCAATCACCTATGGTTCTTACGCACCGAGGGCATAGTGCAGCCGTCCTAGTCAGCCCGGAACAATGGAATGCACAACAGGCCGAAATCAGGCGATTGTATTTACTATTAGAGGCCAAGCAATTGAAGGAAAAGGGCGAACCTACAATACCCTTAGCCGAAATCCAGCGTCGGATCGCCGCTAAAGAGAATTCTGCCAATGTGGGAGATTGAATTTAGCCAGCAGGCAGGCAACTATGCAGTTGATTCCCATCCATACAATGAGGATGTATTAACTGCGATCATGAAATTGACGCATAGTTCCAACGGCTTGCCAGATGTTGGTAATGTTCAACAATTAGAGGAATGGTGTGTTTGGGAGATTGCTCGTCATACAGTGGTTTATGAAATAGATGAGTTTAGCCGTAGCCTCTATGTTTGGATAATCAAACCGCTATAATCACAAATATTAGACGTTATTCCAATTTAACATGACGATAGGACAGGATGACAAGATGGCAGGATGAAATCGCCGTGGTCATCTTGTCATCTCTTCATCTTGTCACACGAGTGCAAAACAAATCGGAATAAGCTCTATTAACAATGTTCATTGGAGATTGATATGCCACAGGGGCAATTCAATCTTCATTTTTTGGATAGACCATACCATGAGATTTACAAATCTTCTGGTAGAATAGATCGTATAAATCAAGAGTCAAAATCATTCGGAGAAAATCTGTTGAACGAATTGGTGCAAATTACGTCGATTTCTGACCTGCAAGAGAAACTGGCCCAACAAAATTATGTATGCGACCGCAGTCTGGCCACGGCCATTTTTTTGGCCATTAAGCTGCAGCGCCCGCTCTTTTTAGAGGGGGAAGCCGGTGTGGGCAAGACCGAGATCGCCAAAGTGCTTTCGGCATTGTTGAATCGTGAATTGATTCGTCTCCAGTGCTACGAAGGGCTGGACGTCAATACGGCGGTCTATGAGTGGAACTACACGCAGCAGATGCTGGAAATCCGCCTGCTGGAAGCTGCGGGCGATGTAAACATAGAGTCAGCGCGGCGCGATCTGTTTAGCCGCGAGTTCATGCTCAAGCGTCCGCTGCTCTCCGCCATTGATTACCATAACGGCGCACCGCCCGTGCTGCTGATCGATGAATTGGACCGCGCCGATGAAGAGTTTGAGGCATTCCTATTGGAGGTGCTGTCGGACTTTCAGATCACCATCCCCGAACTGGGCACCATCAAAGCGGCCCAACCGCCGCTGGTGATCATCACCTCCAACCGCACGCGTGAAATCCACGATGCGCTCAAGCGGCGCTGTCTGTATCACTGGATCGACTATCCCGACTTCGAGAAAGAATATGGCATTGTGCTGACCAAAGTGCCAGGCGCCGGCGCAACTGGCCCGAGCAAGTGGTCCACTTTGTGCAGGAATTGCGGCGGGCGGAGCTGTACAAGCTGCCGGGTGTGGCCGAGACGCTGGACTGGATCAAGGCGCTGGTGGCGCTGGACGAAACCGAGCTGACCGAGGAACTGGTGTCCGACACATTGGGCGTGCTGCCTCAAATATCGCGACGATATTGAGCTGGTGCAGCAGATGCAGCTCAAGGCCATGTTGGAACGCACCAAGGCAATGAGTTAAAGCGGCGCAATAGTCATGGAATTCAACGGCAATGGCATCGGCCCCGGAAATCTGTTGCGCAACTGTGTGCTCTTTGGGCGCCTGTTGCGGCGGCTGGGCGTGGAGATTACGCCCACGCAGATGGTGGACCTGGTCGACAGCTTGAAACATGTAGATATTGGCAGCCGGCGCGCATTTTAAAAGCAGCGCCCGCGCCGTGCTGATCAACCGGCGACCATCTGGAAATTTTTGACCACGCGCTTGATCTCTTCTGGCAAGCGCGGACAAAGAGGAGCTGGAATCGCTGGACCTGGGCATGTTTCTGCGCAAGCTGGAACAGCCGCCACAGCAAATCCAGACTATTTCGCCGGCGGAAAGCGCCAATGGTGATGAGCCGCAAAGCGATGATACAGAACTGGATCGCACGTTTACGTACAGCAACGTGGAACTATTGCGACAGAAAGACTTTGCCAAGCTGAACGAACTGGAACTGGCACAGCTCAAGCAATTGATGCTCAAAACCGAATGGAATTTGGCCGAGCGCCGCACGCGCCGCACGGAACGCGCCACCCGCGGTGACTATGTAGATCTGCGGCGCACCTTTCGGCAAAATCTGCGCCACGGTGGCGAGCCGATCCATTTGCTGCGCCGTAATCGCCGCTTCAAAAAGCGTCCATTTGTGGTCATCTGCGATATTAGCGGCTCCATGGAGCGCTATTCGCGCGTGCTGCTCCAGTTTATTTATGCCATTACCAGCGAACTGGATCGAGTCGAAGCATTTGTGTTTAGCACGCGGCTCACGCGCATCACGCGTCAACTCAAGCGGCGCGATGTCGACTCGGCATTGGATGAAGCCGCTACCGTGATCCATGATTGGGCCGGCGGTACGCGATTGGCGAGTCGGTCAAAACGTTCAACTATGATTGGAAACGCGGCGGGTTCTCGGCCAAGGGGCCATTGTGCTGCTGATCAGCGACGGCTGGGATCGGGGTGATGTATCTGTGCTGGGCCGCGAAATGGACCGGCTGCACCGCAGTTGCCACCAGCTCGTCTGGCTGAATCCGCTGCTGGGCGCGGCCAATTATGAACCGCTGGTGCGCGGCATCCAGGCCGCGCTGCCGCACATTGATCACTTTTTGCCGGTACACAATCTGGCCAGCCTGGAACAATTGGCCGAATTGTTAGAAAGTGGGTTTGCGGCATGAACGAACAATTGGGCCGCGATGACCGCTTTTATTACGGCTATCGCCGCACTGTCATCCAGGATCGAACTGGGCAACCCAGCTATATTGATGAGCCGTTGACTGCGGCCGACTTTTTGAATCCGCAACCCGATGATCTTTTTGAATTGGGTACGCAACACGATGACGATGTGCGTGACACTATTCCAAATCTTGCAGTTCCATCACCGCAACAACTTGCTGATCAGCGTGTTGCAATCGGTTAAGTTGAAATGGGGTGTGGTGGGCAGACCCGAACCGATAGCGGACATTGCCATTGTCTCAAACCTGGTGGAGCCCCAGCGACGCCGCACCGTTTTGGATGTGGCGGGTGAAGGCATCAAACCGAGCTGTATAATTGAAGTGGCCGCCGCCCGTTTGGCGGAAGCCGACCTGATAGAGAAACCTGAAATTTACGCAGCGGCGGGAATCCAGGAGTATTTTGTGATTGATTCAGGGCTGCGGGCTGAAAATGAACCGTGAAGACCATGCGCGTTATCAGGTGTTTGGCTACGAATTTGTGAATGGTATTTATACGCCGCTGTCCCCGGCTGAAAATGGTCGGATTTACAGCAACGTGAATCGTGTCTGGATCGGCCCAAATGCTCAACAAAACGGTTTTGAAGTGATCGATGCCCACACCGACCAGCCAATTCAGCCCCAAACGGTTATTGATCACGACCGCCGCCGCCGCCCAAGGCGAACGTCGCGGTCACGACTTGGGTGCGGCCCTAGACTTTTTGCGGTTGCAAGGAGAATAAACTACAGATTACGCTGATTGCGCAGATTATTCAAGAAAATCGGAATCTGCGAAAATCCGCGCAATCTGCGGTTCAAAAAATCTTCCAAATCTGAGTAATCTGTTGATCACACTGCTTTAACTTTGTTGTGGAGGAGACTATGCGCGAAGTAATCAACGACATTGATCGATGGCGCGAACAGGGAAAAAAGTTGCTCTGGCCACTGTCGTGAAAGTTTATGGTTCAGCGCCGCGTCCGCTGGGCGCCAAAATAGCCATCTCCGAAGAGGGGAAATGGCTGGCTCGGTCAGCGGCGGCTGTGTGGAAGGCGCCGTAGCACAAGAGGCCATTGCCGTTCTGGCCACCGGCAAACCGCGCCTAATTGAATATGGCATTGCCGATGAGCTGGCCATGAACGTAGGGTTGGCTTGCGGCGGCAATATTGCGGTTTATGTTGAGCCGCTCAGTTGGTAGACGCGCGGTTGGCATAGATGAAAAGAATTACGCCTGATTTTAGTCGGGTTTTCGATTTTCATCTATGACAGAGCCAAGCATAACCGTAGGACAAGTTTGCAAACTTGTCACAAATCAAAAATTGGTGACGCATGGCAGAATTATTTGCAACGTTTGAAAATGCTGTACGCAAAGCCAGGCTGGTGGCGCTGGGTACGATTATTGATGGTCCCAATGTAGGCGCCAAACTGCTGCTTTGGCCCGATGGCTCTGTCGAGGGCGATCTGGGTAATGCGGCGCTCAATCGTGAAGTCGCGCAACGCGCCAAAGCGTTGATGAATGAGCAACGGTCGGCGCGAATTTCGCTTTCTGCCGAAGGTCAAGAGTACGATGTTTTTGTGGATGTGCAGGCGCCGCCCCCGAAGCTAATTGTGGTGGGCGCGGTGCATATTGCGATTCACTTGGTGGCCTTTGCCAAGCAGCTCGGCTTTCACACCGTGGTGGTAGATGCGCGGTCGGCCTTTGCCACCGGCGACCGCTTTCCACACGTGGATGAGCTGATCACGCAGTGGCCGGCCGATGCATTAACCGAATTGGGCATTGACGAGTCCACCTGTATTGTTGTGCTCACCCACGACGAAAAGCTCGATAACCCGGCACTAGCTGTGTCGGTTAACAGTCCAGCGCAATACATCGGCGCACTTGGTTCCAAGAAAACGCACGCTCGACGCGTGGAAGCACTTAAGGCGGAGGGCGCAACTGATGAAGAGATCAGCCGCATTTATGCGCCCATTGGCATTGATTTAGGTGGGCGCAAGCCTGAAGAAATTGCTGTGTCCATCATTGCCGAAATTGTTGCCGTGCGCAACGGGCAGCGATAGTTGCCAAATGGGCAAGCAATTGTGCTACAATATTGATATATCGAAATAGCGTATTAAATAAAAGGAGTACCCTTATGGCGAATAATCGACCGAAAAGTAAAAAGCGTGATCGCAGCAAGAGTATTAGCAGCGTGCAGCCCCGCAATTATAGCGAATATCTAAAAAAGAGCGAAGGGGCCGCGGCCAACGTAGTACCTGAACAACCAGCCGCTCCTACACGGTCCACGCGTGTGACCGTTCCCGCTGGGAAAGGTTCAGAGACGGTAGACTGGCAAGGCGAATACGGGCACGTTCTGCGCGACCTGCGCACTATGTTTATTGTGACCGTGTTTCTATTTGCGGTGATGATTGGGACCGGCTTTTTTCTCTAGTTGATATTGGCTTAGCGGAGATGGGGCGCAGCAGAACTGCCATGGTGAGATGCAGAGACGCGCATAGCCAGAAGTTATATGTAAAGAAAAATACGATCGACGTTGCCGTGAAGATGCAGAGGTTAGTGATTCGGCTTTGCTGATTTTTTGTATGCATTAACATGTCTGGCAGCGCGACAAACCCTGTGATCCAAAGGGCGTAATATGTGGGTGGCTGAAGACCAGATGCAAAGTGAAGTAAAAATTCTCCAATAGTGGCTCTATTAAAGACCCAGTAGAATTGTTCCGCAATGGACCATATGGCTGCATCGAAGAAATAGCGGCTTGTAAATGCTGAATATATGCTTACCGAGGGTAATCTGTGTGGAGTTGACGTGGGAATTGGTGACGTCGGTGCTGACGCATTGTGGGTATAGGCATTGAGTAGAGAAACGTAGATGAGAGCTAAAACAATCATGTTTACGAAGAATAGCCCTGCGCCAATTCCCAGGCTTGTAGCCCAGTTAATATTGGACAATCCCATCAAATATGGGGAAACGGTCCCTGCCAAAAGACCGAAGTAAGGGATAATAATTCGGTAGCCGATGCACAAATAACGATGCGTGGTAAAGGAAATTCGTCGGGATATTAGGTTAATACTCAGGCTAGCTATCAGCCCAAGTGCTAGCCATAGCAAACCTGTTGGGAAGTAGGGTGGCGAAATCATGAGAGCAGTATAGATCAATTTATGTCTTCACGTCGATTTTTAATTACTCTAGTGCTTGTTCTAATTGTTGTACTGTTGGCTAGGCCCACAGCCTTTACACAGGAGGCGCGCCGAATTTGGGCCAGACGAGAGTACACAATCAAAGTTCTGGCCACTGTAATTACTATCTACTTTTTATATGGGCTGTATAAGTTGTGGACTGGACAGGGCTGGTAGGGAGTGCATCAAATTAAAAAAGCGCAGAGCAAGATAGCTCTGCGCTTTTTTAATTTGATGCGCCCTCACATTTTAGGCGCTTAACTGTCTTTCAATATTCTGATAGCGACCACCGGTATCGGCAGCAAGTACTGTGGAGGAAACGTCGTGTCCGTTTGAACAGAGACGGTAGCCGCGCCCATGTACGGTTTTGAGGTATTTGGGTGTGGATGAGTTCTCTTCTACCTTGCTGCGGAGACGACGGATGGTGACGCGAATGAAATTCAGATCCTCACACAGCTGATATTGGTAATCCCACACGGCGCCCAAAAGCTCTTCTTTAGTCACGGGTTTGTCGGGGTTCTGCATGAAGAAGCGGAGCAGGCGATATTCATTGGGGGTCAGGTCCACCTTTTTGCCGCGCACCGTCACTTCACACGTACTCTCGTTCATGACAATTTCGCCGCATTTGAGAAGTTTTGCAGTCTGTTGTTGCTGCTTCTGAGTAGAGCGGCGCAAAACGGCCTGCACGCGTGCGCGCAGCTCTTTCAGCGTAAAGGGCTTGGTGACATAGTTGTCAGCGCCTAGGCGGATGCCGTGAACAATATCGTCAGGACGTGCATTGGCCGTCAACATCATGATTGGCACATCCGTGCGCTTGCGCAGTTCAGCACATACCGTCCAGCCATCAATGATAGGCATATTAATATCCAAAATTACTAGATCAAATGGGGCGGAGGCATATGCCTGAAGTGCTTCTTGCCCGTTGCGAACTGCAACTACGTGATAGCCTTCCTGCTCCAAACAAAATTGCAAAAGCTGCCGAGTCGCATCCTCATCTTCGGCCAATAAGATATGAATCGCTTCTTTGCGAATTTCAAGGGAAAATTTGGAAGGAATTGTCTGATTCATGGGGGCAATCTGCATGATTTAGTCTCCTATCACTTAAGGCGAGTTTCGGCGCTTGGGGCCACTTCTCTTTATTGCGCAAAATTTCTGGGACTTTGAGCGAATTTGCCTTGGACGTTCTTGGCAGAAGGCTCTTGAATATTTTGCGTAGGTTTCTCAGTTTGAAATCGTAGCCTGATTGTCTATAAGACATATATTAAATGGTGGCTACACAAAGTTAATCGCTGAGAGACCGAAAATCCTTCGCCATGCACACAAATTGGTAGTGTGAAAGTAGAATTCGCCCGGATATTTTGTGTCGATCATACAAATATCCGGGCGAATCTTGCTTACCTCAGTGAATTGAAGCCATCAGAAATCTGTCTGAATATGCAAAACCAAATCAAAACTGTGCCCATCTCGATGACAAAAACTTCCTAACCACGTTTATTGGCACTGCCATCCCGATATCTAATCCATTCATTAACGTGTTAATGCCCACAAGCCGCCCTTGCACATCTACCATTGGCCCTCCTGAATGTCCAGGACGTAAATGTAGACTGGCTGCTAACCAGGGGTGTGAACTATTGCGCCATTCTGGCAAATCGCTTCCCGTTCCAATGACGATTCCCGATGTGGCCGCACCGGGGACGCCCCACGGATGTCCAAAGGCTACCACAATATCTCCCGCGTGCAGCTGACTTGAATCTCCAGCCTGTATTGCCGGTAGATTGGCAGCCGGCACTTGAACAAGCGCTATATCTTGTTCTGGATCACTAGCTAAAATGTGCGCCTCAAATTCGGTTTGATCGCTCGTCTGTACCGTGATTGGACCGTGGCGCACCACATGTTCATTGGTTAAGATCAGCCCATCTGAACGCCAAACTACCCCCGAACCGACTCCCTGCTGACCACTACGGATCTGTACGAGGCTGGGCATCACCAATCGTTCAATTCCCCCCAGGGCCCCATTTATTTGTTCCAAAACGGTTGGCAATTTCGCCTCCTATTTTTGCCCAATGGTGACGGACAATTGCTGCACCTGGCCACCCCGCACAATTCGCACATCAACTGTCTTGCCAGCCCGATCGCTGCCCAATAACTTCTGTAGATCATCCATTTGCTGTATGGAATGACCGTCCAGTTCAGTTAGAATGTCCCCTTGAAGCATTCCGGCGGCACTAGCTGGGCTATCAGTTTCAATCGACATGAGCATTAGACCTGCCGGCTGACCTAGCTCTTGCTGGAGTGCAGCCGGCAATTGTACCGGCTGAATACCCACACCCAAATATCCACGCGGCATTTTGCCGTGCGCCAGCAGCGCTGTTACTACTGACTGAATCGTGGCCGCTGGAACTGTGATGCTGGTTCCTCTTATTAAGGCAGAGCTGTTGATGCCCGCAATTTGCCCGCCAGCCGTAGCCAGCGGCCCTCCCGAAAAGCCGGGATACATCACCACATCAGTCTGCAAGTAGCGGTCAATCTCGCCCCCCGCCGGTGTGCGCCAGTTGGACCCCAACGCGCTGACCACACCCAGCGTCGCCTGCACGGTGCGTCCCGGTCGACCCAGCGCTAACACCAGATGACCCACCGCAAGCTGGTCAACAGCGACCCAAGTGGCCGGCGTTAAGCCAGTTGCCTCTGCTTTGAGAACGGCCAAATCAGTAGTCGGATCCCGGCCGAGAAGGCTGGCACTGACTGTGCTGCCATCGCCTAATCCAATCTGAATATCGTCCTCGCGCTCCACCACGTGATGCGATGTGACAATAACGCCATCGGCCGACCAGATCACGCCGCTGGCTGGTAAGCGGCGACGGGCCTCCACCCGCACAATGCTGTTGCCGGCTGTTTCCACTACATCTGCTAAATCATTTGACAGGGATTGCAAAATACTGGCCATCGTTTTCATCTCCTTCATTAGTTTAAATATCTATTTCCGCAGCCACGCTTATTGAATTCTAGACATTGTGGCCACTGCGTATGAGATGATTATGACATCTGTCGATTAATTTTGCATCGCCCGTTTGGTTAGGGCCAACCTGGAAAAATGGGTAGGGATGCAAGGCGAGAAAAGGTGGCGGGCGCGTTTTAGAGGAGGATCAGACCGGCGCGGGTGGCGCGCACGACGGCTTCCGTGCGGCTGCTGGCGTAAAGCTTGCTGAGGATCGTGTTGATGTGAAACTTGACCGTATGCTCGCTGATTTCCAGACGACGCCCAATGGCTTTATTCGTCAACCCTTCCGCCATAAGCTGCAACACTTCCAACTCGCGCGGTGTGAGTGGATCCAGCGGAGCTTCACCCGATATGTCTACACGGGGATGCAAAACGGGAGCAAGATTGGGGTGGATGACCAACAGTCCGTTGTGTGCGCTTAACAAGGTGGAAATCAATGGTTCGGCATCGATATCGCGTGGCAACAGCGCCGAGACGCCGGCCTGCCACGCGGCGGCGGCTGATTCGGCATCCGGCGCCAGGGCCACAATGGGAGGCTGCACGCGCTCCTCATCTGTGGGATGCAATTCCTCAATTTGGGCAATAGTGGCGGCGCCATCCCATCCCAAATCCCACAGCAGCACATCAGGTTGATAAGCGTCAAGCGCGGCTGGCAATTCATGGTCCACCCGCGTTTGGCCGACGGCGACGCATTCATCCCGCGGGGACAGCGCCGCATTGAGCCCGGCGCGCGCTAGCGCATCATTGCTGATAATAAGTACGCGCGGCGTCGTCATACGCCCCTAGGAAAAGTCCTTCTGCGGGTTCCGGCCATAGGGCGAGGATTGATCCAGCACGAAGACGACGCCGTTGGCCGGATACGACGCGTCGGAGAGCCAAAAGACGGCGTGAGACGCCACCTGTTCAGGCGTAAATAGCTTGCCAAAGGGGGCATAAACCGCCGGCACATTATTCTCCCAACCGGGCGGCAGACCTTCGCGCATTTTGAGCGCGATCTCGTTGGGTGTGGTTACCCAGCTCAGGTTGAGCTGATTGATGCGCACTTTTTCAACGCCGTGGGCGTTGGCCAGATTGCGCGTCAAAGTTTGCAAGCCGCCTTTGGACATTGAATAGGCCAGCAGATTGGGCTCACCCGACAGCGCATTGATCGAACCGATGTTGAGCACGGCGCCGCTGCCTTGCGCCCGAAAATGGGGCATGGCGGCCTGAATCAGAAAGAGCGGCGCCCGCACGTTGACCGCAATCATTTTGTCGAAAAAATCGGGCGTGGTTGTGTCCAGATTGCTGCGACCCAAATTGGCCGCGTTGTTGACCAGCCCGTGGATCGCGCCAAAGTGCTGCACCGTGGCCGCCACCAGCCGTTGGCAAGTGTTCACATCGCTCAAATCAGCGATGATATAGCTGGCCGCATCGCCCAAATCGGCGCAGACCTGTTGCGCCAGATCCTCCTCCAGCCCATGAATCATGACGCGCGCGCCTTCGGCCACGCTGCGCCGCGCAATCGCTTCGCCCACGCCCGTGGTGGAGCCGGTAATGAGGATGACTTTGTCTTGTAGCAGCATGGAATGAGTTGCTCCCAGGTTTACGCTTTCGCCACATCTGCCGCATCATTTTGCGGACCGATGGTTTCGCCAATCAGCGGGCGAATATCCACAACGGCGCCATGATGGATAAAAACGCCATAGAAACGGGCAAAGTGTTGGCCCCAATAAATCATCGCGCAGGCCATGGGCGCACCCTTGCCGCCCGGTTGGCCATTTTCTAAAAACTTCAGCCGCGTATCGTACAAAAAACAGATGGCCGCCGCCCTGCTGAAGACGCTGGCCTTCCAATGTCCTGTGTTCACGGCCACCGGCACAAGCGCAATGACTTCCGCATCGTACAGCTCATGCGCTTCGGCACAGCGCACCAACCATTCTTTAATCGAGGCGCCCCGCTCGCGATCCACCCCATAGGGCGGATTCACATAAATCGTTGGATAATTCCAAGAGGCGCACAGTCCATCAACCTTCGGCAAACAATATTCGACTTCGGCGTCAACAATCGAATATTGGCTTGAACAGGGATCTAAATCAATTTGGCCGCCAAAAACCGCTTTGACCGCTCGTACATATTGGGGCGGTGTTCCCCAATCCTGGCTTTTCGAGTTGGTGCTGCGGCCCGCGGTCATGGCAATATGGGTTTCAATCTGAACAATCCGTGAAATCTGGCTTGATCGCCTTATAGCCATTCCTCGCGATTGGTTGCATCTCACATCGTGCCGGTATACAGTTTCTGCACGGCGTTGCGCACGACAGGACCAAACGCCAGAATGAGGCGTGACGATCTCAAAATGACCGGTATTTTCCAGCACCTCCAGCCGCACGCTGTCGCCGCTTTGGCGCGCTTGCTCTGCATATGGTTGCACATGTGGCAGCGGAACGGCGTGATCTCGATCCCCATTGATCAAAATCTGCGGGACGCCCAGCGGCAGCAGCGCGGCGGGTGAACCGCCCACGTAGCGCTCCGGCTGTTCATTGGGCGTCCCGCCGAGCAGCGCTTGCGGCGCGCCGCCGCAGATATTTTCCTGCGCCGCACGCTTCATATCGGCCACGCCGGCCAGCGACAGAACACCTTGAACGGCCAGCGGATTTTGCGCATAGAGCGGACTGTCCGCCGCCAGCCGATGCCGCGCCGCCAGCCACAGCGCCAGATGGCCGCCCGCCGAATGACCGGCCACAATCACGCGGTCGAGGTCCAATTCATATTCATCGGCGATTTCGCGTATATAATCTGCGCCCGCTGCCACGTCCAGAAAGGTATTGGGCCAGCCGCCGCCGTTGCCCAGCCGCCGGTATTCAAGGCTCCACACGGCCATTCCATCCTGTTGTAGCGCCTGGTTGAATTCACCCAGCGGCTCCAAGTTATATTGGGCCTGCCAGCAACCGCCGTGAAGCATGATCACCACCGGGTGGGGCGATGGGCTGTCGGGAATATAGAGATCGCCAAACTGCTGAGCATTTGAGCCATAAGCTAGGCGGGCCGTGGGCGCCACCGTGGGCCAGGTGACGTAATCTTGGGCAGTCAAGAGTTGCGATTGCGGCATGGGTGAAGGTTCCTGAATGCGGAGGGGCGCAGTGCATTGCTGAAGTCCGTAGAACAGAAGCAACATAATGACCGCTAGGCGCCAAAGGACGATTATCATGGGGGCTGTGGGAAAACTTTATGCCGATGCGAAAAGCTCATCGCCGGCGCGGCGGTCGCGATAGCCGCTGACCATGAGGCCGGGGCGGCCAAAGCTCTGGCCGTAGACCTGGCGATTTTCCGGGTTGCGATAGCCCATGCGCACCAGCCGGCGCGGCTTTTTGGTCTGATTGATGTACGAGCCGTGGATGGTGTCGATGCAGAAGATGACCACGTCGCCCGCCTTGGCCGGCACCGGCGTCGTGTCTTCCAACTTGTATTGGTCGGTGGGCAGATGCGGCGTGCAGGGGCCATCGGCAGTTTGGGTAATGTGCTCCAGGTGGCCCATTTTGTGCGAACCGGCCAGGAAGCGGATCTCGCCGTTTTCGTGGACAAGTATCGTCCAGATGCACCAGCACGTCGATGTAGCGCCCATCTTGGTGGCCGTAGAATGGGTTGTCCTGATGCATGGGGAACGGGTGACCGGTCTGCGGCGGCTTGATGTGCATAGTGGTGTGGTGCAGCTCCACGTTTGGCCCCAGCAGCTCGCTCAGTGCGGCGGTGAGCCGGGGGTTGATGACGGCGCGCGCCCAGGCCGCTGAATAAAAGTGCAGATCATGCATGGCGGTCAGCTTGGACTGCTTCTCGGTTTCGGATCCATATACGCTTGCCGCCACGGTCCCGTCCAGCCTGGACTGGTGAAGGCCCAATCTTCGACTAGCCGATCCATTTCATCGGATAGCTCTTGCGTTTCCGCCACGCTATAAACTTGTGGAATGTGCAGATAGCCGTTCGTGTTGTAAAAACTGATTTGTTCTTGCGTCAACATGGGTGGTCTCCTTTGTCGAGGCTTGCTATCGCTTCGAACCTCTTGTCCCGTAAGGTCCTGAATGAGAGTAGAAATAAATCTTACGGGCTAAACTCATGCGTCCCTATAGGACGAGTAAAATCTTCACGATTCACAAAACAGTCTACTATTGCGCCGGTTTTGCCATGTTTTTGTCTGCGCCGCTTTGTAAAGCGCAGCCATCACGTCGCTGCGTTTGGCCGCTTCGTGGGCGCCGACCAGCGGTACATCTTGGCCGCCCACGGCGTCCAAGAACAGCTCGAACGCATGGGGCCACGGCGCGGGCAGATCGGTCCACGGCTCGACGCCGTCGGCGCCTTCCACATGGCTGCTCTTGAAATAGAGCTGACCATTGTTGACGTGGGCGTGGCCTTCGGTGCCGCTCACCAGCACCGGCACCGGCTGCGCCACATCCACCCAGCCGGCGGCCAGCGAACCGATGACGCCATTTTTAAAACGCAGCAGCCCTTCACCCAACTCATCGCAATTGGCATAGCGCGCCGTGCCGGGGTCGATGTCGGCGGTCACGCTGTCCACATCGCCCATGAGCCACATGAGAATGTCCAGCGAATGGGTGCCCAGGTCGCCAAAGGCGCCCACACCCGCCTGCGCCATATCGGTCATCCACAGCCACTCGGGCGTAAACCAGTCGCCCAGCGAGCCGCCGTGGCAGTTGATGTGGCGGATGCGCGTGATCTTCCCAAAGCTGCCCTTTTCAATGTGCTCTTTGAGGAAAAGATGATGCGGATTGCCGCGCTGAAAATAGCCGGTCTGAAAAAGCACGCCCGCGGCCTCAATGGCATCGGCCATGGCGTAAGCATCCGCCGCCGCCAGCCCCAGCGGCTTCTCCACAAACATGTGCTTTTTGGCAGCCGCTGCCGCTCGCACCAGCGGCTCGTGGCGGTCGGTCTCCGCGCAGATGATGACGGCGTCGATGGCGGCGTCGCTCCAAACCTGGCTGGGATCGGCCACGCGCGCGGCGTTCAATTCGGCGGACCAGCGCTGGGCGCGCTCGTCGTCGTGATCCCACACGGCTTTTACGTTTACATCCGACCGCGCCTGCATCCGTTTGGCAAAACCGGGCGTGTGGATGTGCGCGCAGCCCACAAGTGCAACTTGAATCATTGAAATTATCTCCGTTGATAGGTTGTAAGTGAATCCACGAAAGTTTTTCGAATTCATATATGATCAACAGATTCCACAGATGAAAAAGATTTTTATACTCGCGGTTGGCATAGATGAAAAGGATTATGCATAATTTTAGTCGAGCGGTCGATTTTCATCGATGACAGAGCCAAGTTACGTCGTAATCTGCGAAATCTGTAGAATCTGTTGATCAAATTTCTTTTCCGAATTTTTCTTGGTTTTACTTGTTTGCCGAAAAGCGGGGGAAAAAGAATTGGCGCATGTTCACAAATGAACAGCGCCAAAAAGGAACACTATACAAATTCTATCACGGCCCGGAATGTGGACAAAAAACGGCTGGATTCAATCGGTTCAACCCGCCGCCGGCAGCTCGGTTGCCGGACGGTCACTCCCAGCGGGCTTGCGCACCACAAAGCGATAGGCCACCTCGTTAAAGTTGATCACATCGCCATCGCGCAGGATGGGGGCGTCGGTGACGCCCAGCCGCCGCTCGTTGACGTAGGTGCCGCCGGCGCTGCCATCGTCCTGAATGTGGAAGCTGTCTTCACGGCCCACAATGGTGGCGTGGCGGCGGGAAACGCGGCGGTCATCAATCACTACATCGCACATCTGCTCGCTGCGCCCAATGCGGTGCTCGTGATTGTATTCCAGCGGCAGCTTTTCGGGCAGATGCGCGCCGCCTTCAATATAGACGAGGTGGGCGGGCGCAAAGTTGACCATGCGCACCGGCTCGGTGGCTTCCTCGGCAAAATCAAAGGGCGTCACGCTGGGCATGGTGGCCATGTCATCGTCACTCACGCCCACGTCGCGGTACGACTGGTTGAGATAGGTGGGCGCGCTGGTGAGTGCATCATCCATGAAATCCAAATCGTCAATATCGGCTGGCTCTGTATGTGGCGTGTAGGCCGGTGCATAAGTATTGGGCGCGTTGGACGAGGTGAGCGGCGGCGGCGTGCTAAACGTACGGCTGCCGGTGTCCGCCCCCGAGAGCGCATAGTGATCATTGCCGCGCGGCATAAAGATCAGGATGAGCGCCAGCAGCAGCAGCAGCACCAGCACTCCCGCCGCCGCCAGCGTGGTCACGTTGACCGCAATGCTGTAGCCGGCCACTCTGAGCTGCGCAGGCAGTTTAAAACCAAAGATGGTCATTGATTTACCGGCGGGTTGTGGATTGTTGTTTGCTGGCTGTGGTTATCGGCGACTGCTTGTTGACTGCTGCTTGCGCCGCCCGCGGCAGGCGCGGGAGTATCGGTGGGTGCCGCCGTGGGCGCGGCCGCAGCTTCAACGGGAATGGCGGCGCTGATGACGCCGGTGGGGCTGACGGCGTCGGTGGCGGTGGTCGCATTGGTGTTTGTAATGGCATTGGCTACGGCGACATTGACCGCCGCGCCGGCGGCAGAGCCGACAGCCCCCCTAGCCGCAGGCGTGGTTTCCGAGACGGTTGTCGAGGACGCCGCCGGATTGGCCGGTTGGCCGCCCGCCGCCTGACCGGCGCCGGTGCGCTCCACAGCGATTTGCAGCGTTATGGGCGGTGCGCTGCTGCTGAGTCCCAGCTCATCAATGGCCGTGACGCTGATGGTGTGGGGGCCGGCGTCTAGACCCGCAATGGGAAACGCATAAGTCAAGAATGGCTCGGCATCCTGGACGCGCGTTTCGTTATCCACCTTATAGTCGACCCGGCGAAAGGTGCGCTCGTGTCCGTCGGGCCAGGTTGCCTGAAGGGTGATGGGCAGCACGGCGGGCTCCAGTTGGGCCAAGGGCGTGTCTGCCCCCGCGCCGCGGCGGATTAACTGGGTTTGATCGTTGCCGATCGTGATGGTTAACTCGGGCGCCCGTGCGCCCACCACTGGAAAATCGACGGCGTGGTTTAGCGGGCGGCCATCGGACAGGGTGGCGCTGACGGCCAGTTGGCGCGGCTGTTCTTGGGTGAGCCGGTAGGTCAGCCGCTGCTGGACGCGCTGGGCCGCGATCTGCTGCCAGATGGGCTGCATGGCGCTCAGCGCGCTAAATTCCACAAAAACGCCGCCGGTCACCTCGGCCAAACGGCCCAGATTGCGCCGTGAATCGCGGGCGCCGCTACCCAGCATGACCGTGTGCAGCCGCACGTCGAGCTGTTCGGCCCGCCGCACAATGTCGTCCACCTCTACGTTGCTCACAATGTCGGCGCCGTCGGAAAAGATGACAATGGAGCGCTGTAGGCGGCGGGGGGCGGGCGAGTTGGTGAACTGCGTCAGCGTAAAATCGATGAGGCCAAAGAGCGAGGTCACCTCCAAAACGCCGGCCGGCACATCCTGGATCAGCGCATTGGCCACGGCCTGGTGATCCTGTCCCCAGGGCGCAATGGTGCGATATTGGTCGGGAATGTCGGCGGTGGCATAGGCCGACAGCCAATCTTTGTCTGCCGAGAGAATGCCCAAGCCCACAAATTCATTGACGGCGTCGCGCACTTCGTCGATGCGCGTGCGGCCCGACACGCCGCCGGAGAGGATATTGCGCGAGGCGTCGATGGCAAAGGCGACCTGGGCGCCTACCTCTTCGCTTTGGCTGCTCGACACGGTCTGCGCCAAATTGTCTTCAGAGAGCACAATGGACAGCGTGCTGAGATCGGTATCCAGATTCTCGCCATAAAGATAGACGGCAATATCAGGAAAGCTTGCTGCATCAATATCGGCGATGCGCAGTCCGGGCTGGCTGCGGTCCTGGGCATGGATGTATGCGCCAGGAATGAACAGTACTGCAAAGATGACGATGAGAGAGAGAATGGCTTTCATGAGTTTTCCCAAAATAATGTGTAATGCTACATATTGGCCTAGCCGCGCGGTGTTGGCGTTTTGGTGGGAGAGGGTTTGCTGCCGCCGCTGCTGCCGCCGCTGCTACTGCTGCTATACTCGATTCTGAAGAGATGATTGCCTCCCAGGTATCGAATCCGATTATAGGGCGATTGCGTAACCAACAAGACGCCCCACCGATAGTTCCGACCCGCCTCCAACTGGGCCAAAATATCGATTGACTTGTCCAGATTGACCTCGATCTGCGTGCCTTTGGTCGTACCCACCGGTCCAAAGCCGTCGCGCATGGGGTCGCCATTTTCCGGCCAGAAGACCAGCTCGAACTCCTGATTGCCCGACAGCGTCATAGTGGTGCTCCAGCGGAAGGTGCGTTTGCCGCGCAGTGGATTTTCCAATGGCTCGATGAGGCTGACCGAGCCACTGAATGCAACAACCGCCGGGGTGGGCGTATTGGCGCGCAGCACGGTGGGTGTGGCCACGGGCGCAGACTGCGTGGCCGTGGGCGGCCGCGGCGTCGACGTGGGGATGCGCGTTACCGGCGGTTGTGTAGCCGCCCGCGTGATGGTGGGCGTCGATGTGGTCGTCTCTGTCGACGTTGGCCGTGGCGTGGGCGTTGATGCCTCCGTAGCCGTGGCGGATGCACTGGCGCTGGGCGTTGGCGACGATGTGGGCCGCAAAGTGAGCGTGGCCGTGGGCGCCGCGTTGGTGGCGGTTGCCGTGGCGGCCAATAACGCTGCTGGCGTATTAACGGTCCCCGGTGTGGTGGAGGGCGATGGCTGGGCGCGCGATGGCGTGCTGGCCGGCAAGCTTGGGATCGCAGTGGCCGTGATGGTGGGGTCGTCGTCCGTTGCTGTTGCCGCCAATGCAATGGACGCGGGCGAAGCGGTCGGCGGCGTCAGCACTTCGATTTCTGGGGCGCTGTTGCGTATGACCGCCCAAATGGCAATCGTCAGAATGGCGGCCCCGATCAACATGAGCAGACCCCAGCGCCGCTGAGCCAGCCGCTGCGTAATGGGCGTTGTCCCCGTTCGCTCGCTGGCGGTGGGATCTCCCAGGAGGCGGCCGACGGAGCTGCCGGGCGCGCTTACCAGTCTGGGGGATGGGATTCTGATATCGGGCCAGCGGCTGACCAATGCCTGCCGCATGTCGGCCACGCTCTGGTAGCGGGCCGCGGGCGTCAGGCTCATGGCGCGCAGAATCACCTTCTCCAGGTTGCGGCTGACCTGCGGATTGAAGATGCGCAGCGGCAGCAGCTCGGTTTCGCCGGCCGCAATCAGCGGCGCTTCGGGCGGCAATTTGCGCGTCAGCAGGCTGTAGCACGTGGCGCCCAGCGAATAGATGTCTGAACGCGGATCCGTGCCGCCCGTATATTGCTCCAATGGTGAAAAGCCGCGCGAAAAGGCGCGCTGGCTGGCCATGGTGGCGTCGCCGGACACAACTTTGGCAATGCCAAAATCGACCAGATAGAGGGAGCCGTTAGATGCGATCTTGATGTTGTCGGGCTTAATGTCGCGGTGAATAATGGGGCGCTGCTGTCCGCTTTCGGGGTCCATCCAGTTGTGCATATATTCGAGCGTGTCCAAAATCTGATCCAGCCATTTGGACACATCAGCTTCGGAGAGCGGCGCGGTGGCGCGCGCCAACAGCTCGCGCAGCGTCTGGCCGTCAATATAGTCCATGACTAGATATTGGCGGCCCGAACTTTCGATAAAATAGTTGCTGACGCGTGGCAGATTGGGATGCTGCAACAGCGCCAGCATCTCGGCCTCGCGCCGGAACTGCTCTTGGATGGCCCGTGAGGTTTCGCCATTTTCTTTGATGGCCACCCGCATGGCGCGCAGGTTGCGATCCGTGGCGAGATAGACCGTACCCATCCCCCCCTGGCCCAGCCGACCTTCGATTATATATCTGCCCTGATGCAGCGTATTGCCCGGCATCAACGTCATTGGATAAATCCCTATTTAAGCAGCCACAGCCCATCGTCGGAGGCGACCAGCAGACCCGTGCAATGCTTGCCATCGTATAATAGATCGCGCACAATGCTGGTTGTGGACAGACCGGCGGCGGTAACTTGCTCCCATGCTGATTCTACCCCTGCCAGAGAGTAGCGCCAAACGCCCTGGCCATTTGTACCCGCATAAAGCCAATTGGCATCCATAATTTCCAGCGCATAGACCTCGGCGTTGATGGCGCCCATCGCCTCCCAGTTGCCGGCCCCATCACCTCGATAGACGCCCGCTTTGGTGGCCACGTAGTATTGGTTGCGCGCCGGGTCGAAAATAATGTCCCAGGTGGTTTGGGCGTCGCCCATCAGGCTGCCGTTGTCGGCGGCGCTCACCTGTCCCGCGGGCAGCGCGAGCTTGTGGATGCCGCTGTTATCGGTGGCGGCCCAGCCGCTATTATTCAGCCCCTGCACGGCGTTGACATATTGCAGACTGGCGATTTGATTCCAGCTTCGTCCCAAGTCATCGCTGCGATAGACGCCATCGTTGGCGCCGGCCAGAGCGATGTCATTGACAAACGTGACGCTATACACGTCGCTTTTTATATTTTGACTGGCTGGCTGCCACGTCCTGCCGCTGTCGTTCGAAAAGAAAATGCCCTGTTTGAAACCGGCGAATATACCGTGTGCGTCCTTAAATGCCACATCTTCCACTGTCTTTGAAGACAGATTCCGCTCAAAGGCCGTCGCAGATGAGCATCCGGCCAGGGCTTTCTTATAGAGGCCGTTCTTCGTCGCCGCAATTTTGTCATCCTGCCTGGCGCCGGCCCACAGCGTATTCTCCTGGATGGCCAGCGATGTCAGAATCTGATTATCGCCGCCCAGGGCGCGCCAGGTGAGCAGAAGCGGCGTGGGCGCCGGCGTGGGCGTGGGCGGCGCAAGGGGATTGATATATTCCCGGTAAACGGCCGCGATATAGATTGCGCCGGCAAAGTCGAGATAGTTAGCAATGTCATCGCCGTCATCATCGCCCTCGCCTTCCACAAGGGTAGGAATGTTGTCGCCATCGTCGTCGGCATCGCGGAAGTTGGGGATGCCGTCGCCATCGGTGTCGTCATCCATAGGCTGACCGTTGCCATTCACATCCTCAAAGACGGTATACACGGCGTCCCCATCATCGTCGCTGTCCTCATAGTCAGGCACGCCATCGCCATCGGTGTCGGGCGCTTCATCGTGCGGTTTGGCCTGCGGATTCTCCACGCTGTCGGACGCCCCATCATGATCCGTATCGGGGCCGCCTTCGCCCGTCACGTCGGCCACCGAGATGATCACGCGGCCCAGGGCCACGGCGCCCTTGGCATCTTGGACTTGATACACAAAGTTATCGCCGCCGCGATAGCCGGTGTTTGGCGTGTAGGTAAAGCGGCCATCACTTTGCAGCGTCACGCGGCCTTTAAACGGCGGAATAAAGGGCGTTGTATTCACGCTCAGGAGATCGCCCTCCACATCGCTGTCATTGACCAGCACGGATTCACCGCTGTAGGGCGTGTTGACCCCTGTGCGCACCAGGTCCTCAACGGCTATGGGCGGGTCGTTGACCGCCGCCACGTGAATTTGCACGGCGCCGCTGGCGCAGAGATTTTCGGGATCGCACGCCTGATAGATAAAGTGATCATCGCCATAAAAATTAACGGTGGGGGAATATGTAAACGAGCCATTGGCAAATAGTTGGAGTTGACCATGTGTTGTCGCCTGCAGCGGCGACACATCCACCACCAACCGATCCTGATCGGCGTCAGAGTCATTGTCCAGCAGACCGACACCGCTTAACTCCACATCTTCATCGGTATTGAATTCATCGGGATTGGCAACCGGCGCCCGATTTTCAAACGCCCGCACCGCAATGCTGACTACGGCCAGCGCCGTGGCGTTACGCGCATCGCGCAACTGGTAGACAAAATCATCCACACCGGCAAAAGTCACCTCGGGGGTGTAGACAAATGAACCATCGGCGTTGAGCGCCAACGTCCCATAAACCGGGGCCACAGCCGGCATCGTATCAACCGACAGCGCCTCATTTTGCGGATCGCTGTCGTTGGTCAATACATTCCCACGCAGGATCTGACCCTGGTCCACCTCAAACACATCATTGCGGGCTTCCGGCGCCGGGTTGGCGGGATCGCCGGTCGAAGGCTCGGGCGTCACCGGGGTCCGATTGCAATCGGTGGCCGGGTTGGCCAGATTTTCGCCGCTGGGGTCGACGTATATGTCATCGATGAGCAGCGCCCCGTTGTTCACGTTGCCCACGCGGCCAAAGAAGCTGCGCAGCGGCTCACCCCCGCCATTGCGAAAGCCAAAATCGCTCTGGCTGTTGGTGACAAGCCGGGTTTGATTGGGATAGGCGCCGCCCTGAATATAGGCTGTGTAACGGTCAGCGCTATTGTTGATGGCAAGCCACAGGCAGTACCAGGTGTTGTCGCCCAAAGCCTGGTTGGCGGTTTGCACGCCGGCGCCGTCGCGCAACTGGATGTTGGTGGATGCTGAGTTGTCGACGCCGGCCTGCACCTCAAAATCAATCCACTCGGTGGGCGCCGTCACATCCGCCGCCCCGGCAAAACCGTCGACAGCGCCGCTGCGCCGGATGCGCATAAAGAGCGTGCCCTGACTAGCATTGGCAATTTCAGCGGGCAGCGCGCGCGAGGCATATTGATCCAGACCTTCAATTTGCAGCGAGTTGCCAAATAACCCGGCCGGGTCGGTCACCACGCGGGCGCTGTTGGAGCCGCGCCAGCCATTTTGGCCATCCACGCGGCCCGTGCTCAAATTGTCGAATGCGTCCACAAGCCGGAAGCCCGGCGCTGCCGGCGTGGAGGTCGGCGTAAATGTGGGCGTGTGCGTGGGCGTATTTGTAGGCGGGGTGGGGCCGGAACCCGGTGTGAAGCTACAATCCCCCGTGGGGATGGCTGCGTTGTAGTTGGTCGGATCAATATATATATTGTCAATATAAAGCAGCCCCGCGCTGTTTAAGTCGCCGATGCGGGCCAAAAATGACCGCATGGGATCCACGCTGCCGTTGCGAAAGTGAAAGGTGGTCTGGCTGCCAGTGGTAAGCTGCGTACGGCTGCTGCCCGCAAATTGCACAAACGCCTGGTAGGTATTGGCGGCGTTGTCAATGTTGAACCAGATGCAGTACCAGGTGTTGACCGCCGCGATCTGCGTCGCAGGCTGGAACAGAGCGGCGTCGCGGATGCGAAAGCCGTCGGTGGCCCGATAATCCACCCCAATTTGGGTTTCGAAATGGCCAAAATCGACCGGCGCCGCCATATCGGATGCGCCGGCGTAACCGTCGATATCATTGCCGCGCCGCATTTGAAAAAAGAGCGTGCCAATGCCCGTGCTGTCAATGGCGGTCGGCGCCAATTTGGCGGCATATTGGTTGATGCCATTGAGACGCAGCACGTGATTGCCGCTGTTGATCGGATCGGCGGCTACAACGGCATCGCTGCTTCCGCTCCAGCCATTTTGGCCATTGACGCTGCTCGCGCTGAGTCCTTCAAACGACTCCACCAGTTGAAAGCCGGTGGAAGCTCCTGGCGTGGTTGGCGTCGGCGTGGGCGCCGGTGTGGCCTGGGCGGGTGTGGATGTTGGAGTCGATGTAGATGTAGATGTAATCGGCGTAGCGCCTTCCACACCACAGTGGCCCACCGGATTGGCGGCGTTATAACTGGTAGCGTCGATGTAAATGTTATCAATATAGAGCGAGCCGGCGCTGCTGAGATCGCCCACGCGGGCAAAGAATGTGCCTATGGGGTCGGCGCCACCGTTGCGAAAGCTGAAGGTAGTCTGGCTGCTGACCGCGATCTGCGTGCGGCTGCCTGCGCTGCTGGGCTGCACATAGGCTTCAAAAGTGTCGGACGCATTGTTGATGTTGAACCAGACGCAGTACCACGTATTGGTGGCGAAGGAGTGATTGGTGGTTCGAAAACTGCCGGCGTCCCGCACGCGAAAATTGCTGGTGGCGCGGCTATCTGTGCCAAGCTGCGTCTCATAATCGTTCCAGGCGGTCGGGTTGAGCAGATCCGAAGCACCGCCATAGCCGTCAATGTCGCTATCGCGCCGGATGTGGAAAAAGAGGGTGCCGCCGCCCGTATTGGCAATGGCGGCCGCGGCCACTTTGGCCGCGTACTGCTCCAGCCCGTTGAGCCGCAGCACGCGATTGGCGCCATTCTGCGGGTCGACAACCACCGTGGCGCCGCTGCTGGCGCTCCACCCATTTTGACCCGCCAACGCGCCCAGCGGGATGCCTTCAAAGTTGTCAATCATCTGATAGTTCAGACTGGCGGCCTGGGGCGCATCCTGCGCATACAAAATGGGCCAGCTCTGGCTGGACAACCCAAAGATGCAAAATGCGCAGACCAACAAGGACAGGGCCGCCAGCGCCCAGGGCAAACGTCTTCTATCAGCAGCTCGTGTGAACCGGCTGCCACTGTTCGACGGGGGGAAGAGAATAAACATAATACTTTCCTTTACAACAACTCCTCAACCACTGGCGGACCCAGCGTGTCTGTTCACGCAGTGGTTGCAAAACGATAAAATCGTCGCCCCCTTCGATGTTCCAAACACGGTTTGGGCGTTCAGGGGGCGGCTGTGCAGAAAAAATCTGCTTTACCCACGCGGCGTGGCTGTGGGCGGCGACGACGGGCCGCCGCCGCCGCCGCCACTACCGCCGCCACCACCGCCGCTGCTGGAAAATTCAAAGCGGAAGCGGTGACCGCCGCCCAAATATTGCAGCTTGCGATACGGATTTAGTTCGACCAATAAGACGCCCCATTCATACTCCTGGCCGCCGATTAGCAAGTGCGACAGATTGCTGCCCGCCTTGTCCAGATCCGCCACCACCTCGGTGGCCGCCCCGGCGCCCACCGGGCTAAAACCGGTGACCATAGGATCGGTGCCGACCGGCCAGAAGACCATCTCATAATATTGATTGTCGCGCAACGTAAGGTTGGAACTCCAGCGGAAGATCTGCCGTCCGCGCAGCGTTGCATCCAGCGGTCCCAGCAGCGTCACCGCGCCCCCACTGGGAACCGGCGGCGGTGTGGGCGCCGCTGGGGCTGTGGGCGTGGTCGTCGGTGTGGGCGCGACCGTGGGCGTGCGCGTGGCTGTGGGCGTGCGTGTGGCCGTGGGGACACGCGTGCGCGCCAGCGCCGTGAGCGTGGCCCGGATCGAACCTTGCAGGATGATGGCCTGCGCCGTGGACGTCGCGCTGAGGCTGGTTGCGGAGACCTGCGCCGTCGCCGTTGTATTGGCTGTCGCCGTTCCAGTCGGCGTCCGCGTGGCTGTGGCGGTGGGTGGCGGCGTGTCCGTCGGCGTGAATGTCGGTGTGGGCGGGGCGGCGGCCGGCGCCAGCGCGGTCAGCGTAGCCCTAATCGCGGCCTGTAAAATTGCCGCCTGCGCGGTGACGGTGGCGTCGAAGCTGGCCTCGCGCGCCGTGGCAATGGCATTGGGCGTGAAGGTGCTGGTGACGGCTGGTGGTAAGGTGGATGTGGGCGTTGCCGTCGGCGCCGGTGTATCGGTGTCCGTCGCCGTGGGCGTTGCCGAGGGCATATCCGTTGGCATGGGTGTGCTGGTTGGCGGTCGGGTGGCCGTGGCCGTGTTGGTCGGTATGGGCGTGGCGGTGGCCGTTGGCGCAGGTGTATTGGTCGCCGTTGATGTATCGGTGGCGGTCGGTGTAGGCGTCAATGTATCTGTTGACGTGGCGGTTGGCGTCGATGTCGCGGTGGTGGTATCGGTTGGCGCAGGTGTGTCGGTCACCGTCGGCGTTTCGGTGGCGGTTGGAGCCGGCGTTTGGGTATCTGTCGCCGTGGGCGCCGCTGTGCTCGTATCGGTGGCCGTGGGCATGTCGGTGGCGGTGTTGGTGGGTACAGGTGTAGCGGTGGCCGTCGGTTCTGGCGAATTGGTATCCGTCGCCGTGGGCGCGGCTGTCTCGGTGGCCGTTGGGGCCTGCGTCGGGGCATCGGTGGCGGTGGGCGGAACCGTGGCTGTGTCGGTGGGCGCGGGGGTTGCGGTTGCGGTCGGCCTTGGCGTATCGGTAGCGGTATCCGTGGGCGCGGGTGTTGCCGTGGCCGTGGCGGTTGGCTCAACGGTTGCGGTGGGGGCAACGGTATCGGTGCTGGTTGCCGTGGGCGGCTGCGGCGTCGCCGTGGCGGTGGCCGGCGCCTCGGTGAAGGTGGGCGTGGCTGCCGGCATGGCGGTCTCGGTCAGCACCGCGGTCAGCGTAATCTGCGCCGCGATGGCCAATGGCTCGACCGTTTCTGTAATGGGCCGAGCGGTCAGTTTGTTGCCCGCCGCCGGCGTGGCTGATGGCGCGGTGGAGACGGTGGGCGTTAGCGCGTCACGCGGGCGAATGGGGGTCGAGGTGGGCGGGCGCGTGGTGGGCGCTGGTTCATTCGTGGGGCCTTGGGCGACGGTGGTCGCGCCGTCTTGGGCGGCACTGAGGGCAAAGCTGTCATTGACCGCGCTCAGCAGATCGTTGAGTTGCGCAGCATTGTCGCTGGCTACCACGCTGCCCAGAACGTAGGCATCCCCCTGACCGGAGGCTGCGTTGGGCACGGCAATGAGCTGTATCTGCACATCCGAACCCAGCCAGCGGCCGCGCAACTGGCGTTCAACGGCGGGCTGGCCATTGAGCGTCCGGCTCTCTTCGCCGATTAACTCCATATTGGCATAGGGCAGATCGTATTGCGCAACATAATGATCCAGCACGCCGCTGGCATCGCTGCCGGCCGGTGCATCGGTTACGTGCTGGACAAAGAAGCGCGCCAACAGATCCGGCGCCTCCAATTCAATGCGATCCGGCCCGCGAATCTGCCGCCATTGCGACGGCACATGCAGCTGAAAGCGGCCATTGGGGTCGCCATACGTTTCGAGCACAACCGGCCCGCCGGCCGTCGGATTGAGGAGCGGCAGCAATAGATTTCCGCGGTTAACCAGCACACCGGCCAACAGCAAGCCGATAATGAGGATCAGCGCGCCAACGATCCACGGCGTGCGGCGGCGCACGGGCTGCAGCGCCGTGGCCGGACCGCTGATCCCCGTGGGGGGCTGCATCTGCGGCTGCACCGAGGTGATGGGGCGGCTGGGCGTGGGCGGATGATCCTGCTGGGCGTTGGGCGCCCAGACCGCGGCTTCGGCCAGCGCCGCCACAAAGAGGCCGGCCGAGTTATAGCGCTTGTCCGGCTCTTTGGCCAGCACGCGGTTGAGCACATAGACCACGCCGGCGGGCAACTGCGGGTTCCATTCGGAGGCGGGCGCCGGCGGATCGTCCACAATTTTGCGCATCAGGCCATATTGATTGTCCGCCTTAAAGGGCAAGCGGCCGGTGCAGAGCAGATAGGCCACCACGCCCAGGCTGTAAATGTCCGAACGGTGGTCGAGCTGTTCATCACCGCGAGCTTGCTCGGGCGACATAAAGGTGGGTGTGCCGATGGAATAGCCCTGTTGGGTGACGATAGTCTGCTCGGTGTTGAGCAGTTGGGCCACGCCAAAATCGGAAAGCACGGCGCGCACGGTGGGCGAGATCAGTTCGCCTTCGATCAAAATATTCGACGGCTTAATATCGCGGTGCAAAAAGCCTTCACGGTGGGCGTGGTCCAGCCCGGCCGCCACCTGGCGCAGGATATGCACAATCTGCCCCAACGGCAGCAGGTCGCTGCGCTCGCGCATGGCCTGGCTGAGGGTAGGCCCCTGAATCAGCTCCATGGCGATATAATAGCGCCCGTCGGCTTCGCCGGCATCAAAAACGCTGACGAGATGGGGATGGTGCAGTTGGCGCGCGTGCTGGCCTTCGCGCAGGAAGCGCTGCAAATAGTTCGTGTCGCTGGCAAAGTGGGACGGCAGCACCTTGAGCGCCACCGTGGTGGCGTTGCGCGGGTCCGCGGCCACATAGACCGTGGACATGCCGCCCGTACCGAGCAGGCGCTGGATATGATAGG
>JAWKON010000030.1:0-96809 GCA_041391125.1 Caldilineaceae bacterium
TCCACTATCGTACAATCAGCAAGCGATCTGGGCGTGGCAAAATTTGGTCCCGGAGAGTGTTGCTTACAACGTGGCCTTTACGTTGCATATCTGTTCCGCGGTGAACATCTCTGTGCTGCGCCAGGCTATCGAGCAAGTTGTGGTGCGTCACCCAACCTTACGTGCTGTGTATCGGGATGTGGAAGGGCAACCTCAGCAATTTGCGCGCGCAACGCCGGAGGTAGACTTCGCCGTTGTAGATGCTGTGGGCTGGTCCGCCGAACAGCTTGAAGCCACTTTACAGGAAACGTACAATCGCCCCTTTGATCTGGCCCATCAAGTCATGCGCGCCCGGCTTTACGTATTGGCTCCCGCACGCTGCGTATGGCAGGTTGTGATGCACCATATAGCCGTCGACGGCTGGTCCGGGGCAATTCTGCTAGATGAAATAAGCCGACTTTACGGCCTCCTTTTGCACGATCCGGCCGCTACATTGCCGCCGCTGCCCCACAAATATGACGAATTTGTGACGTGGCAGCAGGATCTGCTGGCGAGCGCAGCCGGGCAGAAAATGCGCCAGTTCTGGCACGCGCAGTTGGCAGGTGAGCAGCCCAAGCTCGACTTACCGACGCCCGGCCCTGGAACCAGTGAAGCTACCTATGCTGCGGCGCGCTATACATTTCAAATAGATGAGGAACTCACCGCGGCGCTGCGCCAATTGGCCCAAGCCGAGGGCAGCACCCCCTATTCGTTATTGCTGGCTGCCTTCCAGGTGTTTCTTTACCGTTACACCGGTCAGCCGCGCGTGCAGGTCGGCACTCCTGTGTTGGGGCGTCCTAACCGGGATTTTGCCCGGCTGGTGGGGGACTTTTCCAATCTCATAGTTCTGCGGGGCGAGGTAGACCCAGCTGACACGTTTTTGCACTTTCTGCACCAGGTTACCGCAACGGTGCAAAACGCGCTGATCCATCAGCACTATCCGTTTTCTTTGCTATCTGAAGAATTATTGATAGCCAACGATGCGGCTCATAGCAGCCCCTTTCAGGCTGCGCTAAACTTACTGTCGTTTCCCCGGCGCTTACGCAAATTAGGCCCTGTTTTCGCCGATCAGACCGAGGCCCATCGGGTCGAATATGGTGGATTTACCATCTCGCGCTTCGATATTGAAACTGGACAAGGCACCGGTCGCATTGATCTCAGCCTGGATCTCTTTGAAGTGAAAGAGAACAGCATAAATGCGTATCTGGATTACAACCGCGCGCGTTTTGACCAAGCCACGATTCAGCGCATGATGGGCCACTTTCTGACGCTGCTGCATGGCATCACGCGCAATCCTCAGCAGACCATTGGCGCCCTCCCGCTCCTTTCCACCGCCGAAGAACAGCAGCTCATGGCGTGGAATGCCACCGCCGCGCCTTTGTCATCACCCGCCCTGGTCCACGAACGCTTTGCGCAACAGGCCCAACGCACGCCGCATCAAACCGCGCTACTCTACGACGGTGTGACGCTCTCCTACGACCAACTCGAACAGCGCGCCAATCAGTTGGCCCACTGCCTGCGTCAAAATGGCGTCGGTCCCGCGATAGTGGTCGGCATCAGCCTGGAGCGACCGCCCGACATGATGGTGGCGCTGCTGGGCATCCTCAAAGCGGGCGCAATCTGCCTGCCGTTGCATCCCGGCGTCCCCAACGCGCAATTGGCTTTTATGCTGGCCGACGCCCGCCCCAAACTGGTGCTCACCCAACGTTCTGTTTTAGAGCGATTGCCGCATACATCGCATGACGCAAAATTCGTTTGCCTGGATGCGGAATGGTCACAGGTGCAAGCCCAATCGTCTGCGCCGCCGGCAAACTTGACGGGACCGGATAATCTGGCCTATATCGTATACACAACCAGCGCCACCGAGCCACCCACGGGCGTCATGATCTCTCATGGTTCAGTGGTCTATCATAGCCAGGCCGTAAGCGAGCAATTCCATCTGCACCCCACCGATCGGTTCTGGCGCCCGACCGCCACAAACTTTGACACGGCGCTGGCAAAAATATGGCCCACCTTGCTCAGCGGGGCCACGCTGGCTTGGCCGGGTGAACAACTGCCTCCCGTGGCCGACCTGTGCGCACTAATCCAGGAACATGCGCTAACGGTGCTTGATCTGCCGACGGCATACTGGCGCGATTGGGTGCGCCATCTCGCCAACTGCGGCGCGGCGCTGCCCGCCTGCCTACGCTTGGTGGTCGTGGGCGGCGAACCGGTCAATATACAATGCTACCGGCAGTGGCGGCAGCTCCCCGGCGCCGATGCAGTTAGATGGCTCAACGGCTACGGCGCCACCGAAACCACAGGTGTTGCCCTCTTGTTTGCGCCTGACGGTGCAGCGTTGGAGCAAGTTCCCCTGGGCCGTCCCCTGGCCAACACCCAGGCATACATTTTAGACGCCAACGGTCAGCCCGCGCCCATTGGCGTAGCGGGCGAGCTGTACCTCGGCGGTGCGGGCCTGGCGGTTGGCTATCTCAACCAGCCCGCGCTGACGCGTGACCGCTTCTTGCCCGTCCCGTTCACCATCCATTCTGATCACGGGCCCACCACCTATGTCAACCCAAAACGGCTGTATAAAACGGGCGATCGGGGCCGCTTTTTACCCGATGGCAATATCGAATTTCTGGGCCGCGTGGCTGATCAAGTGCATATCCGCGGCTTCCCCATCAATCTGGCCGTGATTCAAGCCGCGCTGGCGCAGCACCCTGCGGTGGCCGATTGCGCCGTGGTCGTGTACAGCGCCGCAACCGCTGCGCAGCAGCTTGTTGCCTATGTGGTAGAGCAGGCCAACGCGCATCCCGCTGGGCCAGGCGCGGCCCCATCCGAGCTGCGCCAATGGCTGCGCGACAAGTTGCCGCACTATATGATCCCGGCCTCATTTGTGGCGCTGCCCGCCCTGCCGCGCACGGCCAGTTTCCAGATCGACTACGGCGCGCTTCCGCCGCCCACCCATGAAGCCGTATTGCCCGCGACCGCACGAGCAGATATGAGCGAAACTGAAGCCCTGGTAGCGCGTATCTGGGCCGATGTGCTGCACATGGCCCAGGTGGAGCGGCGCGCTAATTTCTTTGATCTGGGCGGCCATTCGCTGCTGGCGACGCAGGTGGTCTCGCGCATCCGCCAGGCGGCGGACGTCTCGCTTTCGCTGCGCCAGCTCTTCGAAGAGCCGACCGTGGCGCGCCTGGCCGCCGTCATCGAACAGGAACGACGGCGCCGCGCGCCGGTTGCGCTGCCGCCGCTCCACCCCATGCCGCGGGCAGAGCCGGCGCCGCTTTCGTTTGCCCAGGAGCGCATGTGGTTTCTACAGCAACTGGCGCCGGACAACACGGCCTATCATATTTCGCTGGTCGTCCGGCTGCACAGCGCGCTCAACTTGCCGGCGCTGGAACAGGCCCTCAATGCCGTGGCGCAGCGGCACGAATCTATGCGCACCATCTTTCCGACCAAAGATGGTGTACCCCATCAGGTCATCTTACCTGCACAAAATATCAACCTTGCGGCCGTGGATCTCACCGACATAGCAGCGGATGCGCAGGAATCCTACATTATAGAAATGGTGAACGACGATCTGCGCCAGCCCTTTGATCTGGCCGGCGCGCCGGCGTGGCGCTTTACGCTGTACACATGCAGCCCCACAGAGCATGTGATCTATTTTGCCTTTCATCACATTATTTTTGATCAGTGGTCCAGCGCCGTGCTGTGGCAGGATCTGGCCGATCACTACCGCGCCTACACAGAGCAGCGCCCGCCGCAGGTGACGCCGGCTCCCATTCAATATGCCGATTACGCCATCTGGCAGCGCGGCTGGTTGCAGGGTGCGACATTGGACGCATTGCTCGACTATTGGCGCCAGCAGTTGGCGGGCGCGCCCGTGCTGGATCTGCCGCTGGACAAGCCGCGCCCACCGCTGCAGAGCTTCCGCGGAGCTACCGAATTTTTGGCCATCCCGCCCGCGCTGGCCCAAGCGCTGCGCCAAGTGAGCAGCCAGATGCAGGTCTCGCCCTTTATGTTGCTATTGGCCGCCTTCAACGTCTTGCTGGCGCGCTACACCGGCCAGGAGGACATTGCCATTGGCGTCCCCGTGGCCAACCGGCATCACCTGGATGTGGAGTCGCTGATCGGCACGCTGGTCAACACGTTGGTGATTCGCACGGACCTTAGCGGCGAGCCCAACTTTGCCGAGCTGCTGCAGCGGGTGCGCGATGTGTTGCTCGATGCGTATGCCCACCAGGATCTGCCCTTCGAGAAGCTGGTCAGCGAAGTGGTGGCAAAGCGCGATCTGAGCTACACGCCGCTGGTGCAGGTGCTCTTCAACATGGTCAACACGCCCTTCGATTATGAGAACGTAGCCGACTTGCCCTTTGAGCTGGTGCAGTTCGACCGCGGGGCTGCCCAGTTTGATCTGTCGGTTACCGTCTCTATTGACGAAAAGATGCCGCTGGAACCGCAGGTGGCCGTCGAATACAATGTGGAACTTTTCCAACCGGCGACGATCCGGCGCGTGCTGAGGCACTATCAAACGCTGCTGGAGGCCGTGACGGCCAACCCCCAGCAGCCCATCGCCCGCTATCCAATATTGGGCGCGGCTGAAGTTGCGCAGTTGACGCAGCGGTGGAATCAGACCGCCATGTTCTATCCGCGTCAACACTGTCTGCACGATTTGGTGGCGGCCCAGGCGCAGAAAACGCCCCACAAGAGCGCCGTCACGTTTGGCGATTCGTCCCTAACCTACCAAGAATTAGATGAACGCTCTAATCAACTGGCGCACTATTTGCAGGAGCGAGGCGTGGGGCCAGAGACCGTCGTGGGTGTTTTTGTCGAGCGTTCGCTGGCAATGGTGGTGGGGCTGCTGGGTATTCTGAAAGCGGGCGGCGCTTATCTGCCCCTGGACCCGATCTTCCCACGGGAGCGGTTGGCCTTTATGATGGCTGACGCCGATGTGTGCACCATTGTAACCAGCGCCGATCTGGCTGCGCAAGCGCCGATGATGGAGGGCGGCCACCGCGTCTGTCTCGACAGCGACTGGCCCACCATTGCTCAACGCCCCGCCACGTCGCCCCGCACCGCTGTGCAGCCGTCCAATCTGGCCTATCTCATCTACACCTCCGGCTCCACCGGTCAGCCCAAAGGCGTGCAGATCGAGCATCGCAACGTGGTCAATTTTCTCACGGCCATGCAGCAGCAGCCCGGCCTGGCGTCCGATGACGTGCTGCTGGCCGTCACCACGCTTTCGTTTGACATTTCGATTCTGGAGATTTTCCTCCCTCTGGTGAGCGGCGCCCACGTGGTCGTCGCTGACCGCCTGACGGTGGTGGACGGACGTGAATTGCTGGCTGCGCTGCGCCAACATCGGGTGACGGTCATGCAGGCCACGCCCACCACCTGGTCTATGTTGGTGGAAGCGGGCTGGCGCGACACGCCCACGCTGCGCAAAGTGCTCTGCGGCGGGAAGCGCTCGCGTCCGCTGGCCGCAGCCATTTTGGCGCGGCGTCGCCCTGTGGAATATGTACGGCCCCACCGAGACGACCATCTGGTCCGCCATCTGGCCCGTGCCGCCCGGTGAAGGGCCGATACCCATTGGCCGCCCCATTGGCAACAATCAACTCTACGTGCTGGACCCGCTGGGGCGTCCGGCGCCCATTGGCGTGGCCGGCGAGCTGTACATCGGTGGGGATGGCGTGGCGCGCGGCTATCGCAACCGTCCCGAGTTGACCGCCCAGCGCTTCGCGCCAAATCCGTTTGCCGCGCCTGCCAGTGAAGCAGAGCGCATGTATCGCACAGGCGATGCCGCCCGCTTTCGCGCCGACGGCACGATAGACTTTCTAGGCCGGCTCGATTTTCAGGTCAAGGTCAATGGTCACCGCATTGAGCTGGGCGAGATCGAAACCCACCTTGCGGCTCACCATGCGGTGCAGGAAGCCGTGGTCACCGTCCACGCCAACGCGCTGGGCGATCAGCAATTGGCCGCGCATATTGTGCTGCATCAGCAAACAACCGAGCCGCCCACCCCCGCCGATTGGCGCAACCATCTTCGCCGGCATCTGCCCGATTATATGACGCCGGCCCACTTTATTTATCACCAGGCGCTGCCGCTGACGCCCAACCGCAAGATTGACCGCAAAGCGTTACCCGCGCCCGATATCTATCGTCCTGAATTAAAGAGCCAATATATGGCCCCCCGCAACGATCTGGAGCGCCTGCTGGCCAATCTGCTGGCCGAACTGCTGGAGCTGGATAAAGTGGGCGTGTTGGACAACTTCTTTGAATTGGGCGGCCATTCCTTGCAAGCCACACGCTACGTGGCCAGAGTGGGCCAGGCGCTGCGTTTGGAGCTGCCGCTGTGGACGTTCCTGCGGGCGCCGTCGGTGGCTGCGCTGGCCGAGCATCTGCTTGAGCCGCCAGAGGCGGGCGCACGCCTGATGCGCATTGCCCAGCTTCAGCTTCAACTGGCCGCGCTCTCTGATGACGAAGTGCAAGCCCTGTTGCAAAGCAAGCGGCAGGCGCCGCAAGTAAAGATGACTTAATAGACGTTATGCGGAATAACGCACCGATACCTGACAAGATGACAAGATGACAGGGTGTCATGGTGACATCGCCCTGTCTCCCTGTCACCTTGTCAAAATGACCGATTGGTTGCTTATTCCGAATAAACTCTAATGTTGGAGATTCGTAACTTGGCACAGAACACCATAGACGCATCTACGGATGCCCGTGAGGCGCTGTTGGAGCTTTTGCTCGCCGAAGAGGAGCTGCTGCCGGCGGCATTGAGCAGCCCCCTGGCGGCGCGCGCCGCCGGCGCACCGCTTGTAGACGCCGCGCCCTTGACCAGCGCGCAAGAGCGCATCTGGTTTCTCGAACAGCTGACGCCCGGCGGCGGCGCCTTTCTCATCCCCGTGGCCCTACGCTTGCGCCTCCCGGTGGATGCGGCCCTCCTGGAGCGCGCGCTGGGGCAACTGTGGCAGCGTCACGCCAGCCTGCGGTTGACTTTTGAGGAGCGCGGCGGTGCGGTGCAGCAACGCGTGGGCAATTTTGCGCCGCCGCCGCTGGAGGTGATCGATCTGCGCAACGCGGACGAAGCTGAACGGGCGCAACAGATAGCGGTCGCCGTGACGGCGGAAAGTCAACACGGTTTTCAATTGGGCCAAGAACGGTTGATGCGCGCCAAACTGCTGCGTGTGGCCGCCAACGAATCGATCTTTCTGTTAACCATCCACCACATTATCGCCGACGGCTGGTCCGTGGATCTGCTTCTGCGCGAGCTGCTGCAGCTCTATCTGGCCACGCTTTTTGGGAAGCCTCTCGATTTACCTGAATTGTCGTTGAACTATCTTCAGTATGCCGCATATCAACAGCAGGCTGCACAGAGCGACGGCATCTATGGGCCAGAGCGCGCACGCCAGCTTGCCTATTGGCGGGAAAAGCTGGCCGCTCCGCTGCCCACGACTGAGTTAGCGCCAGACTATGTCCGGCCCGCGGAGCAGACTTTTGCGGGCGCCCAGCATCAGCTTACGCTGGCGCGCCCCCTACACCAGGCTCTGACCAAGCTGGCCCAAAGCACGGGAACTACACTTTACATGCTGCTGCTGGCTGCCTTCAAAGTTTTGCTGGTGCGCCACACTGGCGCGCCAGAGATTATTGTGGGCTCCCCCGTGGCGGGCCGCAACCGGCCCGAGCTGGAAAACATGGTGGGGCTTTTTCTCAATACGCTGGTTTTGCGTACAGATTTGGCGGGCGATCCCACTTTCCTGGAACTGTTGGAGCGGGTGCGCGCTACGTGCGTGGAGGCATACGCCAACCAGGATGTGGCCTTTGAGCAGCTCATCATCGCCCTGTTGACGGAGCGCGCGCGGGGGCGCACGCCCTTTTTTCAGATATTTTTCAACATGCAGCGCCCGCAAGCCCCCTTTGATCTCGGCCATCTGGGCCTGGGAGAAAACAAGATCAGCTATCTGCAACAGCCCGCACTCAGCGCCAAGTTTGATTTGACGCTCTACGTTGACGAAACCAGCGAACATATGGCGCTGACGCTGCTCTACAATACGGCACTTTTCCAAGACGCCCGTATGGCGGATCTGCTGGACCAGTATCACCTGCTTTTGCAGCAAATCGCGCGCAATCCGGCGCGGCCATTGTGCGACTATGCGTTGATCACCGCGAGAGCGCGCGCCGTATTGCCGGATCCATCGGCGCGCCTCAGCGCGCAGTGGGAGGGAACTATCTTTGCGCGGCTGGATCAATGGGCCGCGACGCAGCCGGATCAACTGGCGGTAGTGGATGCTAATGTGCGCTGGCGCTATCAAGAATTGAGCGCCAACAGCAATCGGCTGGCCCGCTTCTTGCAAAGCCGCGGCGTCAAAAAGGGCGATGTGGTCGCCATCTATGGGCAGCGGCGGGCAGCCCTGGTCTGCGCCATTATGGGCGTACATAAGGCAGGCGCCGCCACCCTGATTTTGGATCCGGCCTATCCCGCAGCGCGGCTGCAACAGTATATTGACGCCACCGAACCGGCGGCCTGGTTGACCTTTGCCCAAGGGAACGCGCCGGCCCCGGTCGTGCAGGCCAGCGCTCTGCGTTCTGCCGCCCCTTGTCAATTGGCGCTGCCGGATGCGCCCCACGCCGTGGCGCAAGCGCTGGCAGACTACAGCGCCGAACCGCTGGCAACTATGGTGGGACCGGATGATCTGGCCTCCGTCACCTTTACTTCTGGCTCCACGGGGCAACCCAAGGGCGTCATGGGGCGGCACGGCAGCTTGAGCCACTTTTACCCCTGGATGGCCCAGCGTTTTGCGCTGACCGGCGCCGATCGCTTTTCGCTCCTCTCCGGTCTGGCCCACGACCCGCTGCAGCGCGATATTTTCACGGCGCTGTGGGTCGGCGCGCAGATCCATGTACCCGATGGGGAGGCGTTGTGGCAGCCGGGCTATCTGCGCGGCTGGCTGGCCGCGCAAGCGATTACGGTGACCCATCTGATTCCCTCTATGGTCCATGTGCTGGCTATGGAACCGGGGGGGGCTCTATTGTCGGCGCTGCGCTGCGCGCTCTTTGTGGGTGAATCGCTCACGCGGTCGCACGTGGCGCAAGTACGCCAACTGGCGCCCAATGTGAACATCATCAACCTCTATGGCGCCAGCGAAACGCAGCGCGCAGTCAGCTATCATGTGGTCAGGGAGCAGACAGATGGTAAATCCCCGGCCCCGGCCCAGCCCAAAGTGCAGATTCCCTTGGGTGCGGGAATGCCGGGCGCCCAGCTGCTGGTGCTCAACGCCCGGCAACAGCCAGCCGGCATGGGCGAACTGGGCGAACTCTATATGCACAGCCCGCATCTGGCGCTGGGCTACTGGGGCGATGCCGCCCTGACCGCGCAAAAGTTTATCCCGAATCCATTGGGGGATGGCGTACTCTATCGCACGGGCGACTTGGGCCGCTACTTGCCCGACGGCCAGGTGGAGTTTGCCGGCCGCGCGGATCAGCAGGTGAACATCCGCGGCCACCGCGTCGAACTGGCTGAAATCGAAGCTGCGTTGATGGGGCTGTCCGGCGTGCGCAGCGCGGTGGTGGTTGCCGTGCAGCAGGAGGCCAATGCGCCGCAGATTGTGGCATACTGTGTGGCCAACGCGGCGTCAACGCTGGAACCGCGGACGCTCCGCACACAGTTGCTGGAGATCTTGCCGGCGCAGATGGCGCCGACGCAGATCATTGTGCTGGACCAAATTCCGCTGACGCCCAATGGCAAAATTGATTACGCCGCGCTGCCGGCGCCGGCTGCATGCCCCGCACAGATGGCAAGCTATCGCCCGCCGCAAAGTGCTGTCGAGCAGCAGCTAGCGCAGATGTGGCGGAATTTGCTCGGCGTCGAAGAGGTGGGGCTGGATGACACCTTCTTCGGCCTGGGTGGACACTCAATTTTGGCCGTACAGCTTTTTAGCCAGATGCGCGCACAATTTGGCGTGGAGCTGAATATTGGCCTCCTTTTTCGCTATCCCTCCCTGGCAGAACTGGCCAGCGCCATCAAACAATCCCAGCAAGCCCCGGCCGCTGCAGATGCCACTGCATTGCCCACGGACACGGGCAACCTCATCTGCATCCAGCGTGGAACCGCCGACCACCCGACCTTTTTCTGCGTACACGGGGCGGGGGGCCATGTGGTGTTTATGCAGGAGTGGCAGAGCTATTTTGACCAGTGGTCGATCTGGGGCTTTGAATCTTTACACGTGGATGGCTTTTTTGATGCCGAGGCAACCCTCGAACAGATTGCCGCCGCATATATTCGGAATTTACGGAAAGTGCAGCCGCATGGTCCCTATTTCTTGGGAGGCTATTCGGGTGGCGGCATTTTGGCGTACGAAATGGCCCAGCAATTGCAGGCTGATGGCGCGGAAATTGAGCTGCTGGTGCTGCTCGATACGTTTCACCCCAACATTCGCTCGGCCCCTTCCAATTGGCCCACGCGCGTAAAACGCTTGGCGCAGGAGCCGGTGCAAACGCTGAGGCGATTCGTCGGTGATAATGTCGTCTATCCGCTGTACCGCTGGTATTTGGTGAACCGATACGTAAAGCGTAAAGTGCGCGTGCCCATCGAACACCGCGCACCGCTATTGGCCCACTTTTTTATCCGCTTCAAAAGTCAATATGTCCCCAAACCGACCAAGTTGCCCATTCTCCTGGTGCGCTCGCAAGATATGACGCCCACCTATCGCCACGCCGGCCCCCTGCTGGGCTGGGACGGTATAATTGACAATCTGCATGTAGCTCAAGTACCCGGTAATCACTTTAGCCTGGTCAAGGCGCCCGGCGTAGAGTTTCTCGCCCAGGAGTTGAAGGACGCCCACCGGCGCATTGTAGCCCTCCCCCGTACAAAATAGAACGCTAACTTTATCAAACTGAAAGCAAACACGCTTTTTTTGTCAGCAAGGCGTAACACTGGGCGCCGGTGGAATACGCTATGCTTAATGGCAATCGTAGGTGAAGTGAACGTGTTGCGTGTTGCGTCAAGTGGTCTTGGAACTCGTTGCGCAACAAGAAGCTGCACCGGTTCACGCAATACGCAACAATCACACCTCATCCGGCGCACCATGACCCCCAACATTTTCGCCCGCGCCCGCTATCCCACCCTATTCAGTGTACTCGGAGTGTTTTGTAATGATGGATGTTTGTAAGTGGATGAATAGCCGCAACATGCGGCGCGTTGCCCGGACGCTGGCGGCCATGACCTTCAGCGCAATGGTGCTAGGGGGTTCGCTATTGCTGCCCGATCCCGCCGCCGCTCAATCGGCAGATGGCATGATGCACCTGCCCAATGGACGCATCAATGCGTCATGGGCGCAAAAAGGACAATCCCACGCCGCCATCCCCCCCGGACAGGGCGTCCAGATTGCCGGCGCCGGCAACGGCCCGGACGTGGTGGGCCAATGGTCCGCTGTGTACGATTGGCCGGTGATGCCCATTCACGCCACGTTATTGCCCAATGGCAAAGTGTTGGCCTGGGACGCCACCCCCGATGACTTTGACCCCAACGGCGGCATTCCGCCCAACCCGCACGCGCCCACCGCCTCCAACACCACCCGCGCCACCGTTTGGGACCCGGTCACCAATGCGCACCTGTCGGTCAACCCCGACACGCAGAGCGACATTTTCTGTGCCGGCCATGCTTTTCTACCCGATGGTCGTCTTTTTATTGCTTCGGGTGATGTGGGCGCGTTGGGCCGCTTTGAGGGCACCAATATCTTTGACCCCGCCGATAATTCATGGACCCGCGTGCAAGATCTCTATGCGGCGCGCTGGTACCCATCTGCCGTGCCGCTGGCCAATGGCGAAATTGTGGTGGTGGGCGGCGGGCCGGATACGGTCGAACTGTGGACCAAAGAGAATAACTATCGCGTGCTGACTGGCGCCACGCGCACCGGTGAAATCTATCCCTGGATGCATGCCGCGCCCAATGGCAAAGTTTTCTATTCCGGCCCATTTGAAACGCTCTATCGGCTGGACACGACGGGCGACGGCGCCTGGCAACAACTTGCCCAGCGCGACACCGTCGCCCGCGATTACGGCTCGGTGGCCGCGTTTGATGTGGGCAAAGTGCTGGTCACCGGCGGCGGCCCCTCGGCGGATAGCGCGTTGGTGCTCGATATGGACTCCGGCGCGGTGACGCCCACTGGCTCCATGCACCATGGCCGCCGCCAGCACAACATCACCATTCTGGCCGACGGCACCGTACTGGCCACCGGCGGCAACGACAGCGGCGTCAACCTGATCGATATAGATCACGGCGTCTATGCAGCCGAACTGTGGGACCCCGCCACGGGAGAGTGGACTGTGCTGGCCACTATGCAGCGTAATCGCCAGTATCACTCGACGGCGCTGCTGCTGCCCGATGGCCGCGTGCTTTCAGGCGGCGGCGGCTATTGCACCGACTGCACCGCCGCCAATTATCACGAGCCCAATGTGGAAATTTTTTCACCGCCCTATCTGTTCAAAAAAGACGGCTCCGGTCAATTGGCCGACCGCCCCATCATCAGCAGCATTCCCGACAGCGCGCGTTACAGCACCACATTTGACGTGACCGCGACGCCGGCGGCTGCCATTACCAAAGTGGCCCTGGTGCGCCTCTCATCGGTGACCCACTCGGTCAATCTGGAGCAGCGCTATCTGACGCTGAATTTCAGCCAGAGCGGCTCCACACTCAGCGTGACCGCGCCCGCCAATCCTAACCTGGCGCCGCCCGGCTATTCTATGCTGTTTTTGATTAATGCAGACGGCGTACCATCCGTGGCCGAATTTATCCGGCTGGAAGCAGACGCGCCCATCCCGACGCCCACGCCCTACGTCGGGCCATCCAAGGTGCGCGGCCGCGTTTGGCTGGATCAAAACGGCGATGGCATTCAGGATGCCGGTGAAGTGGGCATTGCCAATGTACAGGTGCAACTCTTTGATAGCAGTGGCGCCAACATCAGCAGCGCTGACACCGACGCCGATGGGCAATATCTCTTTGACAACGTGCCCGCGGGCAACCATGTGGCGCGCGTCAACACCGGCACGCTGCCCAATGATGCGGTGCAAACCTATGACCCCGACGGCATCTTGAACAACAAAACGCCCATCAATCTGGCCGCCAACCAAATTTTGACGGACGTCGACTTTGGATACCTGGCCACCATCACGGCCACGCCCACGCCGACCAATGCCGCCACCCCAACGCCAACCCACACGCCGCTGCCCAACAGCACGCCCACGGCGACCAGTACATCGGTCCCCGGCTCGACGCCGACGGCAACCAATACACCGCCGCCAACCGGTACGCCTACTGGCGCTTCTGATTCTGTGGCTGGCCGCGTCTGGCGGGATGAGAATGGTGATGGCGCGCAGGATGTGGGTGAAGCGGGGATTGCTGGCGTATCGGTGGTGCTCTTTGCCAACAATGGTGCGCGCCTGGGCCAAACCACCACCAAAGCCAATGGCAGCTACCTGTTTCCAGCCGCGCCAACCGGCAATCACGTTGTGCGCATTAACCCGGGAACGTTGCCGGTGCGTCTGATCCCCAGCTACGATGTGGACGGTATTCTCAACAATAAGACATCGATCAGCAAGAGTGTGGGCGCGTCGTTGACAGCGATTGACTTCGGCTATCAACCGTTGACAAATTCAGCCGCTGTCCCCGCCGCGCCGGTCTGTTTGACCGACGGCAGTTGTCACGACGCCAGTGATGATGTGATTGAATTCCCGGCCTGGATGGTGGTGCAGACGCGCATCTTTGCGCCCATTGTGGCTCGTTAAAAAGTCTACATCTCTGCGGCAAAATCACTACATATACTTTGCTCTGTATGAAAACCGTAGTTTGCTCGCTCTGGTAGAACTTGGGAAAACTACGGTTTTCATCACAACCGCCGTATAACAAAATCGTTCTATTAAAAATAGCGGCGCACTTGAAATGTGCGCCGTTATTTTTGTGCCAATAGGGTGCGTCCCAAATTGGGGGCAATTCCTTCCTGGCAGAGGCAGCCGTCGCGTTCGCGCGAGCCAAAGCCGTCTTTGCCTCTTCTAGGAAGGAGTGTATCTTGCCCCAATGCGAAACGCATCCGTGCGCATAAATCACCTTGATATTGGCCTCCAAATCAGGTACAATACGCACAGCAATTTATGATGATCTTACGTTATGTTGGACAGAACAATGGCAACCGTACAAACGCTCACGCGCCGTTTTGAACAGGTCTTTGAACCCCAACAGGCTGTGGTGTTGGCTGAATCCATCACCGAAGCCTACAATGACCTGGTCAAAACCAGCGATTTTAACGAACTCAAAGCAATTGTAAAAAGCCTGGCCGAAGCGCAAAGCCGCACCGAAATGCGTATGGAAGAGTTGGCCGAAGCCCAGCAACGCACTGAAATGCGTGTGGACGAATTGGCCCAGGCTCAGCAGCGCACTGAAATACATGTCGGAGAGTTGACGCAAGCTCAGCAGCGGCTGGATGTGCGCATGGAAGAGCTAGCCCAAGCCCAGCAGCGCACCGAAGTGCGTATGGAGGAGCTAGCCCACGTGGTAGCCGATATGGGGCGCAATCTCGGTGGGCTCTCCAAAAGCATGGCCTATTCATTGGAGAACGAGGCGTACCGCTCGCTGCCTGCGTTTTTGCGTGAACATTATGGCATTACGCTCTCTGAACGCATTATACGGACGCAAATCTCCGAGGAGGAAGTCAACTTCTTCGCTCTGGGCGAACGCAACGGCGAACCCATCTGCCTGGTGGGTGAAAGCAAATTACAGCTTGACGAACGCCGCCGCAACTTCCGCGAAGCGGAAACCATCCTCACGCAGATCGAACGCAAAGTGGAAGCAGTCCAGCCACTCTATCCCGACCGCGCCATCGTCCGCCTGCTGGTGACCCATTACGCCCGCCCCGCTGTTGTCGACTTCATGGAAAAGAATGATGTTTTGGTCGTGCAGACTTTTGAATGGTAGCAGGGGATGACGAGATGACAAGGTGACCGGATGACATGGTGACAGAGCATGTCGAAGTCACCATGTCATCCGGTCACCTTGTCATCCCCTCACCCTGTCATCTTCTCATCTCCCCACATCCCCACTGCCCATCTCATATCCAACCCGCCAAATTTGATTCAATGGTACATTTTGATAGAGCCGCACCTGGCCGTTGGGCCAGAGCACCATGAGCCACTCAATGGTGGCATTGCCCAGGCCGAAGTGCAGATCCAGGTCGTTGCCGGCGCCCAGGCTGGAGCCGCTGATGACCTCCTGCATGTGGGTGCGCCCGTTGGAGTCGCGCAGATAGACGCGGGCGCCCACGGCGTCGCGATTGACGGGGCCGCTGCCGTTCAGGCGCACGGTTAGCCAGTTGTTGGACCGCCCCTCCAGCCCTTGATTGCGATAGAGCGTATAGCCGCGGCTCCAGTCGCCGGTCACAAAATCGACCCAGCCGTCGCGATCATAGTCGGCATAGGCCAGCCCCATGCTCTGTTTTGGCCGTTCGTACCAATAGGTGGGCGTTTGGTTGGAAAAGGCGCCGTTTTGCTCGTTGCGGAAGAGGAAATTGGGGTGTTCGAAGAGCATACCGTCGGGCGGCGTGTCGCGATCCAGATTGCGGAATTCGGTGGTGGAGAGCAACAGATCCAGCCAGCCGTCGTTATTGTAATCCAGGAACGAAGCGCCCCAGCCCACGGTGGCGCTGTGGGCTGCCTCCACTTGGGCCGCCTTGGCTATTTCGGTAAATTGCGCGCCGTCCTGGTTTTGCATCAGCGCGCTGGGGTTGACCATGTTGGAGAAGTAGAAGTCCAGGTCCATGTCGTTGTCATAATCGCCCACGGCCAGCCCCATGCCTTCGATGACCACGCCGGCGCCCGTGCTTGCGGAGGCATCGGTCCAGCACCAGCCGCCGCACCCCGGCCCATCGTTGCGCCAGAGCACGTTGCCGACCGGGTTCATCAGCGCATCGTTGACCACGTAAATGTCTACGTCGCGGTCGTTGTCATAATCCACAAACGAAGCCGTGAAACCGGCACCCAGCAGCTTTTCATAAACCAGCAGATCCGAGACATCCTCAAACGTGCCGTCGCTGTTGTGATAGAGCCGATCTTGCGACTGCGTAAAATCGACCGGCTCGCCGCACTCTGGATAGCAGGCCCAGTTGGTGACGTACAGATCCAGAAAGCTGTCGTTGTCGTAATCGCCCCAAGTCGCTGTCGACCCTTTGCCTGCATCATCCACGCCGGCCGCTGCCGCCACATTGGTGAAGCCTTGCCCGCGCTCATTGTGAAAGAGCGCGTTGGGGCCATGATTGAGTACGTACAGATCTTTCCAACCGTCGTTGTCATAATCGCCCCAAACCGCGCCGCCGCTCAACACGCCGTCCAAAGTCAGGCTTTCTGACAATGACGATGGGCTAAATGTGCCGTCGCCGTTGTTGTGATAAAGCACATTGGGGTCTTCGTTGCCGGTCACAAAAAGGTCGGGCCAGCCGTCGTTGTTATAGTCGCCCCAGGCCTGGCCCACGCCCAGATAGCCGGTGGTGAAGGTGGGGTCGAACATGCGCCAGTCGCCGCGATGGGTGGCGGTGATGCCGGCCTGCTGGCTCACGTCACGGAAGGGCTGCGGGATCGAGAGCCGCAACTGGTCCACAATGGGGTCATCCTCAATGGTGGGGTAGGCAATGTGCCAGAGGCGGTTGACGGCCAGCGTGTTGTAATCGCGCTTGAGACCGTTGGGCCAGACCACCACCACTTGGCGCACCAGTTCCTTGCCCATGCCAAAGTGGAGCGCCGTGTCGTTGCCCGCACCCAGCGCCGAGCCAATCTGCACCTCTTGCATGAGCTTGCGCCCATCGGTGCGGGTGACGAAGACGCGGGCGCCCACGGCGTCGCGGCTCACCGGTCCGCCGCCGATCAGCCGGATGGTGAGCCAGTTATTGCCCACGGCGCCATCGGCATCGGTCTGGTTGCGGTAGAGATGATAGCCTTGATTCCACTGACCGGAGACAAAATCGACGCGTCCGTCGCGGTCATAATCGGCGTAGGCAAAGCCCATACCGGGGCGCGGATTGTCCACCCAATCGGCGGGGGTGGCGTCTTCAAAATGTCCATTGCCTGCGTTGTGAAAGATGCGGCTGGCAAAGGGAAACATCATGCCCAGCGGCCCCTGCAGGTCGTTGAATTTGATAAATTCGGTAGCGGCATAATAGAGGTCCAGCCAGCCATCGTTGTCATAATCAAAAAAGGCTGTACCCCAACCCACCGTGTTGGTCGGGTCGGTGACAAAGCCCGCGTTCGCCGTCTCGTTGACAAAGCCGTCCGCGCCCTGGTTGCGCAGCAAAACGTTGGGCTCCACCATGTTGGTGAAATAGAAGTCGATGTCCTGATCGTTGTCATAATCGCCCAGCGCCAGCCCCATGCCGTGGACGATGGCGTCCGCCCCATCTCCGCCGAAACGTCGGTCCAGCACCAGCCGCCGCAGAGCCATCCTTGTCGGCACCGTCGTTGCGCCAGAGCACGTTGCCAATGGGGTTTTGCACCTTGTCGTTCACTACGTAAAGGTCGGCGTCGCCATCGTTGTCATAGTCCACAAAGCTGGCGGAAAAGGCCGAGCCCAGCAGCTTGTTATAGGTGAGCAAGTTGGAGACATCGGCAAAGGCGCCATCGCCATTATTGTGATAGAGCCGATCCTGCGCCTGCGTAAAATCGACCGGGTCGCACTTGGGGAAGCAGGACCAATTGGCCACATACAGGTCGAGGAAACTGTCGCCATCATAATCGCCCCAGGCCGCCGTAGTGCCTTTGCCCGTGTCGCCCACGCCCGCCTCGCGGTCACATCCGTGAAGCCTTGGCCCTCCTCGTTGTGAAAGAGCACGTTGGCTCCATGCGCCAGCACATAGAGATCGCGCCAGCCGTCGTTGTCAAAATCAGCCCACACCGCGCCGCCGCTCAACACATCCGGCAGGCTGACGCTCTCCGCAAGGGGCGAAACGGCAAAGGTTCCATTGCGCTCATTGTGATAAAGCACATTGGGCGCCTCGTTGCCGGTCACGTACAGATCCACCCAGCCGTCGTTGTCATAATCGCCCCACGCCTGCCCCACGGCCAGATAGCCGTCGGTAAACGGACGCTCCTCGCTGTATTCATCCCAACTGGCTTGATGGACGGCGGTAATGCCGGCGGCTTGGCTCACGTCGACAAAGTTAGCTGCGGGCGCGTCTTGGGAAAGGGGGTGCGCGGAGATCCGTTGTGCTGCAGGTATAAAACTGGCTAACAGCATGAGGCCCGCGTATAAACAGATGACCGGGTAGCGAAAGTGGGTCACGGTAGGTTCCTTTGGTTGAAGGATGGAAATGTGAAAGAGTTAGGGGAACGTCCGAAGACGGAATTGCAAGCGCGTAAAAACGCACGAAATTGTACGCGGATTTGCGCAGATGAACACGGATTCGGTCTACGAATATCCGCGTTCATCTGCGTAAATCCGCGTACCACACTGATTTAATTCTAACCCCATCAGATTCATGCTAACGCCAAGTTTCGCTCGCACTCGGCAAAGATATGCTCCAAAATGCCTAGCACCGGTTCAGGTTGCGAAAGCGTGTAACTTTCGGTCTTAAAAAATTGGTCCGACATGGTGAGCTTGCCAAATTCCCAAATTGTGCCGGTGCTCACAATGCCGAAAATATCAAAATGCAGATTCTCACGCTGATTCAACAATTGGCACGTCTTCATGGCCATTAAGCATTGGCCCCAGCCTAAATCAAAATTCTCTTTCTTAGCTTCAATCAGTACCACAAACGGTATTTTGAAGGCAATTTGATAGAGCGTAATCGCAAAGTCCACTTTGCCACGGAAGGGTTTTCGCCATAATCAATCTGGCGTTCCTGCCACATCTTCAACCCTGGATGTGCGCGTAAAGTCTCCACAAAGACCAGTTCCATATAGAGCCGCTGTTCCCACTCGTTGGAACCCGGGGTAATTGTCGCTGCAGACCCTCCAAGCCGACTTTGAGAAAATTACTGGGCGTAATGGATTGCCAGTCGATGTTCCAGGGCAATATCTCGCGGATATTCAAAAACTGAGTGGCCTGCACCACATCATAAGCGCCAAAAGTATCATTTGCCATTGAACATTCACCTCATGTGACTATATTCGCCGGAGCGTATTTGCCCATATTGTACCAAACTTGAACACTATATGAAACTGGTTCGCAATACTACAGCAGATTCGGAAAACAACAGATAACAGCCACGGTCAAGACAGAAGTTATCCAATGAATGCAGCTGATGGAAAGGACGCCTAAATTCAACACTGTCCAAATAAGGCCGCTACGACTGCAACGCACGGCTGACTCCTCGGCGGCAAGGTCGGGGTGTTCTGATGCCGTGCATCGCAGTCTCGGCTATTTATAATGGTCTTGCGCCCAAATCTGTTCCTTTCCGTATCGGCTGTAGTGTACATAAAAAAGAGGGCGACAAGGCGCACACCACACGTCACCTTGTCACCCCCTCACCTTGTCATGTTTCAACAAAATCCCCGATTACCCCTTGATCCCCGTCAGCGCAATGCCCTGCACAAAGAGGCGCTGGCCAAAGAAGAAGATTACCAGCACCGGCAGCAGCACAATCAGCGCTACCGCCATCATGTAGTGAAAGTCGACCTGTCCATACTGGCCGCGGAACATATTGAGCCCCACCGCCAGCACCTGCTTGTCCACCGAGCGGATGTAGATCAGCGGGCCCAGGAAGTTGTTCCAGTTGCCGATAAAGGCAAAGATGACCACCGTGGCCAGGGCCGGGCGCACCAGCGGCAGCAGAATGCTCCACAAAATGCGCCAGGACGAAGCGCCATCCAGCCGGGCCGCTTCATCCAGATCCATGGGGATGCTCATAAAGAACTGGCGCAGCAAAAAGATAAAGAAAGGCCAGCCAAACCAGGGCGGCACCATCAGCGGGCGCCACGTGTTGTTCCAGCCCAGCTTGGTAAAGAGCACGTATTGGGGAATAATCGTCACTTCGGTGGGCAGCAGCATGGTGGCCAACACTAGCGCAAAGAAGAAATTCTTGCCGGGCGCCCGCAGCCGGGCAAAGCCATATGCCGCCAGACAGCACGAAAAGAGATTGCCGATCACGTTGTTCACCGTAATGATCAGCGTGTTCATAAACATGCGGTTGAAGTTCAGATACGCGGTCCAGCCTTCGGAAAAGTTGGTCCATTGCGGCGAACTGGGCAGCCATTGGGGCGGATAGACAAAGATTTCATTGGAGGGTTTCAGCGCCGTCGAAATCATCCAAAGCAGCGGCAGAATAAATACGCAGGCGCCGGGCAAAATCAGCGCATACACGATCAGCGCGTGGATGACGTTGCGCGCGCGGCGGCTTTGATACCAGGGGGTGCTCTTGACCGCGCCGCCCGCAATTTGAGGTTTAGAAATAAGCGTCTGACTCATTTTTTGCTCCGCTGACTAACGCTCGCCGCCTTCATAATAGACCCAGCGCTTGCTGCCCCACAGTTGCAACAGCGTAAGGGCCAGAATAATTGCGAACAGAATCCAGGCCAGCGCCGATGCATAGCCCATCTTCAAATATTGAAACGCCGCCTGATAAATATAATAGACGTACACAAAGGAAGCGCTGCCCGGGCCGCCCTGCGTCATCACCAGCACGTCGGTTAGAATCTGCAGCGAATTGATGACGGAAATCACAACCACAAAGAAAAGCACCGGCGACAGCATGGGCAGCGTCACGTTGCGAAATTCGCTCCACCAATTGGCGCCGTCAATTTTGGCCGCTTCGTACAGACTCACCGGCACACCCTGCAAGCCGGCCAAAATGATGATCATGTTGGCGCCAATGCCCCAGGTGCTCTTGAGAATCAGCGCCGGTTTGACCCAATCCTGGCTGCCCAGCCAGAGCGGCCCCTTGATTCCAATCATGGAGAGCAGATAATTGACCAGTCCCACCTGGGGGTTAAAGAGCCAGATCCACAAAATGGAGATGGCTACGCCGCTGGTAATCGAGGGCAAATAGTAAATGGCGCATAACAACGTGGTGCCGGGCAGATTCTGATTGAGCAGAATCGCCACAAAGCGCCCCATGGTGCCCAACGTGACCGCGCCAAACGAATAATAAAGGTGTTGACCGTGGCTATCCAGAAGAGGTCGTCATCAAAGAGCAGCGTGCGGAAATTTTCCAACCCCACCCACTTTACTTCGGCCAGGTTCATACCGGTCCAATTGGTGACGCTAAAAATGAGCGACGCCAGCACCGGCCCCCCTGTAAAAAGAATCAGCCCCAACAGCCAGGGCAGAATCGCAATGTAAAAATCGACCCGTTCACGCTGATGCAGCGTCAGCGGACGCCGACGGATGAGAGCAGAGATTGTAAGTAGCATGGCGTTTCTTATGGGAGTAGGAACATGCAGCCTGTGAGTAAAAACCTGTCAGGTCTCAATGACCTGACAGGTTTGTCCGCCGAACCGCAGATTAGCTATTCAACCGTTCATAGGCGGCGGTGAGGACCGGCGCGCCTTCTTCCATAATGGCCGCCAGGGCCGATGCGACATCGGTTTCACCACTCTTCAGCAGCGTGACGCTGCGGGTGATGATGTCGTTCAGCTCGGCAGCCGCCAGCGTCTGATACGGCCGACCGGTAATGGCATACTGATCCAGTGCATCCAGATAATACTGCACGTGTTCCGGCACCGTGTCCGAATTCATCCACGAATCATAGGCGGATTTGCGGGCTGGGCTGCCGCGGCCCGATGAGCCCCACATAAATTCCATGCCCTCTTTGGAGAGATATTCGCGCAGATAGGCCCAACCCTGGTCTGGGTGCTGCGTATTCTTGGTCAAGCTGAAGCCGCTGCCAAAGGAGCCGGTGGCCCGCGCCACCGGACCTTCCGGCCACGGCGCTACGTCCCACGCAAAGGTGGAGAAGGAGGCCAGGCTGGGCGTTTCCCAGGAAGGTACAACCGCCATGCCGACCTGACCAGCAATCCACGGTCCTTGCTCAAAGGCCTGCGATTCGGCGGGCGAGGGGGCGGATTTATCGACGAGAATCATGTCCGTCCAATATTGGGTGGACTCAAGTGCCGCATCTGTGTCCAAAAGGAGCGTATTTTCATCGGTGTTGAGCAGTTCGGCGCCCCACGGCCCCAAGCAGCTCACCCCGTCCTGATTGGATAGGCTGGGGAATTCGGCGCTCCACCCCCACTTGGGCACTTCGCCGGCGGTATCGGTCAACTGCAGCGCGGTCTCGCGCAGCGTCTCCATGGTCCATGTTTCGTCCGGATAGGCAATGCCGGCGGCGTCGAACATATCTTTGTTATAGCCCAGCAAGTTTGGACCGTGGTCGTAAGGAATCCCGTGCTGCTCGCCCTTGAAGTTATAGAGGTTTAGCGCTTCGGCCCACACGTCTTCCACATTAAATTCGGTATCGGTGTCAATATAGCTCTGCAGTGGAATCGTGATGCCCTCAAACGCCCACGGGAAAGCGCGGCTGCCGTGGACATAAATCAGATCGGGCAGCGTATCGGCGGCGGCCCAAGTCGGCACCACATTATTATGATCCGACCAGGTGTTATAAACCGGCTCCAGCGTAATGTCCGGATGGGCCTCCATAAACTTGTCGTCAAATTCCTTCTGGTGAGACTGGAAGGCGGCCTCCCAAGTCAAGCCCAGGCTGACGTTGACGGCTTCTCCCGATGGGGCGGCGCCGCCACCCGCATCACCACCAGCCGAAGGAGCCGCAGCCGGCGCACACGCTGTCAGCGCCGCCAAACCGGCCACGCCTGCCGAAAAGCGCAGGAACTGGCGCCGTGATAAAGGACTGTTTCGCATTTTATTCCTCCTGATAGAATAAAGTGTATGATTTTGCAACTATATTTGACAACTGGGTAATTTATGCTTGCGGGGAGATTGCATAAAAGAGCTGGTAGTGGTATCGTTACCATATCTTTTGTGTATTGTACGATACTATTTGTTTTCTGATTTGTCAAGTTACTTCCGCTAGGATTATGGCCACCATTCAAGACGTCGCCACCCACGCCGGCGTGGCGCCCATAACCGTCTCCCGCGTGCTCAATCACTCGGGTTATGTGAGCGAAGCCACCCGCCAACGTGTGGAAGCCGCGGCGGCCGAATTGGACTATGTCCCCAATCTGCTGGCGCGTGGCCTGCGTTCCAACCGCACCAACACGTTGGCGCTCGTATTGACCGACATCACCAACCCATTCTGGACCACGGTGGCGCGCGGGGTCGAGGATGCGGCCCGCGCCCGCGGCTTCAGCGTAATCCTCTGCAATACCGATGAAAACGAAGCCAAGCAAGAGCAATATGTGGACGTGCTGATCCGCAAGCGCATGGATGGCTTTCTGCTGGCCCCGCGCAGCACGCCCGACCCAATCCACAAAATTCAGAAGCAAGCCAATGCCCCCGTGGTCGTCTTGGACAGGCGCATTGCGGACGCCTCAGGTGGATCTGGTTTGCGGCGATTCCTTTGGCGGTTCGTATGCGTTAGCGCGTTATTTGACTTGGGCCACCGCCACATCGGCGTTTTGAGCGGCCCGCAGACCGTGTCCACCTCGGTGGAAAGGGTTGCTGGCTGCATGGCCGCATTGCAAGAGGTTAACGTTGCATCCGACCCGGCCCTGATTCGGTACGGCGAATATACGGTCGAAAGCGGCTACGCCATGATGCAACAACTGCTGGGCGTCACACCCAACCCAACGGCCATTTTTGCCACCAATAACTTCATCGCCATCGGCGCCCTCCGGCAACTGCGCGAAGCTGGTTTGCACGTCCCCGATGACATATCGCTGGTGGGCTTCGACGATCTGCCCCTGTCGTGGAACACCGAGCCCTTTCTCACCGTAGCCGTGCAGCCCGCCTACGAAATCGGCCAGCAAGCCGCCAACCTGCTCATGGACCGCATTGCGCAGCAAGACGAAGCGGAGCCCCGCGAAATTATCCTGCCCGCCGAGTTGGTCATTCGGCAATCGTGTCGGGCGGTCGGATGAAAGGTTGACAAGGTGACTGAGCCTGTCGAAGTCACCTGTTGTCAACCTTTCATCCTTTCATCTTATCATCCAAACTCAACAGCGCCCCCAACGCCGTAGCGTGTCCCGCCAGCTGCGGCGTCTCAATGGGCTGGCCAAAGAAGGCGCCGGTGCGCAATGGCCTGGCGCACGCTGACCATATCCGTCAAATGTCCAATGGCCACAATGCGCTCGACACCGTGGGCGCGGGCGGCGTTGATAGCAATCGTGGCCACTACTTGCCCCACCAGCGTCACCAGCGCCGCTGCCAGATCGGCCCGGCTATATTCAGCATCCGAGCGCATGAGCCGCCCAAAGTTGACGGCTGTCGTATCTGGCGGCAGATTGCCGATAGGGCCGCTCACGGCATCGGGCAATGTGAGGTCAACCCGATTGGGATTGCCCTGTTGCGCCAGCGTATCAATTTCGATGGGGATATTTGTCCCCAAAAGGAGCTGCGCCAACCCCAGCAGCGTTCCGCCGCCCACGCCCGTTCCCGTTACGTGTTGATACACATCCCCCTGCGCCCGGATAAACGCCACCCCCGACCCGCCACTCACGATCAAAATCGGTTGGCTGTCGGTCGGTTCAAGTCCACCAGCGCCTGTCCGCCGCGGCCAATAGCCCGCACTTCATAGACCGGCGTTATCGGGACGCCGTTGATTTGGGCCGGCAGCAGTTGATGATGCCCGCCCGTGACGGCAATCCGGTTGAGTGTGGATAGAGCAATATGGGCGCTGGCCAGTAGGGCACGCGTCATTTCCACATCGGGCAGCCCACCATGCGGCTGGTGAAATATGCGCAATTCACCAGCATGGCTGGTGACTAAATCGGTATTGCTGTTGCCAAAATCAATCGCGGCTATTTGGTTTGCAGTGTGCTGTGGCATTCGTACCCTCGTTCCACGCTCCCGCGTGGAATGACCATCCAGGCGCTCCGCGCCCTGGACGCAGAGCGTTGGAACCAGATTCGCTTAATGACCTGCCGGCAGCCCCCGCGGATCCATATCAAATGGCGTCACGTCGCTGGTCTGCACGTACCACTCCAGCAGGCGGCTTTCGAGCTGGCGCTGTGTATCGGCATAGGCGGGCTGGCCGTAGACGTTGTTCAACTCCTGCGGGTCGGCGGCCATGTCGTATAGTTCGCCTTGACCGGTGGGGCGGTAAACCAGCCGATGCGTGCCGGTGCGCATGGCGACGGAGCGGCCCACGCTGTCCGGGTGCTCCTGCTGCTGCAAGCCTTTGGGAAAGTAGATGTGCGTGGCGTCGCGCGCAAATTGGTCGCGATTGCTGCGGCCCTCAAAATTATGCGGTTCATGGCGCGCATAGCCGCCTTCCGTAAAGGCGGCCCGCGTGGGGTCGCCGGCCGCGCCGCCCAGCTCCGCCCCATAGCTGCGGGCGAAGTGGGAGTGCTGCACTTCCACATTGGCCTGCTCCAGCGTGGTGGGCATAATGTCGAACAGCTCCATGGGCTCATGCACGACGTGGCCGGCCTGGCCCCCCGGCGTGCGCACGATCAGCGGCACGCGCGTCACAATATCCTCGGCCGCGCTGGGCCACTTTTCCACCAATCCATAATCGCCTGCATAATCGCCGTGGTCCGACGTAAAGGTGAGCGTCGTTTCGTCGGCCAATCCGGTCTCGTCCAGCGCGTCCATGACCTGGCCCAGCAGTTCGTCAATAAAACCGGTCATCCCCAAATAGACGGCCTGAATTTTGCGTAGCACCTCGCTTTCCTGCGCGGCGCTCATCTGGTCAAAGCGGCGATATTGGCGCATGAGCCGGTGAAAATCGGGCCGGTTGGGCAGATCGGCCGGGCGCAGCGGCGGCAGATCGTCAGGGTTGATCAGGTCGTGATAGGGCTGGGGCGCCGAATAGGGGCAGTGCGGAAAGGTGAGCGGCAGGAAAATGATAAAGGGCTCCGTGGGCCGGCTGCGCAAAAAGCGAATAGCCGCCTGCGTATTCGCATAGTCGCCGTGTTCCTCGAGTGGACCTTCATACGCATCAAAGAGAAAAGTGTAGTAGCGCGGGTCGTCAACGCTGTATGGGTTTTTGCCAAACAGGCCTTTGCCAAAGCGGCGATATTCGGTTACGCTGTCGGCAAAGCTGGCCTCGGCCAAGAGGTCGTTTTTGCCGTAGCAGAGCACGGTGTAGCCCGCCTGCTTCAAATATTTGAGCATGTTGGGTTCATCCGGCCGCAGCAGATGCCACAGCGTGCGGTGACCGCGCACGTGGGGATGCCAGCCGGTCATCATACTGCAGCGCGAAGGGGAGCAGACTGTGTGCTGCACGTGGCACTGATCAAAGCGCGTGCCTTGCGCCGCCAGCCGGTCCATGTTGGGTGTCGGCGCCAACGGATGCCCGTAACAGCCCACGCTTTCAGCGCGCAATTCGTCGGGTTGGAAGATGATAAAGTTCATGATGGCTCCTCGGTTTGGGGGGGTGGATGAATTGTTTGACAAGATTAACAAGATTTATAGAATTTGTCATGTTGGCGAATTCGTTGATTTAACCCTCATAAATCACCAATGTTTTCTTCAGAACTTCCCCACAATTGGGCCATACAATGGGGAAGATGAGATGAATTCGTGTTGCGTATTGCGTGTACCGGGTTTGGAGTGGTCTCTTCGTCATAATTGAATCGCGGACAAAGGAACGGCGGTTTGAAAACCGCGCTACACAAGTTACCCAACCAGATCGTCAACCGGTACACGCAATACGCAACACGCAACACGCAATAAGGACTCACCAATGCCCTATCCCAACGGCTCCTCCAAGCCACCCGTCATTGAAATGCACGACATAACCAAAATTTACAAGATGGGGGGACTGAAGTGCGGGCGCTCAATGGCGTTTCCCTCACCATTCATGAAGGCGAATATGTGGCAACATTATTGGCACCAGCGGTTCGGGCAAGAGCACGCTCATGAGATATGGTCGGCCTACTGGACAAACCGACCAGCGGCAGCTATGCCCATCGCAGCCGAAACCAGCCGTCTGTCCGCAAAATCAGATGGCCGATCTGCGCAACAAAGAGATCGGCTTTGTCTTCCAGCGCTTTAACCTACTGGCGCGCACCAACGCCCGGCGCCAAGTGGAACTGCCGCTTTTTTATGCCGGCGTATCTGCCGGCAAAGCCTCGAAAATGGCTTTGGAAGCGCTGGGCCGCGTGGGGTTGGGCGACCGCACGCACCACCGCCCCGATGAATTGTCCGGTGGTCAGCAGCAGCGCGTGGCCATTGCGCGGGCGTTGGTCAATGGCCCCAGTATCCTGCTGGCCGATGAGCCCACCGGTGCGCTGGACACCCACACCGGGGACGAGGTCATGAAGCTCTTTGAAGAGCTCAATCAGCAGGGCATGACCCTGATCGTGGTCACCCACGACACCGATATTGCCGCCCAGGCGAACCGCGTGATCACCCTGCGCGACGGCGTCATCATGAGCGATGAGCCAAGCGGCTCCCTCAAGCAGTCGGAACCGATTATCGCATATGGATAAGGCCGAATAGAGATTCGGGCGCCTGCCGGGTATTTCGCCCAACGCCCTAATCCCTTATTCCTAATCCCTAATCCCTCTCCCAGGAGCCAACCACATGAGATTCTTCCGTTACTTCCGCGTCGCCCTCACCAGCATCCTGGCGCACAAGCTGCGCGCCGGGCTGACCATGTTGGGCATTATTATCGGCGTGGCCGCCGTGTTGACCACCACCGGTTTTGGCAGCGGCGCCGCGGCGGACATTACGGCCAATATTCAGAGCGGCGGCATCAATCTGCTCACCATCAGTTCCGGCTCCAGCCGGGGCAGCAGCAGCGGCGCCACCATGACTATGGCCGATGCGCACGCCCTAACTGACGCCAGGGTCTTTTCCGATTTGGTCTACGTGGCGCCCCAATACTCATCCAATGCCACCTATACCAGCGGCAGCGAAGAGGGCGCCTATCAGACCATCGGCGCCACGGCGGATTACGCCATTGTGACCGATTTGGATATTGAATTTGGCCAATTTTTCACCGACGAGCAGGTGGCGGACAAAGAAAGTGTGGTCGTGCTGGGCCACACAGTGGCTACCGATCTCTTCGACGCGGCCGATGCTGTGGGCCAAAGTGTGCGCATCAACAACAATGCGTTTCAGGTCATTGGCGTGCTAAAAGAGAGCGGTGGCGCCGGTTTTGGCAGCAACGATACGCGCGCCTATGTGCCGCTGGAGGTGGCGCAGGGCCGCCTTTTCAACGCCAACCGCTATCGCGGCAACTATTCTGTATCGACCATCAGCATCCAGGTGGCCACGGCGGAGGGCATGGATGACGCGGCCAAGCGCATTGAGCAGACGCTGCGCATGCGCCACAACTTGGGCAAAGATGACCGCAACGATTTTACGATTTCCAATCAGGCCGACCTGCTGGAGACCATTAGCAATGTGACCGGCACGCTCTCGATTTTGCTGGGCAGCATTGGCGGCATCAGCCTGCTGGTGGGCGGCATCGGCATTATGAACATTATGTTGGTTTCGGTCACCGAGCGCACGCGCGAGATTGGGCTGCGCAAAGCCGTGGGCGCGCACAACAGCGACATCCTGCTGCAATTTCTCATTGAGGCCATGGTGCTTTGCGTCATCGGCGGTCTGATTGGCATTGCCTTTAGCTACGGCGTGGCATATATCCTGAGCCTCATGCCTTTCATGCCCTTTGCCATTGTGATCGAATATTGGGCGCTGGCTCTGGCCATTGGCGTCAGTTCGGCCAGCGGATTTATTTTTGGGCTCTATCCCGCCTGGCGCGCCACCAAGCTGGATCCGATTGAGGCGCTGCGGTTTGAGTAAACAAGAGATGTACGATTTACGAATTACGATTTACGAGTCTCGTTTGTGTACATCGCTCGGTTATGCGCACTAATTTCGTTATCAATAAAAGCCTCCCATTCTCCCGTATTTGTGTCAACCCAACCTGCCCTTTCCGCCGGACACATCCGGTTAACGAGAGGGGTCGGGGGAGAGGTCATCAAGGAATCACTTATGTACATTCGCAGAAGTTGGCTCTTTATTTTCATTGTGCTGGCGCTGGCCGCTGGCGGTTATTACTATTACGCCAATGTGTTGAATGCTTCGTCGACCGGCGCTGCCAGTCGCTTTCAACGCGGTACGTCCAACGGCACAACCACGGAAGCAGTGACCACCACGGTGGCCATTCAGCCTGCTACGGCTTTGTTGAGCGAGGTGAGCGCGGCGGGCAACATTGCCCTGGTGACGCAGCAGGCCGTGGCGCCCACGGTCAGCGGCGTCGTCAACACCATCGCCGTCAAGGTGGGCGATGACGTGGCGGCCGGCGATACGTTGCTCACCATCGACACGGTGCAATTAGAACGTGCGGTCAAGCGCGTCGAACTGGATATGGAGTCCAAGCGCAACGCGCTGGAGCAGTTGACCGAACCGGCCACCGAAGCTGAAGTGGCCGTGGCGCAAGCCAATCTGGCCGAAGCCCAGCAAAATCTGGCCGATGCTGGATGGCCCCAGCGAGGACGAGATTGCGGGCGCGCGCCAATTTGGCCTCGGCGTGGGCCAAATATAATGAACTGGAAGCCGGTCCTTCTCAAGAGGAACTGACGCAGCTCAGCGCCAACATGAAAAAAGCCGAAGTTGCGCTGGCCGTGGCCCGCCGCGCCTATGACCAGATCGCCTGGCGCAACGACACCGGCATGACCAGCCAGGCCGCCGATCTGCAAAGCGCCACCATCGATTATGAAAGCGCCAAAGCGGCCTACGAAGAGTCGATTGCCGCCGCCAATCAATCGGACGTGCAGTCCGCCATTGGCAGCGCGCGCAACGCCCAAGTCACGCTGGACAACCTGCTCAACTCGCCCACCGAGGCCGAGATTGCGACGGCGCAAGCCCAGGTGGCCGATGCCGAAGCCAGCCTGGCCGACCTGATGGCCGGACCCACGGCAAGCGAAACGCGCGATGCCGAAATTGCGCTGGAGCAATCGCTGGTGGACCTGGAGGAAGCCTACAACAATCTGGCGGCGGCTACGCTGGTAGCGCCCAGCACCGGCACGGTGATCTCCATCGACGCCACCGTGGGCGCACGCGTCAGCGAAGGCGCCACGCTGGTAACGCTGGCCGACACGAGTCAGCTCGAACTGACCATCCAGGTGGCCGAGCTGGATGTGCCGCAATTGACCATTGGGAAGCCGCCGCTGTCGAAATCGACGCTTCCGGCCAGCGCTTCAACGGCGAAATCACCCACATTGCGCCCTCCAGCGCAACCGATTCGGGCGTGGTCTACTTACCGGTCACCATCCGCCTCACCGATGCGGAGCTGTCCAAAGTGGCGCCGGCATGACCGCTGTGGCTGCCATTCAAAATTCGGAGACGGCGGCGCAGGACGGGCTGGCGCATCCACCACGGCGATTCAAACGCAGGACAACCGGTCGATTGTCCTGGTGGCGCGTGGCGCAGAGATGGTTCCCGTCAGCGTGACGCCGGGCGGTGCAGGGTGAATGGACGCTGGTGCAGTCGCCCGAATTGCAGGCAGGCGATCAGGTGGTGGGCAGCGTGGCCACCTATTTGAACAGCAATGACTCATTTCGGCGCGGACCGGGCGGCGGTGGCCCACCTCCTCCTGGCAACTAATTGGAATTCATTCAGTGTAAACTACAGATTTCGCAGATGACACAGATTTTCTTTTTCCTATCTGCGAAATCTGTGCAATCTGTGGTTGAGCTTTCATATTGCGGGAACCCACTATGTTATTTTTGAGCCAAGATCGTTGCAACTGGAAGTACAGTTTCCTCTCGTTGGGCATCATCGGTTTTCTGCTGATACAAAGCTGGCTACCCGTTCGCGCTTGCGGTACTGGGAAAGGAAGTTGCCGCGGCGGTCCAGCAAGAAATCGCCGTCGTGGTGAAAAGTGACGGCGCCACGCTGTTCGAGCAGCCCAATAAGGCCGCCCATAGTTCCCTGCCGCTTGGCGCGGTGCTCACCGCGATTGGGCGCAGCGAGGACTCGGCCTGGCTTTATGTCGAGCAGGCGGATGGGCAACATGGCTGGCTGCCCATAGCACAAGTAGTTGGGTTTGGCATTGAGAAATTGCCCGTCATGCCGGTTGAGATTGTAAATTCAGATGTTCAGACAGAGAACACCGCCAAAGGTGAAACCGGCGATTCAACCTCTGCCGCTACAGACATGGCGGCAGAGACCGTTGTCACGACAACCGCCAACACGACAGACTTGAACGAGGTGATGGAGACCGCGGCGGTCACCAGACAAATGAGGGCCGCCCGCCGCCGCCGAGCCAACGGCTGCGCTGCAACCTTGCAGGCGGCAGTGGTATTGGCCAGCGGTCGGCTCAACATTCGCTCGGGTCCCGGCACTTCGTACACGGTTGTGGGCAAGGCGTATCCACAAGATATGCTTGATGTGTTGGCCAAAGACGCCAGCCAGCGCTGGCTGCAAATTGCGCTGCCTGATCAAGCGGGTGAAATCGGCTGGGTGTCGGCGGAATACGCGCAGTTGGATGGCGATATGGACGCCCTGCCCGTTTCGAACGCCATCAGCCATGCCGAGACGCTGACCGCTTCCACCTCAGTTGACCCGGCGCCACCCACATCGAACGCGGCGGCGAACACGGAACCCGCTGCGCCAGCGGTCTCCGGTTCAGCCACCGGTCTGCGCGGGACGCTGGTTTTTCAGACCAATCCCGGCGGCGCGATTTACGCTTATGACTTGGAAGATGGCCGCGTCTGGCCATTGACACATGGCTTTGACCCCGCCATCAGCCCCGACGGCAGCACGGTGGCCTTTACGCGCGATGGAGGTCAAAACGGCATCTATTTGATCAGCATCAACGGCGGCAGCGAGCGGCTGATCTTTAGCGGGCGCAGCAGCCTGGCCTCGCCCAAGTGGAGCCCGGACGGGCGGTGGATTCTCTTTTCGCGCGGGGATGAATCTTGGGAATGCCGCACGTTGGGCTTTGGCACATGTGTGAGCGGCAATTTGACCGGCGGTCCTCCTGGCAGGCCGCTGCCACCCGGCTTTTCGCTCGAGGATTTGCCCATTATGCGCACCCAGGAGTTTAACCTGGCCGTGGTCGATACCAATGGCGACAACTATCATGATGTGGCCGCGTTGGAGACCGCCCGCACGCCCGATTGGAATGAATCCGGCATCGTCTATCAATCCTCGGCGGGCATCCAGCGCACCGCCGATAAGCCCGACGCCGAAAACACGCTGGTCAGCTTCGACTATCTCAATCCATACTATTACGACCCGGATTGGCAGCCCAATGGCGGACGCATCCTCTTTCAAATGCGCGGAGCCAGCCATTGGGAAATCTACAGCATCAACCCAGACGGCTCCAATATGACCAACCTCACCCGACCAGTCACGGCGCTGGTGGATGCGCTGCCCAGCAACGTGGCGCCGGCCTGGAGCCCCGACGGCCAGCACATTGTCTACGCCTCCAACCGCGGCGCGGACAATTCCGCCGGCCCGTGGCGGCTCTGGGTCATGGATGCCGACGGCGGCAATCAGCACCCGCTGCCGCTGGACGTGGCCATCGATTATACGTGGGGCGGAGAGCAGATTGTGAGTTGGGGGCCGTGAGGGATGATAAGGTGAGGGGGTGACAAGGTGAAAGGGAGCGCAGACTGCGATGCACGGCGGCAGCAAACTTGGAACACCCCTTTACGCCGTCCGCCGTGCGTTGCCGTCGTAGCGGCGCCCCACTGTCCGATTGGGTTTAGGAGAAAACCGTGTTTGCGCAGATGGCGAAAAGCAATTATAACGAGGCCATGAATGGGCAACGCATATTGGTGGTGGATGATGATCGGGAGATTGTGCGGCTGCTGCGCGGCTACCTTGCGCAAGCCGGTTTTCAAGTGCTGACGGCGTATGATGGCGAAGAGGCGCTGCACGCGCTGCGCCAGGCCCGCCCGGACCTGCTGCTGCTGGACTTGATGCTCCCCGATCGCGACGGCTGGGAGCTGACCCGCCTCATCCGCGCCGACGCCGCGCTGGCCAATACGCCAATTCTGATGCTGACGGCGCGTGTCGAAGACGCCGACAAAATTGTGGGGCTGGAAGTGGGCGCCGATGACTACATCACCAAACCCTTTAATCCGCGCGAAGTGGTGGCGCGCGTGCGCGCCCATCTGCGCCGCCAGCAGCGCATGAACGAGATGCCTTCGCCCCACAACTTGCAGGTGGGCGACCTCTTTATGCAGATTGAGCGCCACGCGGTGACCATGGGCGCGCAACCGCTGGACCTGACGCCCACCGAGTTCAATCTGCTGCGCACGCTCATGCAGCACCCCGGCTATGTCTTTACGCGCAGCGAGCTGATCGAAAAGGCGCTGGGTTACGGCTACGAAAGCATCGAGCGTTCGCTGGACACACACATCAAAAACCTGCGTCGCAAAATGGGCGAAGACCCCAAAGAGCCGCGCTATGTGCAAACGGTCTACGGCGTGGGCTATCGTATGGCGGACGGCACATGAAGCGCTTCCCTCTCAACCGGCTCTGGTTTCAATTTAGCCTGGCCTTTGGCGCCATGGTGATCGTGGCGGCGGCGGCCATAATTTTTGTGGGCATCATGGTGCGGCCCGAGCGTTCGCAATTCGACCCCGCCGCGCCCCCACCCACTGCCGAGCAGCAGCTCGAATTTCGCACCCGCATGCGCCAGGTCTTTGCGCAGTCGCTCATTAGCATTGTGGCCATTGGCGGCGCCATTGGTGTGGCTGCCGGCATCTGGATGAGCCGCCGCATGACCGCCCCGCTGGAAGAATTGACCCACGGCGCCGAACTGATCGGCGCCGGCGACCTGGCCCACCGCGTATCGCCCCAAGGCAGCGCCGAAATGTTGGCGTTGGCCCATTCGTTCAATCAAATGGCGGCGCGGCTCCAAAAAGAAGCCCAGATGCGCCAGAATCTGCTGGCCGATGTGGCTCACGAGTTGCGCACGCCGCTCACCGTGCTGCAGGGCAATCTGCGCGCCATGCTGGATGACGTGTATCCTCTCGACAAAACTGAGGTAGCCCATCTCTACGACCAGACGCGCCACCTGCACCGGCTGGTCAACGATCTGCGCGAACTGGCCCAGGCCGAAGCGCATCAATTGCCGTTGACGCTGCAAGAAACCGACTTGAGCGCCCTGGTCGACGCCACCGTTGCTTCCTTTGAACCCATTGCCGAAGAGCAGCAGATTACGCTGCACCGCCTGCCGCCTGCCCCAAAAGTGCTTGTCAACGTCGATAGGGCGCGTATGACTCAAATCGTGCAGAATTCTGCTCTCCAATGCCCTGCGCCATACGCCACAAGCTGGAAAGATTGCCGTCGGGGTCAGTCAGCAAAACGGATTGGCTTGCATCTCAATATGTGACTCTGGCGAAGGGATTGAACCCGAACAACTACCCCATCTTTTGACCGCTTCTATCGCACCGATCGCGCCCGCAAGATCGTGACAGTGGCGGCGCCCGGTTTGGGCCTGGCCATCGTCCGTGCACTTACGGAACTACATGGGGAAAAGTCTCGGCCCAAAGCCCTGGGCTTGGTGGAGGGAGTACATTTGTGGTGGAGTTGCCGGTGGGGGAGGTGGGGGAGTAGAGGAGAAAGGGTGAAGGGGTGAAGGGGTGAAGGGGGAAGGGGAAGGGGGAAAGGAGCTATCCACTCTCCCTCGCGCCATCTTTCTGTAAAGTCGCCGCATACTCGAATAATCATGCTCTGCACAGTTCCTCCTCCTCTCCACTCGTGGAGAGGAGGAGGCCAGGAGGAGGAGCGGCCCACGCCCTCCAAATTGACACAGAATTGCCCTCGCCATTACAATCATGCCCAGAGCAACCTACAAAACTCCACACCACGGCGTAAAACCATGCAACGACTCAACAAACAACAGACGCTCCAACAGCTCCCCGCTGAATGGCCCGATTCGCTGCTGCCCCACATCCAACAGCGCATTGCCGCGGGCGGGCGCAAGCTGGTAGTGCTGGATGATGATCCCACCGGCACGCAGACCGTTTACGATATCCCCGTGCTGACCGAATGGTCGGTGGATGTGCTGGCTGCGGAACTGACCAACGAATTGCCAGCGTTCTATATCCTGACCAATTCGCGCAGCCTGCCGCTGGCGGACGCCCAAGCCCTCAACCGCGAAATTGGCCAAAATTTGCTGACCGCCGGACAACGGGCCGGGCGCGCTTTTGCCGTGGTCAGCCGCAGCGACTCGACGCTGCGCGGTCACTATCCCGGCGAGGTGGATGCACTGGCTGCCGCCCTAGGCCAAGACGTGGACGCCACGCTGATCATCCCCTTCTTTTTGGAAGGCGGGCGCTTGACCATCAACGACGTACACTACGTCGCCGAAGGGGACGAACTGATTCCCGCCGCCGAGACGCCCTTTGCCAAAGATGCCGCCTTTGGCTACACGGCGTCCAATTTGCGCGACTGGGTGGTGGAAAAGACCGGCGGACGCGTGCAACCGGCGCAAATTTACGCGGTCACGCTGGCGCAGATCCGCACGGGCGGCCCGCAAGCGGTGGCGCAGCAACTCACCAGCCTGCCCAAAGGCAGCGTCTGCATTATCAACTCGGTCAGCCTGCGCGACCAAGAGGTTTTTGTGGCCGGGCTGCTGGCCGCCGAAGCCGCCGGCAAACAGTTTATCTTTCGCACGGCGGCCTCATTTGTGCAGGCGCGCTTGGGGCTGGCCACGCGGCCCATTCTGACGCAGCCGCAACTGGATATGCCCAAACAGGGCGGCGGTTTGGTTGTGGTGGGTCGTATGTCCCCAAGACGAGCAGCCAGCTTGAGCGGCTATTAGCCCAAGGCAGGCTGCCAGGTCGAGATCAACGTGAACGCGCTGCTCGATGACAGTACGCGCGATACGGTTCTGCAAGAGGCTGCGCAAACCATTACCAATGGACTGGCGGCCAATCAAGATGTAGTGGTCTACACCAGCCGTCAACTCATCAGCGCCGCCACCGCTGCCGAGCCTGGCCATTGGGCAGCGCGCCTCCGATGGGCTGGTGGCATTGGTGGGATTGACTGAGCAGCCGCGCCATTGCTGGCCAAGGGCGGCATTACCTCCAGCGATGTGGCCACTAAGGGGTTGGGCGTCAAGCGCTTGGTGTTGGGGCAGATTTTGCCCGGCGTGCCGGTCTGGCGCATCGGCTGAGAGCCGCTTTCCGGGCATGCCCTATATTGTCTTTCCGGCAACGTGGGCGACGAAAACGCCGTGGCCAATGTGGTCAAAGCGCTGCGACCTGTTTAAGAATTTTGATCAACAGATTACACAGATTCTAAAGATTTCTTGGTTCAACTGATCTCATGGTTGACACCGCCGAATTTATTCGGCGTCTGCTAAAGCAAAACCGGCTTAAGCCGGTTTTCCGTATCAGCCACCGGTTTTAACCGGTGGTGGGATTGTCTTTTCCTAATCTTTGAAATCTGCCTAATCTGTTGATCAAACTGTTTCTCTACTGTTTCTCTACGTATCTACAGATTGTAATTGTTCAGATTTGGACTTGAAGATTGAAGAAAAATTTTTGGCGCACGCGCCAATATATCGTTATGCGCTGTTTGATCACTTTCATCGCTGTTTTCCTCACACTCCTGATTGCAAGTTGCGGTTCGAACGAAAAGAAGATGAGCCTGGGCGAACCCAGCGGCGGGCGCGTATCGCTCTGGCACAGTTGGAGCGGCGCGCAGGCCGATGCATTGGCCGGGGTGCTGGCCACCTTTCAAGAAATTCATCCCGATGTGCTGGTGCAAGTTACCTATATTCCCGGTGACGAGATGTTGACCCGCTATCTGGCGGCGGCCGATTCGGGGCTGGGGCCAGACATGTTTCTGGGCGCCGGTGAATGGACGCCGCAGTTGGCGGAACGCCACCTCATCGTCGATCTGGCGCGCCTGATTCAAAGCGACCAGGCATTTGCCGGCGAAGGCGAGGCCGACAATGACCCCGTCCGCCGCATCCTCACCCGCTACACGCCCGCCACGCTGGACGCCGTGCGCTATGGCGATGGCCTCTACGGTCTGCCGCAGGCGCTCAACGTGCAGGCGCTGCTCTATAACCAAGCGCTGGTGGCCGAGCCGCCCGCCACGCTGGATCAACTGCTGGCGCAAGCGGCGCAAGGCGCCACGGTGGGCATGAGCATCACCTTTGAGGACGCGTTTTGGGGTGTGCCCGCCTTTGGGGGCCGGCTGCGCGATGACGAGGGGCGCTATATCCTCGACCGCGGCGGCATGGCCAACTGGCTCAACTGGCTCAAGAACGCCCGCGAAGCGCCCGGCATGATTTTGGATGCTGACCGCCAGGAGCTGCGCAAACGCTTTCGGGCGCAGGAATTGGCGCTCTACATCGGCTTCTCCGATGAGCTGCCGGAGATCACGCGGCCAGCGGATGAAAGTGAGGCGGAGAGCGTCAATGTCATTGGCGAAGAGCAGCTTGGGGTGGCGCCACTGCCGACTGGCCCCACGGGCAACCCCGGTCCATTTTTGCGCGTCAACACCTTCTTTTTCAACACCGCCTCATCTGCCGAACAGTTTGCCCGCGCCATGGCGCTGGCCGACTTTATGACCAATGCCGAGCAGAGTTTGGACTTTTTGCGCCAGGGACGCCTTGTGCCGGCCAATACCAATGTGCGCGTGAACCCGCGGCTGGACCCTAAAATGGCGGCTTTTGTTTCGCAAGCGCGCAGCGCCACGCCACTGCCCATTGATGACGATTTCGCCGAATTTCAGCGCGCCGGCAACGCCAGCTATCGGCAGGTGTTGGAGGGGCTGGCGCCGCCGGCGCAGGCCGCCATCGACCTGACGCAAACGCTCAATCGCGCGGCCGGCGTGAAGATGCCCCAAGAGTCATCCATCGCCTGCCTGGATACGGGGCTGCTCACCATTTGGGACGGCGCGACGCTGGCCAATACGCCGTGGGAAAAAGCCGCCGATGACCAGCCCGATGCGACCGTTGAATTTGGCAACGATGGGCTGGCGCAAATTATCCAGCAATTTAAGCAGTTCTGTCCGTCTATTATCGTGCGGCGTACGCTGTTGACGCCCACCGAATGGGTGGAGCGCATCCGCGATCCAGCAAGTGGTGCGCCGGGCGCCGAGCTGCTCTTTGGCCCCCACACGGTGATTCCTGAACTGGCCGATGCCGAACGCATTCAGGATATTACGGGGCGCGTGACGGCGGAGGAGGTGCAGCAATTTTTGCCCAATGCGCTGTCCGCCATGCGCTATCGGGGACGGCTCTATGGCGCGCCGTTTACGGTGGATGTGCAGGCCATGTATTACAACAAACAGCTCGTTGCCGACCCGATTAGCACGCTGGATGATCTGGCCCGTTTTGCCAATATCAACGCCGCCGCCGCCATTCAAAGTGGTTTTGACGCCGGCTATTGGGGATTGAGCGCCTTTGGCGATGACCTGCCCCCGGTGGTCAATGGCGCCGACGGTGTTGAGGCGGAATTGGGACCGGCCTATTTTGCGCTGGACACGCGGGCGCTGATCAACTGGCTGAGCTGGCTGCGCAGCGTGCAGAACACGCCAGGCATTCTCATCAGCGCCGATCAACAGGAGCTGTGGGACCAATTTCGCAGCGGCGACAGTGCGTATTACATTGGCCCCTCCGGCCTCTGGTATGCGCTTGAACAGACGCTGGGCAGCGACAAGCTGGGGGTGCTGCGGCTGCCCTCGGGGCCGCAAGGGGAAAGCCATTCGCTGCTGCACACAACTGGCTTTCTCTTTAACGCCAAAGCGTCCGATGCGCAGATGGAGCTGGCGCTCAAGTTTGTTCACTTTGCCGCCAGCCTGGAAAGCCAACAGATGTTGATGGCGCAGATGGGCCACATGCCGGTCAATGTGGGTGTGGGCGCCGAGGCCAGCGGGCCGGTGGCCATCTTTGCCCAGAGCGTCGACGAGGCCGTGGTGGCGCCGGCAGGTCGGCTGGCGGCGCTGCTGGAAAGCGCCGGCGACAAGGCATATGCCGATGTGTTGCGGGATGGATTGCAGCCCACGGCGGCGGTGGCCAATATGGCGACGCAATTGGCGCAGATTTCGCAGACGGATGTTATGACGCCCACCGCGGACGGTACGCTGAGCATCCATTTTGGCGAATTGCAGCTCAATCTGCTAAACATGGATAGCCTGGATTTGATTACGGAGAAGCCGGAATGAACTTTGACGATCCACGCATTGCCGCGCTGTGGGATCAGCTGAACACGCTGCTCATTTTGCTGGAGCGCCCGGTGGTGCAGCGCCAGCTATGGGCCTTTGGGCTATTGCTGCTGGTCTCCTGGCTGCTGCCCACCGTGGCCCAAATGTTAAACTTGCGCCCCGCACGCGTCGCCCGCACAGCCTGGCAGCGGCGCATGTGGCGGCGCGTGCGCAACATCCGCTACATCTATTTTCCGCTGCTGGGCATCTTGCTGGGCCAGTTTGTGATTCGCTATTTTGTTGGCCAAGATTGGCGCGCTGGGCTGATTGTGCGCCTGCTGCCCATCTTCTGGTTTCTGCTCATCTATCGGATCTTGATTGCGCTCTTCTATGCCATCTTTGACGAAGACGGCGTGCGCGCCTATCAGCGCTACTTTATTTTACCCGTCTTTATCATCTTTGTATTGAACAACCTGAATTTTAACTTTGCCGGCGCCTTCTCGATGGGGCAAATCCCGCTGCTCTCCTTTCAGGATACGCAGTTGACCGTGGGCGCGCTCTTTCAGGCCGCGGTGGTGCTCTATCTCTTCTTTGCCGTGGCCTGGCTCACCAGCGACATTTTAGAGCGGCTGGTCTTTCCGCGCGTTTCCGCCGACGTCGGGCTCTCCAATGCCGTTGGGGTAATCGTCTATTACACAGTGGTGGTGATTGGTCTGCTCAGCGCGGCCGGGGCGTTGGGCATCAATCTGTCGTCGCTGGCCATTATCGGCGGTGGTTTGACGGTGGGCATCGGCTTTGGCCTGCAAGATTTGGTCAACAATTTTATCAGCGGCATTTTGTTGCTCTTTGAACGTACGCTGCGCCCCGGCGATGTGGTCGAGGTCAACGGCCAGCGGGGCGAAGTGAAGCAGTTGCGCATGAGATCGACCATGCTGCGCACGCTGGACAACACCGAAATTGTGGTGCCCAATAAAAACTTTCTCAATTCCAGCATTTCCAACTATACGCAAACCGACCGCGTGGTGCGTCAACTCGTGAATGTGGGCGTCAGCTATAGCAGCGATCCCACCGAGGTGCGCGATATTTTGTTGGCCATTGCCGAACGCCACGGCCGCGTGCTAAACAAGCCGGAACCCTCAGTGCAATTTGTCAATTTTGGCGAATCTTCGCTAGACTTTCAGCTGCTTATATATATTGATGATCCCATGGCGGCCAACCGCATCATGAGCGATCTGCGCTTCATGATCTGGAACGAATTTGCCAAGCACCGCATCGAAATCCCCTTCCCGCAGCGCGACCTGCACATACGCAGCGGCCTGCCGGAATTTGTGGAGACGCGGGCGGTTCAGGGTGCGAGCATGCCGGAGGAAAAAGAGGCGGAAAATCCTGAAGGGGGGAAAGGGTGAAAGGGAGAAGGGGAGAAAGGGAGGCTGTCGAGCGCCCCCTTTCCCCCTTTCTCCCCTTCTCCCTTTCTCTTTTCCAAACCAAAGCGAGACAAACGAAACATACCATGACAAATCCCTACCTCAACCGCTGGGAACAGCGCTGGCATCCATTGCGACAGGAGTGGGTCATTGTGGCGGGCCATCGGCAAAACCGCCCGTGGCTGGGCGAGATGACCGATGATGCTGCCGCTGCCGCGCCGGCATATGACCCCACCTGCTATTTGTGTCCGGGCAACAGCCGGGTCAGCGGGGCGCAGAATCCCAATTATGGCGGCGTATACGTTTTTGACAACGACCATCCCTGCGTGGGCGACGCCGCGCCTGCCGAACTGCCGCCGCCCACCGGCATCTACCGGCGCAGCCCGGCCAGCGGTGTGGCGCGCGTCATCTGCTACAGCCCGCTGCACAACCAAACATTGGCCGAGATGCCCCCCGCCGCCGTGGAAGAATTGGTGGGCGCTTGGCAGCGGCAATATCGCGAGCTGGGCGCACGCGCGGACGTGAACCACGTGCTGATCTTTGAAAACAAAGGCGAGGCGGTCGGCGTCTCCAATCCGCATCCGCACGGGCAGATTTATGCCACCAACTTTGTCTTTAAAACGATTGAAACCGAAGTGAAGGCCGGGCGTGAACATTTCAACGAAACGGGCCGCATTCTGTTTCAAGACATTCTGGCCGCCGAGCAAACTGACGCCGCCCGCATCCTTTATGAAAATCAGTCGGCCATTGCGTTCATCCCCTATTTTGGGCGCTATGCCTACGAAGTGTTTGTGGCGCCCAAGCAGACGCACGCCAGCGTGGCCACCCTTGCCGACGCCGAGGTGAGCGACTTTGCCGCCGCCCTCCAGCACGTGTTGATCAAATTCGACAACCTGTGGCAGATGCCCTTCCCCTACGTGATGCCGCTACATCAGGCCCCCACCGATGGCCAGGATCACAGCACCTTCCATTTTCACATCGAGTTTCACCCGCCGTTGCGCAAGCCCAATCTGCTCAAATATCTGGCCGGGCCGGAAATCGGCGGCGGCAACTTTCTGAGCGATACGATTCCGGAGGAAAAAGCCGCCGAATTGCGCGCGCTGCCCGCCGTGCGCTATGCGTAGGGCTTTCAAAACGCATAACCGGGCGGACATCGCAAATCGTTCGGGTTTAACAGGATCTCATGTGGTTGACACCGCCGAATAAATTCGGCGTCTGTTAAAGGAGACCGGCTTAAGCCGGTTTTCCGTATCAGCCACCGGTTTTAACCGGTGGGGTTGTCAACCACATAAGATCCCAAAGAGCCAAGATTCTTTTACCCGCCAAGCCGAAAATGCCTCAGCGGCGTATGCACTGCCCCACCGCGCTGGAGCCGACTTTCCATATGGACAAACGCGTTGACCGCAAAGCGCAGTGGCTCCCCGCGGGCGGCCGCCGCGTATACCCCCACAAGTTCACCTATCCGGCGTAGATCAGACTTGGTGGCCTGTCGGTCAGCGCGGGCGAGAGTGACGTGCGGTGAGAATGGTTGCGTCTCCGCCGCCAAACCGGCGCGCTGCACGCACTGCTCCACCGCGCTTTGCAGCGCGCAGAGTTGCGTCATGTCCCCCGCCACCCCCAGCCAGAGCACGCGCGGCTGGCGCAAATGGGGAAAGCCGCCCACGCTGTCTAGCGCTAACTCGAATGGCGGCTGTTTCTGGGCTATGGCTTCCAGCGCAACGGCCAACGCCTGCGCCTGCGCATCGGTGGTATCGCCCAAAAAACGGAGCGTCAAGTGCGCATTGTGCAGCCCGGCCCAGCGCAGACAATCCGGCGCGTTATGGGCGCGCAGGTGAGCGCGTAATTGGCGGGCGGCGTCTGCAAGCTGCTGCTGAATGGTTGGCGGAAATTCGATGGCGATAAAGGTGCGCATAATTAGGCTTTCTCCAACGCCAGCTCCAATGTCTGCCAGAGCGTACCCACCAAAAAATCGACCTTGTGCGCCGTGTGCGGCAGTGGATTGGCGCCGTCTGCCGCCATTGCCGCTGCGCCTTCCAGTGTGGATTGGGTCGCCGATTGGCCCACCAGCGCCTCTTCCACATTGGTCAGGCGCATAGGAACGGCAGCCACGCCCCCGGCGCCCACGCGGGCAAAGGTGATGGCGCCATCCTCCACCACCAGCCGCACCAGACACTCCACAATGGGCCATTCGGCCTCGAAGCGGCTGATCGAGCGGAAGTAGGTGGTGCGCTCATTCGCCACGGGCGGCGGCAAAAAAATGTGGGTGAGCAGTTCGTTGGGCTCCAACAAATGGTCGCGGGTCGGATTAGAACCGTCGCCATAAAGGTCGGCAATGGGGCGGCGCCCCTGGCCAAATACTTCCACCTGCGCCTCATAAGCCAGCAGCGCCATGCCCAGCGTGGACGGGTGCGGATAGACGCAGCCGCCCGCATCAAAGATCACGCCGTTGGGGTTGTGGCGGTCGCGCGCAAAACATTCAGCGCCCCCCTTTTTGAAGCAGGTATAGTGCGGATGGCGGAAAAACCAGCAGCGCGTGCGCTGCAACAGCGCGCCGCCCATGCTGGCGGCATGGCGGATCTGCGGCGTGGCCAGGCCGTTGGCCGCCTTGGCCAGCCCGGCATAATGTTGCGCGATGATCGGGTTGCGCGCTGTTTCGTCAATGGTGACCAGCGCGCCAATGCGCGTGGCGCCATCGGCGGTTTGCGCAATTGTCCCCAGATTGCCGCCCTCAAATGATCGCAATTTGTGAATATCCACAATCGGCCCGGCCGAGACGCCCAGCCGATAGCGGTCGTGCAGGTCCGTGCCGCCGGCGCGGATTTCGCCAGTGGTGCGTTCTATTTCGGATGGTGTGGTGATGATGGTTAACATTTACCCCTCCCCAGCCCTCCCCTGGCCGCTTCGCTAGGGGAGGGAGCAGTTTGCTCGTTGACTATTGCATTGGATTTGGCGACACCGTTTCAAAGGTTCCCTTTTCACAATATGCGGAAAGGGTTAGGGATGGGCGGCTTTCAACCCCGCCACCACATCCAGCGGCGTAATTGGCGTCTGCAGCGGCCGCCAGCCGGTGGCGTGATGCACGGCGTTGCCCACCGCGGCAGCCACCCCCACGGTGGCCAATTCAGCCAGGCCAATGCCCTGACCGCGAATCTCCTCAAAGCCCTTTTCATCAAAATCGACCGTGATCTCCGGCGTATCGCCAATGCCTGGGATGCGATAGTCGTTGAGGTTGGCGCTCAGCGTGTGGCCGGTCCGCTGATCATACTGTTTTTGCTCATAGAGCGCATAGCCCAGCCCCTGGATCACGCCGCCGTAGACCTGGCTGCGCGCCAGCTCCGGCACGTGAATTTTGCCCACGGCCAGTTTGCTCCACACGTGCAGTGGACGAATCTTGCCCAGCCGCGTGTCCACCTCCACCTGCGTCACAATGACGGCGTGGCCCATGCGCATGCCGATGGCCGGGTCATCCTCGCCGCGCGATAGGTTGATGCGCAGCCCCAGCGGACCGCGCTCGGCGCCACGCTTGTCGGTGGCGCTAAAGGGCGCGGCCTGCTCTAGAATGGCCGCCCAGGGTGTGAAGCCCGCCGCATGTTCGACGCCTCCGTGGGCCGCTTTTAAGTTTTGCAATCCCAGCCTGCTCTCGGCTTCTTTAACCAGATGGGCCATTACATCTTGGGCCGCTTTGTAGGCCGTGGGATAAACTGACGCCGTCACCTGGCTGCCACCCGCCACCGGCCCGACCGGCAGATCGGCGCGGCCAATCTGGATTGTGATTTGGCCGCGGCCAATACCCAGAACGTCCGCAACCGCTTGGGCCAGCGCGGTGCGCGTGCCGTTGCCAATGTCCTGGGTGGCCGTGCTGACGGTAATGCCCGCTGGCGATGAGCTGACGGTGACCTGCGCGTCTGGGTTATAGATAAACGCCCAGCTGGCTGTGGAGAGACCCACGCCCTGTTTATAACGCCCCGCGCCACCTGCCACGGCGCCGCGGCCGTGCCAGACTGGCAACGCTTCCACCCAATCCAGCAGCCGGTTGCGAATTTCATGGCCCGAATACCATTGGCGGCGCAAGGCCACCGGGTCCAAATTGTGCTTGAACGCGGCCTCATCAGCCGCCTGCTCGATGGCCCAGAGGACGGTGGGAATATCCGGCCCGCGGAAAGGTGTGCCGGGCGGCGTGTTGTTGACGACATTGTGATCTTCCATGTCGCGCAGCACGCGCGGCGCCGTCAGCCCATACATAGTGGCGCCCAACGAGCCAATGGCCACGCCGCTGTCGCCAAATGCTTTGATGGCGATGGCCGGGTGCGCCATTAGCCTTGGTGACCGCCGTCTCGGTGACGGCGCCGGGAGCGCAGGCTGGCATGGCTCAGCTCATCCAAACACGTATGACCCGCGCACCGGCGCGTTGGCGTGGCGGGCTAATGTTACCGCGGCGATGGTCTCGGCATACATGCCTTGTTTGCCGCCAAAACCGCCGCCAATGTATTGGCTCTCCACCTGCACCTGCTCTTTCTCTAGATCAAAATGGTCGGCCAAAACCGTGCGCAGGGCGTGGACGCGGGTTGAAGGCGTAGACGGTGAGCTTGTTGGGGCCTTCCCAACTGGCCACGCTGGCGTGCGGCTCCAGCGCCGTGTGGACCTGCTGCGCGTTGCGATAGGTATGTTCGACCAGGTTGTGGGGCTGACCGGCGCGTGCCGTCTCCACCCGCCGGCGGGCGGCGGCCGGTCGCCAGGAGGTGGCTTTGACCAGGCTGCGGCGCACGTTGTTTTGCCAGGTTCCGGGCAGGTTGAAGCCTTCCGCCGAACTGGGAATGTGGCTTTTATCATCGCCCATACACTGCGGGCGCGCTCGGCTCTTTGGCTTGATCCAGACCGATGGCGGCGGGCAATACTTCATATTCGACGCGGATGGCGGCCAGAGCAGCTTCGGCGGTGCGCTCATCCACAGCTGGCCACGCCATAAATGGCTGCCCGTAGCTGCGCTGGCCTCCATCGGGTCGGCCACGGCAACGACGCCTGCCAGGGCGCGCCGCCGACGCATCGACGGATTTGACCAATGGCGTGCAGGTGAATCGAGCGCAGGATTTTGCCCTCTAATTGGCCGGGCAACGCCATCCACCGTATATTTGGCAGCGCCGGTCACCTTTTCAAGAGCGTCCACGGGTTGCGTGGACTTCGTCCGCACCATCAAATGCACCGGCGCAGGCTGCTGGATGGCGTGGGCCACGTGACCAGCGCAGCGGCACAGGTTGCCGCCCGGCGCCAGCGCCACTTCTGCGCGTTGGGGTGGCGGTTCCATGTGCTTGGCGCCACTGTTCGTAAAACGCAATGCCGCTGTTCAACCGGGTGTGCGTGCACTGCAAGCCATCGTTGGCCATGAGCGCCTTTTGCACCGGATGCAGATTTTGTGCGCCGTGCGCCTCGACGGTCTGAATCTGTTTCCCTTCCATGTGGTGAGGCAACTGCACAGAGGGCTTTTCGTCCACCCCAGCACCGTGCAGGCGCCGCAGATGCCGCCGCAGGCCAACAGCCGGTCAGCCCAGCAGTGGCGGATCACGTCCAGCGCGGTTTCGGCAGCGTGCGGCTCAAAGTCGAGCGGCTGGCCGTTTAGTGTGGTTTGCATGGCATTATTTTCTCCTAGACTGAATGTTCATTCAATGGGTTCCAAAAAAATTTAGCGGCGAATCGCTTCCCAAGGCGCGTCCACCACACGGTCAATTAATTCATCGGTCATGGTGACCAGGCCGGCGTCATGCTTTTGGGCCAAGCGCGGTGTACATCCAGCGTGAAGGCGGAGACGACGCCGAAGGGCAGCTCTTTGATCAGCATTTCGGCTGAACGCTGGACGGTTCCACCACGGGCAGATAGCAAGCCTTGATCTCACTCTTCAATGGCGGGACTAAAATGGTGGCGCCGTATATTGCTCACAAAGACTGTTCGGTGGGATGCTGGATATAGTAGCGAAAGATATTTTGCAGAATCAGCCGGGATTTGTGCCTGAAGGCTGATTTCACTCAAATCCCTCCAGCATGGCGCAGCTGGAGCGGCGCTTAAGCGTCCGATGAGTTCGTTGATCAGCTCATCTTTGCTGATAAAATAGTGATAAATAATGCCGGCATGACGCTAACTTCTTGGGCCACTTTGGACATGGCGGTGCCGTGAAAGCCATGTTTGGAGACCAACCCGCAGCAGCGGCGGCTTCCAAATGGCGGTGCGTTTGTTTTTCGGTTGGTCCATAGACTTCTGTGTTATATCTAAGCATGATTGAATTCATTCAATCATGCTATCGTAATTTTGAGATTTTGTGTCAACCCCCAATTTGCTGACTTCTTGGAGATTCTTGACTCTTTATTGCATAATTTACGGGCGTTCCCAACATTGGCTGGCCAACTACTCAGGAAGCCACCTTGCGGTGAAGGAGATAAAAACAATTATGAATCGAACCTGCGTCATCTTGTGGATTGCAGGTATTGCTCTTCTGCTGCTGTTAGGCTGCGGCGTCATTCGCGCTAATTGGCAATGTTTCAAAATGGCCCGCAAGAACCATCGGTGGCGCTCATCCGCGTCGAGGGCATCATTCTGCCGGGACAGGCGGCAGCAACAACCCGTTGACCGGCAGCGCCGGCGCCCCAACACCACCATCGTCGACCAGCTCAAGCAGGCCGCGGAGAACGAGCTGGTCAGGAGCCGTGGTCTTGGTAGTCGATTCACCGGGCAGCAGCGTCTACGCCTCTGATGGTGCGGCAGGTGGCGGCAATGGAGAAACCGGTGCTCTTCGGCATGGGCAACATGGCAGCCTCGGAGGTGGCTATTTTTATCTCGGCGCCCACCGAGCAGAGATCACGGTGCAGCCCGCACACATTGACCTGCTCGATTGGGTATCAGGCTGCTCAACTGCTGATAAACTGGCGGCGGATTATGGGGTGGAAGCGGTGGTCTACAAGAGTGGCGTCAGCGCAAAGATATGGGCAACCCGTTCCGCAACGCACGCGAAGAAGAGCAGATCTGGCAAGCCATGATTGACGAAGCGTACGGCAGCGCGCCTTTGGCCTTCATGGCCAGCGAGCGATCTGGCCGACGAGCGTATGGCGGGATCGCCGATGGCCGCACGTCTGCACACCGGCCAGCAGGCGCTGGAACTCAAGCTGGTGGACAACCTGGAGCTCTGCCCGACGTAATCAAGCGCCGGCGAGCTGGGCGGCATCGAAGGCGACCCGCCCACCATCGAGTATCAACAAGAGCCCAGCCTGTGGGATCTGCTCACTTCAGCCGCCAGTCGTCCCACCCTGGTCGAAGAGATTCGGCAACTCATTGGTTCCGATGCAGGCTACGCTGATGTATCTTTATCGATAGTTATAGTTGTGCGAAACCGAAATTTTGCGAAATACAGATCAACAGATTAAACAGATGAAAAAGATTTTCTCTTCCTAATCTGTGTAATCTTTCAAATCTGTGAATCACGAAGTGAGCGCTGCATATGTCTTTTCACCCACTTTTTTTTTGATTTTACTTTGTCGTTTGGGCATAATCGCCACAAAAACACAGAATACACAAAATTTATCTCTTTTGTGATTTTGTGTGTCCAACTTTGGTTGGCTTTGTTGGCTATCAAAGGAGAAATCGCCACATGAAAGCCAAATCCGATGTTACCACCTAGCTGGATGAAACGAAACCCACTTGATTGAAATGGCCGACGAAATCTGGGGTAGCGAAATACGCTTTCAGGAGTTCAAAGCGTCCAAATTACTGAGCCGACTTTATGGAGGCTGGCCTGAGATCACCTGGGACATTGGCGGGCTTAACGCCTTTGTTGCCGAGTGGCGCCAGGGCGAAGCCGGACCGGTGATTGGCTTTGCCGGGGAATATGATGCGCTGCCCGGTCTTTCGCAAAAGGTGCAGAACGCCGGACCCCATCAGGCCGGCGGGCATGGCTGACGCAGCCACAACTTGCTGGGCACCGGTGCGCTGGCGGCGACGGTAGCCGTCAAACAGTGGCTGCCGGGGGCAGGGCGCCAGCGCGGTGCGCTATTACGGCTGCCCAGTCCGGGGAGGGCGGTTCAGGTAAAGCTTATATGGCGCTTGATGGCGTGTTTGACGATCTGGGCTGTCCTTCAATTTTCATCCGGGCCACGCCAGTTATGCGTCCAAGGGGAGGGAGCTGTTTGGGCGTGCAGAGCATGAAGTTCCGCTTTCAAGGGCGCACATCGCACGCCGGCGCGGCGCACATGAATAACTCGGCGCTGGATGCCGTGGAGCTGATGAATGTAGGCGTCAACTTTTTGCTGCGAGCACGTGGAGGACAACGTGCACGCATCCACTATGTGATCACCGATGGCGGCGTTCCCAACATTGTGCAGGACAAGGCCGAAGTTTACTATTACGTGCGCGCCCATCTGCCCCCGCACAGGTGCAGGAAGTGGTGCGCCGCGTGCGCAATGTTGCCCAGGGCGCCGCCATGACAACCGGGCGCGGCTGGAGGAGACCGTTAGGCCTGGCGCCAGCTGCTGTACTCAGCAGCCACGCGCTGGCCGATCTGCAATACGCTGCTATGCAGGAGATCGGCCCCATCCCTTTACGCCGGAAAAAGCCTTTGCCGCTGAAATCAACGCCAACAATGCGCCGGGCAACAGCGATTTTGTGAAACGTTCGCTGAACTTGCCGCCGCCGAAGCCGCCGAATCGCTGTGGGCGGCGTCTATCCCCAGCCTGGACAAAGGCAAAGTCCACACTGCTTCCTGCCGACGTGGGCGACCTGAGCTGGAAAGCGCCGGTGAGCATGTTGCGGCCTGCTGGCCGCTCAATGTGGCCGCGCACTCATGGGGCGTGGTGGCGTCCGGCGGCATGAGCATTGGCCACAAAGGCATGATGTACGCGGCCAAGGTGATGGCGCGGGCCGCCCTCGATCTCTTTGCCGAGCCGGCCCGATTGGAAGCTGTGCGCGCTGAATTCGATGCTGCCGTCAGCGCTACGCCCTATATTGCGCCCATTCCGGCTGACAAGCAGCCGCCGCAGTTTGAAAACCCATTGCGGTGATGAGGGTGAAAATGGAACGCAGGTTTAATTGCGAATGGTGAATGGCGAATGGCTAATTGCTAATGAAGGGACGCGAGTAGCCGGCCTCGTTCGCCATTCACAATTAGCCATTCACCCTTCGCAATTTCCCGGCCCTTTCAGCAAGAAGATAATCCACCAACCACGAATCCCGCCATGCCCACCGCCACTCTTTCCATCATCTACGGTCTCGCTTCCGCCCTGGTCTGGGGCGCGGGTGATTTTTGCGGCGGCTTGGCCACCAAGCGGGCCAACGTCTATCGCGTGGTGCTGCTGGCCCACGGGCTGGGGGTTTTGATCATGGCCGGTTGCGCGTTGCTTTTTGACGAGCGGGCGCCCACGCAGAGCGATCTCTTCTTTGGCGTGACGGGCGGCATTGCCGGGCTGGTGGGGCTGCTGGCTTTTTACCAGGGGTTATCCCAGGGCAGCATGGGGGTCACGGCGCCGGTAGCCGCCATTGTGACGGCGGTCATTCCCATTGGGGTGGGGGCGGTAAAAGAAGGCGCGCCGCCGCCGCTGCAACTGCTGGGCTTTGGCGTGGCGCTGGCGGCCGTCTGGCTGCTGGCGGGCAGCACCAATTTGGCCGGCGCACGCTGGCGCGAATTCCGCTTGCCCGTGCTGGCGGGAACCGGGTTTGCGCTCTTTTACGTGCTGTTCGACAATGTGAGTGAGGGTTCGGTCTTCTGGCCGCTAACCGGGGCGCGTATCGCCTCCGTACTCATATTGGGGCTGATCGTGAGCAAAGAGCCGCAAAAGGGATTCCCTACGCGCGCCCAGTGGCCCATCATCGGGTTGGCCGGGCTGTTTGACGCCGCCGGCAACATCTTTTTTGTGCTGGCCGCCCAAGCCGGGCGGCTCGACATTGCCTCGGTGCTGTCATCGCTCTATCCGGCCACCACGCTGCTGCTGGCCCGCTTTCTGCTGGATGAACGGCTTTCGCCCTCACAGCGCTGGGGCGCCGGGCTGGCTATGGCGGCGTTGATGATGATTGCGTCGTAATTTGGGAGCGATTATCTACGCTTTTTTTGCGGAAAATTGTAAATGGTAAATGGTGAATTATAAATTGTGAATGGGGCCGGCTACAAGCATCCCCTCATTCACAATTAGCAAGTCACCATTTACCATTCGCAATTCACCAACGTGTCTTTTGCACGTTAAGGAAATCTTATCGATTCATGCCACACCAAACCCAAAACATTCTCTTCATCATGTGTGACCAACTGCGCTGGGACTATCTCTCCTGCTATGGTCATCCGCACTTGGAGACGCCCAATATTGATTGGCTGGCCCACAACGGCGTGCGCTTTGACCGCGCCTATGTGCAATCCCCCGTGTGCGGACCGTCGCGCGCCTGCATCTACACCGGGCGCTACCAGAGCACTATTGGCGTGCGCCACAACGGCTATCCCATCCGCATTGATGAGCTGACGCTGGGCGATTATCTGCGCTGCGGGCATGCGCACCGCCGTGGTCGGCAAGACCGATTTGCACGTGCATCCGGAAGCGGCCCAGCGCTTGGGTATCGATTTGAACGCGGTGGAAAATGGGCTGTTGCGCAGCGGCGGTTTTGAACCGTTTGAGCTGGATTCAGGCAACCACCCCACAACGCTATTGCGCCGCCGCAGCGGAAAGGTGCGCTACAACGACTATCTGCGCGAGTTGGGCTATGCGGGCGAAAATCCGTGGCACACCCACGCCAATTCAACGGTGGATGAAAATGGCAACCCATTGGACGGCTGGTTCAACCGCAACGCAAAATATCCGGCCAATATTCGGGAGGAGCATTCGGAAACCGCGTACACCACCAATCGCGCCATCGACTTTATGCAGCAGGCAAGCAGCGATCCTGATGCTGCGCCCTGGTGCCTGCACTTGAGCTACATCAAGCCGCACTGGCCCTATGTGGCGCCGGCGCCCTATCACAACATGTACGGCCCGCCGCAGATGCTGCCCGCCAACCGCACCGCCGCCGAGCGCACCCATCCGCATCATCCGGTTTACGCCGGGTTTTTGAAATACAGCCAGGGCGAGGGCTTTGACCGTGAGGAGATTCGCCAGACCGTCATTCCGGTGTACATGGGGCTGGTCAAGCAGATTGACGACCACATTGGGCAGCTGCTAAAGTGGATGCGCCAAACCGGGCTGCTGGAAAAGACCATGATCATCTTCACCAGCGACCACGGCGACTATTTGGGCGACCATTGGCTGGTGGACAAATACTGGTTTCACGAAGAGGTGAGCCGCATCCCGCTGATTATTTATGACCCGTCGTCCTCCGCCGACGGCAGCCGCGGCGCGGTTTGCGACGAACTGGTGGAGTCGATTGACATTCTGCCCACCTGCCTGGAATGCGCCGGCGGCGCGCCCGATCCGCAGCGGCTGGAGGGGCGTTCCCTCACGCCCTTTATACGCGGAGAAACGCCAACAAACTGGCGCGACTTTGTGATCTGCGAAGAGGATTACAGCCCGCTCACCGTGCGCCATCATTTGGACCTGGCCATTGAGGACGCGCGGGCCACCATGTTACGGACTGAACGCTGGAAGTATATATTGCACGAGCGCTTTCGGCCCGAATTGTATGACATGCAGAACGATCCCCAGGAGCAGAGCGATTTGGGTGACGACCCGGCTCATGCCGCCATCCGCGCCGAGCTGCACGAGATGCTCTTCCGCTGGTTTCGCCAGCGGGCGCTGCGCTTTACCCGGCCCGATGCCTTTACCCTCATGCGCTCGCAGCCCGGCTGGGTGGAGGAAAACATGGGCATCTATATTGGGCATTGGGAGCAGTAAACCGCAGATTACGCAGATGAACGCAGATTTTGTCTGCATCCACGAAAAATCTGCGTCCGCAATGCGGCCATCTGCGTAATCTGCGGTTCCAATTGCTTCTGACTTATCCAGGTTAGGAACATTTATGTCGATACCCCAAATTCTGGCTGACTTGCGCGGCGATCTGCACTTTATGGCCAACGTGGTCGCGTGGCGCACGTTGGATGCGCAGGCGGCCCAATGGGCGCCCATGCCGCCCGCGCTGCATCCGGCGCTCCAAAACGTACTCCAGCAGCGCGGCATCCAGCAGCTTTACAGCCACCAAGCGCAGGCCGTCGACCTAGCGCTCAATGGCCACAACCTGGTCATCGTCACCCCCACGGCCAGCGGCAAAACGCTCTGCTACAACCTGCCCGTGCTGCACTCCCTTCTCAACGATCCCGCCGCCCGCGCCCTCTACCTCTTCCCCACCAAAGCCCTGGCCCAAGACCAACTCGCCGAACTCTACACATTCGCCACCCACCTCGAAACGCAGTCTCCTCCCCCCCTTTCCCCCCTTCCCCCTTTCCCCCCTTCCCCTCTTCCCCCTTCTCAGATCACTGCCTACGACGGCGACACCCTCCGCCCACCGCCCCGCTACGCAAAAACGCCCGCCTGATCCTCACCAACCCGGATATGCTGCACAGCGGCATCCTGCCCTATCACACCGGCTGGGCCGACTTTTTAGGCGGGCTGCGCTACGTGGTCATCGACGAGCTGCACACCTATCGGGGCGTCTTTGGCAGCCACGTGGCCAACGTGCTGCGCCGCTTGCAGCGCATCTGCGCCTTTTACGGCAGCCAGCCCCAATTTATCTGCACCAGCGCCACCATTGCCAACCCGCAGCAGCTTGCCGAACGGCTGCTCGAACAGCCCGTGCAGCTGATCAACCGCAGCGGCGCCCCCAGCGGCGCCAAACATGTGATCCTCTACAACCCGCCGGTCTACGACGCCGAGCGCGGGCTGCGCCGCAGCGCCACGCTGGAAGCGCAGGAGTTGGCCGCGCGCACCGTGCTGGGCGGCGCGCAGACCATCCTCTTTGGCCGCTCGCGGCTGACCACCGAGGTGCTGCTCACCTATTTGCGCGAACGATTGGCGCGCACGCCCGGCGCCGCCGAACGCCCCTTTGATGCCGCCGCCATTCGCGGCTATCGCGGCGGCTATCTGCCCAACGAGCGGCGCGCCATTGAGGCCGGTCTGCGCAGCGGCCAGGTGCGGGCGGTGGTGGCCACCAATGCGCTGGAGCTGGGCATTGACATTGGCGATTTGCAGGCGGTGATTGTGTGCGGCTATCCGGGCAGCATTGCCGCCACCTGGCAGCAGATTGGCCGCGCCGGGCGCACCACCGAAACTTCGCTGGCCATTGTGGTGGCCACCAGCGGCGTGCTGGATCAGTTCATTATGCAGCACCCCGAATTTGTCTTTGCGCAGTCGCCCGAGCAGGCCATTATCCACCCGGACAACCTGATGCTGCTGGTGGATCAGGTGCGCTGCGCTGCGTTCGAGCAGCCCTTTGTGGCCGATGAAGCCTTTGGCCAATCGCCCTTTACAGGCGCCGTTTTGGACTTGCTTTGCGAACAGGGCGATGTGCAGCGCTTTGGCCCGCCTGATTCAGCCCGCTACTTTTGGAACGGCGACAGCTATCCGGCCCATCACGTCAGCCTGCGCAGTGCCGGCAATGAGACGGTGCTGATCCACGCCACGGCGGCTGGCCGCGCCCCCGTCATCATTGGCGAAATCGACCAGCAGAGCGCACCCTTCCTGCTGCACGAAGGCGCCATTTATATCCACGAAGGGCGCAGCCACCTGGTGGAGCAGCTCGATCTGGAGCAGAACATCGCCCGCGTCAACGAAGTCGAGGTCGACTATTACACCGAGGCGGCCACCGAGACAGCCATCGACGTGCTGGAGGAGCACGACCGCAGCATCCAGCAGGGCGCCGCCGCAGGACATGGCGATCTGCTGGTGCGTTCGCAGGTGATGAGCTACCGGCGCATCAAGCGTTTTACCCATGAGACGCTGGGCGTCGTGCCGCTGGATTACCCGCCGCGCCAGTGGGAGACCAGCGGCTATTGGCTCTCCGTGCTGCCGCAAACGCAGGAGCTGCTCATGCGCGCCGGCCAGTGGATGGATGCGCCCAACGATTATGGCCCCAACTGGCAGGCCCAGCGCAACCGCGTGCGGGCGCGCGACGGCTATCGCTGCACCCAGTGCGGTGCGCTCGAGGCCGCCGAGCGCCAGCACGACGTGCATCATCTGATCCCCTTCCGCACATTTGGCTATATGGCCGGTTTGAACGAAAATTATGTGCAGGCCAACCGGCTGGACAACCTGGTGCTGGTCTGCCGCAACTGCCACCGCCGGCTGGAATCGGCCGTGCGCACCGCGGTGCGCTGGACGGGCTGGCCTACACGCTGCACAACCTGGCTCCGCTGCACCTCATGTGCGACCGCCAGGATATCGACGTGGCGGTCGAACGCAACAAGCCGCCTGATTTGGCGGCTGAACCGGGGGCGGAACCGGCAGCGAATTCAACGCTGGAGGAGCTGCCCACCATTTACATTTACGAGCGGGCCACGGCCGGTTTAGGCTTTAGCCAGCGGCTCTACGAACTGCACACGGACCTGCTGCAACAGGCGCGGGCGCTGATTCAAGCCTGCTCCTGCGCCATCGGCTGCCCCTCCTGTGTAGGCCCCGTGCTGGAAAACGAGCAAGCCCAGCTCGAAACCAAGCAGCTCACCCTGGCGCTCGTCAACGCGCTGCTGGGGGAGGCGGTGGATGTACGAATGCCGCCGGAAGCCGGGCTGGCGGAGGATATTAATTTTTAGGACAAGAGGGGATCGGGGATTGGGAATTAGGGATCGGGTCGTCGCGACAAGCCTACTCCCTACTCCCTACTCCCTAATCCCAACCCAAAGGACCAATCATGGAACGAACATTTTTTACCTTGGCCGCCCTGCTGGGCGGGCTGGCTGTGGCGCTGGGGGCCTTTGGCGCCCATGCGCTTGCGGGCCGCGTGGAAGCGCGGCTGCTGGAGGTTTTTGAGACGGGCGTGCGCTATCACTTTTACCACGCGCTGGCGCTGGGGCTGGTGGTGGTGGCGCTGAATCGCTGGCCCAATTCAGGGTTGATTCCGACAGCGGGCTGGCTCTTTGTGGCAGGCATTGCCATTTTTTCGGGCAGCCTTTATTTGATGACCTTTACCGGCGCGCGCTGGCTGGGGGCGATTACGCCGATTGGCGGTGTGGCCTTTATTGCGGGCTGGCTCTGTCTGGCGCTGGCGGCGTGGCGAGGATGACAAGTAGGGCAAGTTTCCCAACTTGCCCATAAAAAGAGAAGGTAAGCTGGGCAAGTTGGGAAACTTGCCCTACAAAAGGAGCAAACGAATGGCGCAACTTGATGCATATTTGGAACGCAAGGCGGGTGTGCTGGCCCAGGGGCGGGAGAAATTCAGGGCCAACCCGGAGGCGGCGCTGGTGCGGTTGAAGGCCACTTCACACGTGGCGGGCAATACGGGGGTGCGTCCGGTGCGCATGGGCGACTATATTGTGATCAGCGATTCGGCGCCGGGGCTGGCCGGCCATTCGCTGGGACCATCCTCGCCGGAGATGCTGCTGGGGGCGCTGGCGAGCTGTCTGGTGCATACCTATCTGCTGCAAGCCGCGCTCTTGGAAATTCCGCTGGACAATGTGGAAATTGAAATCACCGGCGCGCTGGATATGACGGGCGTGGTCGGTCTGCCCGCCGAGGGACCGCTCAAGATGGAGCAGCTTGGCTACAAGGCAGTTGTCACTTCGCCAGCCCTCGATGCCGACATTGCGCGGCTGCACGCGGCGGTGGAGACGGCGTGCGCGGTGCTGAACACGCTGCGCTCGCCTATGGAGGTGACGCGGGTGGAGTAGGTGGTCAGGCAGTCGGTCGGCGCTCATGCCGATTTCGCAGGGCGGAAACGCTGGCAGGCTCAATTACTCAGTTCATGCGGAATCGCATATCTCTACCCCACACAAGTTTGTCCCCTCCCCATTTCTGAGGCATACTTACGCACCACGCACCCAAAAGAAGAGTCGACATTGAACACGTTTTGACGCCCGCCTGGGCGTCAAACTTTCTTCACAAGGCGCCAAGCATGACTCTTCTCTACCTCGCCATTGCATACATTGTGGGCGTCATCCTGGGGCGCCAGTTGTGGGATGCCCAGTGGTTGGGCTGCTACACGCCGGTCTGGCTGTGGCTGGCCCCGCTCATTTTGCTGCCTTTTACCCCGCTGCTCAATCGCCTGCCTTCCCGTGAATCTGCCGCTATGCGCTGGCCAGCCGCCGCCGGTTTTGCCGTGCCGCGCGTCGGTCCGTCGCCGGCGCTGCTGGCGGCAATCGTACTCTGCTTTGGCATGGGCGCGCTGCGCTTCGCCAGCCAGCCGCTGGAACCCTGTTGGCAGCCGGATGACCTGGCCTATTACAATCTGCCCGCCCATATGGCGTATGAAAGCGACGCCCCCAAGGTCACCATTGTGGGCTACATCAGCAGCTATCCGCTGGTTTCAGATACGCAGCAACGTTTGCAGGTGGTGGCGCAAACTATTGAAAGTGCGTCGGGCGAGATCACAACAGTGGAAGGCGCGCTGGTCTTCAAAACGGGCATCCGCCAGCGCTATGCTTATGGCCAGCCGGTGCGCTTGCGCGGGCGTTTGGTGACGCCGCCCGATTTTGAAGACTTCTCCTATCGTGAATATTTGGCGCGCAAGGGCGTACACAGCCTGTTTTACAACGCCCAAATTGAGGTGCTGCCAGGCGAATTGCAGGGGCACTGGCTCACCCGCCAGCTTTACAGCTTCCGGGCGCGTGGTGAGGCGCTGCTCAACCGGCTGCTGCCCGAACCGTATGCGGCGCTGGCCAACGGTATGTTGCTGGGCATCGAGGCGGGCATCCCTGACGATCTGTACGAGCAGTTCAACCTGACTGGCACCAGCCACACCATTGTGATTTCGGGCTCCAACGTGCAGATCATCGCCGCTCTGTTTATGGCGCTGGGCCAGCGGCTCTTTGGACGCAAGCGAGCGATTTGGCCCACGCTCGCCGGCATTGGGTGCTATGCGCTGCTGGTGGTGGAGATGCGGCGGTGCTGCGGGCGGCGGGCATGGGTGCGCTCTTTGTGATTGCCACCCACCTGGGGCGCACCAGCACGGCCATCATCAGCCTGGCCGTGGCCTGTGGATTGATGATGTTGCAGAACCCGCTCACCTTTTGGGACGTGGGTTTTCAGTTGAGCAGCGCGCCACCGCCGGGCTGATTCTGTTTAGCACCGATGTGACCAATGCGTTTGCCAAAATCTGGCCCGGTTTTAGCGGCGGCCATCTGCTGGCCGACTCGGCGCGTGGCTCCGTTGCGGGCAAAGCCAAAGGGCTGCTGGCCGGCTTTCTGCAGGATGGGCTGCTGGTGACGATTGCGGCCAACCTGACGACGCTGCCGCTGGTGGTCTACTATTTTGGACGCCTTTCTATTATCTCATTTTTGACAAATCTCATCGTTTCACCAGTCCAGGGCTTCATTATGATCTGGGGCAGCATTGCGATTTTGGTGGGCGTGGTGGGTTTGACGTGGGTGGCCTGGCTGCTCCTGCTGGTGCCGTGGCTCAGCCTGGTGTGGACCGTGTTTACGGTGCGCTGGACCGCGGCGTTGCCCTATGGCAGCGTGGAAATTGTGGGCTTTAATCTGCAAATGCTGCTGGGGACGTATGCGCTGCTCATGGTTGTTTTCTGGCGGCAAAAAATCTGGGGAGCGTTACGCAGCGGATTAGAAAGAGGCGTGCGACAGTTTCTGGCCATGTTGGCGGGTCCCGTGACGGCGGGGGCGCTGGGCGTGGCGAGTTTGGTGGTGTGGGGCGGCGTGCTGTCGCAACCCGATGGCCGGCTGCACGTCTATTTTTTGGACATTGGTCAGGGCGACGGCATCTTTATTGAGACGCCATCGGGTCGCCAGGTGCTGATCGATGGCGGCAGCAGTCCGCAATTGCTCTTTAGCGAACTGGGCGCGGTCATGCCCTTTTGGGATCGCACCATTGACTGGCTAGTGTTGACGCATCCCGACGGTGACCACATGAATGCGCAGGTGGAAGTGCCGCAGCGCTTTGCCGTGACGGGCGCGCTGGACACGGTCATCAGCCAGCAAAACCCGGATGCCGAGCCGTGGCGCATGGCCATGCAGCGCCAATGCGCAGGTTACTTTGCAGCACACCGGCGGCTGGCTGGACTTGGGTGACGGCGTGACGCTATGGGTGCTGTGGCCGCCGCCCAACGGTTTTGTCACCGACGACATCGACAACGAAAACTCGCTGGTGCTCAAGCTGGTCTATGGCAACTTTAGCGTGCTGCTCACGGGCGACGCCGGTCTGCCCAGCGAAGCCGGCATGATGATGCAGGGGCTGCCGCTGGCCGCCACCGTGCTGAAGGTAGGCCACCACGGCAGCACCACCTCCACCGGACGCGATTTTTTGCAGGCGGTGGATCCGACGGTCGCCGTGATCCAGGTGGGCGCCGATAATCGCTATGGCCACCCCACCGCTGAGGTGCTCCAGACGTTGGACGGGCGGATGATTCTGCGCAACGACCAGCAGGGGCGGATTCATGTGTGGAGCGACGGCAGCCAGATGTGGCTGGATGTGGAGCGCGGGGCAGCAGTAATGCAAGCAGAATAGAACACTGATTTTTAGATTGGAAGGATTTACACGGATTTTCAGGTGAAACCGGTCCGTGTATCCAATGTCTGTGGGAAAGTGAAGGATTCCTTTTAGCCTCTCGGCTTTGGATGGCTCAAATCTCCTGTGCTATACTACCCAATTATATTTGGCTCTGGCATAGAGGGTTTACGGGGGCGGCGGATAAAATTGTTCACTGTGCCATCTATGCGCAACCATCGTTAAAACTCAGTACACCGCAACGGTGTTGACGATACAGGCCTCGGTCTCGATTAGTGAATCCGGCCCTATCTCTTGCCGTTGCGTTCTACTGAAACTGGATTTCCAGATGGATTCCATTGTCGTGAACCCAAATTACAGGTTCCCAAATTTATAGAAAATTGAGGGGAAAATGGCTCTAAAAGTTACCAAAGAACTCAAAGAAAATCGCCAATTGGCGATGACCGTCGAGGTGGATCAGGAGCGCGTCAATCAGGAGATGCGCAAGGCGGCGCGCAAGGTGGGCAATAAGTATCATATTCCGGGCTTTCGCAAAGGCAAAGCGCCCTATAATATTATCCTACAATATGCGGGGGAAGAGGCGCTTTATCAGGAATTTGTTGACGATTTGGGCCAGGAGATGTTCAGAACTGCCATCGAGCAGGAGGAGATCGAACCATACGCCACGGCCTCGCTGGATGACGTGGCGTTTGATCCGCTGCGCTACATGCTCACCGTACCGCTGGATCCCGAGGTGGAATTGGGCGATTACCGCAGTCTGCGTATTGATGAGCCGGTGGTGGAAGTGACCGATGAGCAGTTGGAAGAAGCGCTGGACGAGTATCGGGAGCAATATGCGGCTTGGGAGGATTCTGCCGAAGGCGCCAATTATGGCGACCGCATGACGATCGATGTGAAAAGCGTGCTGACCGACCCCGTGGAGGATGAAGACCCGGTGGTGCTGGATGAGAATGAGTGGGAAGTGACGCCGGATCAGGAAAACCCCATGGACCCGCCCGGTTTTGATGAGCAGCTGCTGGGGCTCAAGGCCGGCGACAGCAAAGAGTTCACCCTGAGCTGGCCGGAAGACAGCCAGAGCATTTATGCCGGCCGCAGCGTGAACATCAGCGTCACGGTTCATAAAGTGCAGAGCTATAAGCAGGCCGAGCTGACCGATGAGCTGGCGCAGATGATCGGCCCCGATTTTGAGACGGTGGACGATCTGCGCAATGGCGTGCGTGATTCTCTGCGGGAGCAGGCCCAACAGGAGGCGGAAGCCGATTATCTGGAACAGGCGGTAACCAAGCTGCTGGAGCAAAGCACGCTCAACTACCCGCCCGCTGTCATCGAAGATCAACTTGACGTGATGATGAACGAGACGGATCAGCGGCTGCGCCAAATGGGCTTGCAGGGGTTGAATCACTATTTTGAAATGACCAAGCAAACCCGCGAGGACTATCGCGACCAAAATCGAGCCGACGCCACGCGCATTGCCGAACGCAACCTGGTCATCTCGGAAATCGTAGCCAAGGAAAAACTGGTGGTGTCCGATGATGAGCTTATGGAGCGCATCAAGGAGACATTTGGCGATGAAGACCCCGAGAGCGAGGCGCGCAAAACATGATCGATATGTTCCGCGACGGTCCCGGACGCCCCATTCTGGAAAGCCAAATTCTGACGCAGAAGGCGCTGAACCGCATCCTGGCCATCGTGCGCGGCGAAGAGATTCCCGAACCGGCGGCCGAAGCTGAAACGGCGGAAGCTGAAACGGATGCCGAGGCAGAAGCGTCTACTGATACAGAGAGCGCAGCCGACGAAGCTGCTCCCGTCTCGGCCCGCGCGGAAGAGGCTGTGACAGGCGAGACCGATACATCTGACGGCGCACTGGCAGATGCGGACGCGGAGCAACCAGCCGCCAGCGACCAATCGCCAGCCATCGCGACCGAATAACGACTCAATGTTGTTAAGTTAGCAATGATCAGTACGCAGTTTTCAGTTTCCAGTCTGGAAGTTCTCCCTGGGAACTGAGCACTGAATACTGTTTACTTTGACACGAACTTCCTTAACTGAATGGCATTGAATAACGACTAACACAACGCAAACGCGCATTTGAAGCAGGCTTACTGTAGAACGCGCAGAGAAAAGCTATCGTTTTCAGCAGGTATAGCATCTGCGTATACTTGGCTCTGTCATAGATGAAAATCGACCCCCTCGACTAAAATTGAGTGTAACCCTTTTCATCTATGCCAACCGCGATATATCTATTTTTAGCAAGCGTTTGCAAACATGTTCATGCCAGAGACCGTCGCTTCTGCGGAAACGCCGCCGGCGCGGCGGTCTCTTGATACAAAAATCTGGAGAGACAAATGATACCGATCCCGTCTAATATGGTGCCGATGGTTATCGACAGTTCGAGCCGCGGCGAGCGCGCTTATGATATTTATAGCCTCTTGCTCAAAGAGCGCATCATCTTTTTGGGAACCCCCATCAACGATCAGATTGCCAATTTGATTGTGGCCCAGCTGCTCTACTTGAATAGCGAAGACCCCAATCAGCCCATCAACATGTATATCAACAGCCCCGGCGGCAGCATCTATGCCGGCTTGGCCATTTATGACGCCATGCAGATGCTCAAGGCGCCCATTTCGACCATGGCCGTGGGCGTCACGGCCAGCATGGGCACGGCCATTCTCACCGCCGGCGCCAGCGGCAAGCGTTACGCCCTGCCCCACGCCACCATTCACATGCACCCGGCTGGCGGCGGCGCCCAGGGTTACACTGAAGACGTGCGCATTGCCTATCGCGAGCAAGAGCGCTTGCAGACCCAGCTTTTCCATCTGGTGGGCAAGCACACGGGCCACGACTGGCGCGAAATTGAGGAGTTCTTCCGCCGCGACCGCTTTATGAATGCCGTCGAGGCCAAGGAATATGGCCTGGTGGATGATGTGCTGGGCGACACCGACGATATTGTTATTGTGGACTCTAATGAGCTAAAAGTACACACCATTCAAGAGAAGAACGCCAGCAAGAATGGCAAGGGTTAAAGCTGAATGGCGAATTCTGACAAACGAACCAAAGCGCCAGCCTGTTCTTTTTGTGGCAAAAGCAAGAGCGAAGTCAACCGCCTGATTGAAGGCTCCGAAGGCATCTACATTTGCGACGAATGTGTGCAGCTGGCGGCGGAAATTTTAGCCGAAGAAGGACTGATGAGCGTCTCGGGGACCACCGCGCGTCCCCCAGGCGCTTTGCGTTCTGTGCCCAGCCCGCGCGAAATTGTGCAGCATCTGGACCAGTATGTCATCGGGCAAGATCGAGCCAAGCGGGTGCTTTCGGTGGCGGTCTACAATCATTACAAGCGCGTCTTTGGCGCCGCTCATGCGGTTGCGCCACAAAGCGAGCATGCGGATAGAGCGGCGACCGGCCAGCCCACTGCGACTCTGCAAAATGCGGCTCACCCGGCTGACGATGTGGAGCTGACCAAAAGTAACGTGCTGCTGATCGGCCCCACCGGCAGCGGCAAAACGCTGCTGGCCAAAACGCTGGCCAAACTGCTGGACGTGCCGTTCACCATTGCCGACGCCACGGCGCTGACCGAGGCGGGCTATGTGGGCGAAGATGTGGAAACCATCCTCAGCGGCCTGCTGCAAGCGGCGGATTGGGACCCACAGCGCGCCGCCTATGGCATTGTCTATCTGGATGAGATCGACAAAATCGCCCGTAAAAGCGGGGACAACCCCAGCATTACGCGCGATGTGAGCGGTGAAGGCGTGCAGCAGGCGCTGCTCAAAATCATCGAGGGCACGGTGGCCAATGTACCGCCAGGCTCTGGGCGCAAACATCCGCAGCAGGAATTTATCCAGCTTGACACCTCGAACATTCTCTTTATTTGCGGCGGGGCATTTACCGGGCTGGCGCAGGCTGTGCGGCGGCGTGTGCTCAAACGGGCGGGTATTGGTTTTGTGCCGTCTGAGGATGCGGTCGCTGCCAAACCATTGCATTTAGACAACTCCGAAGCGGACGCCAGTCTCGAGACCTTGCCCGCAGATCTGACCGACCGCCAGCGCGAATTGCGCATTCGACGGCAGGAAAAAGAGAGCCGCGAAGAAGACCTGCTGCTGCGCCAGATCTCGCCCGATGATCTGCTCTACCACGGTTTGATTCCTGAGTTCATCGGTCGGCTGCCTGTCTTCGTCAACCTGAATACGCTGGATCGCAAAACCATGATCCGCATTCTGACCGAGCCCAAGAATAGCGTGGTGCGTCAATTCCAGCGCCTATTCGCCATGGACCACGTTACGCTGGAGTTTGAGGCCGAGGCGCTGGACGCGGTGGCGACCGAGGCCTTCCTGCGCAAAACCGGCGCCCGCGGCCTGCGCAGCATTGTCGAGGATGCGCTGCTGGACGTGATGTATGAAATCCCCGGTCGCGATGACATTGTGCGCTGTCTGGTGACCAAAGAAGTATTTATAAAGAATGAGCTGCCCAAGCTCTTTGGCAAACAGGGCCAACCCATAGCGCTCAATCGCGAACTACGCTCGGCGGCATAATGAGTTTGATCAACAGATTGCACAGATTTTGAAGATTTTTCCGAATCTGTGTAATCTGTTGATCCAGATTCCTCTATTTGCGCAGCGCCCACAGATTGCTCAAGATCACATAGGTGGCATTGGTCACCGCCACGGCGCCACAGACCAATAGGGCCGTTGCCACCAGCATAAAAATGATCGGATTGTCCATACTGCCGGTCGTCCGCATATGCTGTTCCAGATTTACCAGGCTGTCCAACCCCGCTAACAAGAAAAAAGTTCCCACGATCAACCTCCCCAGTAGAAAAACCACCGTTGTATTATTCCTATCCATAGTCCATTTTGTTCCCAATATGTTGCGTAAAAACTTGATAGGACCAATTTATATCTAATGCGGCACCTTTTGCTGGGTGAATCATCATCCACTGCAACATCAAAAAACTACTGATTTGGCTCGCTATCAGGTTGGTTGCGCGCGGCAAAATATACGCGTCATGATTGGAAAATCTACTTTCATTCCACTGTAAGCTGGCGCAACCATGCGCCAGGCGTTCGTGGGGATAAGCGGGCTCAACCACCAGGTGGCGGCCCTCGTCACGCGCCTATACGTTCGCCTATGACGAGCAGAACCGGCTGACCAAACGGTGGTCAAATATTACACCTTTGGCGGCCAAACCATTGCCATGGAGCGCATTGCAATGCGTGGCGGCTCTACACTATACTACCTCCACGCGGACCACCTGGGTGGCGCGGCCTTAACCACCACCGGCAGCGGACCCGGCACCAGCCAAGCCTACTGCGCCTACGGCAAGCGCCGCTACGACACCACCTGCGGCAGCAGCAACGGCCTGCCCACGGACCTACCCCTTGCCCCCTTCCTGTTGAGAAGATTCGTGGTTTGTATTGTTTGTGGCAGGAAGGGGAACCGTTCGAGGGGGTGGTCGCATTGGGCGGTCGTCGTGGGTCATATTGACGTTTGGGGCTTGTATCGGTTTGCTCTGTGCGCGGTCAGATTGTCAAACCGTTCCCCTTCCTGTTGAGAAAATTCGTGGTTTGTGTTGTTTGTTTCAGGAAGGGGGAACCGTTGGAGGGGGTGGTGGCGCGGGAAAAACTTTATACTTGGATATGACGAATGGTCTGACGAATCTGGTTGAGTGCGACGGGAAGATTTTCGAGAATGGTCGCATTGTTCATGCGCAGAATGTGGAAGCCGTGTTGCGTCAAGATGCGGTCGCGCGCGGCATCGTGTCCGCTGCGCTGGGCGTGAATCGCACCATCCAACTCGATAACGAGCCGTACGGCGTGGCAGTAGAAATCAACAATGAAGCCGGCAATCACCTGCTGACGACGAAAGTGGTAACCATCCAGTTGACTTTTGCGCAACGCCTGCCAGAGGATGCGCTCGGCTGGCGTCATCCGCTGGCGCAACTGTCGGGCTTGTTCATGTTTGGCTTGACTGACGGGTTGACCGCGCACCACGCGTTTCATGTCGCAAATCTCCTGCTCCCAGCGTAGCAAGCGTTTCTACAATGACAATCCGTCAAATTGCGTATCTATTTTAGCCGCTCCTCAACCCCTCGACAGCGCGAACAGATCGTCAAACGGTCCCCCCTTCCTGCCAAACTCAAAAAGCGTCCTTGTGCGTCAAAGCTAGGAAGGGGGTCAGGGGGTAGGTCAACCGAACCACCAGTACCGGCAGCACCGGCCAGCTCTATGATGACACCGGCTTGCACTATTATGCCGCGCGCTACTATGATGATCACCTGGGCAACCAACCGGTGGTTGGCGTCATCTCGCCGGATACGCTGGCGCCGGATGCGACCAGTGTGTTCTCGCACATGACGACGGCATTCTACCGCGTAATCTCCCACGCCAAATGCTGAATCTCCGGCAAAATCAGCTTTTCCATGGCCAGCCGCACGGCATTGGGTGAGCCAGGCGTGCTGATAATCACCTTCTGGCGATAAACGCCCGCTGTGGCCCGACTCATCATGGCCGCCGAGCCGACCTGTTCATAGCTTAACATGCGGAACAGCTCGCCGAAGCCGGTGAGCGTCTTTTCCAGCGCCTGGCTGATCACGTCATACGTGCGGTCGCGCTGGCTGATGCCCGTGCCGCCGTTAAAGATGATGATGCGCGCGGCGCCGGCGGCGAAGGTCTCCAGCGCCTCCTGCACCTGCACCGGCTCATCTTTGACAATCCGATAATCGACCACGCGATGCCCCACCTCTTCGGCCAGCGTGCGGATGAGCTGCCCGCTCACATCGGTCTCCGGCGTGCGCGTGTCGCTCACGGTCACAATGGCCAGCGGCACGCTGCCCTGTGATTCTGCCTCTTGATAGTGTGGATTCGCCGCCAAGATCTGCTCCTAATAAATATCCGCGAGTTGAAAAATCAGCGACTGCCCGGACTGCGGCAGAACGCCAATCTCTTGCGTGGCGTCTTTGCAGCCCACTAGGTTGTAAAAACGGCTGTCCTGCAGGCTCACGCCCACGGTAGCGTTGGCGTTGGCCAGGATGGTGGATGGCGTGCGCAAATAGTTTAGATCGATGCGCCCGCTGTCATACAGCACGATTTGAAAGCTGACCTTTTCGCCGCTATCGACAATCTGCACTTCTGCAAATTCAAAGACCACGCGGTTGCTCCCTGGCTGAAAAGTCGAAACCTGCGCGCCCGCTACGCTGGTATCCAGATCGGCCCACCAGCCAAAGATAGCCTGCTGCGGCCACCAGAGCTGCGATTTATCGGCTTGCACAATGGGCCAAGCGGGTGTGGGCAAGCACTCTGTGGCGGTCAATATAACGTTATGGCTGATATTGGGCAGTTCGAGAAAGCCATCGGCATATAGACGCCCGTCGTTGACAATTTGGCCGTCGGGCAGCGTAATCGTAAATGGCAGCGTCACGTAGAGGCTGGCGTTGAAGCTGCCAAACCGGATGCGATTATCCAGGTCATCCGTCTCCCAGGTAAAGTCAATGGCGGTATTCGCTACCGGTACGGCAGGGCTTTCAAAGAAGATGGTGGGGAAATAGTTGCGGCTAAATTTTTCGCCAATGGTCGGCCCAATATTACCGTTTTGGTAAGGCGCTGTGCATCGGCCAGTGGCCACAAGCTGCACCGGCACATCATAGTGCCCCGTGGCCAGGTGCGTGGGCGAAATGGCCAGTGTAATATGCGCCGGGCTGCCGTAACGCACGCTGCCGCTGAGTTTGGTGGTCGGCGTCAGCCACGACGTGGGCGCGAGCGTGGCCTGCCATTGGGCCGCGGCAGGCTGCTGTTATCCATGCGCATGGTCGTGGTGAAGGGCGCCGCGCCGGGCTGCAGCGGCGCATCTACATGGTCCGTGGTGACTTGAAAATCGCCCGGCAGCGCCAGCCGCACGGCCGCCAATGCATCCAATCGCCCCGCCCCTGTCACCTCTTTCTTGCCGGGAATGGGAGCGGCTGTCTGTTTGAGCAGCGCCCGCAACTCCTCTGCCGTCAACGCCGGATCGATGCCCCAGATCAACGCGGCGACTCCGCTGGCCACCGCCGCCGCCATACTGGTCCCCTGCCGGCGGCAATAATCCTTGGGAATTGGATTATCCGCGACCGGGGCATTGCAATTTACATCCGGCGGCCACGTGCTCGTGAGATAATAGCTACCCGTGCCGCCGGGCGCGGCAATTTCCACACCACACCGGGTTAAAGGATTGGCGCTGAGCTGGCATCCAGATGAATTGTAACTGGCCGGTGTATCCTCATAACTGGTGGCGGCCACCGCCATCACTTCGTCATATGCCGCCGGCCACTGCACGCGCAGCGAGCTAAAATTGCCCGCCGCCGCAATCAATAATGCGCCCTGGTTATAGGCATATTTTATACAATTGAATAGAGTGGGGTCGTTTGAATCGATCTGCAAGCTCAGGTTAATAATTTGCGCACCGGCATCAGCGGCGTCTTTGACCCCCTGGGCCACATCGGTGATAAAGCCCTTTCCCGCATTGTCCAATACCTTGCGCACGTCATACGTCACATTCCGCGCCGGACCGGCAATGCCAATGTGATTGTTCAGGGTGGCGCCAATTAGCCCGGCCACATGCGTACCGTGGCCATAATCATCATCCGCCGCCGCGCCTGGCGTTACGTAATTTTGACTCTCCGCAATCCGTCCCTGCAGTTCGGGGTGCGACGCGTCAATCCCGCTATCCACAATGGCCACGCGCACGGGCGCCAATGCGCTGGCGGTTATGCCGGCGGCCTCGGCCAGCGCCCAGGCCCGGCTGGCGTTGATGCGCTGCATGTACCATTGCTGGTCATAATATTTGTCGTTGACGGCAAAGGGCGTCTCGATGGCCGCTTCCACCAGATTCTGCCCAACCGGAACGCCGGTCTGCTGAGGCGCATCTTTTTGAGCCGCATACGCCGGCCAATCCGCCGCCTGCACAATCCAGTTTGGCCCCGCATAGGCCACCGCCGGGTCCGCCCGCAACTGGTTAATAATATCCAATTCCTGACCCACGGGCGTTAGAAAGCGCTGCGCAATAATGGCTGCGTTTTTTCCCTCATCCGCACCGGCGGCATTGACAGACTCAGCCGGTACGGCGACCGGACAATCCACCACGTCAGCGGCAAACTGCATGGGCAGATTCTGCATGGCGCTGGCCGCCTGGACGCGATCGGCGTGGAAGCCAACCACAATCTCACCCGGCGCAAATGGTGCGTCTGTCTGCGCGACCACCTTGTCTTGCGCCAGCCCATCTGCCGCCCAATCGCTAACTGGCTTCTCAAAACCTACTCGCTCGGCGGCGTGGGCAAATGTTGACATGGGCATCAAACAGAACGCCGCAATCAACACGACTCGCCACGCAACCTGCCGGAGCATATGTTGCCGACACGCCGTTTGCCAAACCGCGCCCAATTTAGAAATCACAAAACGAAACATAACTATATATACCTATTTCTGATGTGCAATCGGTGCAGCGTAGGCGGCGTCGTCGGCAGATGCATGATTGGTTGGAATTTCGGCGTCATCGCGCCGGCGGTTGCGCACCCATAGATAGCCGCCCGGCAGGCTGACGAGATAGCCAATGAGCTGCTGGACCAAGCCCACCGCAAAGCCCAGCCCCCAATCGGCGCCGATCAGCGCAAAGAGACCGGCAAAGCCCGACTGGCGCACGCCCAGCCCGCCCGGTGAAATGGGTACCAATGATACGAAGACAATCAAGGGGTTGATGGTCAGCACGGCCAGCAGCGAAATGCTGCCCGGCTGCACGGCCTGCGCAATGAGCCAGATGTTGACGCTGGTGAAAAAGACAATGAGGAGCCCACACAGGGCGGTGAGCCACATGGCGCGGTATTGATGGCGATAGGCATTAAAGGCCGCGGCCAACGAACGCCAAATGGGCAAAGTGCGCTGCGAAAGGGGCAGAAGTTGCAACACTCGCTCCACAAGCTGCTTGATGCGGCGGCTGAGCACGGCGCCCACAATGGCCGCCAGCAGCAGCGTCAACCCCACCACGCCCACCGCGATCAGGCGAATGTAGAGCAAATCGTCAGCGGTGAAAGGCGTTCCATCGGGCCGACGACCCCAGATCAGCATAAAAATAGCCGCCACCGACGCCGCGCTCATGAAGACCATCAGCCCGATAAAGCGGTCGATCAGCACGCTGGCGGCGGCGGCGGCGCGCTGATGGGTATCGGCCGCCAATGCGTAGCCGCGCATCACATCGCCCCCCACCTGGCCGGGCAGAAAGTTGTTAAAAAATTCGGCCAGCCACTGGTGCGCCAGCAGTCGCGGCGTGGGCGATTGGATGCCCACCGAATGGAGCAAAATACCCCACTTGAGGCCGCTGAGCGCCACGGCCAGCGCATAGCAGCAGGCCCCCAACAACAGAAAGCCTAAATTGGCCGAGCTGATCTGCTGCCACAACCGCTCGCGGTCTGGCAGCTTTGTGTATAAAAAGGCCAGCAGCCCCAGCCCAATGACCAACTTGAGCAGGCTAGATCGATGGTTTTTCATATTGGCGTCGGATACTCTGGACATCCTGCTTTTGCGTCCAGGCCATGTTCCAGACCACGTGGCGGTCGCGCTTCACCGCAAAGTCATACCAGCCCAGCACGCGGCTCCAACCTTCCAGCACGGCCAGCAAGAAAAGCACCCAGAGCAGTCGGATCACGCCCCACACTTCGTTGAACGCAATGCGCGCCACGCGCCGGTTTTGAATGCTGCTGACGGCATAGCCATATTTGTGCTTCAAATAGAGGTGGCCGGCGTGGTTGCGCCGCCGTTGGCGCACAAAATCGGGAATGGTGGTGGGGCCGGTGTTGTAGACCACGGCGTCCGGTGCGTATTGGACCGACAGCCCATTCTTGATAACCAGTGCTTCCACAAAAGCTTCATCCATGGCGATGTCGGGCGGGATGTAGTCGAACAGTTTGCGAAAGGCGATCATCTCGCCCAGGCGCGGAATTTCCAGACAGAGCGTGTGCTCCATGCGCAGCCGCAAGTGGCTCAACAGCCCCACAATGTGATCCGGCGTGTTGACCGCCACCTTTTGCGCGCCCACCATGCCCACCGTGGGGTCGGCAAACATGCGCACCAGATGCTCAATGGCGTATTCGTGGGGCACCGTGTCGCCGCTCTCCACCACGCAAATGTCGCTGGTGGCCGCCGCCAGAAAGAGATTGACCGCGCTGGTCTTGCCCTCGCGCCGCGCCTGCTCGATCAGCTTGATGCGGGCGTCGCGGGCGGCAAACTCTTGCACAATCGGCACTGTATTGTCTTCGCACGCGCTGGCTACCACAATAATCTCGGCAATCTCCACGCGGTGCAGATGCTGATCCAGCAGCGCCTCCAGCAAGTGGCCGATATTCTTCTCTTCGTTATAGACCGTCACGCCGATGCTGCAGCGAATCTTCTCATCTCCAGACATGTACTTACTGCTTTCTCCTTTTGGGAACCTACCCCTCCGTCTCCCCTTCCGCCGGATGCCTCCGGATCAGGAAGGGGAGGGCCTTTCGACCAACTGTTTTGCGCAAAACAAGCCCCAACAAAGGAACAAATTTTGTCTAACCGTTCCCCTTTCCTGAGAGGAAAGGGGGCCAGGGGGATAGGTCAATTCGTCTCCACCAAATGCGCCACCGTGACGCCATCGCCGCCTTCACCGTCCTCGCCGGAGCGATATTTGCTCACCAGCGGGTGGCTGCGCAGCAGGTTGCGCACGGCTTCGCGCAGGGCGCCGGTGCCTTTGCCGTGGATAATGCGCACCCAGGGCAGGCGGCTCAAATAGGCGTCATCCAGATAGCTCTCCACCCGGCCCATGCTCTCTTCCACGCGGGCGCCGCGCAAGTCCAGCTCGAGGCCAGGCGATTTGACGTTGCTTTGAAAGGCGCCCGACCCCTGCACGCGAATGGGGGCGTCAGTGACTTCGGGCTTGGGTGCTTTTTGGCGCAGCTCCAGCCGCTTGAGCGGCAGCTTGAGCCGGAAATTGCCCAGCTGCACATCGGCTTCCTGCGACCGTTCGTAAATGGCCATCACGTCGCCGCTGGCCTGCAAGCTGGAGACCCAGACGCGATCGCCCACCTCAATGGGGCCAGTCAGCGCTTCGCCATCGGCATTGGGCAGGTGCACGTTGCGGTCGATTGCGCGGTTGGCCGTGCGCCGCGCCATCTGCTGCTCGGCGCGGGCCAGGAATTCGTCATGCGTGCTGGCGCCAATGGAGCCGGTGCGCGAAAGTTGCCGCCGCGCCTGCTCAATTTCGCCGCGCACCTCTGCCACTTCGGCCTGCATGAGTTCGCGCGTCTCGGCAATTACGTCGCGCCGCGCTTCCTCAATGGAGGCGAGCTGATAACGCAGATCGGCTTCCAGCACCTGGGCCTGACGCTCGCGCTCCTTGGCGCGCTGTTCGGCGCGCTGCGCTTCCTGCTTGGCGTGCTTGATGTCCTCCAGCAGCGCATCGGCCTCCAGCGTGTCTGGGCGCACAATGCGCTCAGCGTTGTCCACAATCACTGGGTTGAGCCCCAGCCGCCGCGCAATGGTCAGCGCGTTGGAGCGACCGGGCAGCCCGATGCTCAATTCATAGGTGGGCCGCAGCGTCTGCACGTCAAACTCGACCGAGGCGTTGCGCACGCCCGGCGTGTTGTGGGCATAGAGCTTTAAATCACTATAGTGCGTGGTGGCCAGCGTGGTGATGCCGCGGTCGCGCAGGTTTTCCAGCAGCGCCATGGCCAGCGCCGAGCCTTCATCGGGGTCGGTGCCGGCGCCCAGCTCATCCAGCAGCACCAGGCTGCGCGGGTCCGCTTCCTCCAGCACGTTGATAATGTTGGTCATGTGGCTGCTAAAGGTGCTCAGGTTCTGCTCGATGCTCTGCTCATCGCCAATGTCGGCATAGATGCCTTCGAAGACCGAGAGCTTGCTGCCCGGCTCAGCCGGAATCATCATGCCGGATTGGGTCATGAGCGCCAGCAGGCCCACGGTTTTCAGGCTGACCGTTTTGCCGCCGGTGTTGGGGCCGGTGATGATGACCAGATAGTAGGTCTCATCAATATAAAAATCAATAGGCACCACCTGCTTGGGGTCCAACAGCGGGTGGCGGGCGTCGTGCAGATCGATGACTGAGCCGGGATGCAGCGGCTCATCGGCCTGGTCATCTTTTTTGTGCGGCTGGCTCTTGGCCGGTCGAAAGGCCACCGCTTCCGGCACAGTCCCGTTGAGGGCATAGCCATATTTGGCCTTGGCGAAAATCAGATCCAGCAGCGCCAGCACATCCACGTTGCGGCGGATGTATTCGGCTTCGTCGGCCACTAGTTCGGTCAGCTCGGTGAGGATGCGGCGCACCTCTTTGTCCTCTTGCAGCTCCAGCTCGCGCACGGCGTTGTTCTGCTGCACCACTTTGATGGGCTCAATAAAGAGCGTGGCGCCGCTGGCCGATTGGTCATGGATAATGCCGTCGATGTGGCCCTTATATTCGGCGCGCACGGGAATGACGTAGCGGCCTTGGCGCTGGGTGACCAGCGCATCCTGCAAATATTGTTTTACATCACCGCTATGCACCAGCCGATCCAGCGTGCTGAGCAGCCTCTCCTGGGCCACGCGCAGCTCCGAACGGATGCGGCCCAAGGCGGGGCTGGCGCCATCCACCACTTCGGCGCGGTCATTGATGCAGCGGCCAATTTCGGTCACCACGTGGTCGCACGGCTCAATGTTGTAAGCGATTTCGGCCAGCTTGGGAAAGGCATTCTCCAGCCGCGTCAACATCTGCTGCAAGCTGCGCGAGCGCATGAGCGTGCTCTTGACTTCGTTCAGCTCCTGCGGAAAGAGCATGGCGCCGCGTTCAGACTTTTCCAAATAGGCGCGCACATCGGTCACGCCGCCAAAGTGGACATCGGTCTTCTGCTCCAGCAGTTTGGAGGCTTCGGCGGTCTGCGCCAGCGCCTCCTGCACGGTGGCCAGATCATCGCTGGGCAGCAGGCTGCGCGCCAGATCGGCGCCGCCACTAAAGGAGCAGAAGCCGGCCAGCTTTTCCAATATTTTGTCGTACTCAAGTACTTTGAGCGTCCGCGGATTCACCAGATTTTTCCTCGTGGTACAGGGCCAAACTCAATGCTGGCCCAAACGCAGGCTAAATCATATCACACGGAGACTTAATGGGGCAAAGCAATCGGTCTAAAGCTGGTGAACCGCGGGGGCAGTGGCTGGCATCGCCCTTTCTGGTGGATAACTGTCGGGGTTCATATGCGATCCTGTCGCGCCTCCCCAAAGTGCTTACGGCAGCTCAAACGCAGGAATCATTTGCGAGCATGACGTATCTGGCGTTGCCGTCAAGTCATCAAAAAAGTCCACAATTATGTTCATGACGCAGTCACCATCGCTAGAGACCGAATGCCCGCCGCGGAATCTCCACATAGAGCGAATCGGAAAGCGAGTCCGCAGCCTGTTGCGCCCATGCGGGCGGCGTTACCGGGTCCAACTGGCCCGCCAACAGCAGCGTGCGAATCGTGCTCTGCACCGGTGCGCTTTCGACGGGCGCCGCTTCACCCGCGCCCCAAATGGCGCAGGCCGCATAGAGGTCTTCCAGGTCGGTCAACAATGGCTCGGCAAGTTGGGGTGGATAATCGGCCATAATCGCGCGCCTGCTCTAAATTGCCAAAGGGCGTCTCTTCGTTGCACTCCACCGAATAAAACATGCCTTGGGCATCTTCCGGCGCCTCTTCATCCTGGCGCATTCTGACGCTGTTGGGCGCCAGGCGGGACGCGCCATCAGCATCAGGAGCGCCCAGATCCAGCCACCAATCGAAATTGCCAGCGGCAGCTTCCGCTGGCGCCGGCAATTGGACGATTTTGGTCGAATCGTACAAATGGGTAACCAGTTCACCGACCAAAGCATCCCCTGTAAGAAAATCACTTTCGGTCTCCAATGGCTCAGCATTCAAATCGTCGATCAGGCTGTAGAGATCCTGTTCCAGGTCGGGGTAGGCGGCGCTGCAGTCAGCGTCGGCGGCGCATTCGTCCAGCAGGCCCAGGATAGCGTCGGCCTGGGTTTGGGGCGCCACGGTGTAGGCGTCCACGTCGGGCGGATAGACCGAGTCTAGCACCACGCTGCGCACGCCTTCCGGAAAGTCGCGCATGACGGTGAGCGCCAGCCGCGTGCCGTAGGAAATGCCAAAGAGATTCCATTCGTCAATACCCAGCGCTTGCCGCAAATCGTTGACATCGGCGGCGCTGGCGGCGCTGTTGTACATGCTAAGGTCCACGCCAAATTGGCGTAGCCGGTCGCGGCAGGCTTCCACAGCCTCGATTTGGGGGACGCCTTCGCCAGTAGTATCTGCCTCGGCAGTATCTACTTCGGGGCAGGCTAGACTGGGCCACGAATAGCCCGTACCGCGCTGGTCAAAGAGGATGATCTGCCGCTCATTGCGCAGCGGCGACGCCAACCAATCTTCAATGCCCAACAGCGCGCTGCCGCCGGGGCCGCCCTCTAAATAGAGCACGGGGTCTGGGCGCGGCGTGTAGCTGTAACTGTCAATCACGGCGACCGCAATGTCCAAAGTCAGGCCATCCGTCTTGGTGCGATCCTCCGGCACGGTCAAATAGCCGCATGTGATGGCGTCCATCTCATCCACTTCAAATGGGCAGTCGTCCTCAACGAATTCAACGGCTGCGTCCTCCGGCGCTGCATCAGCGGCCTCCGGCGCTGCATCATCGGCGCTGGACGCGATGGGGGCTGTGTCTGGGGCGACGGGTTCTGGCGCGGCCTGGTCGTCGCAACCGGTTAACAATAGCGCCAAGAGCAAAAGTATGATTCGTTTTGTCATCAGATTTCCTGGGTTGGTGGTTGATGGAGATGAAGTAGTCTTAACTATGATTCAAATGATTCGGTGATGGGCTATGATTTAATGCACTCCGAAATCTAATTCGCCGCCTTAATTTCTGTCCAGGCGTCATCATACAACAGCGTGGCATCGCCCACATCCACCAGAAATTGCAGCTTGTCCATCACCTCCGCCGGTGGATAGATGCCGGGGTTGGCTAGGTCTTCGGCGTTAATCATGCCCATGGCGGCGGCGTTGGGCGTGGCAAAGCGCACGTAGTTGGAAAGCTCGGCGCCGATTTCGGCATCCAGGATAAAGTTGATGAACTTTTCAGCCATCTCTTTGTGCGGCGCGCCTTGGGGAACGCACAGGCTGTCCACCCAAGCCATGGCGCCCTCTTTGGGGATCACCAGCCGGATGTCGGGATTCTCCTCCATCAATTGCAAAATGTCTCCGCTCCATTCGGCGGCCACATCCACTTCGCCCTCGTCTAACATGATCTGGCCGGTGTCGGGCGCATAGGCGGTGACGAGCTTTTTCTGCTCCACCAGCATTTGGGCAGCTTCGGCAATCTGCGCTGGGTCGGTGGTGTTCACATCATACCCCAGCAGCATCAGCGCCACGCCGATGGTGCTGCGCGCATCGTCCAGCCAGGCCCGCCGCAGGTCCAGTGTGTCATCAAACATAACCCGCCAGCTATCGATTGCACCGCCCACTTTGGCCGCGTTATAACCGATGGCCATGGTGCCCCATTGATAGGGCAAGCAGTGCTTATTGCCCGGATCAAACGGCAAGTCCAAAAAGGCTGGATTGAGATTGGCCAGGTTGGGGATGTTGCTGTGGTCGATTTCTTCGAGCAGGTCCAAATTGCGCATGATCTCGACCATGTAGTCGCCCGGCACAATAATATCATAGCCCGGATTGCCCGCCTGAATTTTGGCCAGCAGATCTTCGTTGCTTTCATACATGTCATAATTGATTTTGACGTTATATTTTTGTTCAAATCTGGGGATAATGTCCGGGGCAATGTAGGTGGACCAGTTGAAGATATTCAGCTCAGTCTGTGGTTGGATTTTGATGGCTTGCGGGGTTATAGGGCCTTCCACTTGGCCAGCGGTTTCTACTTCGGCCAAAGTGGGTTCGGCTTCTGCCTCCTCTGCCGTCGAATCTCCCCACCCAAAACATCCGCTCAACAGCAGAATGCTCACGAACAGCATTGGCAAAAAAAATAATTGGCTTCGCTTGGTAATCATTGCATCCTTCCCGAAAATTTACAATACGGCGCCCATTCTCAATGGCCATTTGCAATGAAAAGCCCGCGATGGATTTGCTCAAAAAAATTGAGCGATGATATATGAGCTACCTCCAGTATGTGGTTAACATTTGGTGCTGTCAAGGAGGGGAACCGGCACTCGGCGCATTGTGGATCAAGTTCCTCTTATCTATGCCAGCAGTGACAACTTCGATTACGTTGGCGGTGGGTCAACAAAATAGTACCATTTTTTTGCTAATCAAATCTTTCAAAACCCTAACAATGTTTATCATCACCTTAAGCCATACTCAGTACACCGCAACGGTGTTGGCGATACAGGCGCTAGTCTCGATTGTTGAATCTAGCCCTATCGCTTGCCGTTGCGATCTACTGATACTCGGTTGGAAAATGGGGAACTCTTGATTTCCCCACCGCGCGCGCTTTACAGCGCATAGCCCAGCCGCCGCAACATGCCGGCGCGCTTGCGCCACTTTTCCCACACCTTTACCCACAATTCCAGATACACTTTGGTCCCGACCAGCTCTTCAATTTCAGGCCGCGCCGCCTGGCCAATGCGCTTGATCATATTGCCTTTGGCGCCCAATACGATCTTCTTCTGGCTTTCGCGCTCCAAATAGATCACGGCGGAAATATAGGTCATATTTTCACTGCGCAGCGAAAATTCATCGATTTCGACGGCGATGCTGTGCGGCACTTCCTGGCTCAACAATTCCAGCGCTTTTTCGCGAATCAGTTCCTCCACAATAAAGCGCACTTGCAAATCGGTCACCTGGTCTTCGGGATAGTAGCGCGGTCCTAGCGGCAAATATTGGCGAATTGTCGCCAGTAAATCTTCGACTCCCTGCCCCGTCAGCGCGCTAAAGGCACGGAGGGTCACGGCGGGCTGGGCCACGGCGTCCACCGGCGCCGAATCGGCGAGGGCGGCAATGGGACCAAACCAATCCACGAGCTGGCGATATTCTTGCAACCGTGCGGTCAGCACCTGCGGGTGCTCCCCAAGTTGATCCAGCTTGTTGAGTCCCAGCACCAATTGATGCACGCGTTGGGGCTTCAGCATGGTGCGCAACTGCTCGGCAATGCGCACATCGGCGGCGGTGGGCGGCGTATTCACATCCACCAGCCAAAGCACCACGTCGGCGTCCTCCAATGTCTCCGCCACCACGCCCATCATATATTCGCCCAGCCGATGCTGCGGTTCGTGAATGCCCGGCGTGTCTAGAAAGATCACCTGCATGGCATCCGTTGTGTAGATGCCCAATACTTGATCACGCGTGGTCTGCGGCTTCGGGCTGGTGATGGCGATCTTCTGCTCCAGAATGCGGTTGAATAGCGTCGATTTCCCCACATTGGGCCGGCCAATCACGGCCACAAAGCCGCTGCGATGATCGGGCGGCAATTCTTCAATGGCAGGCAAAATGAGATCCATTGGATTTTTCTCCATAAAAAATAGCGACTGCGCGTCTCCGTGATGGCGCAATCGCTATTATAAACTGCGTTATGGCTTAATTCTATATTGCTGTATTGCTTATTGCTGTATTGCTCTTCGGCGTGGAAATAAGCAATACAGCAATAAGCAATAAATAGACAATGCCTCTCCTACTCCGACTTGATCTCCGTCCAGATGCGATCCCACAGCAGCGTACCTTCACCCAGATCACGCAGAAATTCCATCTTGGCCAACGTCTCATCGCTGGGATAGATGCCGGGATCTCCCTTGATTTCGTCCAAAATCATAGGCTCGGACGACTCCACAGGACTGGCGTAATAGTTGGAATTGGAAATCATGGCCGCGATTTCGGGATCCAGAATGTAGTTGATGAGCACCTCCGCCGTGTATGGGTTGGGCGCGGTTTTGGGAATGGCCAGATTATCCGTCCAGATGACGCCGCCTTCTTTGGGGATCACGTAGCCCAAATTTTCGTTGTCGCTGGCGTAAATGTCCTGGAAATAGCCGCCGCTCCAGCCGTGCCCGATGATCACGTCACCCGATACCAAAATGTCGCCAAACGAATCGCTGTCAAAGGTGGCCACGTAGGGCTTGATGGCCAGAATCGTCTGCTTGGCCTCTTCCAGCTCATCAGGGTCCACGCTGTTCATGCTATGCCCCAAATACTTGAGCACCGCGCCGATCACCTCGCGCTGATCATTGAGCAGCGACATTTTGCCGTCCCATTTTGCCGCCATCTCGGGATTGAAAATATAATCCCAACTGTCCGGCACGCCGCCCACCTCGGCCTCATTATAACCAATGCCCGTGGTGCCCCACTGATACGGCGCCGTGTAAACATTGCCCGGATCATAGGGCGCCTCGGCAAAGCGTGGATAAATAGTGGCCAAATTGGGGATATTGGCATGATCCAGTTCATGCAGCATATCGAGCTGAATCATAATCGAGACCATATAGTCACTCGGCACAATCAGATCGTATCCGGTCGCGCCCGCTTGCATCTTGGCCAGCAAATCCTCATTGCTCGAATAGGTGTCGTACACCACCTCGACGCCGCATTCGGCTGTAAACATGGTCAACACTTCGGGATCAATATAATCAGTCCAATTATAGAAGCTGACCGAATCACTCAGCTGGCTCGGATCGCCACAGCGCCCCGAAACCGCCGCCGCACTACTGGTGCTCGCTCCCGCATCAGAACCAGTAGCCGGCGCCTCCGCCGGCGCAGACGCCGCCCCACACGCGCTCACCAACAGCGCCAAAATCAACACAATAACAAGGGATTGGGTTCGATACATTCAACATTTCTCCTTTTAAGCTATTGACACGTCTTCACACCCCGCCTCTCCGCCCCCTGGCCCCCTCCTCTCCGCCTAAGCTGCGCATAGGGCCTTGTGGAGAGGAGGGGGAAAGACGCACAAAATGCGTCAAGGGGGAGGAGAGGCCCTACTTCCTCTGCAAAGCCAGCGACCCCAGCACCAACACCATCGAAGCCAACAGCATCAACGTACTCAGCGCATTGATCTCCGGCGTAATGCCGGTTTTTACCATGGAATAGATGCGCAGCGGCAGCGTCGTGCTGCCGGGTCCGCTGGTGAAAAAGGTGACCACAAAATCGTCCAGGCTAATCGTAAACGCCAACAGCGCGCCGCCCAATATGCCCGGCATAATCAGCGGCAGCGTGACGTGGCGAAAGGTATTCCACTCATTGGCATATAAATCGCGCGCCGCCTCTTCCAGCGCTTTGTCAAAATCGGCCAGGCGGGAGCGCACTACCACCGCCACATAGCTGATGTTAAATGCCACATGGGCCAAAATAATCGTCCCCAGCCCCAGCGAAAAGCCCAACCCGATGGGCGCCAAAAGCTGGCCCGCCTGCACAAAAAAGAGCAGCAGCATAACGGCCATGGCGATGTCGGGAATAATAATGGGCAGATAGAGCACACTGTCCATGCTCATTTTGCCGCGGAAGTTGTGGCGCTCCATGCCCAGCGCCACTAGCGTCCCCATGATGGTGCTGATCACGGTGCTGACGCCCGCCACCACGATGCTGTTGTAGAGCGCCAGCCCAATATCTTTATTGCTAAAAAGCTTGGCATACCAGGCCAGGCTAAAGCCTTCCCACTGGCTCACTACACGCCCGCTGTTAAAGCTGAAGATAATCAGCACTGCAATGGGCGCGTAAAAGAAGATAAAGACTAGCCAGAGATTGACTTTCAGCAGCCGCTCGGTCAGGCTGACGGCGCGCTGGGGCAGCGCAGCCGCGCTTTCCACTTTGGCGGCGGGTGAAAGCGACGAAGCAGCGGTGCTCATAAGGTGCGGCCTCCTTTGCGGAAGTAGATCAACGTGGCGCCCAGCACCATGAGCATGAGCAGCACGCTAAACGCCGAGCCAAACGGCCAGTCGCGCGAGGTCAAAAATTGACCCTGGATCAAGTTGCCGATCATCACCGTTTTGGCGCCGCCCAGCAGATCGGGCGTGACAAAGGCGCCCAGGCTGGGGATAAAGACCAGAATGCTGCCCGCGATCACGCCCGGCATACTGAGCGGGAAGAGCACTTTGCGAAAGGCCTGCCAGCCGTTGGCGTACAGGTCGCTGGCGGCTTCCATCAGGCTGAAATCGATGCGCTCGATGGCGGCGTAGAGCGGCAGCACCATAAAGGGCAAATAGCCGTAGACCAGCCCCACCACCACGGCAAAGTTGGTGAAGATGAGCTGCAGCGGCTCGGAAATCAGCCCGGTGTTGAGCAGAAAGAGATTGATGGGTCCATCGTTGGCCAGAATCACGCGCCAGGCGTAGGTGCGGATCAGAAAGTTGGTCCAGAACGGCACCATGATCAGCACCAGCAGCAGATTGCGCGTGCGGGCATTTTCCACCCGCGCAATGTAATAGGCAAACGGATAGGCCATCACCAAACAGACCAGCGTATTGGCCAGCGCCAGCACAAAGCTGCGCCACAAAATGCTCAAATAGAGCGTGTCGAAAACGCGCACATAGTTGAGCAGATTGAATTCCCAAACGAGCTGTCCGTATACCCCGCGCTTTAAAAAGCTATATACAAACACAATCAGCAGCGGAATCACAAAAAAGAGGATTAAATAGAGCGCGGTCGGCCCAATCAACCCCCAGATTTGCAGCGTTTCCGCCCGCTGGCGGGTGGGTTTTAGTTCGGTTTTGGAGACGGGTATCGCGGTCATGTCAATGTCTCGCCTTAACGGGCGTATTGCGTGTTTCGTATTGCGTGAACTGGTTGACAGTCTGGTTGTGCTGCAAGGCGTTGATCTCTGAAAAGGTTAAACCAATTGCTTCAAGCTACCCACCCATTTCCTGAACCAGTACACGCAACACGCAATACGCAACAATCTTCTATTCCATCAACAAACTCGCATTGTGCGCCCGCCACGCCACATAGCCCGTATCCCCCTTGGCCAGGATGTTGGCGGCGCCCGTGTAGTCCTGATTTTGCTGGCGCACGGTCACTTTGGTATGGCCGGGCAGCTCCATGTCGTAATAGGTGTCGGTGCCGATGTAGACAATGTTTTCCACTCTGCCCGCATACGCGTTATCGGCTTCGGCCGGCGCATCGCCGCGGCCCAAGTAGATCTTTTCCGGGCGGATGGCGACGGTGACGGCCGCCCCCGGCTTGACTTCGCCGGCCATGGCGGGATTACCCGTTTCAATGGAAGTCATGGCGCCATTATCCAGCCGTACGTAGACCAGCGAACCTTCGGCGCGGTCCGTTTTGCCGGTGAGGAAATTGGTTTCGCCAATAAAGTTAGCCACAAAGCGGCTCTCGGGATCTTCGTACAGCTCATACGGCGTATCCACTTGCAGAACGCGTCCATCATTCATCACCGCAATGCGGTCGGACATGGTCAGCGCTTCTTCCTGATCGTGGGTCACGTAGATAAAGGTGATGCCCACGGTCTGCTGAATGCGCTTGAGTTCATCCTGCATGGCCTGGCGCAATTTCAGATCCAGCGCGCCCAGCGGCTCGTCCAGCAGCAGCACTTCCGGATTGTTGACCAACGCCCGCGCCAGCGCCACCCGCTGCTGCTGGCCGCCGGAGAGCTGTCCCGGCTTGCGCTGGCCCATGGCGTCCAGCCGCACCAACTTGAGTACATCGTCCACGCGCTGGCGCACTTCATCCTTGGCCACCTGCTTCATACGCAGCCCGAAGGCCACGTTGTCATAAACCGTCATGTGTGGAAACAGTGCGTAACGCTGAAAGACCGTGTTGACCGGGCGCCGATAAGCCGGCTCCTGCGCCATCTCCTGGCCGTGGATCAGCACGCTGCCGCTGGAGGGCAACTCCAGCCCGGCGATCATGCGTAGCGTGGTGGTCTTGCCGCAGCCGCTAGGCCCCAATAGCGAGAAAAACTCGCCATCGTATATTTGCAACGTCACGTCGTCCACGGCGGTCACTACGCCGCCGCTGGGGTCAGGAAACTGCTTAACGACATTTTTCAGCTCGACGCTGACCGCCTTTTTATCCGGTTGCCTTCAGACTGGACATTGGTTCCTTAAGTTCACAAATGGGATAAACTACCGGCGCTGTTGGTCAAGCGCCGGGTTGATGAGCATCATGGTTCTATTGTGTATCGTCAGGTCTGCCAGGGGTCGAATGACCTGCATTTTGTAGGTGAAGGGTAATAGGTTTGTCAAACATGCAGCGAAAAATAGAGATATTCGGCAAAACACAAGTTTTGACGAGGAATAATTAGTACGATTAACGGAGGATATATGTCAAATCGTTAGGAGAATTAATGGGGATTTTAGGCTATACCTATCATCTCCAAAAACAACTCATGCCACCGCCCATCCTCCGTCAACTCGGGATGGAACGCCGTGGCCAGCAGCGCGCCCTGGCGTACGGCCACAATCACCGTTTCGCCATTGGATGCGGTCACCTGGGCCAACACCTCGACCGTGGGGCCGACATCGGCAATGGCCGGGGCGCGGATAAAGATGGCCGGGTAGGGAATATCACCCAGGATCGGCACGGGCAGCTCAGTCTCAAAGCTGTCCACCTGGCGGCCAAAGTAGTTGCGATTGACCGTCACATCCAGCCCGCCCAGCAGCATTTGCCCACCCCGTTTTTGACCAGTGGCGCGCTCGGCCAGCAGGATCATGCCGGCGCAGGTGCCCCAAGTGGGCCGCCCGCTCTGCACCCACTGGCGCAGGGGCTCGACCAGCCCCCAGCGCTCGGCAATCAGCCCCATGCTGGTGCTCTCGCCGCCGGGGATAATCAGCCCGTCCAGCCCGACCAACTGCTCCGGCTTGCGCACCTCCACCGCCTGCACGCCCAGCCGCCGCAACATCTTTATATGCTCAATAAAAGCGCCCTGGAGAGCCAGGACGCCGATGGTGATCTGTGATTTGTCTGTCATGATGAAGTAGGGAGTAGGGAGTAGGGAGTAGGGAGTAGGGAGTAGGAAGAGGGCGGCTCCTTACTCCTTAATCCCTACTTCCTACTCCTTACTCCCATCACTTTACCAACCGCGGTGCGCCATCTTCTCGTTCTCAGAGAGGGTGTCCATGTTGATGCCCACCATGGGGGCGCCCAGGTTTTCGCTCACTTCGGCGATGATCTTGGGGTCGTTGTAGTGGGTCACGGCCTGCACAATGGCGCGGCCGCGGCGCACGGGGTCATCGCTCTTGAAGATGCCGGAGCCCACAAAGACGCCGTCCACGCCCAGTTGCATCATGAGCGCGGCGTCCGCCGGGGTGGCCACGCCGCCCGCCGCAAAGTTGACCACCGGCATGCGCCCCATTTCGGCGGTCTGCTTGACCAGGTCATACGGCGCCCGAATCTCTTTGGCATACGCAAACAGCTCGTCTTCGTCCAGGGTTTGAAGCTGACGGATGGCGCCCATGACGGTGCGCGCATGACGCACGGCTTCCACCACGTTGCCGGTGCCGGCCTCGCCCTTGGTGCGGATCATAGCGGCGCCTTCGGCAATGCGGCGCAGCGCTTCACCCAGATTGCGGCAGCCACACACAAACGGCACGTTGAACTTGTGCTTGTTGATGTGGTGCTCCTCATCGGCGGGCGTCAGCACTTCGCTCTCGTCCACATAGTCCACGCCAATGGCTTCCAGGACCTGCGCCTCCACAAAGTGGCCAATGCGCGCCTTGGCCATGACCGGAATGGTGACCGACGCAATGATCTCGCGGATCATGCCGGGGTCGCTCATGCGGGCCACACCGCCATCTTTGCGGATGTCTGCCGGCACGCGCTCCAGCGCCATAACGGCGCAGGCGCCCGCTTCCTCAGCAATGCGGGCCTGCTCGGGGGTTACCACATCCATGATCACGCCGCCCTTGAGCATCTGGGCGTGTCCTACCTTGGTGGCAAACGTCGATACGCGATGGTTGCCGTTTACATTATTACCGCTTGCATTGTTGTCGCTCATTGTATCCTCCTGATACACCCCTATGTGAAAACGATATTGGATTTACGATATGCGATTTACGAATTGTCCCGTTTTGGAACTTTGCGGGTAGCAAGCAACTACACGGGTATAGTTTCATGTTTCACTCAATATATCGGAAACGAATTCGTAAATCGTACATCTGAACTCGTAAATTTTGTACCCCACATTGTACCGTGACAATTTGTAGAACAACAAGTGACAATTACGGCAGCCTCAATAATACAATTACCAAGCCCTCTCTTCTCATGCACCAGCGCTTTTCGCTCGCCAACATTGACCATGCAATATCTAACATTTCTAATATTCATTGCGAAGCTTCAAGAGCGATTAACTGTAAATCGTCTATCCATTGATATATTGCACACTGATTTGTCAGATTATCTATACCCCAAATTATGTCAGTTGGGGAACGGATCGACGTAACTGAATAATCGAGCAAGAGTCTATTGACATCTGATAATGTCTCTCTATGTTTATGTGCACAGGCATTTCTTACAATCTGTAAATGCTTTGGACCATACACGGGAAGACCAAAAGCTGTAAGCAGACTAGCATGATTATCAGGCCTGATCTGCTGAATGATGTCAAGAATTTTATCTTGATCTCCCCATGTTGGTTCATGTCGCATTGTTGCGATTGTCCTAAGTCTGGCCTGGTATGATTGGCTTCGGGCTGCCTGCGCCGCTTCATAACCAAGCCGCTGCCAACTATTATCACCTGTTCGTCTAGCCACAATTGTTCCGCCACGCAATTTGCACCCATTTGCCGAAATATGAACCACTCGACAAAATTACACCACAGTTGCCATAAATCCGAGATCAGCGTTTCTGATAAAGCCCGGGGTTTCCCATTCTGAAAGTCTAGCCAATTTGGCTTTGGGCGTGTTCAAAACCGCGATTCAAGCACATTAGTTTTGCTTACAAACCTCACACTTATCCTACGCATCTTAAGTCAGCTCATGACATGTGATTTCACGCAATTGCTATCGTTCTTGTTCAACTGCGCGATTTAGTTGTTGTACCCAGACATGCTTTCACATATTCTGAATATTGCCCATCGACATCCCGAGTTTCATGAGCTTCTGCCATAGCGCGAAGATGCCCTACAGCTTTTTTTGAAATCTTAAAGGATTTACCTATTGTTGGTATGTTCAGAGGCACTTTTTCCTCAGGTAATCCATACTTTAGGTGTGCAAATGCACAGAATAATGAATGGAATGCATAGGGCTTCATCATAAATGTGATCTAAAGGCTCAAGTTCGTTCTGTAGATGCTGAAAAAAATCTCGTACAATAATATCGAACTTGGGCTCCTCAGGAATTGCAGAATCGTACTTTCTATAGATATTATCCAATGAACGTGGAGATCTATTGACGATTCCTTGATCTATGGCCTCGATGAACTCGGCCAATAGCTCGGCATCTCCCATACGCGGAAAGAATCGTCTTCACAAACCCATACAGATTTTCGTAGTGGTTGAATAATCGATCTGTGATCTGTTTCATGAATCCACTCTTCAGTTCCGTCAGTCAGATCGCTATTGTCATCTTATATATATATTCCACAAAAGAAATATCTCTGATAGGAAATTAGTCTGTTCACATATGATCATATCTTTATGGATGATTACAGAGCGAGCAACGATCATTTGATCTTATCGTGCCCGAATCATCTGTCATGAAAGCTTCGATGCTATATTATGATTTAGCCTCCGCTGATAGGTTCTTCGATATTGCGCTGCTACTAGCCTGATGTCCTTGAATCGCCTTCGATGCCTGGTATCAAACCTGATATGATGCCCGCAGTTGGAAACTTCTAGGTCTTGTCGAGGTACGTGACCTCTTGGGAGATTAGTCATATTCCGCATGAGCGCTGACGATAATCGATCTTCGCGTCAAACATATCCATCGTCCATATAAAAATTTTGAAATTATCGACTTCATGGCTTGGCCTGCCTCGTCAAATTGGAGGTAGTCAGGTGAGATTATCTCCATGGGCCGAGTCGAGTAGCTGAATGAGCAATCAATTGGGCTTTTGATAATCTTTATTGCTGACTGGAGCGCTCTACCAAAATCAATGCTCAATCAGTCGATTTGCGCTCCAAGACTCTCTAGGACTTGCAGATTATCTCCCATGACTGCCAACGGAAGAACGGATTAACAATTCGTGGGACCTCGGCTCCGGCCATTTGAGCAGCTTTGACGAGAATTGAGATCTCGAGAATTAGTCATGTTTTGTGCGATCTTGAAGCAGTCAAGCCCTAACTTTATCAGGTGTGATATATCTAAGTCAATTCACGAAATATTCTACTCTTGAGATAGCCCATGAAAAATTCAATTTCTAATCCAACATCAGCACCCCACGCGCCACTGCTTCCGCCATCATATCGTCAAAGGCCGTATTCACCTCATCCAGCGTATAGTGTTTGCCGATCAGCTTGTCCAGCGGCAGGCGGTCGCCGCGGTAAAGCTCCACCACAGGCGCGGTAATCGGTCTGCGGCTTGCTGAGCCCACAAAGGAACCCAGGAAGCGCTTGTTCTGGAAAATAATTGGCCCCACCGGCAGCGGAACCGGTTGCAGCACGTCGTGCATGCCGGTGACCACGGTGGCGCCATAGTTGCCGGTGGCGCGCACGGCTTGATCCATAGTCATGGGCATGCCCACGCTGTCGAATACGTAATCGGCGCCGCCGCTTGGTCACCTTCAAAATCTCTTTGACGGCGTCGCCTTCTTTGCCGTTGATGGGTGCGTGGCTACCCCATCCGCGCGCAAATTGAGCTTGCTCTCCAGCACATCCACCGCAATAATCGGATGACAGCCAGCCAGCACCGCTCCCATCACAATACAGAGCCCCACGCCGCCGCAGCCAATGATCACCGCCGAGCGACCCGGCCGCGCCTGCGCCGTGTTGATCACCGCGCCCACGCCGGTCATGACGGCGCAACCGATGACGGCGGCCACGTCAAACGGCACGTCCTCCGGCACCGGAATGGCGCCCGCCTCCGGCACCACCACATATTCGGCCATGGTGGCCGCGCTCAGAAAGTGTTTGAGCGTCAGGCCATCTTCGGTTTGCAAGCGCGACGAACCATCGCGCAGCAGCCCTTGAAAGACGGTGCCGGGAAAGGTTTCGCACAGCGAGGGATGGTCATCCAAACAAGTTTTGCAGACGCCACACGAGGGCAGCCAGTTGATCATCACGCGGTCGCCCGGCTTGACGCTGGTGACGCTGGCGCCCACCTGCTCCACAATGCCGGCCCCCTCGTGCCCCAACACAATGGGCGGCCGCGCCCGCAATTCACCGCGCAACGTATGCAAATCCGAATGGCACACGCCCGCCGCCCGAATCCGCACTAGCACCTCATCATCCTTGGGCGCATCCAGATTAACCGTCTCCACCGCCAACTTATTCAACTCCCGCGCCACCGCCGCTCTCATCTTCATCATTAGATTCCTTCTATTGCTGTATTGCTTATTGCTCTATTGCTTATTGCTGTATTGCTCTATTGCTATCGGTCGTCGCATCAAGAAATACAGCAATACAGCAATAAGCAATATATTCGTAAATTACTGCGCCGTTTCGTTTTCAATCGTCAGTTCGCCCACTGTGATTCTGACCATATCGCCAGGTTGGAGCGTAAAATCGTCGCCGGGCACAATGCCGGTGCCGGTCATGAGCAGGGCGCCGTGGGGGAAATCGACCTCCATAAAGAGATAGTCGGCCAGCTCTTGGAAATTGCGCTTCATGTTGCTGGTGCTGGTTTCGCCGGCAAAAATGGCGGAACCGCCGCGGCGGATTTCCAAGCTAATCGGCACATCGGCCAGTGCATCGGCATCGGCCAGCAGAATGCCCGGCCCCACCACGCAGGACTGGTTGTAGACTTTGGCTTGCGGCAAATAGAGCGGGTTTTCGCCTTCAATGTCGCGCGACGAAGCATCATTGCCAGCCGTGTAGCCCACAATTTCGCCGTGGCGGTTGATCACCAGCACCAGCTCCGGCTCCGGCACATTCCACTGGCTGTCCTTGCGAATGCGAAACTGGTCGCCACTGCCTACGGCCCGCCAGCCCGCCGCCTTCATAAAAATTTCGGGGCGCTCGGCCTCATAGACGCGCTGATACACGTCGGCCACAGATGATTCGCTCTCGCGCGCCTGGCGGCTGCGCAGATAGGTCACGCCGCTGGCCCAGATCTCCTGGCCGGCTTCGACCGGCGCTAAGGCGGGCGCATCGGCGGCAGCGCCCAGCGGCAGCGCGTTCAACACGCCGGCCAGGGCGGATTTGGGTAGTTCCATGAGCAGGGACAGGTTGACATGGGCGGGCAGATAGCGCCCATTGAGCGCCCACCGTGCGCCACTTGGCGCCGCATGGCGGGTCAGATAGTAGCGGGACATCGATTTCCTCCTCATTGTGTTCAGGGATTGGATCAACAGATTATGCAGATTAAACAGATTTCAGTGCGGTGCCTGCCGGTGGGGGATTGGCGCTATGTACATCGTTCCAGGATTAATGTTTGAAAGTGGTGAATGAGCGCATCCCGTTTTTGAACGGCATGACCGCGTCCATCATAACATATCTGGAGCCAGTCCAGCAGATAAAATAGCTGGAAAATGTTACGCGTAGATAGATACGAATCAGGCGCAGCGGCAAATTGGCCATACCCGCGCCAGAAGCTTTCCGGCGTTTGGTGCAGTTCAAAATGGAGCGCCAACTCGTGTCCCGCCAGCACAAAGCGCTGATCCGTAAAACTATGATCTTCAATATCGACCACGCCCGTCAATGCCCAAACGTTGCCGTCGAAGTGGGCCATGCCCTGAAAGCCATCGACATGCGAAAAGACATACTCACTGGGCGCAATCCACTTTTTTTGAGATTGCGCAATGGCCTCCCGAATAGTGGATCGATTTTCCAAAATGACTTTGTTTAGGCTACACGCTTGGTCCAGTACTTGTGCCAAGGCGGCAAAAAAGGCCTCTGTCCAACTCGTGTCGTATGGCTGCGTCTGGGACGCCCATCCATCATACGGGCGCGTGATCTGGTGCAATTTGCCCAAGGTACACCCCACCACCGCGTGTAATGCATCCATTTTGGGGTGTACATTCCAGGCCAGGAATTCGCGCACCGACACGCCGGGCAGCAACTCCATCACCTGAAAGTGAAACGCACCATTGGCAGTGACGCCTGTTGCATACACTCGGGGCAGTGGGATACCGGCACTCTGCATGAGCTGATAGGCAGCCCGAAAGTTGCTTGGGCGCGCGCCATAAATGCGCTCTCCGGGCGTTAGGGCATCAAAAGCAACCTCGCCCTCATTGGCGGTCAATTTAATACAGAGCGTTGCGGGGATGCCGCAGCCGGTCTGGCAGCAGGCGCGACCGTCACTTTGTAAACATGGCCAGCATAACCGGTGGTGATGTTTTCAATGTCAGCAACGGAGCCTAGGGCGTGCTGCGCAACCAGCTCATGCAGAATATCCCGATGGCTCATGACAAGTAGGGCTGCACCACATCGCGCTCGACCGATAGCCCGAACCATTCATCGACATTGGGGCCGTCGTAGATTAGCGTGTGCGGGCCGCTGAAATGGGCGGCTTTGGCCAGCTCCAAACAGCGCACGTAGTCGTCGCGATCCAGCGTGCGCTCATCCAGGAAAGCGGCTTTGGCGTGGCTAGAGTCGCCGTGGGGCATGATGGCGGCCAGTTCATCATATTTTTGGGGACCGCGCCAGTTGCCAAAATCGACGCAGAGGCCGACTTGGCCGTCCAGCTTCTCCAGCAGCCAGAGCACCGATTCAGCATTGGACATGAGGCCCAGCCAGTTTTCGGTCATAATGCGCACGCCGGCGGCCTGGCCCACAGACAGCAACTGGCTCATGCGCGCCCGGCTTTGCTCCAGCGTGGCGGGGGTGGGCTCTGCTTTACCGGCCACTACGCGCGTATTTTTGGCGCCCAATTTACCCGCCACGCGGACCCAGTCAGCAATCCAGGCTTGATCGCGGTCGGCGTGAAGTGGATCGGTTAGATCGCCGCCGTCGATGAGCAGCGACCAGAGTTCGATGCCGGCATCGTCCAAGGCGCCGCGCAGTTTTTTCAAATAGTCATCGTCGGTGCTGGGCAGGTGAAAGTGGCAGATTTCCAGCGTATGAATGCCAAAATCGGCCAGCCGGGCGGGCAGTTCATGCAGCGGCAGCCCGCCATTGGCGCCAGCCGCGCCGGGACCGCTCTGGCCGGGGCCGTAATTGGCCGGTTTGCCCAGTGTACGGTGCAGACTCCAGGTGGAGACCGAAAGGCGGGGAGAGTTTGTTTGGGACATGTTGGCTCCTTTGCATGGCTTGAATATCTTACATTCTGTCCTATTATAACAGTGGGTTTGAACAAGCGTAAATAGCCGAATCAGAGCGTCTATAAAAAGAGATGATCAACAGATTACGCAGATTACACAGATGAAAGAGAAAAAATCTGTGTAATCTGCGTAATCTGTTGATCACTTTGTCTAACTATGTAAACGAAAAATCAGGTGAGTACGCCGGTCAGTCGGCGATGCCGCGCTGTTTTTTGAGCCCCAATGTGAGGAGCCGCATTTGGTCCTGTAATTCGCGCAGCCGCTCGGCAATTTCTTCCATGTCTTCGTGCAGCTCTTTTTGGCCTTCTTTTTGCCGTTTCAGCCAGCGTACTTCCATCTGGGCCTCTTCATTTACTTCGTCCATGGTGGTGAGGATCACGCCAATAAAGAAGTTGAGGATGATCATGGCGCCGGTAATCATAAAGCTGATAAAATAGAGCGGCGCGCCCACCGGGGACGCCACTGGTTTGGTGCAGAGCTGCGTAAGCCCATCATAGCCATATTGGTCGCAACCCAGCATGTTCGTATACATCAGCTCAGACCAGCCATCCATGGTGACCGACTGAAAGAGCGAAATGAAGGCCGTTTGCAGCGTGCCAAAGTGCAGCGGATCGTTGCCGCCATAATTGAAAACGCCCAGCACCGCGTAAATATAAAAGAGCAGACCGAGCAGAATGGTCACATAGCCCATAGAGGGGATGCTGCGCAGCAGCGCGCCGACAATCATTTGTAACTTGGGCAGGGCCGAGAAGAGCCGAAAAACGCGCAAAACGCGCAACATGCGCAGCACGGCCACATAGCTGACATGAAAGGGCAACAGGCTGGCCATCACAATAATAAAATCGAAGACATTCCACGGGTCCGCAAAATAGCGCCACGGTTGCTTCCCGCGCGCCAGAATCTTGAGCACCATTTCAACCACAAAAATGGCCAAAATGATCCTTTCAGTGACGTGAAAAAATGCAGCATATCGCTCAACCAAACCTTCATACGTTTCCATGCCCACCTGGATGCCGGTCAATATAATGACCACAATAATAAACTGATTAAAACCATCTGAATTAACCAATCGTGCTATTTTCCCCTGCCAATCGCCGAGAGCAAAAGTACTGTCTTGGCTGCGCGGCGCCGCTGAAGCAGCTACGCCAGCAATCCGGGCAATGAAAAGATTACGCAAACGATCATAAAGCATGAGTATTTTCCTTTGGTTGTCATGTGTATCGATGAAAGGTTGTATGGATGACAGGGAATATGCGAGAAAACTGCAAGCAATGGCTATTACAATACGGTAAATTTGATGTGTATTCAATAGGACAAAAGGCCTATTTACAATGAAAAAAACAAGGCCCATAAAGGCAATATGGGCTTGCTCCAACCATTTCGTTCATGTTGAGAGTTTGCGCGTTGGGTTTTGTTGACCACCCCCATTGGGTCCCAATGGGTCCCAATGGGGGCGCAGAACATTTGACAATTCAAGAGGATGCTTGCAAAATTAAGTCTGCTAGCGCTGACCTTCGGCGTTGTCAACCATCTACACCTACGCTCTTGATACCCCGACTTATGCATTTCGCCTATCTTTAAGGAGCAGACCAGTGACCGCTGCCGCCAATCAGCCCGGCGTATCTGTTTCCGCAAATCGTCGCCCACACAGCAACCGCAGATGGCTCTCCCTGCGCCGTAACTTAGATGGCTGGCTCTTTGCTTCGCCCTGGATCATCGGCTTTGTTCTGTGGACGCTGGGGCCTATGCTGGCATCACTTTTTATTGCCTTTACCGAATGGGATCTAATCGGTTCGCCCAAATGGGTGGGCGCCGCCAATGTGCAGGCCATGTTTCACGACGATCTGGTCTGGCAGTCGCTCAAGGTGACGACGCTCTATGCTGTCTTTAGCGTGCCGCTGCACATCGTCTTCGGCATGGTCATCGCGCTACTGCTGAATCAGAATATCGGCGGTCTGCGTTTTTACCGCACCGCCTATTATTTGCCCTCCGTACTTTCGGGCGTGGCGGTGGCGCTGCTCTGGCGCTGGCTCTTCTCGGGCGAATTTGGGCTTTTTAATGCACTGCTCTCCTATGTGGGCATCAAGGGACCAAGCTGGCTAGGCAGCCCAGATTGGGCGCTGCCCTCGCTCGTCTTTATGAGCCTGTGGGGCGTGGGCGCCGGGGCGATTATCTATTTGGCGGGCTTGCAGGGCATCCCCACCGATCTGTATGAAGCGGCGGAAGTGGACGGCGCCCAGGGCTGGAATCGCTTTTGGAACATTACGCTGCCCATGATGACGCCGGTGCTCTTCTTTCAATTAGTGACCGGTTTTATCAACGCGCTGCAAGTCTTTACGCAAGCGTTCATCATGACCAATGGCGGTCCCAACAACGCCACCCTCTTCTATCTGCTCTACCTCTATCAGAACGCCTTTCAATATTTCCGCATGGGTTACGGCAGTGCGTTGGCCTGGGTGCTCTTTCTCTATATTTTGGTGCTCACGCTGGTGGTCTATCGCACATCGGACATTTGGGTCTATTATGAAGGGGAGGATAAGCGGGCCTAATGGCAACCCTACGCACCGTCCACAGTACGCCACAAACCAACCGCGCCGATCAGCCATTGGTGACCCTGCGCCAGCGCCGCCTCATCGGCAATATGTTCACGCACATCGCGCTGCTGCTGGGCATTGTGCTCATCTTTATTCCGCTCTTTTGGACCATCTCCACCTCGCTCAAATCACCGGGTGAAGTCTTCATCTTCCCGCCCAAATGGATTCCCGACCAGTTGCTTTGGAGCAACTACGTGGAAGCGGTGACGGCGATTCCGTTTTTCACCTATCTATACAACACGGCCTTCATCACCACGCTGAGCATTATCGGCAAGGTGATTTCGATTACGCTGACAGCATTTGCCTTTGCGCGATTGCAATGGTGGGGGCGCAACACCATGTTTCTGCTCATGCTCTCCACCATGATGCTGCCGCCCCACGTCACGCTGATCCCGCAATTTATTCTGTTCAAAGAGCTGGGCTGGATCAACACCTATTTGCCGCTGATCGTCCCCGCCTTTTTTGGCGGCCCGTGGCTTACTTTTCTGGTGCGCCAATTCTTCATGACGCTGCCGCGCGAGCTGGATGACGCCGCCCGCATTGACGGCTGCTCCAATTGGGGCGTCTACTGGCGCATCATCATGCCGCTGGCGCGGCCCGCCGTGCTGATCGTGGTCATCTTCGTCTTCAACGGCGTCTGGAACGAGTTCCTGCTGCCGCTGATCTATTTGCAAAGCCAGGAGAAATTTACCCTGGCGTTGGGTCTGCGCATGTTCCAGGGCGAAATGAGCACCAGTTGGCATCTGCTCATGGCGGCTTCGCTGCTCACCATGCTGCCGGTGCTGATCCTCTTTTTCGCGGCGCAAAAGTATTTTATGCAGGGGATTGTTTTTACGGGGGTGAAGCAGTAGGGAGGGGATTAGGGATTGGGGATTAGGATCGCCGCCTCCCCCAATTCCTAGCCCCAATCCCCTTTCCCAATAAATATCAACCATCAAGGAGGAAACCATGAACCAATCATCACTGACAAACCGTCCGTTGAGTCGCCGCTCCTTTTTGCGCGGCAGCGCGCTGACGGCGTTGGGCGTGCTGGGGCTGGCGGCCTGCGCCGCGCCCCAAGGCGCAACCGGCGGCGAATCCGGCGCGGCGCCGGCGGGCGAGCAGATCACGCTCACCTTTATTGTGGATACCATTAACGAAGGTCACGTAGAGATGCGCAATAAATGGGCGCAGGAATTTATGGACAGCCATCCCAATGTGAAGATTGACCATCAGCCCATTCCACAAGAGTACACCACCAAAATACAGACGCTCTACGCTGCCGGTACGCCCGCCGATATTTATCGCTATCTGCAAGAGGTGACGCCCATCATCACCGTGGTGGAAAAAGAGATGCATCTCCAGCTCGATGACTACATTGCGCGCGACGACTACGACATTGCCGACTTCCGCCCGGACGCCATCAAACTTTATCAGTGGGAGGGCAAGACCTATGCCCTGCCGCGCGACTACGGCAATCAGAATCTCTTCTACAACAAAGACTTGCTGGCCGAAGCGGGCATTGAGCCGCCCACGGCCGACTGGACCGACACGGACTTCACCTTCGATGTCTTCCTGGACATGTGCATGAAGCTGACCAAGCGCGAAGGCGACAACACCACCCAGTGGGGCTTCCTGGTCAATCGCGGCCAACGTCCGTGGGCGTCGTGGGTCTATTCCAACGGCGGCGCGCTGGTGCATGTGGGCGATAAAGGCGTGGCCACCGACTGTGCGCTGACCGACGACAATTCGGTCGAGGCGCTCCAATTCATCCAAGATTTGATGTACACTCACAAGGTGTCGCCCACCCCCGATCTCGAATCCGAGCTGGGCGGCTTTGAGCTGTTTGCCAGCGGCAAAGTGGGCATTATGCTGACCAACCCGTCGGCCGTCAACCGTTTCCGCACCATTGAGACCTTTGGCTGGGACGTGGCCACGCTGCCCATCGGCAATTCGGATCGGCGCGGCACCGGCGGCGGCGGCACCGGCTGGGCCGCGGCTGCCGCCACCCAGCATCCCGACGTGGCGTGGGAATTCCTGGGCCACATCTCCAGCGCCCAAGCCGAACTGGACGAGGTTTCGGTGGGCGCCACCACGCCTTCACGCGTCTCGGTGGTCACTTCGGAAGCGTTCCTCAACCCAGACCTGCCGCCCGAACATGCCCAAGGCTTTGCCGACGCCCAGGAGTATGTGGTGCGCGACCCGGTCCACGTCAACTGGCCGGAGATCACCCAGCGCATCTACAACCCCAAGATGGACTTGCTCTGGAGCGGCGCGGAGAACGCGGCGACTGTAGCGCAGATGATTAAGGATGAAGCCGATCCGCTGTTTGGGCAGGCGTAGGGGATTGTCGTTATCAAATGCAGTAGAGGAGGGAGGAGTAGAGGAGTATAAGCCGGTTGGCGGATACTCCTCTACTCCTCCCCTCCTCTACTCCCCTCCTCTTCTTCTCCCTCCATCCAATAAACGAGGAACCACCCATGAATCACACCAAGCGCCCCAACGTCATCGTCTTCTTCACCGATCAGCAGCGCTGGGACACCACCGGCGTCCACGGCAACCCGCTGGGGTTGACGCCCAACTTTGACCGCATGGCCCAAGCCGGTACGCACCTTTTCCACACAAGCACCTGCCAACCGGTTTGCGGACCGGCGCGCGCCTGCCTGCAAACCGGTCAATACGCCACCACCGTGGGCTGCTTCCGCAACGGCATCCCCCTGCCCCAAGATGCGCGCACACTGGCCCACTTTTTCAAAGCAGGCGGCTACGACACCGGCTACATCGGCAAATGGCACTTGGCCGACAATTCATCCGCTGGGCCGGTGGCGCCCGCGCAACGGGGCGGCTACGACTATTGGCTGGCCTCCAACCTGCTCGAATTTACGTCGGACGCCTACAACATGGTCATGTATGACAACGACGGTGAAGCGGTCAAGCTGCCCGGCTACCGCGTCGACGCCCAGACCGACGCCGTCATCCGCTATATCAATGGTCACCAAGAGAACCCGTTTTTCCTCTTTGTCTCCTACATCGAACCACACCACCAAAATCATCTGGACGACTACCCGCCGCCCGACGGCTATCGCGAAATGTACGCCGGGCGCTGGACGCCCCCCGATCTGCTGGCGCTGGGCGGCTCTTCGCAGCAGCACTTGGGCGGCTACTACGGCATGGTCAAGCGGCTGGACGAGACGCTGGGCCGCCTGATGGATGCGCTCAAAAGCCTGGACATGCTGGAGAACACGATCATTCTCTACACCACCGACCACGGCAACCATTTCAAAACGCGCAACAGCGAATACAAGCGCTCCTGCCACGAAAGTGCGGTGCGGCTGCCCACGGCGCTGATCGGTCCCGGTTTCACCGGCGGCGGACGGCTCATGCAGCAGTTCAGCCTGCTGGACATGCCGCCCACGCTGCTGGATGCGGCTGGTCTGCCCGTGCCGGAACAGATGCAGGGCCGCTCCATCGTGCCGCTGGTGCGCCGTGAATCGACTGAATGGCCAGAGGAAACCTTTATCCAGATCAGCGAAGCGCAGGTCGGCCGCGCCGTGCGCACGTCCCGTTGGAAATATGGCGTGGACGCGCCCGATAAGCACGGCGCCCAAGACGCCGGTTCGGAGCGCTACGTCGAGCAATATCTCTACGACCTGGCCTACGATCCCTACGAATTGACCAACCTGATCGGCATGGATTCGCACCGCCAAACTGCCGACATCCTGCGCGACCGGCTCATTCGCCGAATGGTGGAAGCGGGCGAAGCCGCGCCTATGATTGAACCGGAGGAGCCACGCCGCGGCT